>NZ_JBIVUF010000011.1:0-304466 GCF_044757085.1 Streptomyces sp. NPDC091376 | reverse complement strand
TTCGCGATCTCCCACAACCCGTCCGGAACAATCCAACTCCACGTATCCCGCCCCATGAACAGTCCAACGAGCCAGCACCACATAGGACACGGTCTAAGGGCGGTGGTCTCCTCCGGGGCGGGCTCAGGGCAGGCATGAAGGACCTCGCCGACAGCCCACCGACCAAGGCACGGGACGGGCACACCAAGGATCCCGACGGCAAGGGCAAACAGTGCAGTGAGACGAAGTGCGACGGAGACCCGGTCGACGTCGCGAACGGCCGTGTGCTCCTGCCGCAGACGGACATCGTCCTCGCAGGCTCCCTGCCTCTGGTGTTCCGGCGTTCCTTCGACTCCTCGTACCGAGCGGGTGGCTGGTTCGGTCCGACCTGGTCCAGCACCGTCGATCAGCGCCTGGAGATCGACTCCGAGGGCATCGTCTTCGCCTGCGACGAAGGCAGTCTGCTCGCCTACCCACACCCCGCGCCCGGCGTCCCCATGCTGCCCACGCACGGCAGGCGCTGGCCCCTGGACCGTACGGACCACGGCTACACGGTCAGCGACCCTGACACCGGACGGGTCTGGCACTTCACCGACCACACCGACGAACTGGCCCTCCTGGTGCAGCTCGACGACCGCAACGGCCGCTGGATCACTTTCGACCGCGACGAGTCCGGCGCCCCGACATCGCTCGTGCACCACAGCGGCTACCACCTGAAGCTCACGACGGACGAGGGCAGGGTCACCGCGCTGCACCTCGCGGGTGCCGCCGCCGACGGCTCGGACCAGGAGATCCTGCGGTACGGCTACACGGACGGCCATCTGACCGAGGTCATCAACTCCTGTGGCCGGCCGGTGCGGTTCGGCTACGACGACCTCGGCCGCATGACGTCGTGGACCGACACCAACGGCAGCCACTACGACTACGTCTACGACCACCTCGACCGGTGCGTGTACCAGTCCGGTACGAACGGCCATGTCGAATCCCACTTCACCTGGGACGACACCGACCCGGACACCGGCCTTCGGACGACCTCGATGACCGACGGTCTGGGCCACACCAAGCGCTATGTGATCAACGAGCGTCAGCAGGTAGTCGCCGAGATCGACGCGAACGGCGCCGTCACCCGCTTCGAGTTCGACCCGTTCAACCGGCTCCTCGCCACCGCCGACCCGCTCGGCCACGTGACGAGCACGTCGTACGACGAGGCCGGTCGGCCGGTGACCGTGCGGCGTCCGGACGGCCGGGAACTGTCGGTCGAGTACGACGGACTGGGACTGCCGCTGCGCGTCCGGGACGCCGACGGGACGGTGGTGCGCCGGACTTACGACGAACGCGGCAACCGCACCTCAGCCACCGACGCCTCGGGCGCGACCACGCACTTCACTTACGACGAGGCCGGACACCTGATATCGGTGACGGACGCTGGTGGCCACACCAGCCGCGTGCGCTGTGACCAGGCAGGTCTTCCCGTCGAGATCACCGATCCACTGGGCGCGACGACTCATTACGAACGGGATGCCTTCGGCAGGCCGGTCGCCCTCACCGACCCGCTCGGGGCGCTCACCCGGCTGGAATGGACGGTCGAGGGCAAGGTCGCACGACGCGTCGAAACGGACGGCAGTGCGCAGTCGTGGACCTACGACGGCGAGGGCAACTGCACCCGCCACACAGATGCCATGGGCGGTGTCACCACCTTCGAGTACACGGACTTCGACCTCCTCGTGGCCCGGACGGGGCCGGACGGTGTGCGGTACGAGTTCTCGCACGACACCAATCTGCGTCTGACGCGGGTCACCAATCCGCAGGGCCTGACCTGGTCGTACGAGTACGACCCGGCGGGCCGGCTCATATCGGAGACCGACTTCGACGGCAGGGCTCTCGGCTACGCGTACGACGCGGCGGGGCAACTGGCGTCCCGGACGAACGGCCTCGGCCAGAGCGTGCGGTTCGAGCACAATGCACTGGGCCAGATCACCCGCAAGGACGCCGAGGGCTCCGTCACCACCTACGAGTACGACGTCTTCGACGAACTCGCGACGGCGGCGAACCAGGACGCGACGCTGACTCGGTTGCGCGACCGCTACGGACGGCTCAGGTCCGAGTCGGTGAACGGCCGCGACCTGTCCTTCGCCTACGACGTCCTGGGCCGCCGAACGGGCAGGACGACACCGGGCGGGGCCGTCAGCAGCTGGTCGTACGACGCGGCGGGCCGCCGTACGGAGCTGACGACCTCGGGACGCACAGTCGCGTTCGAGCGCGATGCGGCCGGGCAGGAACTCGCCCGCCGCATCGGCGAGACCGTCGCGATCCACCACACCTTCGACCCGATGGGCCGACTGACGGACCAGCATGTCGCCGGCGCGAGCGGCAGCCTCCAGCGGCGCGGCTACACGTACCGTGCCGACGGCTACCTCGTCGGCATCGACGACCAGCTTGCCGGTGCGAGGACCTTCGACCTGGACACGGCCGGACGCGTCACCGCGATCCACGCGTCCAACTGGACCGAGCGCTACGCCTACGACACGGCGGGCAACCAGACCGAGGCATCCTGGCCCACCACGCACCCCGGCCAGGAAGCCACTGGCCCCCGCGCCTACACAGGCACCCGTATCACTCGCGCCGGCAACGTCCGCTACGAGCACGATGCCCAGGGCCGCATCGTCCTGCGCCAGAAGACCCGCCTGTCCCGCAAGCCGGACACTTGGCGCTACGAATGGGACGCGGAGGACCGGCTCACCTCCGTGACCACCCCGGACGGCGCGGTCTGGCGCTACCAGTACGACGCCCTGGGCCGCCGCATCGCCAAGCAACGCCTCGCCGACGACGGCGTCACCGTCATCGAGCAGGTCTCCTTCACCTGGGACGGCGCGACCCTCTGCGAACAGACCACCGAGTCCGCAGAACTCCCCAACCCGGTCTCCCTGACCTGGGACTACGACGGCCTGCACCCGCTCACCCAAACAGAGCGCATCCTGTCGGCCGATGCCCCACAGGAGTCGATCGACGAGCGCTTCTTCGCCATCGTCACCGACCTGGTCGGCACCCCGAACGAACTCATCGACGAGTCGGGCGAACTGGCGTGGCACACGCGGAGCACTCTGTGGGGAACGACGACCTGGGCGACGTCCAGCACGGCCTACACGCCGCTGCGCTTCCCGGGACAGTACTTCGACCCGGAGACGGGGCTCCACTACAACTTCCACCGGCACTACGACCCTGAGACAGGGAGGTACCTGACACCGGATCCGATGGGCCTCTCCCCGTCACCCAATCCCTCCGCCTACGTCCCCAATCCGCATACGTGGACTGACCATCTGGGGTTGTCACCGTGCCCGGAGGATGATGAGGATGTACAACCGATATTCAAGGCACCCCAGAGAGGGCAAGGGGATTTCCAAGAGCTACACGGTTACCTGAAGGAGAATTTCCCAGGCGGCCCCAATGATCCGTACTTCAATGGCATGGTGTACTTCGCCAAGGAGCGCTCATTGCCCGAAACAAAATACGCCCCGTTCTACGGCGAGGGGGTCATTGAGATACGGATCCCGAGGGCAGATTACGACGCCAAGTTCAAAGGGTACGAGAAACCCTACGAGGGCGGCCCATTGATCGAGCTAGAAATCCCGAATACCGCCGTGGAAGAACTCAACCAATACCCAAGGATCCGGCACCGATGACGAACGAGCACGCTTGGCAGGAAGCCAAGCGACGATACCCTCTCGGCGCAAGCGCCCGGGGCAAGGTGAAGGCGCGATTCAATTTTGGCGTATTTCTCACTTTGGAGGGCGCGCCCGACGTGAATGGCTTCATCGATCTCAGCTCCTACAATCCTTCGACCACCGAAGAAGACCCTCCGACGCCCTTGCCGGAGGTGGGCGAAATAGTGGAGGGCACCGTGGTCGATCTGGTCGATCGCGACAAACAGATCCGGATACGCGTGGGAACGCCGTTCTGGGAGCGAAAGGTGTAACGCTCCCAGAATCGAGTTCCCGAACTTCCCCAGGAAGCGCGAGGACGAGAGCGCAGGCCCGTTCACCGCTCTTCATCAGCACAGCGAACCTGTGGGCAATGGTGGTGGCCGAAGCCTCGCGACACTCTTCGCGTTCCATGGTGTTCAGCACGGCCGCACCGCTCGATTACCTGGCGCTCGGTCCTTGTAGGCCGTCCGATCGGTGTCGGCGGGTGAGGGCATCGGGGGCGGTCGAATCATCTTCAGTGCGCGGATCTCATGCATCACCGACACCCGGCCCCCGCCACGTCGGGCACCGAAGTGTCCGTCATGCATGACAACGGTCCTTGCGAAACATCACATTGAGCCCAGACCGAGGTGCCCGTCTGGAGGGGAAGTCCCGAGGAGCCACCGTAGCCCCGCGCGGGAACGTCCCGAGGCGTCAGACGTACTCGGCGTAGGCGTCCAGCACCCTCAGGACCTCCGTCTCCCCCGCCGGGGGGAGCTGGAGGACGACCTCCTCGAAGCCCAGTTCCGCGTAGTGGGCCAGCTTGCCCGCCGAGGGGAGGACCGCGTAGGGGACGATCTGGAGCGTGCCCGGGTCGCGGCCCGCCTTTTCCCAGGCGTCGCGCAGGACCGGGACCGATTCCGTGAGGCCGCGGCCGCCGATCGGCATCCAGCCGTCCGCGTAGTCGACGATGTGGGAGAAGAGCTTCGGGCCCGCCGCGCCGCCGACGAGCACGCGCGGGGCGCCACCGCTGACCGGCTTCGGGTAGGCGTACGAGGCGCGGACCGAGCCGAAGTCGCCCTTGTACGCCGTCGGTTCGGCCGTCCACAGCGCCCGCATCAGGTGCATCCGGTCCAGGCTCAGCTCGCGCCGGGTGGCCCAGTCCACGCCGTGGTCCGCGGCCTCCTCCCTGTTCCAGCCGAAGCCGACGCCGAGGGTGAAGCGGCCACCGCTGACGTGGTCGAGGGTCGCGATCTGCTTGGCGAGGGCGATCGGGTCGTGCTGGGCGAGGAGCGTGATGCCGGTGCCGAGGCCGAGGTTCGTCGTGACCGCCGCGGCCTGGGCGAGGGCGACGAAGGGGTCGAGCGTACGGCCGTACTCGGGCGGGAGGTCGCCGCCCGCGGGGTACGGCGTGGCGCGCTCGACCGGGATGTGGGTGTGCTCGGGCAGGTACAGACCGGCGAAGCCGCGCTCCTCCAGCTCGCGCGCCAGCCGTACGGGCGTGATCGTCTCGTCCGTGAGGAAGATCGTGGTCGAGATCCGCATTCCGGCGCCTCCGCCTCCGTCGACTCTGGTGCGGGATCAAGCTACGCGGTACGGCGGGAGATTCCGAGGGTCCCGGAAGGCCATGTGGCGGCAACCGGCCAACCCCCTCCCCTTGCCGCGGGGTTCACGGCCGGGTACGAGGTTGTTCGGCACCACTGCGGCACCACTCCTGTCCCTCTCACCACCACCCGGGGAGCCGACGGCATGTGCAACGACGACTCGTTCATCAGCAGACGCGGACTGTTCGTGACGGGAGCCGCCGCGGCGCTTACGTTGAGCAGCGTGAGCTTCGCCGAAGCGGCCGACGCGGGAACGACGGCCACCACCAAGGTCGTACGCGGCACCCTGCCGCCCGGCTCGCCCGACTTCGTGTACCTCCCCGTCGAGGTCCCGCGCGGCGTCGCGGAGATCCGGGTGTCGTACACGTACGAGAAGCCGCAGGTCCCGGCCGGCACCCAGGGCAACGCGCTCGACATCGGCGTCTTCGACGAGCGCGGTACGGCACTCGGCGGCGAGGGCTTCCGCGGCTGGTCGGGCGGGGCACGGAGCGAGTTCATCATCCGGGGCGACGAGGCGACGCCCGGGTACATCGCGGGACCGGTCCGCGCCGGCACCTGGCACATCGCGCTGGGCCCGTACACGGTCGCGCCGGAGGGCCTGCCGTACGCGGTCACGATCACCCTCACGTACGGCCCCCGGGCCGCGACGCCGAAGCCGGTGTACCCGCCGGAGCGGGCCAAGGGGCGCGGCCGGGCCTGGTACCGCGGCGACTGCCATCTGCACTCCTGGTACTCGGACGGCCGCCGCACGCCCGCCGAGATCGCCGCCCTCGCCCGCGCCGCCGGGCTGGACTTCATCAACAGCAGCGAGCACAACACGCATGCGGCGCACGGCGCATGGGCGGACGTGGCCGGGGACGACCTGCTGATCCTCCTCGGCGAGGAGGTCACCACCCGCAACGGGCACGTCGTCGCGCTCGGCACCGACCCGGGGACGTTCGTCGACTGGCGCTACCGGGCGCGGGACAACCGTTTCGGCCACTACGCGCGCGAGATCCGTCGTGCCGGCGGCCTGGTCGTGCCCGCCCACCCGCACGCCACCTGCATCGGCTGCAACTGGAAGTTCGGCTTCGGCGAGGCGGACGCGGTGGAGGTGTGGAACGGCCCTTACACCCCCGACGACGAGGTGTCCCTCGCCGACTGGGACAGCATGCTCGTGGCCTCCGTGCGCTCGGGCCACCGCTGGACCCCGGCGATGGGCAGCAGCGACGCCCACCGTGACCCGGATCCCGTCGGCACCCCGCAGACCGTGGTCCTCGCCGACGACCTGACCCGTGAGGCCGTCCTGGACGGCATCCGCGCGGGCCGCTCGTACGTCGCCGAATCGTCGGCCGTCTCGCTCTCCTTCGCCGCGTACGGCGGCCGTGGGCGTCACGCGGGCATCGGCGAACGGCTCCGTGTCGACGCCGACGACCCGGTGACGGTCCGCCTGGAGGTCACCGGCGCGCCCGGCCGCACCGCCCGCATCGTCACCGACCAGGGCGTGCTCCACACGGCGACGCTCCCGGCGGAGGGCACGGGCACGGTGGAGTGGCGTACGACGGCGGCGTACGCGGCGTACGTACGGGCGGAGGTCCGGCACCCGGCGGTCGTGCCGATCCCGGGCCTTCCCGGGCCACTGGCGGCGTTCACGAACCCGGTGTTCCTGGGGGACGACTGACCGATCGACCGACCGACGGGCGGTCGGGCGGTTCCGGCGGTCGGGCGATTCCGGCGGACGGGCGGCTCGGGCGGGTGGCGGGAGGGTGGTCGGTCAGAGACCAGACCTGCGCGCGCGTATCCACCGTCCGATCGCGGCCGGTACGACGTAGAGCAGGGCCAGTGAGCCCAGGGCGAGGAAGAGTTCCAGGGCGTTGAGAAGGCCGCCCACGACGATCTGGAGGCCGGATATGTCGCTCCTGCGGCCGACGGCCTCCAGCAGGTCCTTGTCGTACGCGGCGACCGCGGACCAGCCCTGGAGGGTGAGCAGGCCGAGCGTGAGCCAGTAGGTCTGGTTGAGCCGGAACCAGCGGACGCGGTCCGTGCGGTTGCGGTCGGCGGCCAGCCAGAAGCACAGGCTCATCAGGGCCGCGGCCGCGAGCAGGCGCAGACCGCCCATGGCGCTCGGCAGCGCGAAGGCGAGGAGGAACGAGCAGGCCGCGAGGGGTGCGAGCCACATGAGCCCGATGCGGGGCCGGCCGAGGAATCCGCGGTACGGCCAGTCGCCCGCGGCGGGTTCGGGCGCCGAGGGCGGCCCCGCCGCAACGGCCCCCCGAGGCGGCCATGTCTGCGCCTTGACCGGAGGAGTGCCCGGGCCGGGTGGCGTGCCCGGGGCGCTGAGGGCCCTCGCGCTGCCCGGGCCGGGTGGCGTGCTCGGGCTGCTCGGCGCGCCGGGGGCGACGTTCGGATACGGGTTCTCGTACACCCGCGTCCTGGGCAGCGGAGGCGGAGCCGACAGCCGGGTCGCCGCCTCGTGAAAGCCCGCAGCGGCAGCGGGCGCAGGGCTCGAGGACCCGGCAGGTGCCTCCGCGGGAAGCCGGGGCGGGGTGTCGGGTCGGTCGGGGGTCGCCTGGGTGTCCAGGTTCAGGAGTTCCTCGGACGTGCGGGCGATCAGCGACGCGACCGGCGCCGGGAGCCAGGTGTCGGTCGTCGTGTCGAGCGCCCTCGCCCGCGCGACGAGGTCCGCGGCGGCCGGCCGGCGACCGGGGTCCGGATCGAGACAGTGCCGGACGAGTTCGTCCAGCGCCGGGTCCACGCCCGGCAGCGGTCCTGCGAGCGTGCCGCGCAGCGGGACCCGGCCGGTCGCCGCGAAGGCCACGGTCAGCCCGTAGCTGTAGATGTCGCTCGCCGCCGTGACCTGCTCGCCGTAGGCCTGCTCGGGCGACATGTAAGCCGGGGTGCCGAGACGTTCACCGTTCAGGGTCAGGACGGTGTCGAGGGCCGCGCGCACGATGCCGAAGTCGATGAGCCGGGGCCCGGCCGTGGAGAGCAGGACGTTCGACGGCTTGAGGTCACGGTGGACGAGTTCATGGCCGTGTACGTGCTCCAGCGTCGCGGCGAGATCGGCGGCGAACCGCCACAGCGCGTCGGCGGGCAGCGGCCCGAAGGTGTCGACGGCCTCCTGGAGCGAGGGGCCCGGCACGTACTCCGAGGCGTACCAGGGGTGCCGCTCGTCGGCCCCGGCGTCCACGAGCGGCACGGTGCCCGCCCCGGCGACGCGCCGGACGACCTCCACCTCGCGGCGGAAGCGTTCGCGGAAGCCGGGGAGGGCCGCCATGTCGGCGTGGACGAACTTGAGCGCCACGGACCGGCCGCCCGCGTTGCGCGCGACGTAGACGCGGCCCATGCCGCCTTCGCCGAGCCGCCCCAGGATGCGGTACTCCCCCACCGTGCGGGGATCCCGCGCGTCCAGTGCCTCCATCGGCTGTCCCTCGCGTGCCTGCCTGTCGTCGGACGGGGCATTGTCACACGCGCGGGTGAAGGGACGCCCTCGCGGCGAGTGAGGGGACACCCTCGCGGCCGGAGGGGGTCATGCCACCCAGCCGCTCGTGACGCCCAGCACGGCGGAACCGTCGAGGTCGTCGAGCTTGGTGCCGGTGAAGCCGCGCGCCCAGTCGGAGGTCTGGAGACGGAACGCCGGACGGTCCGCGGTCAGGGCCTCCAGTACGGTCTCCGCGACCTGCGCCGGGGTCTGGGCGGCGTTGAGGAACTGGGCGACGGTGCGGTTCACGTAGGCGTCGAGCGCGGGGGCGTACGGACCGGCGGCGGCGATCTCGGCCTCCAGATCGACCCCGATGTTGTTGACGAACTCGGTGGCCACGGCGCCCGGCTCGACGACGGACACGGCCACACCGACGGAGGCCGCCACCGGGGCGAGGCTCTCCATGTAGCCCTCGACGGCGAACTTCGCCGCGCAGTAAGCCTCGTTGAAGGGCTGTCCGACGACACCGCCGACGCTGGTGACGGTGATCAGCCGGCCGCCGGCGGAACGCAGATGGGGGAAGGCGGCCTTGGAGAGGTTGAGGACGCCGAAGAAGTTGACCTCCATGACGTCGCGGACGTCGGCGACGGTGTCGTTCTCCAGGGTGCCGAGGTGTCCGGCGCCGGCGTTG
Organism: Streptomyces sp. NPDC091376; assembly: GCF_044757085.1. Classification (NCBI taxonomy): domain Bacteria; kingdom Bacillati; phylum Actinomycetota; class Actinomycetes; order Kitasatosporales; family Streptomycetaceae; genus Streptomyces; species Streptomyces sp. NPDC091376. Next base: position 295,112 of record NZ_JBIVUF010000011.1, on the reverse strand, counting down.
TTGATCACGGCGTCGAGCCGGCCGTGGTCGGCGATCACTCCGTCGACCGCGGCGGTCACCGAGGCCTCGTCGACGACGTCGAGCTGCCGGATGTCGAGCTCTACCCCGGCCTCGGCCGCGGCCTTGCGCAGGGCGTCGGCGCGGCCGGTGTCGCGGAGGGTCGCGACCGTGCGCCAGCCGGCCTTCGCCGCGGCCACGGCGGCGGCCAGGCCGATGCCGGAGGAGGTGCCGGTGATGAGGACGACCTTGGTGGGGGTGGCGGAAGACATGAGGGATCCCTTTCGGATCAGGACGTATCACCACACACCACTTCGGTGCGTGTACACACACCTTAAGCATTGCGTGTGCACACACGCAACCCGGTACGATCGGAGCATGGCGACCAGGAAACTCACCCCGGCGGAGATGTCCGAGGCCGACCACGCCTTCTACGGCCTGGTCTGGGCCGGAACCGTGCTGACCGAACGCGTGGACCGTGCCCTCACCAAGGCGCACGACCTGCCCGTGTCCTGGTTCGAGGTGATGCTGTGGCTCGCCAACAGCGAGGAACCGGTCGCCGCCTCCGTGCTCGGGAACAGCACCATGCTGAGCCGCAGCCAGGTGTCACGCGTTCTCGACGCCCTTCAGACGCGCGGACTGGTCTCCCGGACGCCCTCCGCTAGGGACGCCCGCTCCATCGAGGTGGCGCTCACCCCGGCGGGCCGCCGGCTCTTCGAGGAGGCCGACGCGACCCGCCGCGCCTGTCTGGCGCCGGTCTTCACCGATGTGCTCGACCAGCAGGACCTCGAAGCCCTCGGCGCGGTGTGGCGCAAGCTCAAGGCTCACAAGGACGCCTGACGCCGAGGGCCGCGGGGCGGCTCGGTGTGACACCCGGATCCACCGGCGGCACCCGGTCACCCCATATGCCACGTTCGAGGAGCGCGGCTGAGCGGTATGCCTGAGGGGTACCGATGACCTGCGCACGGGCTGCCGTCCGGCACCCTGCCACAGCCCGAGGGCCCCAGGAGAGCGGATGTCACACCCCGTCAGTTCCGCCGCCGCGTCCGGACAGCCGCCGCGGCACCGCCTCGTGGACACCCCGGGCGGCCGCATCCATCTGGTGGAACAGGGCTCGGGCCCTCTCGTCCTGATGGTCCACGGGTTCCCCGAGTCCTGGTACTCGTGGCGCCACCAGCTTCCGGTGATCGCCGCGGCGGGCTATCACGCGGTCGCGATCGACGTCCGCGGCTACGGACGGTCGTCGAAGCCCGTCGGGCAGGAGGCGTACGGGATGCTGGCCCACGTCGCCGACAACGTCGCGGTGGTGAAGGCTCTCGGCGCCGAGTCCGCGGTGATCGTGGGGCACGACTGGGGCTCGCCGATCGCCGCGAACACCGCCCTGCTGCGACCGGACCTCTTCACCGCCGTGGCTCTGCTCAGCGTGCCGTACGCGCCGCGGGGCGGGCTTCGCCCCACCGACGCGTTCGCGCGGCGCGGCGCGGGGGAGGAGTTCTACATCCAGTACTTCCAGACGCCGGGCCGGGCGGAGGCCGAGATCGAGCCGGACATCAGGTCCTGGCTGGCCGGGTTCTACGCCGGGGCCTCGGGCGAGGCGGAGCCGTCGGCCGACGGCCCCCGCTTCTTCGTCCCGGCGGGAGGAAGGCTCTGCGACCGGTTCCCCCGTGGTCCGCTGCCGTCCTGGCTCACCGATGAGGATCTGGACTTCTACGCCGGCGAGTTCGAGCGCGGCGGGCTGACCGGCCCGCTCAGCCGCTACCGCAACATCGACCGGGACTGGGCGGATCTCGCGGCCTGGGACGGGGCACCGATCACGCAGCCGTCCCTGTTCATCGGCGGGGAGCGCGACGGGCCCACCCTGTGGATGGCGGACGCCATCAAGGCCTACCCGACCACGCTTCCCCGTCTGGTGTCCTCCCACATCCTGGAGGGCTGCGGCCACTGGGTCCAGCAGGAACGGGCCGACGAGGTCGGCTCGCTGCTGGTCGACTGGCTGCGCGCACTGCCGGGCGGCCCCGGGCAGCGCTGAGCCCGGAAGGGCCCGGCCCGCGGGGGATACGGGCGGGCCCCTCCGGGCCGGAGGGCGCGTCAGTCCGCGATCACCAGCGAGGGGGTGTCCTTCGTCAGGACCTCGCCCCGGAAGAACGCCGGGCTGCGGCGCTGCATGACCAGCATGATCACCGCACCCAGGACCAGCAGGCCGACGCCGATCACGAAGACCGAGCCGACGCCGAAGACCGCGGAGCCGGAGCCGTACGCCGGGTCCCACATGTCGTAGAGCGTCTTGCCGAAGACCGCCGCGAGCAGGACGCCGCCGAGGACCGGGAAGAGACCCTTGAAGACGAAGTCGCGGCCGGAGCGGAAGAGTTCGCGGCGGAAGTACCAGGCGCAGGCGAAGGCGGTCAGCGCGTAGTAGAAGCAGATCATGAGGCCGAGCGCGTAGATGGTGTCGACCAGGACGTGCTCACTGACCAGGGTCATGATCGTGTAGAACGCGCCGGTGGCGATGCCCGCGACGATCGTGGCCTTGCCGGGGACCTTGTGGCGCGGGTGGACCTTCGCGAAGGACGCGGGCAGCGCCTCGTACGCGGACATCGCGAGCACCGTGCGGGCCACGGGGATGAACGTGGTCTGAAGGCTCGCGGCGGCCGAGGCGAGGACGGCGACGAAGAGCGCGATGCCGAGGACCGGGCCCATCACCGGGCCGGCCAGCGCGGCGAAGACGTTGTCGGAGGTCTCCGGGTTGGCGAGGCCGAGGCCCTTGTCACCGGAGCCCACGGCCATCTGCGCGGCGACACCGGTGGCGAGGTAGGAGCCGACCAGGACGACCATCGCGACGAGCGCGGCACGGCCGGGGGTCCGGTCGGAGCCGGTGGTCTCCTCGTTGGTGGAGAGGCAGGCGTCCCAGCCCCAGTACATGAAGATCGAGAGCGACAGGCCGGCGGTGAAGGCCGCGAAGGACTGGACCGCGAAGGGGTTCATCCAGGACCAGGAGAAGTCGAGGCCGGTGTCGAAGGCACCGCTGCCCGCCTTCTGGAGGGCCATCGCCACGAACACCGCGAGGACGACGAGCTGGAGGCCGACGAGCGCGTACTGCAGGCGCTTGGTGGCGGTCATGCCGCGGTAGCTGATCGCGGTGGCGACGGCGATCAGGGTGAGGCAGGTGAGGATGTGGACGGCCTTGTTGCCGTCGAGTGCGGCGATCGACTCGCTGCCCGTGATCTCACCGGCGAGCAGCCAGAAGTACGACGTCGCCACACCGGCGAGGTTGGAGAGCACGATGATCGTGGCGATCACCAGGCCCCAGCCGCACATCCAGCCCACCCGCGGGCCGAAGGCCTTCACGGTCCAGGTGAAGGAGGTGCCGGAGTCCGGCATCGCCCGGTTGAGCTCGCGGTAGGCGAAGGCGACGAGGAGCATCGGCAGGAAGCCGGCCAGGAACACGGCGGGCATCTGCAGGCCGACCTCGCCGGCCGTGGAGCCGAGCGTGGAGGTCAGGCAGTACACGGGGGCGACCGTCGAGATGCCGATGACGGCACTGCCGAGGAGGCCGACGGAATTCTTCTCCAGCCCCTTGGCCAGGACGCCCCCATCAGTGCGTCCCCGTACCGTGTCTCCGACCTGGGGCCGCGTCTCCAGCTGAGTCATGAACAGGACGTTAAACGCTGCGGTTCCCGTATCCGGAGGATCGATCTCCGAATACTGGGCCTTCGATATCGCCATCACCACGAGAAGTCGATCGACGATCCAAAGGCCTAGCGGGCACCACTCGAATCATTCGCAGGCGCCGCACGGATTACTCCGAGTTACGGAAACCGCAGCCATGACCGCTTTGTCCTATTTCGAAAATTTCCCGTGCGGTTCACATCTCATCCACCCGGCCACACGATCGCCTGCAGCTCGCTGTACGCGTGCAGCGCGTACGAGCCCACGTCCCGCCCCACGCCGCTCTTCTTGAAACCGCCGAACGGCGCCTCCATGTTCCGGCCGATCGTGTTGATCCCGACCCCGCCGGCCCGCAGCCGCCGCGCCACCCGGAAGGCCCCCGCCACGTCGCCCGACCACACGTAGTCGATCAGTCCGTAGTCGCTGTCGTTGGCGAGGGCGATGCCCTCCTCCTCGTCCTCGAACGGCACGACGACCACGACCGGGCCGAAGATCTCCTCCCGCACCACACGCATTTCGTTGGTGCAGTCGGCGAAGAGCGTCGGCGCGACATAGAAACCGCGCGCGGCGTCGGGGCGCTCGCCGCCCACGACCAGTCGCGCGCCCTCCTTCTTCCCCAGCTCGACGTACGACTCGATCCGCTCCCGGTGGGCCGCGGAGATCACCGGGCCGACCACCGTGCCCGGCTCCGCCGGATCGCCGACCTTCATGAAGCCGACGAAGCCCGTCAGCTTCTCCACCAGCCGCTCGTAGATGCCCCGCTGGGCCAGCACCCGGGTCGGCGCGGTACAGATCTGGCCGCTGTAGAAGGCGAACGTCGTGCCGATGCCCATGACCGCGGAGTCGAGGTCGGCGTCGTCGAAGACGACCGCCGCGCCCTTTCCTCCCAGCTCCATCAGCTGCCGCTTCATGCCGCGCCCGCACACCTCGCCGATGCGCTGGCCGACGGCCGTGGAGCCGGTGAAGCTGACCATGTCGACGTCCGGTGAGTCGACCGCCGCCTCCCCCACCTCCCTCCGGGACCCGCTCACCACATTGACCACCCCGGGCGGCGCGCCCGCCTCCGCGAGCGCCTCCGCCATCCGGTAGACCGACAGCGGGTCCTGCGGCGCCGGCTTCACGACGACCGTGTTGCCCATCGCGAGCGCCGGCGCGACCTTGCCCGCCGGATTCGCCCAGGGGTTGTTGTACGAGGTGATGCACGTGACCACACCGACCGGGCGGCGGGCGGCGAGCGCGCCGAAGATCCCCGCCCGGCCCATCGGGCCCGCCTCGTTGATCTGCGGCGGCAGGCCCTGCTCGACCGGCTCCAGCGCGCCCTTGGCGTACCGGCGGAAACGGGACACCCCGACCGCGACCTGCATCCCGCGGGCCGTGCCGGTCGTCGCGCCCGTCTCGGCGCGTGCGAGGTCGGCGTACGCGTCGAACTCCCGCTGGATGACGTCCGCGGCGCGGTCCAGGACGGCAGCCCGCTCCTCGGGGGCCGTACGGGACCATGCGTCGAAGGCGTCCCGGGCGGCGGCCGCCGCCTCGTACACCTGGTCGCGGCTCGCCTCGGGAGCGAGACCGACGACCTCCTCGGTGGCCGGATCGACGACCTCGTAGTGGCCGCGGTCCGGTTCGACCCACTCCCCTCCCACATACAGCCGCTGCGCCGCCCTCTTCGTGGTCACCTCGTGCTTCCTGGTCACCTCGTGCTCACCGTCCTGGTGTCGCGGCCCGAGCGCAGCACCTTGCCGGGTACCGCGCCCGTCACCTCGTCGTCGCGGATCGCCTCGACGCCGTTGACGCGAACGGACACGATGCCGATCGCCCGCGAGTCCAGCCGCGGGCTGTCCCCGGGCAGATCGTGGACCAGGGTGGCCGGGCCGGCGTCGATCCGCTCCGGGTCGAAGAGGACCAGGTCCGCGTGGAAGCCCTCGACGATCCGGCCCCGCTCCCGCAGGCCGAACAGCTGCGCCGGGTCGTCGGTGAGCATCTTCACCGCCTCTTCGAGGGTGGCGAGTCCGCGTCCGCGCAGACAGTCGCCGATGAAGCGGGTCGTGTACGGCGCCCCGCACATCCGGTCCAGGTGCGCGCCCGCGTCGGAGCCGCCGAGCATGACGTCCTCGTGCTGCCAGGTCTCGGCGCGCAGTGTCCAGCTGGCCTGGTCGTTGTCGGTGGGCATCGGCCACAGGATCGTGCGCAGTTCGTCGTTGGCGCAGATCTCGACGAGGCACTGGAAGGGGTCCTGGCCGCGTTCCGCTGCGATGTCGCGCACGACGCGTCCGGTGAGGCCCTCGTTCTCCGCGGAGTACGTGTCGCCGATGACGTACCGCTCGAAGTTGGCGAGCCGGCGGAACACTCCGGCCTCCTTGGAGGCGGCGCGGCGCAGCATCTCCGCGCGGACCTCCGGGTCGCGGAGCCTCACGATCCGCTCCGGGACGGGCAGCGCGAGGATCTCGCCCCAGCCGGGGATGAGGTTGAGCGCGCAGAAGGTGCCCAGCGACATGTTCATGGGGGTGAGGATCGGCATGGTGAGCGCGACGATCCGGCCGCCTGCCTTGCGGGCGCGTTCGGAGGGGATGAGCTGGCGCGGGACGCGTTCGGGGACGGCGGCGTCGATGGTCAGGACGTTCCAGTTGAGCGGGCGGCCCGCGGCGGCGCTCATCTCGACGAGCAGATCGATCTCGTCGTCCGAGAACTGGTCGAGGCAGCCCGCGACGATCGCCTCCAGCTGGGTGCCTTCGTGTTCCGCGACGGCCCGGGAGAGGGCGAGCAGTTCGGCGGGCTCGGCGTGCCGGGAGGCGACGGGCTTTCCATCCCCGTCGGAGTGGGTGGACGACTGGGTGGTGGACAGTCCCCAGGCGCCGGCGTCCATCGCGTCGTGGAAGAGCGTGAGCATCTGCTGCAACTGCTCGTCACTGGGCCGGCCGCCGACGGCGTCCGGGCCCATGACGTGCCGGCGCAGGGCGCAGTGCCCCACCATGAAGCCCGCGTTGACGGCGATACGGCCCTCCAGCGCGTCCAGATACTCACCGAACGTGTGCCAGCTCCAGGGCGCGCCCTCTTCCAGGGCGACCAGCGACATGCCTTCGACCTTGGACATCATGCGGCGCGTGTAGTCGGCGTCCTCGGGGCGGTCGGGGTTGAGCGGCGCGAGGGTGAAGCCGCAGTTGCCGCCGGCGACGGTCGTCACGCCGTGGTTCAGGGACGGGGTGGCGTACGGGTCCCAGAACAGCTGGGCGTCGTAGTGCGTGTGGGGGTCGACGAATCCGGGGGCGAGGACGAGCCCGGTCGCGTCCTCGACCGACCCGGCCTCCTCGGTGACGGTGCCCGGCTCGGCGATCACGGCGATGCGTCCGTCACGGATGCCGACGTCGGCGCGGTAGGCGGGGGCGCCGGTGCCGTCGACGACGGTTGCGCCCTTGATCAGGTGGTCGAGCATGACGTGGCGTCCCTTCGCGTGCGGTGAGGTCGGGGTGCGGAGAGTCGGCGTGCGGTGAGTCGGCGTGCGGTGAGCCGGGTGCGGTGCGTTGAGGTGCGGTGCGTTGAGGTGCGGTGAGCCGGGGTTTGCGGCCGTGGGCGTGGGCGTGGCCCGGTCGGAGGGCTCCGCGGCCGGCCGCGGCCGCGTGGCCCTCCGGCCGGGCGGCGCGGACGGCGATCCGGGAAGACGTCGCCCGCGGTCTGTGGTGGGACGGGGAGGAGCCGCTGCGCGGGGCGACAGCCCGGCAGGAAGCCGAGCCCCCGCCTGCCCGGTTCGGGAGCAGGCCGCACCGGGAGGGGCGGGGACGAGCCTCGTGCGCGGATGGGGGTGCGGGGGTGGAGCGCCCGGTCAGGCGGACTCGCGGAAGCGGGTGGTCCGGTGCACCGGGTCCGTGTCGATCTTCGGGATCACATGCTCGCCCACCAGCCTGATCGTCTGCAGCGTCGCCTCCTTCGAGATCCCGATCGGCAGCCCGAACGACAGCTGGTCCGCCCCCGCCTGTTCCCAGCGCTTGCACTGCGCCAGCACCTCGTCCGGGTCGCCGCAGATCAACAGCTCCTCGGCGATGAGGAGTTCGATGATCTCCTCGTTGTACTCGGGCAGCGTCTCGGGCCAGGCGGGGAAGCCCTCGGGCCGCGGGAAGGTGTCGTGGTAGCGGAAGACGAGCGACGGCAGGTAGTGCAGTCCGCCGCCGACCGCGATCCGTACGGCCTCCTCGTGCGTCGGTGCGCAGATCGCCGTCGTCGTCACCATCACGTTGTCGTTGACGTAGTCACCGATCGGCTCGGCGTCGACGATCGCCGTCTTGTACTGCTCCAGCACCCACTCCATGTCGGAGACCTTCTGGACGCTGAAGCCCAGCACCCCGAGCCCCTTCTTCGCGGCCATGGCGTACGAGGGCGGGGACCCGGCCGCGTACCACATCGCCGGGTGGGACTTGCCGTACGGCTTCGGCAGCACCTTGCGCGGCGGGAGCTGCCAGTGCTTCCCCTGGAAGCCCTGGTACTCCTCCTGGAGCCACATCTTGGGGAACTCGGCGATGGTCTCTTCCCAGATCTCCTTGGTGTAGTTCATGTCGGTGACACCAGGGATGAACCCGAGGATCTCGTGCGAGCCGGCGCCGCGCCCGGAGCCGAACTCATGGCGCCCCTCGCTGAGATGGTCGAGCATCGCGACCTTCTCGGCGACCTTCACCGGGTGGTTGACCTGCGCGAGCGGGTTGAAGATGCCGGACCCCAGGTGGATCCGCTCGGTCGCGTGGGCGAGATAGCCGAGGAAGACATCGTTCGCGGAGAGGTGCGAGTACTCCTCCAGGAAGTGGTGCTCGGAGGCCCAGGCGTACTTGAAGCCGGACTTGTCCGCCTGGATGACGTACTCGGTCTCCTCCATCAGCGCCTTGTGCTCGGCGAGCGGGTCGGTCTCGGCGCGCTTGCCGACGTAACCCTGAACAAAGAGCCCGAATTCCATGGGGGTCCCACCACCGTCCCTACGTTTCTGACGTACCGTCAGATCTGACGGCACCGACTGTTCCACCGTGCGACCGCACCGTCAATAGCTGACGAAGCGTCAGAACACGCTGACTCCGGCCAGCCAGCCGCCGTCGATGACGAACGGCTGACCCGTGATGTACGAGGAGTCCTCGCAGGACAGGAAGAGCGCGAGCCGCGCCACCTCCTCCGGCTGCCCGACCCGGCCCAGCGGCACCAGCTTCCGGTACAGCTCGTCCAGCGCGTCCGGGTCCGCGCCGTCCGGGTTGCTCATCGGGGTGTCCACGGCGCCCGGGCACACGGCGTTGACCCGGATCTTCCTCGGGGCGAGCTCCATCGCGGCCACCCTGGTCAGACCGAGGATGGCGTGCTTGGTCGCCGCGTAGGCGCCGACGTAGGACATGCCGGTGAGCGCCGTGTACGAGGCGGTGTTGACGATCGTGCCGCCGCCGGCCGCCTCGATCTCGGGCGCGAGGGTCTTGATGCCCAGGAAGGCGCCGATCTGGTTGACCTGGATGATCTGCTGGAACTCTTCCAGGGGCGTGCTCACCAGCTCGTTGAAGCGCAGGATGCCGGCGTTGTTCACCAGTCCGTCGATACGGCCGAAGGCGTTCTTGGCGGCGGTGACGGCGGCCGCCCAGTCGGCCTCGCGGCTCACGTCGAGACGCACGTACAGTCCGCCGAGCTCCTTGGCCACGGCCTCGCCCTGGTCGTCCAGGACGTCGCCGAGAACGACCTTCGCACCCTCCGCCGCGAAGAGCCGGGCCTCCTGCTCACCCTGTCCGCGCGCCGCGCCCGTGATGAGGACGACGCGTCCGTCCAGCTTTCCCATGCCCGTACTCCTAACGATCGAGGTCGAGGTGCGGAGCGACGTCGGCGGCGAAGGCCGCCATCTGGTCGGTGAGTTCACTGCGGCTCCGGCTGCGGAACCGCACCTGGATCTGGTCCACGCCCATCGCGCCGTACTGGCGCAGCGACTCGGCGAGGGCTTCCGGCTTGCCGGTCAGCGCGCGCCGGCCGACGTCCCAGCCGGCGTCGCCGACGTACAGCGGCTCGGTGATCGCGCCGATCTCGATCGGATCGGTGACGCCCGCGGCCTCGCGTAGCGTCCTGAGTCTCGCGATCTGGGCGGGAAGCCGGTCACGCGGATCACCCTGCGGCAGCCAGCCGTCGCCCCTCACGGCCGCGCGGCGTACGGCGGCGGGCGAGGAGCCGCCGACCCAGAGGGGTATGCGGGCCTGGGCGGGCCGGGGCTTCTGCCCGAGCCCCTCGAAGGCGAAGCGCTCGCCCGCGAAGCTCGGGAACTCCTCCGGCCCGAGCGCCGCCCGGAGCGCGTCGATCGTCTCGTCGAGCACGGGCCCACGCCGCTCGAAGTCGGCCCCGAGCACCTCGAACTCCTCCTGTACGTGCCCGGCACCGACGCCGAGGATCAGCCGGCCGGCGGAGAGGTGATCGAGGGTCGCGTACTGCTTGGCGCTCAGGAGCGGGTGGCGCAGCCCGACGACGGCGACATGGCTGAGCAGGCGTACCCGCTCGGTGGCGGCGGCAAGGAAGGAGAGCGTGGCGACGGGGTCGTACCAGACCGTGGACATCGCGCCCGCGAGCCGGCGCGGGATCGCGACGTGCTCGCAGACGGCGATGTACGCGAAGCCCGCGCGGTCGGCGGCACGGGCGATCTCGACGAGATCGCCGGGTCCGGCGGCGGCCTCCCAGGACTCGGCGTAGATGGTGCTCTGCGACTGGACCGGGAGCTGCATCCCGTAGACCACCATGATCGGTCCCCTTGATCTGACGATCCGTCATATTCGATGGATCCCCATGGTCTTGGCTGACGCGTCATCAGACAAGGGGTGTGCGGGCCTCCGGGCGTTCGGCCGTCGGCCCGCGGGCGAACGTGGGCTCCCCGGGGGCCACGACCCGGACGGCCGCGCGGCCGGGGCCACGAGCCGGACCGCTGCGGGGCCGGCGGCCGGGGCTGCGAGGAGCCCCGGCCGCTCCGGCCGCCCTGGCTGCCCTGGCCGTGCCCTTGGCCGCGCGAGGAGCGCCGGCTGTCGGTGGTCAGCCCAGCAGGGCGTACACCGTCGAGGCGCGGGCGGCGGGCTCGTTCGCGTCGGTCGCCGTCATGGTGATGTCCGCGAAGGCCATTCGCTTGCCGAGCTTGGAGAGGCGGGCGTCGATCAGGACGTCCGCCCCGGTCACCGCGCGCTGGAAGGTGGTCGACTGCTGGACCGTCGTCATGGGGACGAAGGCACCGCGGGCCGAGGAGACGGCGATCACCGTCGCGGTGTCGGCCGCGGCCATCAGCGCCTGGCCGGACAGGGCACCGCCCTCGCGGGCGAGGCGATCCGTCCAGGGCAGCCGAAGGACGGCGTGGAGGGCACCCGTCTCGACCACGGCCAGTCCGAGGTCGAGCACCCAGGGGGCGAAGTTGTCGGCGAGGATCTTGTCGGCATCGGCCGGCGTGAGCGTCATGTGCCGATGGTGGCGCCGTCCGTGGGCGGGTGTCCACGACATGCGCGCAATGACCCCGACCTGTCCAAAACAGCCATGCCCCCGTCCGGAACAGCTGTGACTCGTCCATAACGGCCGCGACCCGTCCGGAATGACCCCGGCCCGTCCGGGGCGTGGGCAAGTCCGAGGCGTGAACGGCAACGTCGCCGACCTCTCCGCCATCGGCTTCGACAACAAGATCGCGGCCGTGTTCCTCGGCTGATCCCGCCCCGACGGCACGCCGGACAGCGGTCGCTCCCCTCCTCGGGCAGCGGCCGCCGTCGCACGCCGTCATCGCACGTCGCCATCACGCCGCCATCGCACGTTGCCCAAGTGTTACCGGCGGTCATGTGATCTGCGTCACCGCGAGACGCCCACGCGTGGGCGGAACGGATCACTCTGTCCAACTCGGTTCCGTTTAGCGGCAGTTGACGCACGAATCCAGGGTGCCGGAAGGTCGTGTCCCACCCCCCGCGGCTTCTCCTCGCATACCTCCGTATGCCTCCCTGACCTGGAGTCCCGTATGCGTACGCCCGCTGTCGCCGCGCTGCTCGCGATGACCGGATCCTTCGCCCTCAGCTGGGCACCCGCCGCCTCCGCTTCCCCCGGCTGCGAGACCGGTCCGCTGGGAGCGGCAGGCAACTACGCCGAGTTCGTCGAGCACGACGCGACGCGCTACGCCGACTCCGAGGGCGCGGTCGCGATCGGCGGTGACGCGCACCTCGGTGACGCCGGCACCGGCCAGGGCTTCTCCGTCGGCAGCAAGCTCACCGACGGCGACCTGAACAAGCTCGCCGGCGGCCACAGCCTCGTCGTCGGCGGCACCCTGCACGCCAACCAGGTCGTCCTGACCCGGGGTTCCGGCGTCTACGGCAAGCTCGCCCCCACCGCGTCCCAGGGCGGCTTCGCCGTCGACGGCAAGCACGCGCAGGGCTCCTCCCCGGTCGACTTCGGCCAGGAGTTCGCCGAGCTGCGCGCCCTGTCGACGGGCTGGGCCGCCACCACGCCGAACGGCACGGCCGCCCGCCCCGAGGGCTCCACCGCCCTTCTGCTCACCGGCGAGGACTCCGCGGTCAACGTCTTCGCCGTCAACGCCACCGATCTCCAGCAGGCCACGGAGATCAACGTCAAGGTGCCCGCCGGCTCCTCCGCGCTCGTCAACGTCCTCGGCTCCTCGTACGACATGAACTCGGCGCCGACGTACGGAGTGAACCTCTGGGACGCCCAGACCGGCGCCTTCGTCCAGGACGACTACGCCGCCGGCGGTCCGGGCTTCAAGGACGCCCGGTCCAAGCTGCTGTGGAACTTCCCCGAGGCCGCTTCGGTGGTGAAGAACTACACCTCCTGGCCGGGCACGATCCTCGCCCCGAACGCCACCGTCGAGCTGGGCCGCAAGGGTCCCGGCGGGGAGATCGGCCCCGGCCACGTCAACGGCTCGGTGATCGCGCGGGAACTCAGGTCCGTGCCCGGTGCCGAGACCCACCACATGGACTTCACCGGCTGCCTGCCGACGGTCCGTGCCGCGAGCGGGACGACCGAGACGAGCGAGGCACCCGCGCCTCCCGCACCGGCGCCGGCGGCGTCCCCGGAGCCGACCCCGGTCAAGGTCCCCGAGCAGCCCAAGCCGACGCCGAGCGCGACGCAGCCGTCGCCCGCACCGGAGCCGGGCCCCTCGGTGCACGGCGGTGGCGACGACCTGGCCAGCACCGGCGGCGAGCTCGGCCCCGGAGCGTTCGGGATCGGCGCGGCGGTGCTCCTGGTGGGCGGCGGCCTCGTCGCGTACTCCGTGCACCGCCGCCAGGCCCGTACGTCGTCCTGACCCGGAAGAAACCCCACGGTCCCCCGCGGAGCGGCGCCGCCCCGCCGCTCCGCGGGTCGACGGGCGGGCCCGTGCCGTGAACCACATCCGGCACGGGCCCTGCCCGCAGGTTCCTCAGGGCCCTGCCCAGAGGCCGTCCTCCGTCAGCCCGAGCAGCTCGATCGCGTTCCCGCGGACGATCCGCTCCACCACATCCGGCGCCAGGTGCCCCATCTGGGCCTCGCCGACCTCACGTGACTTGGGCCAGGTGGAGTCCGAGTGCGGGTAGTCCGTCTCGTACAGGACGTTCCCGACGCCGATCGCGTCCAGGTTCCGCAGCCCGAAGGCGTCGTCGAAGAAGCAGCCGTAGACGTGCTCGGCGAAGAGCTCCGACGGCGGCCGCAGGACCTTGTCCGCGACGCCGCCCCAGCCGCGGTTCTCCTCCCAGACCACGTCCGCGCGCTCCAGGATGTACGGGATCCAGCCGATCTGGCCCTCCGCGTACATGACCCGCAGGTTGGGGAAGCGCTCGAACTTGCCGCTCATCAGCCAGTCGACCATCGAGAAGCAGCAGTTGGCGAAGGTGATGGTCGAGCCGACGGCGGGCGGGGCGTCCGCGGACGTCGAAGGCATCCGCGAGGAGGAGCCGATGTGCATGGCGACGACCGTCCCGGTCTCGTCGCACGCCGCCAGGAACGGGTCCCAGTCGTCGGTGTGGACGGACGGCAGGCCCAGGTGCGGGGGTATCTCGGAGAACGCCACCGCCCGCACCCCGCGCGCCGCGTTGCGCCGCACCTCGGCGGCGGCCAGCTCCGCGTCCCACAGCGGGATCAGCGTGAGCGGGATCAGCCGGCCCTGCGCGTCCGGGCCGCACCACTCCTCCACCATCCAGTCGTTGTACGCCCGGACGCCGAGCAGACCCAGCTCACGGTCCTTGGCCTCGGTGAAGGTCTGGCCGCAGAAGCGCGGGAAGGTCGGGAAGCAGAGTGCGGACTGGACGTGGTTGACGTCCATGTCGGCGAGCCGGTCCGGGACGCTGTGGGAGCCGGGCCGCATCTGCTCGTACGTGATGACCTCGAGCCTGATCTCGTCGCGGTCGTAGCCGACGGCGGTGTCGAGCCGGGTGAGCGGCCGGTGCAGGTCCTCGTACACCCACCAGTCCCCGACCGGCCCGTCGTCGCCCTGCGCGCCCATGACCGGCGCGAACTTCCCGCCGAGGAAGGTCATTTCCTTCAGCGGCGCCCGGACGATGCGCGGGCCGGTGTCCCGGTACTTCGACGGGAGCCGGTCCCGCCAGACGTTGGGGGGCTCCACCGTGTGGTCGTCCACCGAGATGATCTTCGGGAAGGTCTCCATGCGTTCCACGGTAGCGCCGATCTGACGACCCGTCAGTAGTTGATGTCCCCCAGGTGGAGAGGATCCTGCAGATCCTGTGCAGAGCGTCACCCACTACTGACGAGTCAGTGCCTCACAAGGCAGACTGTCGGGGGCGGGACCCGCCGAACACGCAGGACGAGCGGGACGAGCAAGGCATCAGGACGAGCAGGGCATCAGGACGAGCAGGCGAGCCGGCGAGCAGGGCATCAGGACGATCGGCAGGACGAGCGGCAACGTGAGTGGCGACGCGAGCGGATCGAAGCGGTACCGGCAGGGGGAAGCTATGCACCGTGAGGACGGGCCCTCCGCACAGGCACGCGTACCGGAGCCACGGACCCCGGAACGGTCGGGTGGCGACGGCCTGCGCTTCGGCGTGCTCGGCCCCGTACGCGCCTGGCGGCCCGGCCAGGCCCTGCCGTCCGGATCACCACAACAGCGCGCCCTCCTCGCCGCCCTCCTGCTGCGCGAGGGGCGTACCGCCACCGCCGCCGAGCTGATCGACGCCATCTGGGGCGACGAACCGCCCTCCCAGGCCCTCGCGGCGGTACGGACGTACGCCTCACGGCTGCGCAAGATCCTCGACCCGGGCGTCCTCGTCAGCGAATCCGGCGGCTACGCCGTCCGCATCCCCTCCGACGCCCTCGACCTCCACGTGGCCCAGGTACTCGTCGCCGACGCCGAGAAGGCACGCGCCGGCGGCGACCGGTGCCAGGCCCGCTCACTGATCAACAAGTCCCTGGGGCTCTGGGACGGCGAACCGCTCGCCTCCGTCCCCGGACCGTACGCCGAGGCCCAGCGCGCCCGACTGGAGGAATGGCGGCTCCAACTCCTGGAGACCCGCCTCGAGATGGACCTCGACCTCGGCTGCCACGCCGAGGCCGTGTCCGAACTGACCGCGCTCACCGCCGCCCACCCCCTGCGCGAACGGCTGCGCGAACTGCTGATGCTCGCCCTCTACCGCAGCGGACGACAGGCGGAAGCCCTCGCCGTGTACGCCGACACCCGCCGGCTCCTCGCCGACGAACTCGGCGTCGACCCCCGGCCCGAACTGTCCGCCCTGCAACAGCGCATCCTCCAGGCCGACGCCGAACTCGCCCGCCCCGTCGAACAGCCCACGCCGGCCACACCCCGGCCCGCCCGGCCCCACCAACTCCCGGCCACCGTCCCCGACTTCACCGGACGCTCCTCCTTCGTACGGGAACTCGGCACCCGGCTGGCCGGCGCCGAAGGCTCCGTGATGGCCGTCTCCGCACTCGCCGGCATCGGCGGCGTCGGCAAGACCACCCTCGCCGTACACGTCGCCCACGAAGCCCGGCCCCACTTCCCCGACGGACAGCTGTACGTCGACCTCCAGGGCGCCGGCCCGCGCGCCGCCGAACCCGAAACCGTCCTCGGCGCCTTCCTGCGCGCCCTCGGCACCGCGGACTCGGCCATCCCCGACTCCCTCGACGAACGCGCCGCGCTCTTCCGCTCCCTCCTCGACGGCCGCCGCGTCCTCGTCCTCCTCGACAACGCCCGCGACGCCGCGCAGATCCGGCCCCTGCTGCCCGGCACCGCGGGCTGCGCCGCCCTGATCACCAGCCGCGTCCGCATGGTCGACCTCGCCGGCGCTCACCTCGTCGACCTCGACGTCATGTCCCCCGAGGAAGCGCTCCAGCTCTTCACCCGCATCGTCGGCGAGGAACGCGTCCGCGCCGAGCGCAAGGCCGCCCTCGACGTCGTCGCCGCCTGCGGCTTCCTCCCCCTCGCCATCCGCATCGCCGCGTCCCGGCTCGCCTCCCGCCGCACCTGGACCGTGTCCGTCCTCGCCGCCAAACTCGCCGACGAACGCCGCCGCCTCGACGAACTCCAGGCCGGCGACCTCGCCGTCAAGGCCACCTTCGAACTCGGCTACGGCCAGCTCGAACCCACCCAGGCCCGCGCCTTCCGCCTCCTCGGCCTCGCCGACGGCCCCGACATCTCCCTCCCCGCTGCGGCGGCCGTCCTGGACCTGCCCGTCCAGGACACGGAGAACCTCCTCGAAGCCCTCGTCGACACCTCCCTCCTGGAATCCGCGGCCCCCGGCCGCTACCGCTACCACGACCTCGTCCGGCTCTACGCGCGTGCCTGCGCGGAACGCGACGAACAGCCCCCGGCGGAACGGGAGGCGGCGCTGTCACGGCTGCTGGACTTCTACCTGGCGACCACGGCGGGCGTCTTCGCCCTGGAACGCCCCGGCGACCGCCTCGTCGACCACCTCGCCTCGACCGACTACGAAGGCCTCACCTTCACCGACCGGCACGAGGCCCTGGACTGGCTCTACCGCGAGGCGAACTGCCTGCTCGCGTGCGCACGGCAGTCCTTCGTGGGGGCGAGGCTGCGCAGGGCGGTGGACCTGCTGTGGGCGGCCAAGGACCTCGCGGAGTCGGGCGCCAACGCCAAGCAGTACGAATCCGCCGCCCTCGCCGCATGCGGCGCCGCCCGCGCGTCGGACGACACCCAGGCGGAAGGACGTGCGAGGACGACGCTGACGAGCGTCCGCCTGGTGGCGGGACGGTACGACGAGGCCGACGACGAAGCGGCCAGAGCGCGCGCGCTGGCACTGGCGGCCGGTGACGCCGCCCCGGTGCACTGGGCGGACAACGACCGGGGAATCATCGCCGGCATACGGAACCGCTACGAGGAGGCCGAGGAACACCTCCTCAAGGCCGCCGAGGGATGGCGGGCCGACGGGAACCTCCCCGGCGCCGCCAGCGCACTGTGCAACCTGTCCCGCGTGCACCTGCTCATGGGCCGGACGGACAGCGCGATCAGCCTCGCCCAGCAGGGCATCGAGATCTACGACGGCATGGGTCTGACGCTACGACTGGCCAACGGCCGGTACGCCCTCGGAGTGGCCCTGACAGAAGCCGGCAGGCACGCCGAGGCCCTGCAACAGCTCTCCCAGGCACAGCAGATGTTCAGCCAGGACCGCCAGCGCCTCTGGGAGGGCACGACCCACTTCCGTATCGCGCAGGCCCACCTCAAGGCACGCCGTCCGGCCGCCGCCGCGCAGCACGCCGAACAGGCCATCGCCACCGGCTGTATCGGCGGTGAGAGGATGCGAGGCAACGTGCTGACCCTGCTGGGACAGGCCCTCGACGCCCTCGGCCAGAGCGGCCGCGCCCGGGCCTGCTGGCGCGAAGCGCTCGCCCTCTACGAGGAGCTGGGCGCCGACGAAGCCGACGCGGTCAGAGCGCTCCTCACCCCGCTCGCCGCTGCCTGACGACCCATCAACAGGTCGTTCAGTGTTTGTTTATGCCCGGCAGGCACTCTCTATCCATCGGTCCGTCGCATCGGGGGGCAGACGGGACGTCACGGGTCACCGCTATGGTGAGCGGTCCCGATACGCCCGTTCGGCGACCCACGGGGGAGTCGCCGAACGGGCGTTGCCGACTGATCCAATTCACAGGGGACCCACAGGGGAGCTGATGACGGTGAGCGACGAGAAGAAGAACGAAGAGATCACCACCATGGACAACCACATGCCCGCTCCCCCCAAGGACGGCGGCGCCACCACGCAGGACAACCACATGCCGGCCCCGCCCAAGGACGGCGGCGCCACCACGCAGGACAACCACATGCCGGCCCCGCCCAAGGACGGCGGCATCACCACCATGGACAACCACATGCCGGCGCCGCCGAAGCCCTGAGACCGCACACGACGGGGAGCGGCCGCGGCGGCGCGGAGGGGGAGCCGCCGCGGCCGCTGTGCGTTCAGACTGGGCGTTCAGCGGGCGCGGGCCTCGGCCCGCGTCCGCAGTTCCGTCTTCAGGACCTTCCCGCTCGCGTTCCTCGGCAGCTCCGTCACGAACTCCACCGACCTCGGCACCTTGTAATTCGCCATCTCCCGCCGCGACCAGGCGATCAGATCGTCCGCCGTCAGCGTCGATCCCGCGCGGCGGACCGCGTAGGCCCTGCCGACCTCGCCCAGCCGGCCGTCCGGGACGCCTATCACCGCGACGTCGGCGACGTCCGGGTGCAGCCCGAGGAGTTGCTCGATCTCCGCCGGGTACGCGTTGAAGCCGCCGACGATGAACATGTCCTTGATCCGGTCGGTGATCCGCAGATTGCCCGCGTCGTCGAGGACGCCCACGTCGCCCGTCCGCAGCCAGCCCTCCGCGTCGAGGACCCTCGCCGTCTCCTCCGGGTCCTCGAAGTAGCCCCGCATGACGTTGTGGCCGCGGACCAGGACCTCACCCGGCTCGCCCGCGGCGGCGAGGACGCGGACCTCGGTGCCGGGTATGGCGCGGCCGGAGGTCGAGGCGATCGTCCCGGGGGCGTCGCCGCGGCGGCACATCGTGACGATGCCGGACGCCTCCGAGAGGCCGTACGCCGTGAGGACCGTGGCGATGTGCAACTCCTCACGCAGGCGTTCGACCAGGCGCAACGGCACCACCGCGGCGCCGGTGACGACCAGCCGCAGCGCGGACAGATCATGGGTGTCGCGCCCCGGGTGGTCCAGCAGGGACTGGTGCAGCGTCGGCGGACCCGGCAGGACCGAGATGCGTTCGGACGCGATGTTCGCCAGCACCGTGTCCACGTTGAAGACCGGCTGTGGCACCATCGTCGCGCCGCGCATCAGGCACGCGATGATGCCCGCCTTGTAGCCGAAGGTGTGGAAGAACGGGTTCACGATCAGATAGCGGTCGCCCTCGCGCAGACCGGCCAGTTCGGACCAGATCGCGTAGCAGCGCAGCGTCTGCGCGTGGGTGATCACCGCGCCCTTCGGCGCGCCCGTCGTGCCCGAGGTGAAGATGATGTCCGAGGGAGCCGAGGAGGCCACCGCGTCCGCACGGGCCCGTACCGTCGTCGTCGGCACCGCGTCGCCGCCCGCCAGGAAGTCCTTCCACGTGCGGTAGTCCTCCGGCGCGCTGTCCGCCAGCACCACCACCTGTTCCAGATGCGGGAGGTCGACCTCGGCCCGGCGCAGCGACGCCACGTACGACGTGCCCAGGAACGTGCCGGTGATGAACAGCAGCTTCGCCCGGGAGCGTTCGAGGACGTACGCCGCCTCCGTGCCCTTGAAGCGGGTGTTCAGCGGGACGAGCACCGCGCCCGCGGACACCGCCCCGAGCGCGGAGACGATCCACTCCAATGTGTTCGGCGCCCATACGGCGACCCGGTCACCGGGCTCGACGCCCGCCGCGATACAGGCGGCGGCCGCGCGCTCCACGCGCTCCCCCAGCTCCGCGTACGAGACGCGGGTGCGGCCCTCGACGACGGCCTCACGTTCCCCGTACCGTTCCGCGGCGCTCCGTACCAGCCTCGGGATGGAGCCCCACTCAAGGTCGCCGCGCATCGCCCGTCCTCCCGTCGCAGTAGCTGACTGTCCGTCAGATTAGCTGTACCCTCGCCCGCATGGCGAGCCTCAAGGACGCAACCGCGATAGCCGGGATCGGACAGACCCCCTTCGCGAAACACCTCCCCGAATCCGAGAAGACCCTGGCCTGCCGTGCCATCCTCGCCGCACTCGACGACGCGGGACTGAGCCCCGCGGAGGTCGACGGTTTCGCCTCGTACACGATGGAGGAGACCGACGAGGTGGAGGTGGCCAAGGCGATCGGCGCGGGCGACGTCACCTTCTTCAGCAAGGTCGGCTACGGCGGCGGCGGCTCCTGCGCGACCGTCGCCCACCTCGCCGCCGCCATCGCGACCGGCCAGGCGAACGTCGGTGTCGCCTGGCGCTCACGCAAACGCGGCTCAGGGCCGCGGCCCTGGAAGAACACCGCCGTACAGCTGCCCACCCCCGGCCAGTGGACCCGCCCCTTCGGACTGCTGCGGCCGGCCGACGAGATCGGCATGCTCGCCCGGCGCTACATGCACGAGTACGGCGCCACCCGCGACCACCTCTTCAACGTCGCCCTCGCCTGCCGCAACCGCGCCAACCAGAATCCCGCCGCGATCATGTACGACCGTCCGCTGACCCGCGAGATGTACATGACCGCACGCTGGATCAGCGAACCCCTGTGCCTCTTCGACAACTGCCTGGAGACGGACGGGGCCCTGGCCTGCGTCATCGTCAGCGCCGAGCGCGCCCGCGACTGCCGGCACCGGCCCGTGTACGTGCACTCCGTCGGGCAGGGCCTGCCCGCCCAGCACCACGGCATGGTCAACTACTGGAACGACGACCCGCTCACCGGCCCCGCCTGGACCGCCGCCCGACACCTGTGGAAGCGGGCCGACTTCGGGCCGCAGGACGTCGACGTCGCGCAGATCTACGACGCGTTCACCCCGCTCGTCCCCCTGTCCCTGGAGGGCTACGGCTTCTGCGGGCGCGGCGAGGGCGGCGCCTTCACGGAGGGCGGCGCACTGGAGATCGGCGGCCGGCTGCCGATCAACACCGGCGGCGGCGGGCTGAGCGAGGCGTACGTCCACGGCTTCAACCTCATCACCGAGGGAGTGAAGCAGCTGCGCGGCACCTCCACCGCGCAGGTGCCGGACGCCGCGACCTGTCTGGTCACGGCGGGCGAGGGAGTCCCGACGTCAGCCGTGCTTCTGAGGAGTTGAGATGACAGATGACAGACTTTGACATCGGCTATCTGACACCCGTCATCGATGAGGACGGTGCGCCCTTCTGGGAGTACGCCGCCCAGGGCCAGCTCCGCATCCAGGCCTGCGGCTCCTGCGGCGAGCTGCGCTTCCCGCCGCGGCCCTGCTGCCCGCACTGCCGGTCCTTCGACAGCGAGTGGCGCCGCATGAGCGGCCGCGGCCGGATCTGGTCCTATGTGCGGCCGCATCCGCCGCTGCTGCCCGCCTACGCCGAGCAGGCACCGTACAACGCGGTCGTCGTCGAACTCGCGGACGCTCCGCACATCCGGCTCGTCGGGAACGTCGTGGCCGCGCCGGACGCCGCGCTGAACTCGGTCGACCCGGCGCGGCTGCGCATCGGGGCGGCGGTGAGGGTGGCCTTCACCGAGCAGGGCGGCGGTGTGACCGTGCCGCGCTGGCTGCTGGAGCGGTGATGGGCGCTCCCGGGGTCCGCGTCGACCGCGACAAGGAGACCGGCGTCGCCGTCGTCACCCTCGACCGGCCCGCCAGGCACAACGCCATCGACCTCGCCACAGCCGCGGAACTGACCGCCGCCTGGCGGGAGTTCCGTTTCGACGACACCGTACGGGCGGTGGTCGTGACGGGCGCCGGGGAGAAGGCGTTCTGCACCGGCATCGACCGGTCCGTGGAGGTGCCGCAGCCGGCGTCGCCGTACTCGGTCGACGATCCGCTGATCGCGATCGGGCCGAAGGCGAACGACCTGTGGAAGCCGGTGATCGCGGCGGTGCGCGGGCTCGCGTGCGGCGGCGCGTTCTATCTGCTGGGCGAGGCGGAGTTCCTGATCGCGGCCGAGGACGCGGTCTTCTTCGATCCGCACACCACGTACGGCATGGTCAGCGCCTACGAGTCGGTGTACATGGCGATGCGGATGCCGTTCGGGGAGGTGGCCAGGATGGCGCTGATGGGCACCGCCGAGCGGGTCTCGGCCCGGCGCGCGTACGAGACCGGGCTGGTCAGTGAAGTGACCCCGCCCGGTGAGGAGGTGGCGGCGGCGGTGCGGTGTGCCACCGTCATCGCCGCGTATCCGACGGAGGCGGTGCAGGGGACGGTCCGTGCGGTCTGGGCGGCGAAGGAGGCGGTGCGCTCCCAGGCGCTGGCGCACGCGCCGCAGCTGGTCGCGCTCGGCAATCTGCCGCCGGACCGGCAGGCGGAGCTGTTCTCCGCCCGCGGGAGCGGCTTCCGGATGCGGTGAGTGGCCGTTCTCAGGCGCCGGGTCCGGCGGCCAGGAACCGGTGGAGGGAGGCCGTCATGCAGGTGACGAAGGTGTCTCGGGTCCGGTCGTCGACGTGGTCCAGGGACAGATAGGGGTTGAGGTCCTCCAGCTCGACCAGGAGCAGGTCGCCGTCCTTGGTGCGGCAGGCGTCGACGCGCTGGATGCCGTGGTCGAGGGTGTTCCAGTCGATGAAGCGCCGGGCGAAGTCGAGGTCGGCTCCGGTGGGTTCGTAGGGCTGGAGGACCCAGCGTCGCTCGGGGTCGGGGGCGTGGAGGGCGTACTGGAAGGTGTCGTCGACGTAGTAGAAGGACACCTCGTAGCGGAAGTCGATGCGCGGCTGGACCAGGATGTCGCCGTAGTCGAGGCCGGCGAGCCGGTCGTGGGGCAGGAAGGTCAGTCCTATGGAGTCGGCACCGGCCTTGGGCTTGACGGCGTAGAGGCCGGTGTGGCCGGTGTCGGGCAGCCGGCCCAGGTCCTGGAGCCGGTCGACGGTGGGGATGACCGGGTATCCGGCTTCGGTGAGGTCCAGCAGGTACTGCTTTCCCGCCATGTCGCCGCGGCCGGTCAGGGGGTTGTAGACGCGGGTGCCGTGTGCGGTCGCGTGTGCGCGGAAGGCGTCGTACTCCTTCTGGTAGTGCAGTACGGGTCCGCTGTTGCGGACCACGACGGCGTCGAAGCGGTCCATGAGCGCCGTGGCGTCGAGCGGGTGGCACAGGGCGATGTCGAAGTCCGTGCGGAGGCGGGAGGTCAGGAGGATGTCCTCGTCGCAGTAGCGCCGTCCTCGGGCCGGGTAGGCGAGGTCGGTCACGTAGAGAACGCTGGGGCGGGCGGGCACGGTGCATCTCCTCCGTCGGCGGCCACCACGGTAAGCGAGCCTGTGGGGGTGCGGTCCGCCGGGGTCCTGCCGCCGTCCGGCGGGGTCCTACCGGGCTCCGCCACCGTCCGGCGAGGTCCTCCGGGTTCGGCGGGGCCTTCAGGGTCCGTCGCCGTCCCCCTTCGCGAATCTTGATGTACGCGCGACAATTCAACGGTCGCGAAGCCGCACCCGCGGGCGTAGCGTCATGGTCCGGAGAGGAGGCCGGCGATGGTCCGCAATGTCATCGGCTCGGTCCTGGCTCTCGCCGGAGCGGCGGCCGCCGTATGGAGCCCCTTCCGTGCCTGGTACGACGGCCGCGCGGGCGGCGACTACCGGATCCAGGACCTGTTCGGCGGCATCACCGACGCGCAGACGGAGATCACGACGTCGATCCTGTTGCCGTTCGCCTTCGCGGCGCTGGTGACGCTGATCGGCGTCGTGCTGCGTTCGCGGGTGCTGGTGGCGCTGGCCGGGCTGGTCGTCCTCGGCTTCACGATCCTGTGGATGGTGCGGCAGGGGCAGGCGGCGGGGAGCCTCACGGTCGGTGGGGAAGGCCCCGTGCTCGGGGACGGGGTGGCGGCGGCGCTGGGTGGTGGGCTGCTTCTGCTGCTGGGTGCGCTGGTGATGGCCGGGCGCTCGCCGAGGGTGGAGGGGTTCGAGGAGGAGCGGGACTGGGACGAGCCTGGGTATCCGCCCGCGGCGGGCGAGCCGTACGGGTGGGCGCCGGGGCCGGGTGACACTCAGCCGCTGCCGACGTATCCCCCGCAACCGACCCGGCCGTATCCCTCGCAGCCGTATCCGTCACAGCCGACGCAGTCGGGGTATCCGGTGGATCCGGCCGGCCCTTCGACGCCGCGACGGCCGCGGCCGGATCCGTACGGGGCGGGCCCGGGCCAGGACCCGTTCCGTGAGGACGGTCCCCCGCGCTAGTTACGCGAGCGTTCCGCCGCTCGAACGGCGGAGCGGCGGGAATGCGGGGCGCCGCCGGGTGCGGCACCCGGCGGCCCGGTGCCCGCCGGGCACTCCCTAGCGGCCCGCGCCCGCCCGGCCCGTCGCCGTGCCCTTCGCCGCGTCGAGTGCGTACACGCAGCGGTCCTTGGAGCAGGCGTAGACGACGCCGCCTCTCGCGACCGGGGAGCCGGTGATCTCGCCGCCGGTGGCGAGCTTCCAGCGGAGCTGGCCGCCGTTCGCGTCCAGGGTGTAGAGCACGTGGTCGGCGGAGCCGAAGTGGACGCGGCCGTCGGCGACGACGGGGGTGCCGATGACCTCGCCGCCGGCGGCGAAGCGCCACTTGGGCGTGCCGGTGACCGCGTCCAGGGTGTAGAGCGCGCTGCCGCTGCCGACGTGGACGCTGCCGTCGGCGACGAGGACGGGCTCGACGGACTGGCGGGACTCGGTGGCGATGCGCCAGCGGTCCTTCCCGGTCGTGGCGTCGAGGGCGTACACCGTGCCGAGGTAGTCGGCGAGGTAGATCCCGCCGCCGGTCACGGCGGGCCCGGGGGCGTACGCGGGCGGGGAGAGGAAGACCGCGGGTGCTTCGAAGTGCCAGCGCACCTGGCCGTTCATGGTGTCGACGCACAGCACACGGGTTCCGGCCGCGATGTACGTGCAGCCGTCAGGGGCGTGGGTGACGCGGACGGGTACGCCGCCGCAGGAGGCCGCGTCGCCGACGGGGTAGGACCAGCGTTCCGTGCCGGTGCGGGCGTCGAGGGCCTGGAGCCGGGCGTTGCGCCAGGCGTAGACGGTGTCGTCGTGCAGCGCGGGCCCGGCCTCGGGTGTTTCGAAGTCGGTCTGGGCGCCGTTGACCTCCCAGAGTTTCTCGCCGTTGGAGGCTTCCCAGCCCTGGATGCCGCCGCCGCGGGTGGCGGTGACGACGGTGCCGCGGGCGGCTTTGAGGGAGTACACCCAGGCGTCGGTCTGCAGTCGCCACCGTTCGGTGCCGTCGGTGGCGTCCAGGGCGTAGAGGGTGGGGCCGTCGGAGCCGTGGATGCGGCCGCCGGTGACCGTCATCGCCCAGGCCACGTCGCGCGTCTTGAACTGGCGGCGGCCGCTGGCCACATCGAGGGCGTGGACCTCGAAGGAGGTGACGTAGAGCAGGTCGCCGTCCACGACGGGGGTGCCCCAGACGTCGTTGGACATCCGGAACCGCCAGGGCCGCCAGCGTGCGGGGCCTGCGTCGTCCGGGGCCGTGGTGGGCGCGGGGACGGGCGGGGCCGCGGTGGGGGCGGTCATGGCGCTGGTGGCGGCCTCGCCTCCGGGCGGGCGGATCCAGCCGGTGGCGGGTCCGGCGTCCACGGCGACGGCGCTGCGGGCGTCGGCGCGGGGGCCGGGGCCGATCGGGACCTTGGTGCCGGGGAGTTGCACGGGTCCGGCGCCGTGGTCCACGGGGGCGGCGGGCCGGGGGCCGTGCTGTCCGGTGTCGCGGTGTGCGGCGTGGGCGCCGTCCCGGTCGCCGCGGGCGGGGGCGTGCTGCGGCTTCGGCGGGGTGGCGGGTGCGTGCGGCCGGCGTCCGCCGGCGGGGCCGCCGGCGGCGTTCGGCAGGCGTCCGCCGCGTCGTGTCTCGATCAGTGAGACGGCCCGGCCGGGGAGCCATGCGGAGGCCGTTCCGCTGTCGTCGCTGCCGGAGGAGAACAGGTGGGGGGCGAGCTGTGCCTGCAGGTCCTCCGGGGTGGGGCGCCGCGTGGCGTCCATCTGCATGCAGGACTCGATCAGCGGCCGCAGCTCGTCGGGCAGGCCGGCCAGGTCGGGGCCTTCGCGGAGCAGCATGAAGACCGTTTCGACGGGGTTGGCGCCGTGGAAGGGCGCGTGTCCGGTCGCGGCGAAGACCAGGGTGGAGCCGAGTGAGAAGACGTCGCTCGCGCCGGTCACGCTGCGCGAGTCGCGGGCTTGCTCGGGCGACATGTAGGCGGGGGTGCCGACGGCGACGTTGGTCATGGTCAGCCGGGTGTTGGAGACGCCGGAGGCGATACCGAAGTCGATCACGCGCGGTCCGTCCTCGACGACGAGGACGTTCGACGGCTTCAGGTCGCGGTGGACGAGTCCGGCGCCGTGGATGGACTGGAGGGCCTCGGCGATGCCGGCGGCCAGCCAGCGGACGGCCTGGGCGGGCATGGGCCCGCATTCATTCACTATTTCTTCGAGCGAGGGGGCGGGGACGTACGCGGTGGCGAGCCACGGCACGGCCGCGCGCGGGTCGGCGTCCACGACGGCCGCGGTGTAGAAGCCGGAGACCGCGCGTGCCGCCTCCACCTCGCGGGTGAAGCGGACGCGGAACAGCTGGTCCTCGGCGAGCTCGGTGCGCACCGTCTTGATCGCCACGCGCCGGCCGGACGCCGACCGTGCGAGATAGACCAGCCCCATGCCGCCGGCGCCGAGCCGTCCCAGCACCTCGAAGGGGCCGATCCGCCTCGGGTCGTGCTGCGTCAGCTGCTCCACTTCGCCTGCCACCTCCCCGTACGGGCCATGTAGGTACGGCCCCGTCGACCCTGATTGTTCCTGCCGGAGGGCAGGGTTGCGAACCCGGGGCGGTATCGGGGTGTCCCGGGCTATTTTGACGTGCTGCTCAGGTGTCGGTGGTAGTGGAGGGCGCGGAAGTGGTGGCCGGCTCGGCGAGGACGGCGAAGGCGGCGCCCTGGTTGTCGGTGAGGACGGCCATGCGGCCGTACGGGATGTCGAAGGGGCGTGCCGTGACGCGGCCGCCGAGGCGGGTCACGGTTTCGACGGTGGTGTCGCAGTCCTCGACGGAGAAGTAGACGAGGAAATGACCGGGCATTTCCGCCGGGAACGCGTCGGTGATCACGCTGCGTCCGCCGATCGCGGTGTCCTCCCCGGGCTCGGTTCCGGCGGGTGACCACATCAGGTAGTCGACGGTGTCGTCGGGCAGCGGGGTGCCCTGGAAGCCGAAGACCTCCGCGTAGAAGCGGTCGACGGCCTCCTTGTCCCGTGTGTAGACCTCGGTCCAGCAGAACGAGCCGGGTCTGCCCTGGAGCTCGAATCCGGGCTGCTCGCCCGGCTGCCAGAGCCCGAAGACGGCGCCGCCGGGGTCGGCGGCGAGCACCGTCGTGCCGGCGCGGCCGACGGGTGTCGGGGCTGTGATCACTTGTCCGCCGGCGTTCCTGATCTTGGTGGCGGTGGCGGTGGCGTCGGCCGTGGAGAAGTAGACGCCCCAGGTCGTGGGCATGCGGCCGTCGCTCTTGGGGGCCAGGGCGGCGACGAGTTTCCCGTCGAGGAGTGCGGGGGTGGGGTGTGCGTGGTGGCCGTACCGCTCGGCGGGCTTCCCTGCGGCTTCCTCGTCGGTCTCCTTGCCGTACGTCCAGCCGAACAGTTCGCCGTAGAAACGCTTGCCCGCTTCAAGATCGGGCAGCTGGGCGTCCACCCAGCAGGGCGCGCCCTCCGTGAATGCGGCCATGGTCCGACCCCTTCCTCGACGCGGAGTCGGCATGGCGCGGGGCTCTGGACGGTGCAGATCCGCGGCGCAGACTCCTCAACACAGAGTGTGACGTCAGCCACAGTCAAACCGACTGTGGCATGCGCCGCACGTAGAGGGGGGCCGTTCGTTGAGTTGTCCACCGAAATTATCCACAGGCTGTTGATAACACTATTGGCCCACGCGGGGGGCGCGGTGGGCGCACCCCATTTGCAGTCGGCCGAATCGCGCGCCGATCACCCCTCGGTAAGCTGACGGCATGACAGGACAAGTACGCACCGTCGACGGCCGGGTTGCCGGCCGACGCGGCCAGGCGACGCGGCAGAAGCTGCTCGACTGCCTCAGCGAGATGCTCAGCTCCTCGCCGTACCGGGACGTCAAGGTCATCGACGTGGCCCGGAAAGCGGGGACTTCGCCCGCGACCTTCTACCAGTACTTCCCGGACGTCGAGGGCGCCGTCCTCGAGGTCGCGGAGGAAATGGCCACGGAGGGCGCGGCGTTGACCGAGCTCGTGTCCGGCCGCTCCTGGGTCGGCAAGGCGGGCTGGCAGACCTCGGAGCAGCTCGTCGAGGGCTTCCTCGACTTCTGGCGCAAGCACGACGCGATCCTGCGCGTGGTGGACCTCGGCGCGGCCGAGGGCGACAAGCGGTTCTACAAGATCCGCATGAAGATCCTGAACTCGGTGACCAACTCCCTTACGGACGCGGTGAAGGACCTGCAGTCCAAGGGCAAGGTCGACAAGGACGTGAGCCCGGCCGCGATGGCGGGCTCGCTGGTCGCGATGCTGGCGTCGGTGGCGTCGCACCAGAAGGGCTTCCAGACCTGGGGCGTCAAGCAGGCCGAACTGAAGCCGAATCTGGCGCTCCTGGTGCATCTGGGCATCACGGGCAAGAAGCCGACGAAGTAGCGGCGCGGTAGGCGATGACGGGCGCGCACGCGCCAAGTCCTGTCACAGGCACGCCCGTTGCGCCCAGCCGCCGACCGCGTTCCCGGCCGCTCCCCCGGATCAGCCGGTACGCGTACGGATCAGTCGGTACGCGTACGGATCAGCCGGTACTCGTACGGATCAGCCGGTACGCGTACGTCCTCCGGCTCCGCCGCCCGCCGGGCCGGCCCCCGGCCGCCGGCGCCGGGTCAGGCGGAAGACCCGTATCTCCCGCTCCACCCTCGCCTGGTACGTCGCGTACGGCGGCCAGAACGTCAGCAGGGTCCGCCACACCGCCGCGCGTTCCTCTCCCGTCAGCAGGTCCGCCCGGACGGGGATGTCCTCGCCCTTCCAGCTGACCTCCGCCTCGGGGTGCTTCAGCAGGTTGCCGGTCCACGCCGGGTGGCCCGGGCGGCCGAAGTTGGAGCCGACCAGGATCCAGGTGCCGTCGGCCTCCTCCGGCATGCAGGCGAGCGGTGTGCGACGCGGCAGGCCGGAGCTCGCACCTCGTGCGGTGAGTATGACGCCGGGCAGCATCTGGGCGCTGAGCAGCACTTTTCCACGGGTGAGCCGGTGCACGGCCCGGTCCATGGCCGGGATGACGTGCGGGGCGATCTTCGCGAAGGTACGGGTCGAGGACACCTTCTGGACCATGCGGAACCCGGGTCGCATCAGACACCGACCGCCTTTCGGGTTCCCGCCGTGGGGACGAACAGCCCCGCCGTCTCGGCGGCGCGAGCCCTCAGCCGGTGGACCGGCCCGAAGAGCAGCTCGTCGGAGGCGGCCCGTTTGAAGTAGAGATGCGCCTCGTGCTCCCAGGTGAAGCCGATGCCGCCGTGCAACTGGATCGCCTCGCCGGTGAGGATCCGGAGCGCCTCGAGGCACTGGGCGAGGGCGAGCCCGCCGGCGCCCGGGTCCCAGGCGGCGTAGTAGGCGGCGGACCTGGCCGACTGGACGCGTACGTACAGGTCGGCGAGCCGGTGCTTGACCGCCTGGAAGGAGCCGATGGCCCGGCCGAACTGCTCGCGTTCCTTGACGTAGGCGACCGTGCGGTCCAGGGCGGCCTCCGCCGCCCCGGCGGCCTCCGCCGCGAGCAGCGCGGCCGCGGTGCGTCCGGTCGCGGCGAGCGCCGCGGCGACGTCCGCGTGCGGATCATCGCCGAGCAACTCGGCCCGGGCGTCGCGGAGTTCGACGCGGGCCTGCGGCCGGGTCTCGTCGAGTGCGGTCCAGCGGGTGCGGCGCAGCCCCCGCGCGGTGTCGGCGCGGACGAGAAAAAGCAGGGTGCGGCCGCGTGCGAAGCCTCCGGCGTGCGCGGCGACGAGCAGCAGCCCGGCACTGTGCCCGTCCAGGACCTGTGCGGCCTCCCCGTACAGCAGCCAGCCGCCCTCCCCGTCGGGCCTGGCCTGGACGCCGCCGGCCCGCCCGCCGCCGGCCCAGGCGCCGTCCGCGTTGTCCCCGGTGAGGGCGAGCGCGGTGGCGAGGCCGCCACCGGGGACGGCGAGCGTCGCGGTGAGCGCCCCGCGGGCGACCGCCGGCAGCAGCGTGGCGCGCTGCCTCTCGCTCCCGAGCGCCGTGATCAGCGGCGCCGCGAGCCCGGCCGTCGCGAACAGCGGCAGCGGTACGAGGGCCCGCCCCACCTCCTCACAGGCGAGGGCCAGCTCCACGGTGCCGCAGCCGACGCCTCCGTACGCCTCGTCGAGCGCGAGCCCCGGCAGCCCGAGCCCTTCGGCGAGCCGCGCCCACAGCCCGGCGTCGTAGCCGGGTCCTGTCGCGTGGCCGTCCGGGCCGGGTGGCCCCGGCGGCACACCTCGGGAGAGGGCCGTGTGCAGCGTGCGGCGGATCTCGGACTGCTCCGTCGTGAAGGCGGCGTCCATCGGCGGCTCCCCTCGGCGTCTGACGGGGCGTCATGATAGGGACGGAGCCCCCAGAAGCCCAGAGCCGGGCGCACGGGAAGCAGAGGTGCCGGAACCGGAACGGGCACGGGAGGTGCGGGAACCGGAGGTGCCGGAACCGGAGCCGGGACCCGGAGGTGCCGGAACCGGAGCCCGGATCGTCAGCAGACCTCGCCCGGTCCCGCGGCGACCGCCTTCAGCAGGTCCCGTACGAGATCGAAGTCGATCCGCTCGGTACGGCGGAAGCGCAGGCAGCCCTTGCCCATGTCCTGGTCGGCGAGCCGCTCCTCGAAGCCCTCCCGGACGTCCGGACGCATCAGATAGAAGGAGATGTACTGCTTCTGGTTGGCGAAGGCGATCTCGGGCTCACCGCCGGGGCGGCGGTACGCGGGCATGCCGTACGCCATGAGCTCCTCGTGGCCGCCGAGTTCGGTCCGGCACAGTTCACGGATGCGTACGAGCGCGGTCAGCCGGTCCGGATCGGCCACCTCCGCGAGGTAGCCGTCGACGTCTTCGGCATGGGATTGGGCCATGCGACGAGCGTACCGCCGGCCCCATGGATCTGATGTACCGTCAGATCCATGCCCACCAGTCAGCGCAGCCCTCGCGCCCCCCGCAAGGTCGCCGTCGTCGGCATATCCCTCTCGGACTGCGGCCGCGTCGACGGCCCCACCCCGTACGCCCTGCACGCCCAGGCCGCACGCCGCGCCCTCGCCGACTCGGGGCTCGGCCGGGACATGGTCGACGGCCTCGCCTCGGCCGGGCTCGGCACCCTCGCGCCGGCCGAGGTGGCCGAGTATCTCGGCCTGAGGCCCCGCTGGGTGGATTCCACCGCGGTCGGCGGCGCCACCTGGGAGGTCATGGCCGCGCACGCCGCGGACGCCATCGCCGCAGGTCACGCCAATGCCGTACTCCTCGTCTACGGGTCCACCGCCCGCGCCGACATCCGCGCGGGACGCCGCACCTCCAACCTCTCCTTCGGCGCCCGCGGGCCGCTGCAGTTCGAGGCCCCGTACGGGCACACGCTGATCGCCAAGTACGCGATGGCCGCCCGCCGCCACATGCACGAGTACGGCACGACGCTGGAGCAGCTCGCCGAGGTCGCCGTCCAGGCGCGGGCGAACGCCGCGCACAACCCCGACGCGATGTTCCGCGAGCCGATCACCGTGGACGACGTGCTGGCCGGCCCGGTCATCGCCGATCCCTTCACCAAGCTGCACTGCTGCATCCGCAGCGACGGCGGCTGCGCGGTGCTGCTGGCGGCGGAGGAGTACGTACCGGACACGGCGAAGGCGCCGGTGTGGGTGCTCGGCACCGGCGAGCACGTCTCGCACACGACGATGTCGGAGTGGGACGACTTCACGGTCTCGCCCGCTGCGGTCAGCGGACGGCTCGCCTTCGAGCGGGCCGGGGTGCGGCCGGCGGACATCGACGTCGCCGAGATCTACGACGCCTTCACCTACATGACGCTCGTGACGCTGGAGGACCTCGGCTTCTGCGCGAAGGGCGAGGGCGGGGCCTTCGTCGAGAAGGGCCGGCTGCGGCTGGACGGCGAGCTGCCCGTGAACACCGACGGCGGTGGGCTCTCGGCCTGCCATCCCGGGATGCGAGGGCTGTTCCTGCTGGTCGAGGCCGTACGGCAGCTGCGCGGCGAGGCGGGCGGTCATCAGGTACGGCGACCGGACGGCAGCCTTCCGGAGTTGGCCGTCGCCTCGGGCACGGGCGGCTGGTTCTGCTCCGCGGGAACGGTGGTACTGGCCCGCTGATCCGCGCCGGACGGCGGGCGGTCCGGCGCGTTCCGCCTGTCCGGCGTGGTCCAGCGGGCCCGGCACATCCGGCGTCCGGCGGACCCGGCACCCATCCGGCGGTCCGGAGAGTCCGTCGGGTCCGGCGGGTCCGGCGGGTCCGGCGCGGTCCAGCGCGGTCCAGAGAGTCCGGCGCGGTCCAGCAGGCCCGGCACCATCCGGCGTCCGGAGAGTCCGGCACGGTCCGACGCGGTCCGACGCGTCCGGCGACCCTGCGCGGGGGCCGGTCCGCCTGGTGCCCAACCGCTATCCGTTGCCCGCCAGCTCGGATCGCGTCAGGTCCTTGGCCAGCCGCCAGCCGTCCCCCGAGGGCTCGAAGACGAAGAGGTGGCCGGCGGCGTACGGAGTGGTCGCCTGTCGGCGCCCTCCGGAAGGGTCGCTCGCGTACGGCGTCGTGATCTCACTGACCCACACCTTCGCCTGGTGGCCCTCCTTCTCCACCCGGGACAACTGGGCTCGGGCAACGGCCCTGTCCCAGACCATGCCGCCGGGGGCGGGCACGGTCCGCCAGTACGCCGCGGGGCGATCCGCGTCGCGCTGGAAGATCTTCAGAGCGGCCAGTTCGAGCGACTTCCGCTCCTCCGCCACGGCAGCCGCTTCGACCCGGTCCTGAATCACCAGCGTGGCCGGTACCGCGGCGAGCACTGCCGCCGCGGCGGCAGCCAGAACCACCTTCTGCTTCTTCTGCATGGAGTCCCCACCCCTGGATACGTCGATCGTCCGCGGAGGATAACCCAGCACCGCAGGTCAGGGCCCGGCTGCGCGCGTCCGGGTTCGCTCGGAGCGGTTGGTGCGGCACAGTGGGGTGGAGTTCACGCGACCCGCAAGCCTGTCGACCGCACGAATCGGCGCGAAGGAGACTCCGGTGGCCCTGACCCTCGAAGAGCGCGAACAGTTCCTGGCACAGCCGCATGTAGCGGCGTTCTCGGTGGACGGCGGAGAAGGCCGGGGGCCGCTCACCGTGCCGATCTGGTACCAGTACGAGGCGGGCGGCGAGGTCTGGATCCTGACCGGGCGGGACTCGCGCAAGCACCGGCGGATCGACGCGGCGGGGCGCTTCTCGCTGCTCGTCGACCGGATCGAACCCACCATCCGGTACGTCTCCGTCGAGGGCCCGGTGACCAGGACGACGCCCGGGACGCCCGCTCTGCTCCGGGAGATGTCGGCCCGCTACCTGCCGGCGGAGAAGGTGGACGGCTACGTCGAGTTCGCCGAGAAGAACCACGGCGAGCAGGTCGTGATCCATATGCGCCCGGAGAGGTGGGTGTCGGCGGACCTGGGCCAGGTGTGAAGATCGGGGCATGACGCACGAGCACGGCAGCACCAGCTCCAGCTCCAGCTCCAGCCAGGACTTCCACAGGCTGCTCAGGTCGCTGCGGGTGTGGGACACCGAACTGCCCACGTTCGACCCCGCGGACGCGCCCGGCGACCCGCTGCCGCTCTTCCACCGCTGGTTCGTCCAGGCCGCGGCCGCCGGCCAGCCCGAGCCGCACACCATGACCCTCGCCACCGTCGACGAGGACGGCCGTCCGGACGTCCGGACGCTGATGCTGCACGACGCCGACGAGCGGGGCTGGCACTTCGCCTCCCACTCGACGAGCGCGAAGGGCCGCCAGCTCGCCACCCGCCCCGACGCGGCGCTCGGCTTCTACTGGCCCGCGCAGGGGCGGCAGATCCGCGTCCGTGGACGGGTCGTCCCCGGTACGGCGGACGAGGCGTACGCCGATCTGCACGCGCGCTCGACGGGTGCGCTGGCAGCGGCCCTGGTCGGGCGCCAGAGCGAACCACTCGTCACCTACGAGGAGTTGGAGCGGGCGAGCGAGGCGGCCTGGGAACGGGCGGCGGCCGAGACGGACGCGACGTCGGGCACCTGGACGGTGTACGTGCTCGAACCGTCCGAGGTGGAGTTCTTCCAGGGCGAGGCCCGCCGGCGTCACGTACGCCTGCGCTACCTGCGCGAAGGGAAGGGCTGGGCCAGGGAATTGCTCTGGCCGTAGTCCGGACGACCGGACCGGCCCCGCCGCCGGGCCCGGCTCCCCCTGCCGGGCGGACCCCCGGATGTCGTGACGCCCATGCTGCCGTGACACCCCGGACGGAAAAACGGCCCCTCGCGGCCTACATCCCGGGGACCATTTCCTCACGCCGGTCCGTACGCCTGCGGTCGGATGCACCTTGCCCCGCCGATGGATTCGCCGAACTCCCCTGCGCGAGAGGGTGGATGAGACCACCCACCCCCCTCACGAGGACCGGCATTCACTGTGCGCAGAAGTCGAATAGCACCCGTCCTGGCCGTCAGCGCCCTCGCGACCCTCATACCCGCGCTCACGCCCGCAACGGCGACCGCGGCCCCGGCGGCGGCCGCCGCCGCGCACCCCATGAAGCAGTACACGCAGCAGAAGCCCCGCTGGCAGCGCTGCGACGCCCAGGGCCCCGCCGCGCACCAGTGCGCGATGATCAAGGTGCCGCTGGACTACGGGCGTCCCGGCGGCAAGAAGACCGAGATCGCGATCTCGCGAATGAAGGCCACCAGTTCGTCGGAACGCCGCGGCGTTCTGCTGCTGAACCCCGGCGGCCCGGGCGGTGAGGGCCTCGGCATGCCGCCGTTCATGGCGATGGAGCTGCCCAAGGCCGTCACGAAGCAGTACGACCTCGTCGGGTTCGATCCGCGCGGTGTCGGCCAGAGCTCCCCGGTCAGCTGCGGACTGAAGGAAGACGAACGCAACTGGGAACGGCCCTACAAGGCCGCGACGTTCGCCAAGGACGTGGAGTGGGCCCGTACGGTCGCCGAGAAGTGCCGGGCCAAGGGCGGTGACGCGCTGCTGCACCTGACCACCCGCAACACCGCTCGCGACATGGACGTCGTCCGCGCCGTGCTGGGCGAGAAGAAGATCTCCTACCTGGGCTACTCGTACGGCACCTACCTCGGCGCCGTCTACACGCAGATGTTCCCCAAGCGGGCCGACCGGTTCGTGCTGGACAGCGCCGTCGACCCGCAGCGGATCTGGCGAGGCATGATCCAGGTGTGGGCGGAGGGCGCCGAGCCCGCGTTCACGCACTGGAGCGAATGGACCGCGAAGCGGCAGGCGCAGTACAAGCTCGGTGACACCCCGGCCAAGGTCCGCAAGACCTTCTGGGACCTGGTCGCCCAGGCGGACCGCAAGCCCATCGAGTTCGAGGGGATGAGCCTCACCGGCGACGACATCCGCGCCGGGCGGGCGGTCTTCTTCGACGCGGACGTCGCCGCCCAGCAGGTCGCCGACCTGAAGAAGGCGGCCGCGGGCAAGAAGCCGGCGCCGTCGCGCGAGCGCGGCTCGTCGCCGAGCCCCGTCCCGCCGTCGTTCGCCCGCGCCGTGCCCTCGGACAACGGGGACGCGAGCTTCTGGGCCGTGGTGTGCGCCGACACCCGCTCCTGGCCGCGCGATCCCGAGCAGTACCGCCGTGACGCCGTCCGCGACAAGGCCAGGTACCCGCTGTACGGCGACTTCGCGTCCAACATCAAGCCGTGCGCGTTCTGGAAGAACGGCCCCGAGCAGGCCACCAGGATCGACAACAAGGTCGGCGCGCTCGTCCTGCAGAACGAGTGGGACTCCCAGACGCCGTTGACCAGCGGTCAGGGCCTGCGCCGGGCCATGAAGGGCTCCCGGATGGTCACGGTCCTCGGCGGCGAGGGCCACGGCATCTACGGCTCCAAGTCCTGCGCCGACAAGACCGCCACGGCCTACCTGACCACGGGCAAGCTCCCCGCGAAGGACCTGACCTGCCGCACCCCGGCCGGCCAGCGCAAGGACCGGCTGCAGCTTCCGCTGCCGACGCCTCCGGGAATCCCGGGGCTGTCCGGGACGCGAGACCGCTTCTGACCCGGCAAGAGTGAGGGACGTGGGGCTTCCAACGGGCGGGGGCCCCACGTCGCAGGTCGGGACCCGGCTATT
This sequence comes from Streptomyces sp. NPDC091376, assembly GCF_044757085.1. Classification (NCBI taxonomy): domain Bacteria; kingdom Bacillati; phylum Actinomycetota; class Actinomycetes; order Kitasatosporales; family Streptomycetaceae; genus Streptomyces; species Streptomyces sp. NPDC091376. Next base: position 259,215 of record NZ_JBIVUF010000011.1, on the reverse strand, counting down.
CCCCGCCGCTCTCGGCGAGGGTGTACGCGACGAGGGCGTTGGCGTGGCCGTGACCCAGGCCGTGCTCGGTCTTGAGCCAGGAGACGAGTTCCATGTGCCTGGTCAGCGGGGACGAGCGGATGAGTTCCTGCCAATGCGTGACCGGGCGGCCGTACTTCTTCTCGATCGAGGGGAAGTAGCCGGCCGGGCCCTTTACGGCGCTGCTGCTCTGCGTGGTCATGGCGACGGGTCTCCTGTCGTCCGTGCGCGTCGGTCGCGGGTGCCAACACTGCTGGCGTCCGTTGCTGTTGCGGTGATGACCGACGGCACGAACCGAAGTGATCGGTCCGTCCGGTGCGACGTGTGTCACATGTGCGGCGGGCGCGACGGGTCCGGGGACTCGGGCGGCACGAGGTCGGCGACGACCGCCGCGTGGTCGGACGGCCAGACGCCGTCGACGGCCCCGAAGCCCGCCCGCCGGACGGAACGCACATGGCCGAGCCCGCCCGGTCCTGGCGGGCCGACGTGGATGTAGTCGATGCGGACGCTCGGCCCGAAGCCGCTCAGGTACGGATTGGTCGTGTCCCAGGTCGCGGACGGGGCCGACGGATCCGCGTACTCCCAGGCGTCGAGGAACACCTGCCCCGCGACGGCGGGCGCGGTCCTGAGTCCACCGAGCAGCCGGATCTCGTCGGAGTCCGGCCAGGCGTTGAAGTCCCCCGTGATCACCGGCGGATACGGCCCGGCACCCCGGTGCGCGGCGACGAAACCGACCAGCTCGCGCACCTGCGCGCAGCGCACGGCCGAGGCGTCGGGGCCCGAGGTCAGATGGGTGGTGAAGAACGGCACGGGCGGCCCGCCGGGCACGTCCAGCCGGGTGTGGAGCACGAGACGGCCGTCGTCGAACCTCGTGTTCGGCGGCAGCCGCAGGACCTCGCGGCCGGCGATCGGCCACCGGCTGAGCACGGCGTTGCCGAAGTCGACGTCCGCTTCGCCGTTCCTCTTCTGCCAGCGCTGCGGCGCGTCGGAGGCCGCCCATGCCCAGTGGAGCCCCAACTCCTCGGCGAGCCACTGCGCCAGGTTCTCGTCGCCCTTCGCCCAGACCTCCTGGAGGCCGACGACATCGGGCCGCAGCTCGCGCAGGACGGCCAGGATCGCGTGCCGCCGCTTCTCCCAGGGCCCGAAGCGCCACCACACGTTCCACGTCACCACGCGCATGGACTGAAAGCTACCGGGCCGGCCGCGGGGCGGCGGTCGTGGCGACGAACGCGGTCCAGGCCGCCGGGGCGACGCTGAGCATCGGGCCGTCCGGCACCTTGGAGTCGCGGACGTGGACGGTGTGGGGGCAGGCGGCGACTTGGACGCACTCGCCGCCCTCGTTGCCGCTGTAGCTGGAGGTGCGCCAGGCGTAGGCGACTTCGACGCACTCGCCGCCCTCGTTGTTGCTGTAGCTGCTCTTGAACCACACCAGGTCGGGGTTCACGGTCTCGCCGCCATCCTCTCGATCAGTTCCACGGACTCCCAGGGGGTGAGGGCCTGGGCCCGCAGTGCCCCGAAGAGGTCGAACAGCCGGTTCGCCTCGTCGGGCTTGGAGATCAAGGTAGCTCCGCCATGCCCCTCCGCATACCCCAGATTCCGCCCGTCCCGGGTGCTCAGCAGCTTCAGTGGTCCGTTCAGCCCGGCGTGCACCGCCCGCTCCGTCGGCATCACCTGCACCGTCAGATGGTTCCTCGTCCGCACCGACTCCAGTAGACGTGCCAGCTGTTCCTTGAGTACCGCCCCACCGCCGATCGGGCGGTGCAGCACCGACTCCTCGATGACATAGGCGACGATCGGCCTCGGCCTGCGGTCGAGCACGTCCTGCCGCTCCAGCCGTGCCTCCACGTGCCGGTCGATCTCCTCCGGCTCGTACATAGGCACCCGCACCTCGTACAGCGCCCGCACATAGGCGGGCGTCTGGAGCAGCCCGGGGACCAGCATCGTCTCGTAGGCGCTGATGCTCGCCGCTTCGGCCTCGGTGCGCTTCCAGTTGAGGAACTTCGGCGAGTACTTCTCCTCCTCCATCATCGCCACGCACGACGCCAGCACCCCCTTCGCCCCGAGCGCCCCGTCCGCCTCCACCAGGAACGCCGTCGTCGGGATGCGCTCGGCCCGCTCGTACGCGCCGACCAGCGACTCCGACATCAGCAGCCGTTCCGCCAGGTCCCGCTGCGTCATGTCCGCGAGGCCCCGGAACAGCTTGACCAGCTCGCCCACGTGCCTGCGCGCGGGCGAGGGCTCCTTGCCCGACCCCACAGCTCCCACCGCCCTTCCCACATCCGCCCGATGTGGACCGTGTCCCTCTGGTCACGCTACGCAACCACGACGATCCTCGGGGGCATGACCAGCGAGAAACTCCCCGATTGGGTCCCGGCGTCCGGCGTGCAATTACGCCTCGCGGGGATCCACTTCGACGCCGTACGCGTCCACGGCGTCCGCGGCGAGGCCGTGCTGCACCACCTCGTCGCCGCCACGGACGGGCATCCCGGGCCCGTCGTACGGGAGATGTGGCGCGGGCGGTGGACGTACTTCCTCATCCCTCCCGGCAGCAGCAAGGAACACGCCTGGCCGCCGGGAGCCGCCTGCTTCGGCCCGTGCGCCCGGGACCAGTACGTCGGCGTGCCCGCCGCGCACGGCAACACCTATCCGCTGTCGTGGCGCGCGGGACCGCCGGCCGTCGGCGAGTTCGTCGACCCGGAGCTGCTGCTCGCGGTGGTCACCGCGCAGCTGTGCCTGTCGCCGGAGGGCTGAGCCGGCCGCTGATCTGCCGGGCCGGGCGGAACACCGGCGCCGCCACTCCCCCGCCCTCCTCGCGGAAGGCCACCTCCAGCTCCATGCCGATGCGCAGGTCCGCCTCCGCGCATTCGACGATCTCGGTCATCATCCGCGGGCCCTCGGCGAGATCGACGACGGCCGCGGTGTAGGGCGTGCGGGCGTCGAAGGGCGGGAGATCATTGCGGTGGACGACGGACCAGGTGTAGAGGGTCGCCCGGCCGCTCGCCCGTTCCCAGGCGGTGTCCTCGCTCCAGCAGTGGGGGCAGAACTCGCGCGGGTAGTGGTGGGCTCGCCCACAGGTGCCGCAGCGGCGGATGAGCAGGCGGCCCTCGGCGGCGGCGTCCCACCAGGGGCGCGTGAAGTCGTCGATGTCGGGGGTGGCGGCGTTCACAGGAAGAGTCCGATCGCGCTGTCGAGGGACCAGGTCTGCCAGGACATGGCGAAGAGGGCGACCAGCGAGACCAGCGCCATCATCGCGTTCTGCCCCTGCTCCGCCCAGTCGTGGATCATCAGGACGAGGTAGAGGAGGTTGAGGACGAGCCCGCCGACGAGGGCGACCGGGGTGAGGAAGCCGGTGACCAGGCCGAGGCCGAGGGCGAGTTCGGCGTAGACGACGACGTACGCCATGGCCTTGGGGCGCGGTGCGACGACGCGGTCGAAGCCGTGCTTCACGACCGTCCAGCGGTGCTTCGCGGCCACGTCGGCGGCCCAGGCGATGCCCGTGCCGCGCTCGAACCAGCCCTTCCTGTCCTTGTGCCGCCAGCTCTCCAGCCACCACAGCCCGAGCCCGATGCGGAGGACGGCGAGCCATTCGGCGCCGGTGAGCCAGATGGTCTGCATCCCGGGGACCCCTCCCTCGATTCTGACGGTACGTCAGTTCACCGGACGGGAAGCTGTACGCGCAAGAGGTAGGCGACCGTGACCGATTCGCAATGGTGCGCCGTTACGCTGTGCGCTCATGCCTGATCACAGAGCCATGGATCTTACGAACGACCGCCCCGTGTACATCATCGGGGCCGGACCCGGCGGTCTCGCCGTCGCCGCAGCCCTGCGGGAGCGGGGCGTACGGGCGGTGGTGCTGGAGAAGTCGGAGTCCGTCGGGTCGTCCTGGCGCGGGCACTACGACCGGCTGCACCTGCACACCACCCGACGGCTGTCCGGGCTCCCCGGACTTCCCATGCCGCGCAGGTTCGGGCGCTGGGTGTCGCGGGACGACGTGGTCCGTTACCTGGAGAAGTACGCCGAGTTCCACGAGCTGGAGCTGGTGACGGGAGTGGAGGTCTCCCGGATCGAGCCCGCCGGGTCCGACTGGGTGCTGCACGCGTCCGGCGGGCGCCTGCTCACGGGGCGGGCCGTCGTGGTGGCGACCGGTTTCAACCACACCCCGCGCCTGCCGGACTGGCCGGGCCTGGACACGTACACGGGCGAGCTGCTGCACGCCTCCGCGTACCGCGACGCCGCCCCGTACGCGGGCAAGGACGTCCTGGTCGTCGGCGCCGGCAACACGGGCGCCGAGATAGCCGTCGACCTCGTGGAAGGCGGCGCCGCGCGGGTGCGGCTCGCCATACGCACCGTTCCGCACATCGTGCGCCGCTCCACGGCCGGCTGGCCCGCCCAGCGCACCGGCATCCTGGTCCGCCGCCTGCCGGTCCGGCTGGTCGACAAAGCGGGCGACCTCATGGGCCGGATCTCCGTGCCCGACCTGTCGGCCCACGGCCTGCCCCGACCGGACACGGGCCTCTACTCCCGTGTGCGGCAGGGCGCGATCCCGGTGCAGGACGTGGGGCTGATCGACGCGATCCGGTCCGGGCGCGTCGAGGTCGTCGCGGCGGTCGAATCGTTCGAGGAGTCCAAGGTGGCCCTGGCGGGCGGCTCACCCATCACCCCCGACGCGGTCATCGCCGCCACGGGCTACACCCGCGCCCTGGAACCCCTGGTCGGTCACCTCGGCGTCCTGGACGACCGTGGCCGCCCTCTCGTCCACGGCGCCCGGGCCCCGAAGCAGGCACCCGGGCTGTACTTCACCGGCTTCACCAACCCGATCAGCGGGATGTTCCGCGAGATGGCCCTGGACGCCCGGAAGATCGCGAAGGCGCTCTCCCGCTGACACCCCCGGGGCACGGGCTGCCGCGCCGGACCCCGGCGCGGCAGCCCTCTCCGGGCGGTACGGCCGACCGCCTCGGCGCGGTACGGGCGGCCTCCCGTGGGCTTTTGGCGTGTTTCCGAGGATGCGACATGCCCCGGACGGGGCATGGATTGCATGCACGACGGGTTCCTGACTGTCCGTCAGCTCTGTAATCTGACTATGCGTCAGTTGACGGCTTGGCCGACGAGCGCCGACGAGCAAGGAGCGGGCGGAACGATGCTTGGATCAACCCATGGCACCTTGACCACCGATCTCCGCGCCCGAGTCGTGGCCTGCGGGGAGCAGACCGGGCCCACCGTCCACGGCATCGCCGCGAGCGAGGGCGACCTGGATGTCAGCGGCCGTCCGCTCTATGCGCCGGTCCCCGATCTCGACCGGTTCTTCCGGCCCGAGTCGGTCGCCGTCGTCGGCGCGTCCGACGCCGAAGGGCGGCCCAACACCGGGATCACGCGGCAGCTGATCGCCTGGGCCGAGCGGGTCGGCGCGCGGCTGCATCCCGTGCATCCCAGCCGGACCGCCGTCTTCGGGCGGCCCTGTGTGCCGTCCGTCGCGGATCTGCCGGAGCCCGTCGACCTGGCCGTGCTGCTCGTCGGCGACCCGCTGCCCGTGATCGAGGAACTCGGGCAGGCGAAGGTGAAGTTCGCCGTGGCCTTCGCCTCCGGGTTCGCAGAGACCGGCGAGGAGGGCGCGGACGCCCAGCGGCGGCTGGCCGCGGCGGTGGAGCGGTCCGGGGTGCGGATGCTCGGGCCGAACACCAACCTCAACGCCTTCGAGCGGTTCCGCGACGACCTCGAAGGGCCGGCCATCGCGCTGATCACCCAGTCCGGCCACCAGGGCCGCCCGGTGTTCACCATGCAGGAGCTGGGCGTACGGCTCTCGCACTGGGCGCCGACCGGCAACGAGGCCGATCTGGAGACCGCCGACTTCATCTCGTACTTCGCCGGGCGGCCCGAGGTCGGCGTGATCGCCTGCTACGTGGAGGGGCTCAAGGACGGCCGGTCGTTCCTGCTCGCCGCGGACCGGGCGGCACGCGCCGGCGTGCCCGTCGTGGCCGTGAAGGTCGGCCGCACCGAGGCCGGCGCGCGGACGGCCGCCTCGCACACGGGCAAGCTCACCGGCGCCGATCAGGTCGTGGACGCGGCGATGCGCCAGTACGGCGTGATCCGCGTCGACGGGCTGGACGAACTCCAGGACACCGCCGCGCTGCTGGCGCGGGCGCGTCGGCCCCGGAGCGACGGGGTCGTCGTCTACTCGATCTCGGGCGGGACGGGCGCGCACTTCTCGGATCTCGCGACCGCGGCGGGGCTGCGGCTGCCGCCGCTGTCCGGGGCCAAGCAGGCCGAACTGCACCAGTGGATACCGGAGTACCTGAACGTCGCCAACCCCGTCGACAACGGCGGCCACCCGGTCGGCGACTGGCGCGGCCGGAAGATCATCGACGCGATCCTCGCCGATCCTCAGGTCGGCGTGCTGATCTGCCCGATCACCGGCCCCTTCCCGCCCATGAGCGACAGGCTCGCGCAGGACCTCGTGGACGCGGCGGAGGAGACGGACAAACTGGTGTGCGTGGTGTGGGGTTCGCCGGTCGGCACGGAGGAGGCCTACCGGACGACGCTGCTCGGGTCGTCACGGGTCGCCACCTTCCGTACGTTCGGCAACTGCATCACCGCCGTCAAGGCGTATCTGGACCACCACCGCTTCACCACCGGCTACCGCTCGGCCTTCGACGAGGCGCCCCGCACCCTCTCCCCCTCCTTCCGCAAGGCCCAGGCGCTGCTGCGCCCCGGGCACCGGCTCAGCGAGCACGCGGCGAAGCAGCTGCTGCGGGCGTACGGCATCCGCGTACCGCGCGAGCAGCTGGTGACCAGCGCGGCGGCCGCGGTACGGGCGGCGGGGCTGGTCGGCTATCCGGTGGTGATGAAGGCGTCCGCGCCGCAGCTGGCCCACAAGACCGAGCTGGGCCTGGTGAAGATCGGGCTGACCTCGGCCAGCCAGGTCCGCGACGCCTATCGAGAACTGACCGACATCGCCCGCTACGAGAACATCGACCTGGACGGCATCCTGGTCTGCCAGATGGTCGAGCGCGGCGTCGAGATGGTCGTCGGCGTCACCCAGGACGCGCTCTTCGGGCCGACGGTGACGGTGGGGCTGGGCGGTGTGCTGGTGGAGGTGCTCCAGGACGCGGCCGTGCGGGTCCCGCCGTTCGGCGAGGAGCAGGCACGCTCCATGCTCGGCGAACTCCGCGGGCGGGCCCTGCTCGACGGGGTCAGGGGCGGGCCACCGGTGGACGTCGACGCGCTCGTCGAGGTCGTCCTGAGGATCCAGCGGATGGCGCTGGAGCTCGGCGGGGACCTCTCCGAGCTGGACATCAACCCGCTGATGGTGCTGCCGCGCGGGCAGGGCGCGGTGGCGCTGGACGCGCTCGCCGTGTGCCGCTGAACCGACGCCGACCGATCCGACACCGATTGATCCGGCACCGACGCCGACACCGGCACTGCCACCGAGGCCGGCACCGGGGGTGCCGACCCGGACGTGAACGTGCACGCAGACGTATTGGAGCCGTACCCCCATGACTTTCTCCCCCGAAGAGCCCGTTGAGTCATTGGTACTCCACACCACTGACAACGGCGTCTCGTGGATCACCCTCAACCGCCCCGAGGCGATGAACGCCGTCACCTGGGACCAGCGCGAACGCGTCATCGCGCTGCTCGACGACGCCTCCGCCGACCCGGACGTTCGCGCCGTCGTGATCACCGCCACGGGCAAGGGGTTCTGCGCGGGCGCCGATCTGCGCGGCACCCCGGCCGCCCGCGCGGAGCCCGTCACGGGTGATGTGGCCCGGACGATCCGGCGCGGCGCACAGCGGTTCGTCACGGCCGTCCTCGACTGCGAGAAGCCCGTGATCGCGGCCGTGAACGGCGTCGCGGCCGGTATCGGCGCGCACCTCGCGTTCGCCTGCGATCTGGTCCTCGCCGCCGAATCCGCCCGCTTCATCGAGGTGTTCGTACGCCGCGGACTGGTCCCGGACGGCGGCGGCGCGTATCTGCTGCCGCGACTGGTCGGGCCGCAGCGCGCGAAGGAGCTGATGTTCTTCGGCGACGCGCTGTCCGCGGCCGGCGCCGAACGGATGGGTCTGGTCAACCGGGTCGTGGCGGCGCAGGAGTTGGAGAAGACGGCCCGCGAGTGGGCGGGCCGCCTCGCCCAGGGCCCGACGCGCACGCTCGCCCTCACCAAGCAGCTGGTGAACGCCTCCCTCGACACCGACCGGGCGTCGGCCTTCGCCGCCGAGGCCGCGGCGGTCGAGATCGCCATGACGACCAGGGACGCGAACGAGGGCGTGGCGAGCTTCGTGGAGCGACGCACCCCGGAGTACCGGGGGCGTTAGGGACACGTCCCCGCCCGGCCGGGGCGTCCGGAGACGTCCCGTACCGTCAGCGGCCCGTCAGCGGCCCGCCCCGAAGTCGGACGGCTCGGGGAACGTGACGTCGGTGCAGCCTCGGCGGCGCGTGATGTCGTCGACGTAGGCGCGAAGGAGTGCGGGCAGACGGTCGAGCACGACGTCGTCGTAGGTGAAGCTGACGGTCAGCGTGTGGAGCGCGGGCCGCCCGTCGCACACGGCATCCATCCCCCGTGCGTTCTTCCATGCTCCTGCCAACAATTCGCAGAAGCTATCAGCCACTTCGGATGGCGCGTCGAGCTGCCGGGCCGGAGCTACCCGGCGGCGGCGCGGGCCGCCTCGATGAACGCGGTGATCAGTTCGGGGCTCTTCACGCCACGGCTGATCTCGATCCCGCTGGAGACGTCCACGCCCCACGGGCGGGCCGCGCGGACCGCCTCCGCGACGTTGCCCGGGTCGAGACCCCCGGCGAGCAGCCACGCCAGGCCGGGCTCCGGCAGCCGCTTGCCCGACCGGTCCCACACCTCGCCCGCGCCCGGTACCGGCGCGTCGAGCAGCAGGATGTCCTCGCCGCGCTCGCCGTGCCGGGGTGCGTCGCCCCGTACGGAGACTCCCCGGATCAGGGGCCGCCCGTCCGGCCGCAGGGCGTCGTAGAAGGCGAGGTCCTCGTCACCGTGCAGCTGTACGGCCCGCATCGCGCTCGCGTCCAGCAGTTCCCGGACCTCGGTGAGCGGCTGGTTGCGGAAGACGCCGACCGTCATGATCCCCTCCGGCACGCGCCGCGCCAGCCGCGACGCGGTGCCGGCGTCGATGCGGCGCGGGCTCTCCGCGAAGACGAAGCCGATCGCGTCGGCGCCGGCCTCGACGGCCGTGTCGACGTCCTGCTCGGTCCGCAGACCGCAGACTTTGATGAACAAGGGGGTGCCCACTTCTCGTGCTCCTCGACTGCCGGGACCGTGTGCACGGCAACGCTACTGGCCGCACGGGCCTTGGACCGTTCCCGCACCTTCCTATCTGACGATCCGTCAGCTTCAATGGCTGTCGTGATGGGACACGCAGGGATGGCCGCCACCGCCGTCCGCTACCTCAGGTCCGTCGGCGCCGCCACGGCAGCCGAGCCGTACGACGCCCTGCCGCGACCGGAGTTGCGTACCGTGCGGGACGACGAGCGGCTGCCGGTCGACCCCGCCGAGTTCCGCCGGGTGCTCGGGCACTTCGCGAGCGGGGTCACCGTCGTCACGGCGTACGACGAGGAGGGCGGCGGGCCCACGGGGTTCGCCTGCCAGTCCTTCGCCTCGCTCTCCCTCGATCCGCCCCTGGTCGCCTTCATGGTCGCGCGTACGTCGACGACCTGGCCGCGTATCGCCCGTGCCGGGGCCTTCTGCGTCAACGTCCTCGGGGCGGATCAGGGCGGGCTGTGCCGTGCCTTCGCGGTGAGCGGCGCGGACAAGTTCGCGGGCGTCGGCCACACCCCCGCCCCCGTGACCGGCTCGCCCCGGCTCGCCTCCGTACCGGCCTGGATCGACTGCACGATCGGCGCGGTCCACACGGGCGGCGACCATCTGATCGTGGTGGGGCGGGTGGAGGCGCTGGGTGCGGAGGATGAGGGCGATCCGCTGCTGTTCCACCGGGGACGGTTCGGACGGCTCGGCGCGTAGCCGTCGGCGCGTAGGCGTCGGCGTCCGCGCCTGACCGTAAGCGTCAGCGTCCGCGCCTGACCGTAAGCGTCGGTGTCGGCGCGCGGCCGTCGGCGGTCAGGCCACGGCCGCCGGAGCCGGTGCCGCCGGGCGGCGGGTGATCACCAGGGCCATCAGTGCCGCCGCCGCGCACAGCGCGCCCGAGGCGTACCAGACCACGTCGTACGAGCCGAAGACGTCCCGTGCCGCGCCTCCCGCGAAGGCGACGATCGCCGCGCCGACCTGGTGGGACGCGAGGACCCAGCCGAAGACGATGGCGCTTTCGTCGCCGTAGTGCTCACGGCACAGCGCGATCGTCGGCGGGACCGTCGCGACCCAGTCGAGGCCGTAGAAGACGATGAAGAAGATCATCGGCGGGTGGACGGACGGGGCCAGCAGCATCGGCAGGAAGAGCAGTGAGACGCCGCGCAGCGCGTAGTAGACCGCGAGCAGCCGGCGGGCGTCGAAGCGGTCGGTGAACCAGCCCGAGGCGATCGTGCCGACGACGTCGAAGACGCCGATGACCGCGAGCAGCGAGGCGGCGGCCGTGATGGGCATGCCGTGGTCGTGGGCGGCGGGGACGAAGTGGGTCTGGACGAGACCGTTCGTCGAGGCGCCGCAGATGGCGAAGGTACCCGCCAGCAGCCAGAAGGGGCCGGTGCGGGCGGCCGAGAAGAGGACCGTGAGCGTGCGGCGGGCCGCGCCCGCCACCGGGGCCGGCTTGGGGACGAACTCCTTCGCGCCGTACGGGGCGAGCCCCACGTCCGCCGGATGGTCCCGCAGCAGCAGCCAGACGAACGGGACGACGGCGAACGCGGCGAGGGCGACCGTGACGGCGGCGGGACGCCAGTGGTGCTCCTGGACGATCCATGACAGCAGCGGGAGGAAGATCAGCTGTCCGGAGGCGGCGGCCGCGGTCAGGATGCCGGTGACCAGGCCGCGGCGTTCGGTGAACCAGCGGTTGGTCACCGTCGCCGCGAAGGCGAGCGCCATCGACCCGGTGCCGAGCCCGACGAGCAGTCCCCAGCAGAGCAGCAGCTGCCAGGCCGCCGTCATCCACACCGTCAGGCCCGAGCCGATCGCGATGATCGTCAGCGCGACGGCGACGACCTTGCGGATGCCGTACTTGTCCATCAGCGCGGCGGCGAACGGTGCCGTGAGCCCGTACAGCGCCAGATTGACGGAGACCGCGAGCCCGATCGTGCCGCGCGACCAGCCGAACTCCGCGTGCAGCGGGTCGATCAACAGCCCGGGCAGGGAACGGAAGGCGGCCGCGCCGATGATCGTCACGAACGCGACGGCGGCGACGAACCAGGCGCGGTGGACACGACCGGGGCGGCGGGGAAGGCGGGGCGCTTCCTGTGCGGGGACGGCGGGGACAGCGTTTGTCTGGGTCACGTCACCCAGGATCGGTGTGCCGGGGATCTCCGACGAGTGGCCCGAAGGACAGTATTCGATATGATCGGGCCATGGCCTCCGTGATGCCGCACCGCGTCGTCGTCCTCGCGCTCGACGGCTGCCTCCCCTTCGAGCTGGGCATTCCCCAGCGCATCTTCGGCCGCGCGGCCGACGCGGCAGGCCGGAAGCTGTACGAGGTGGTCACCTGCTCGGTGCGGCCACCGGGCCCAGTGCGCACGGACGCCGACTTCGCCGTCCTCGTGGAGAACGGCCCGGAGGCGCTGGCGACCGCCGACACCGTGATCGTGCCCGCGTCGTACGAGCTCGGCACCGTGTACGAGGAGGGCGTGCTCACCCCCGAACTGGCCGCCGCCTTCGGGCTGCTGCGGCCCGGCACCCGGATGGTGTCGATCTGCACCGGCGGGTACGTGCTGGCCGCCGCCGGGTTCCTGGACGGGCGGCCCGCGACGACCCACTGGTCCGCCGCCGCGCACTTCCAGCGGCTGTTCCCGCGGGTCAAGGTCGACGCGGAGGTGCTCTTCATCGACGACGGGGACGTCCTCACGTCCGCCGGGGTGGCCGCGGGCATCGATCTGTCGCTGCACATCGTGCGCCGTGACCACGGCACGGCGGTCGCCAACGACGTGGCGCGGCGCACGGTCGTGCCGCCGCACCGCGACGGCGGCCAGGCGCAGTACATCCGCCGGCCCGTGCCCGAGCCGCAGACCGCGACCACCGCGGACGCGCGGGCCTGGGCGCTGGAGCACCTCCACGAGCCGATCCAGCTGCGTGACCTCGCCGGGCAGGAGGCCATGTCCGTACGGACCTTCACGCGTCGCTTCCGCGAGGAGGTCGGGGTGAGTCCGGGGCAGTGGCTGGCCCAGCAGCGTGTGGAGCGGGCACGGCAGCTCCTGGAGTCCACGGAGCTGTCGATGGACCAGGTGGCGCGTGAAGCCGGCTTCGGTACGGCGCAGTCGATGCGTCAGCACGTCCTGGCGGCGCTCGGCGTCGCGCCGACGGCGTACCGGCGCGCCTTCCGGGCGACGGCGTCGCGCTGACGCGAACGGCCGCGTCCGGCGCCGGCGCGGGGCGGTCCGCGTGCGGGGCGGTTCGCGTGCGCGGGTCAATCCGCATGCGCGGGTCAATCCGCATGCGCGGGTCAATCCGCGTGCGCGGGTCAATCCGCGTGCGCGGGTCAGTCCGCGTGCACGGGGCCGTTCCCGTTCGGGGGAACGGGCCGCGAGCACGGGGCAGTTCGCGTGCGCCGGGCGGCTCTCGTGCACGGGGCGCACTCGTACCGCACCGAAGGCGCCGCGGGCGGGCGGACCCGCCCGAGGTCAGAACGTGAGCACCCCGCGGGCCACGCGGCCCCCTTCCGCGTCGTCCGCCGCCTTCGCGAAGTCCTCGACCGGGTAGGTCTCCGTCACCAGTTCGTCGAGCAGCAGCCGCCCCTCCCCGTACAGCCGGGCGTACAGCGCGATGTCGTGCTGCGGGCGCGAGGAGCCGTAGCGGCAGCCGAGGATGGACTTGTCCAGGAACATCGCCGCGGGCAGGAACGTCGCCTCGGCCGTCGGGGCCGGCATGCCGAGCAGCACCGCCTGGCCGTGGCGGTCCAGGAGGTCGATCGCCCGGCGGACGAGCCCCGTGTGCCCCACGCATTCGAAGACGTGCTGCGCACCGTCCGGAAGGATGTCCCGTACCGCGTCCACCGCCGTGAGGAAGTGCGTCGCGCCGAAGAGCCGGGCCGTCTCCTCCTTGGCCGGGTTGGTGTCGACCGCGACGATGGTGACCGCGCCCGCGAGCCGTGCGCCCTGAAGGACGTTGAGGCCGATGCCGCCGGTCCCGATGACGACGACCGTGTCACCCAGGGCGACCTTCGCCCGGTTGAGCACGGCGCCCACGCCCGTCAGCACCCCGCAGCCGATCAGTGCCGCGGAGGTGAGCGGGATCTCCGGGGGGATCCGCACCGCCTGGACGGCCTTGACCAGGGTCCGTTCGGCGAAGGCGGAGTTCGCGGCGAACTGGTACAGCGGCTTCCCACCCCGCGTGAACGGCCGCTCCGGCCGCCCGATGGCCTTGCGGCACATCGTCGGCCGCCCTCGGTCGCACTCCGCGCACGCCCCGCAGTTGGCGAGCGTCGACAGCGACACGTGGTCGCCGGGCACGACGTGGGTGACGCCGGCGCCGACGGCCTCGACGACGCCCGCGCCCTCGTGGCCGAGGACGACGGGCACCGGGAACGGGATCGTGCCGTCGATCACCGACAGATCGCTGTGACACAGCCCCGCCGCGGCGATCGCCACCAGCACCTCGCCGGGGCCGGGGTCCCGTATCTCCAGGTCGTCCGCCACCTCGGCCCGCTCACCGTCGAAGACGACACCTCTCACCGCAGCTCCCTGGGTAGGCCGAGCACGCGCTCGGCGATGATGTTCCGCTGGATCTCGTCCGAGCCGCCGTAGATCGTGTCGGCGCGGCTGAAGAGGAACAGCCGCTGCTGTTCGTCGAGTTCGTACGACGGTGTCCACGCGCCGGTTCCTGACGCCGCCGCCGCGCCCCTGATCTGCATCGCCAGCTCGCCGAGCCGCTGGTGCCAGCCGCCCCACAGCAGTTTGGCGACGCTCGGCGCACCCGGGTCCCCGCCGGAACCGCCCAGGGTGCGCAGGGCGTTCCAGCGCATGGTGCGCAACTCGGCCCACTGGCGTACGAGACGGTCCCTCAGCACGGGATCGTCGTCGACGGCGCCGCTGTCGACCGCGGCCCGTACGATCCGGGCCAGCTCCTCCTCGAAGCCGATCTGCTGGACGAGCGTCGACACACCACGCTCCAGGGCGAGCAGGCCCATCGCCACCTGCCAGCCGTTGCCCTCGCCGCCGACCGCCTCGACGGCCTCGGCCCCGTCGAAGAAGACCTCGTTGAACTCGCTGGTCCCGGACATCTGGCGGATGGGCCGTACGTCGATCCGGCCGCCTGTCTGGTCCATCGGCACGAGCAGGAACGTCAGTCCGTGGTGGCGGCCGGAACCGGGCTCGGTGCGGGCCAGTACGAAGCACCAGTGGGCGTCCGCCGCGAGCGAGGTCCAGATCTTCTGGCCGGTGACCCGGTAGCCGGTGCCGTCCTTCACCGCGACGGTGCGCAAGGAGGCGAGGTCCGAGCCGGCACCGGGTTCGCTGTAGCCCTGGCACCAGAGCTCCTCGCCGCGGGCGATGCCCGGCAGGAAGCGGGCCTGCTGTTCCTTGCTCCCGTAGGCGATGAGGGTCGGGGCGAGCAGGTTCTCGCCGATGTGGCCGAGACGGGCGGGGGCGCCGGCGCGGGCGTACTCCTCGGCCCAGACGACCTGCTGGGTGAGGGTGGCACGGCGGTTGCCGTGGTCGGCGTCCCAGCCGAGGCCGATCCAGCCGCCGGCGCCGAGTTCCCGCTCCCAGGCGAGGCGGGTGCGGTCGGTGGTGAGGTGGTCCTCCAGCCAGCCGCGCGCGTCCCGCCGGAAGGCCTGGTCCTCGGGCCCGAACTCGAAGTCCATGTACGCCTCCTGATCGTGGGGGCGGGCTCCGCCCCGCCCCGGCCCTTCCCGCACCCGCGTCCGTCGCGGGCGGCCGCTACCGGTTCGGCCGTGCGCCCGACGCCGCGGCCTCGGCCATCGCCTCCAGCTGCGCCAGCATCGGCATCGGGTCGGTGCCCACCGTCCCCGGGAGGAAGTCCGCGATCTTCTCGGGAGTCCACGCGCCGTCCGCGTACCCCGCGCGCAGTTCCCGCGGCTGGGCCCACACCGCGATCTTGGGGCCGGCGATCGTGTAGACCTGGCCGGTGATGTTCTCGGCGCGGGCGCGGTCGGAGAGGAGGTAGACGACGAGAGCCGCGACGTCCTCGGGCTCGCCGATCTCCTTCAGCTCCATCGGCACGTTCGCGGACATGCGGGTACGGGCCACGGGCGCGACCGCGTTCGCCGTCACCCCGTACTTGTGCAGTCCGAGCGCCGCGCTGCGCACCAGCGAGATGATGCCGCCCTTCGCCGCCGAGTAGTTGGCCTGGGCGACCGAGCCCTGGTGGTTGCCGCTGGTGAAGCCGATCAGCGTCCCGCCGCCCTGCTTGCGCATCACGGCGGAGGCGGCGCGGAAGACGGTGAACGTGCCCTTCAGGTGGGTGGCGACGACCGGGTCCCACTCCTCCTCGGTCATGTTGAACAGCATGCGTTCGCGCAGGATGCCCGCGACGCAGACGACCCCGTCGATCCGCCCGTACCGCGCGAGCGCCGTGTCGACGACCCGCTGGCCGCCCGCCATCGTCGAGATGTCGTCGGCGACGGCGACCGCGTCGCCGCCCGCCGCCACGATCTCCTTCACGACCGCCTCGGCGACCTCGGAGGCGGGTTCACCGCCCTCGACGGAGACGCCGTAGTCGTTGACGACGACCTTCGCGCCCTCGGCGGCGCAGGCGAGGGCCACCGCGCGTCCGATGCCGCGCCCGGCGCCGGTCACGGCGACGGTCCTGCCTGCCAAGAAGTTCCCCACGTCCGGCCCCTTCCCGCGATTTCTGACGGACCGTTAGATTTTATGGGCCGCCAGACACCTCAGCACAAGCCCCGGGGAGGGCCCGATGTCACTGCCGGAGGAGTTCCACGAGATCGCCAAGCGCGTGAACAACTGGGGCCGTTGGGGCGCCGACGACGAGATCGGGACGCTGAACCTGATCACGGACCGGGTGGTGCGGGAGGCGGCGGCGCAGGTGAGGGCCGGCCGCCGCGTGCCGCTCGCCCTCCCGCTCCAGCAGGACGGCGTCCAGACCGGGATGATCCCGGGCCGGGTGAACCCGCTGCACACCATGGTCCAGATCAATCAGGAGCTGTTCGGCCCGGGCACGGTCGCGACCAGCGACGACGCCGTGACCCTGGGACTGCAGTCGGCCACGCACTGGGACGCGCTCACCCACGCCTCCCACTCGGGAAGGATCTACAACGGCCGCCCGGCGGACACCATCACGGCCCACACCGGCGCCCGCTTCAGCGGCATCGACACCGTACGCACCCTCGTCTCGCGCGGCGTGCTGCTCGACGTGGCCCGCGCCAAGGGCGTGGACCGGCTGCCCGGCGACCACGCCGTCACGCCGGAAGACCTCTCGGAGGCGGAGGAGTTCGGGGGCGTACGGGTGCGCTCCGGGGACGTCGTCCTCGTCAGGACCGGGCAGATCCAGGTGTATCTCGGCGGCGACAAGCACGCGTACGCCTATCCCTCGCCCGGGCTCTCGATCCGTACGCCCGAGTGGTTCCACGCCCGCGACGCCGCCGCCGTGGCCAACGACACCCTCACCTTCGAGATCTTCCCGCCGGAGATCGAGGACCTCTGGCTGCCGGTGCACGCGCTGGACCTGGTGGAGATGGGCATGCTGCAGGGCCAGAACTGGAACCTGGAGGACCTGTCCACCGCCTGCGCACAGGAGGGCCGGTACGCCTTCCTCCTCTCGGCGACCCCCGAGCCGTTCGTGGGCGGCACGGGGACACCGGTCGCACCGGTGGCGGTGCTCTAGCGCCGGGTCGGCACCGGGCAACGCGCCGGACCTGAGGCCGAGTACGCGCCCGGATTCAGGCCGAGTACGCGCCGGGCACCATGGCCGCCGGCACACCCGGGCCGACGGCGACGCCGCCCGGCGCCGGCGACCGGGGCGCCACGCAGCGGTCCACCTCGCACCAGATGCTCTTTCCGGCGCCCTCGGGTCTCCAGCCCCAGCGGTCGGCGAGCCCGTCGACCAGTTCGAGACCGCGGCCGTTGGTGTCGTCGCCGTCCGCGTGGCGCGGCCGCGGAGGCCGCGCGCAGGTGTCCGCGACCTCGACCCGGACCGTGCCCGCCTCCGCCGCACCCGCCCCGAAGAGCATCCGCAGCACGGCCGGACACCCGGTGTGGACCACCGCGTTGGTGACCAGTTCGGAGATGAGCAGCACCAGCGTCTCGGCCAGCGGCTCGTCGTCCCCTATCCCCGACCCGGCGAGCCGTGAACGGGCCCACCTACGGGCCCGTCCCACCTCCGCGGGATCCGGCCCGACTTCCAACTGAACCTGAAGCACCTGCACCGCTCACACCATCCGAACCGGCGGACACATCGCCTCGCGCCTCACAGCAATCACGGAACGTGATTTCCTTGTGACACAGCATGGTTGACGTACAGTCACCGCAACAAGCGCTTCGGGCATATTCCAGCGCGAAGGAGTACCCGTGGTGCATACTGTGCGGCGCTCGTTGCGGAAAGTCGAACACCCTGTGCGAGCGGCGCATTCTTCTCCGGCGGCCACGTCTGGACCGGGCCGGAGGTTCGGGGTTCGCACCCCGGGGCAGCACGCATCTCGCACTCGACGGAGCGTACCGGAGGGCGGACCCGACTCCGGGCCGTGACGACCCCGGCGAAGGACACAACCCGATATCGACGCACAGTGATCTCCGGCGGGGGATCTTCACGGGCATCTCCCACGGCGTCTCACACGGCGTCTCCTCCGGGGCTCCCATGCGTTCCACGGGTTCCTCAGAGCGCGGCGGCCAGCAGTTCCTCGGCCTGCGCGGCCGGCTGCCCCAGCTCGGCGCGCACCCAGGCCCGTTTGAGGTGCAGATGCACATCGGCCTCCCAGGTGAACCCCATGCCGCCGTACACCTGCAGGCAGTCCCGGGCGCCCTGGGCGGCGGCCTCGTCGGCGAGGAGCTTGGCGCCCGCGGTCTCGACGGGGTCGCCGGTCACGGCGGCGGCGTACACGGCCGCGCGGGCCAGTTCGGTGCGTACCAGCATCTGTGCGCAGAGGTGTTTGACCGCCTGGAAGCCGCCGATGGGCCGGCCGAACTGCTCGCGTTCCTTCGCGTACCGCACGGCCAGCTCGGTGGTGCGGGCGGCCGAACCCAGCTGCTCGGCGGCGGTGAGCAGAACGGCCTCCGGGCCGGGGCGTTCGCCGGCGGCGACCCGGTGCAGCGGCGTGAGCGGGTCGACCGACCGTACGGGCACCGCGTCCGCAGCGTCCCCCAGCACCACGTCGGCCTCCTCCAGCCAGGCCACGAGCCCGCCGTCGACCCGGGTCACGACACTCTCCCCGGTCGCCGCGCCCGCCACGGTCCCCGCGGCGAGATGCGTGGCCACGAGCGGCCCCGGCAGCAGCACCCGCCCCGCCTCCTCGAAGGCCAGCACGGCCTCCGGCAGTCCGAGCCCGACGCCGCCCTCCGACTCCGGCAGCCGCAGCGCGAAGAACCCGGCCTCCCCGAGTTCCCGCCACAGCTCCCGGTCCAGGCGGGCACCCGAGGCCCGCAGGGCCTCGCGGCCGAAGCGTGCCTCCAGCAGCTCCCGTACACCCGTGCGCAACGCGCGCTGGTCCTCGGTCGGTTGGAAGTGCACGGCCGGTCACCGTTCCTTCGGCAGGCCGAGGATCCGCTCGGCGACGATGTTGCGCTGGATCTGGGAGGTGCCGGCGGCGATCGTGTACGACAGGGACGAGAGCCGGTCGAGGGTCCACTCCCGGGACAGATCGAGCGCGTCCGGGCCGAGCACCTCGGCGGCCGTGTCGTACAGCTCCTGGCGGGCGTGCGAGTAGCGGAGCTTGAAGACCGAGCCGCCGGTGCCGGGGACGCCGCCCGTGGCCTCCGCCTCGCTGACGTTCCACTGCGTGAGCCGCCACAGGGCGGTGAACTCCGCGTGCAGCCTGCCCAGCCGGCGCCGCAGGACCGCGTCGTCCCAGCGGCCGTTCTTCCGTGCCGTACGGGCCAGCTCGGCGAGGGTGCGGCGGCAGGCGACGACTTCGCCGACGAAGGCCGTACCGCGCTCGAAGGACAGGGTCACCATGGTGACCCGCCAGCCGTCGTTCTCCTCCCCCACCCGGTTCGCGGCCGGCACCCGCACCTCGTCGAGGAAGACCTCGGCGAACTCGGTCGATCCGGCGAGGGTGCGCAGCGGCCGTACGGTGATGCCCGGCGCGTCCATCGGCATCGCCAGCCAGGTGATCCCCCGGTGCTTGGGCGCCTCCGGGTCGGTGCGGACCAGCAGCTCGCACCAGTCGGCGACCTCCGCGTGCGAGGTCCAGATCTTCGAGCCGGTCACCACGTAGGAGTCGCCGTCCCGGACGGCCCTGGTGCGCAGCGACGCCAGGTCGGAGCCCGCCCCCGGCTCGCTGAAGCCCTGGCACCAGATCTCGTCACCGCGCAGTATCGGCGTGAGCCAGCGCGCCCGCTGCTCCGTCGTCCCCTCGGCGGCGACGGTCGGGCCGGCGTGGAGCAGCCCCACGAAGTTCGCCCCGACATAGGGCGCTCCGGCCTTCTCCGTCTCCTCCAGGAAGATCAGCCGCCGGGTCGGGGACGCGTCCCAGTGCACGTCCGCGTATCCGGCCTCGAAGAGCGCCCGCTGCCAGGCGGTGTCGTAGGCGCGCCGTCCCGGCCAGTCCTGCGGCGAGGGTCTCGGCGGCAGCCCGGGCAGGGCCGCGGTCAGCCAGTCCCGCAGCCGGGCCCTGAAGGCTTCCTCCTCCTCGGTGTACGTCAGGTCCACTACGTGAGGTCCAGGTCGAGCATGCGGATCGCGTTGCCGCGCATCAGCTTGTGGACGGTCTCGTCGTCGAGGTCCTTCACATGGTCGAGGGCGACTTCCTTGGTGTGCGGGAAGGTCGAGTCGACGTGCGGATAGTCGGTCTCGAAGGTGGCGTTGTCCCGGCCCACCACGTCGAGCGAGGCGACGCCGTGCTTGTCGCGGAAGAAGCAGCAGAAGATCTGCCGGTAGTAGTACGTGGACGGCGGCTCGGGGACGAGGTCCCGCACCCCGCCCCAGGCCCGGTGCTCCTCCCACACGTCGTCCGCCCGCTCCAGCGCGTACGGGATCCAGCCCATCTGGCCCTCGCTGTAGGCGAGCTTGAGCGCCGGGAACTTCACCAGCACCCCGCTGAAGAGGAAGTCCATCATCGAGGCCATGGCGTTGTTGAAGGACAGCGACGCCTGGACGGCGGGCGGCGCGTCGGGCGAGGCGGCGGGCATCTGCGAGGACGACCCGATGTGCATGTTGACGACCGTCCCGGTCTCCTGGCAGACCGCGAAGAACGGGTCCCAGTAGCCGGAGTGGATCGACGGCAGCCCCAGGTGGGTCGGGATCTCGGAGAAGGTGACGGCCTTCACGCCACGTGCCGCGTTCCGCCGGATCTCGGCGACCGCGAGATCGATGTCCCAGAGCGGGATGATGCAGAGCGGGATGAGCCGGCCGCCGCTGTCGCCGCACCACTCCTCCACCATCCAGTCGTTGTAGGCGCGCACGCAGGCGAGCGCCACCTCCATGTCCTTGGCCTCGGCGAAGGTCTGGCCGCAGAAGCGGGGGAAGGTGGGGAAGCAGAGGGAGGCCTCGACATGGTTGAGGTCCATGTCCTCCAGCCTGGCCTTGGGGTCCCAGCAGCCGCGCCGCATCTCGGCCCGGGTGATGCCCTCCAGCGTCATGTCGTCGCGGTCGAAGCCGACGGCGGCGATGTTGCGCTTGTACGGGAACTTCAGGTCCTCGTAGATCCACCAGTCGGTCGGCGGTCCGTCCGGGTCCATCGTGATCTGGTACTTGCCGCCGACGTAGGCGAGCTCGCCGATGCCGGCGGTGAGCGGCTGGGGCCCGCGGTCGCGGTATTTCGCCGGGAGCCAGGTGTCGAAGAGATGCGCGGGCTCGATCACATGGTCGTCGACGCTGATGATCCGAGGCAGTTCCCGTTCCATCGGGCCCTCCGTTGTCTCACGTTCTGACGGTTCGTCAGATAGCAGGCTAGCCCCGCACCCCTGGACCGACAAGGCGACCGGGCCTACGCTCTCGGCACGATCTGACTATCCGTCAGCCAGAGGGGACGGCCGTGACCGACACCGCACACGCCCTGGGCGACTCCCGCTCGCTCTGGGAGCTGATCGACCGCCGCGCCGCGCTCACCCCGGACCGCACCGTGCTGATCCAGGACGACCGGAGCATCGGCTTCGGCGAGCTGCGGACGCGGTGCGAACGGGTCGCCGCCGGGCTGTACGGGCTCGGCGTACGTCCCGGCACGGTCGTGGCCTGGCAGCTGCCCACCCGTATCGAGACCGTCCTGCTGACCGGGGCGCTGGCCAGGCTCGGCGCCGTCCAGTCCCCGGTGATCCCCTTCTACCGGGAGCGCGAGGTGGGCTTCGCGCTGAACGCCGCGAAGGCGGAGTTCTTCGCCGTACCGGGCCTCTGGCGGGGCTACGACCACGCGGAGATGGCGCACCGGATCGGCGCACGCGGCGTCTTCCAGGCGTACGGCGACCTGCCCGAGGGCGATCCGTCCGTACTGCCCGCACCACCCTCCGAAGGCACCTCGGTGCGCTGGATCTACTGGACCTCCGGCACCACGTCCGACCCCAAGGGCGTCCTGCACACGGACCGTTCGCTGATCGCCGGCGGATCCTGCCTGGCGCACGCCCTGCGCCTCACGTCCGACGACGTGGGCTCGATCGCGTTCCCCTTCGCCCACATCGGCGGCGCGGACTATCTGGTGATGCTGCTGCTGTACGGCTTCCCTGCGGTCCTCTTCGAGAAGTTCGCGCTGCCCCAGGCGCTGGACGCCTACCGCAGGCACGGAGTCACGACCGCGGGCGGATCGACGGCCTTCTACTCGATGTTCCTCGCCGAGCAGCGCAAACAGCCCGGCGAACCGGTGGTCCCCACGCTGCGGCTGCTCGCGGGCGGCGGGGCCGCGAAGCCACCGGAGCTGTACCACGCGGTCGTACGGGAGATGGGCGTACAGCTCACCCACGGCTACGGGATGACCGAGGTCCCCATGATCACGATGGGCGCGCCGGACGACACCCCCGAGAACCTCGCGACGACGGAGGGGCGGCCGCCCGAGGGCATGGAGATACGGATCGTCGACGGCGAGGTGCGGCTGCGCGGCGAGGCCGTCTGCCGGGGCTATCTGGACCCGGAGCAGACCGCGGCGGTCTTCGACGCCGACGGCTTCCTCATCACCGGGGACCTGGGGTATCTCACCGCCTCCGGTCATCTCGTCCTGACCGGCAGGCTGAAGGACGTCATCATCCGCAAGGGCGAGAACATCTCCGCCAAGGAGATCGAGGACCTGCTGCACGAACACCCGGGCGTCGGCGACGCGGCGGTGATCGGGCTGCCGGACCCGGAGCGCGGGGAGCGGGTCTGCGCGGTGATCGAGCAGCCGCGGGGCGCGGCGCCGTTGACCCTGGAGGAGGTCACCGCGTACCTGCGGGGCGCGGGGCTCTCCGTGCACAAGCTGCCGGAACAGCTGGAGGTCGTGGCCGAGCTGCCCCGTAACGACACACTGCGCAAGGTGCTCAAGTACAAGCTGCGCGAACGGTTCACTGGGGCGGACACGACATCCATGGCGTGAACGCCGCCCATGACGGGAACGGTGCCCACGTCGTGACCGGCATCCCCGACACGAACGGCACGACCATGAGCCTCAGCATCCGCAACCAGCTGTCCGGCACCGTGATCGCGGTCTCCACCGGACCGGCCATGGCGACGGTGAAGATCCGCCTCGACAGCGGCCGGGAACTCACCGCGGCCGTGACCGCCGAGGCCGTCGCCGATCTGGGCATCTTCCCGGGCGGCACGGTGAACGCCCTGATGAAGGCGAGCGAGGTGGCGCTCGCCACCGCACCCGTGGACGGCCTCAGCATCCGCAACCAGCTGCCCGGCGCGGTGACGTCGGTGACCCCGGGCGCAGCGATGGCGGTGGTCCGGGTCGCGATCGAGGGCGGCATCACCCTGACCTCCGCGATCACCAAGGAGGCGGCGGACGAACTCGGCCTCGCGGCGGGAAGTCCGGTGGTCGCCCTGATCAAGGCGACGGAGATCTCGCTCTCCACGTCGTGAGCCGCTCCCCCGGGAGCCGGTGGCCCTGCCGTCCCCGCGCGCCGCACGCGGGCCCGGGGACGTGTCAGAGACGGGAGAGGGACGCCGCCGCGGAGAGGACGTCGCGAATGGCCTCGCGGTCGCCGTCCTGACCTGCGGCGGCTTCGGCCGGTGGGACGTGCCCGGCCACGAGCTGGCAGAACTCGACGCTGTCGAGGGCGACTTGGGCCACGGTGTGGTCGGGGTCGCCGACCGCCGCGGGTGAGTCCAGGGCGATGTACCAGTTGCCGCCGCCCGCGCCCTCGACCTCCAGGTGGAGCGTGCGGCCCGGCGAGCCCGCCGTGACCAGGTGGCGGGCCGGGGCCGCGAGACCCGCGCGGCGGCGGGCGGCCAGTGCGGCGGGGAGCAGCCGGGCCGCAAGGTCGATCATGTGGTGCAGATGGGACGCGCTCGGCGGATCGTACGGATAGGCCACCGCGTTCGCGATGTCGTCCGCGTGCACCCAGCACTCGAAGGCCCGGTCGAGCATCGAGTCCCGCAGCGGCAGCGCGAACTCCCCGTACGACACCGACAGCTCCGACACCCCACGCCCGGCGAACGACACGGTCCGCACGAGCGCATGGCTCTGCTGTCGCCAGGGCTCGCGCACCGTCCGCGTCGGCGGCCGGTAGCCCGAGCGCCAGTAGCGTTCCGTGCGCTCGGCCGGGGACGTCGGCGCGTCGGAGCCCGCGGGATCGTCCAGGCCGAGGGCCGAGGCGACCAGCCCGTCCACGGTCATGAGGTGGCCGATCACTCCGGCGACCGTGGTCTTGCGGTTGACCGCCTCCTCGCCGGCGAACCACTTCAGCCGTACCGGCGCGTGCCATTCCGAGTCCCCGATGTCCCGCAGCAGCGCGTCGAGCCGGGCCGTCTCCGCGTCGTACGCGGTCGCCCAGGCGGGCACGGGGATACGGGCGGGCCGCCGGCCCAGACAGTTCTCCAGGACCCGGGACCGCAGCAGCGGATCCAGGTCGAGATCCCGGTCGGTGTGCAGCAGCGCGACCGCGTCACGCAGCCGCAGCGCCTCCTCCGCACAGGGTGCGCACCCGGTGAGGTGGTCCTCCACGGCGGCCGTCTCCTCCGCGGAGCACGCGGCCAGCGCCCAGGCGCCGAGCAGCGACTTCAGCACGCCGTGCGGCACGGGCTCGGCGGGCACGGGAGGCGGCGACGGCAGCACGTCGGGCGGCGCGAGGTCGTCCCCCGCCGCACGCGGTCCGGGTATGCGCGGTGCGGCGTCCGGCCCGTCGTCGGGCCCCTCCGGGCCGTGGCCGCCGCCCTGCGGCCCGTTCACCGGCCGCGCCGGGGTCCGGGCGGCGACGAGCCGTCGAGCGGGCGGGTGTTGGCCGTGGACAGCAGCTGCAGCCCGAGCCGCAGCCTGCGGCGGGCCTCGTCCGCGGTGACCCCGAGATCGGCCGCGGTCTGCCGGTAGTCCCGGCGCTGGTGGTAGGCCAGCTCCAGCGCGGCGCGCAGCGGCGCCGGCATCGACGTCACGATGTAGTCGGCGCGGGCCGCGACCGAGGCGCGGCGCAGCTTCTGCTCCAGCTCCTCCGCGCTGCCCTCGCCGCTCTCCGCGGCCGCCGCCCGCTCCTGTTCGCGCAGCCGGTGCAGGGCCTGGCGGTTGGTGAGCCGGGCCATCCAGGAGCGCATCGAGCCGTCCTTGGGGTCGTAGGCGTCCGGGTTCTCCCAGACATAGCCGAACACCTCACGGGTGACCTGGTCGGCCGCGGAGTCGTCGTCCAGCACACGATGGGCCTGGCTGTGCACGAGCGAGGCGAACCGGTCGTACAGCTCACCGAGCGCGGCGGCCTCGCCCCTCGCCAACCGCTGCTGCATCCTGCGGTCCCAGCGAGGTGGTGTGTCCTTCGCCATCCGGCGGCCCCCAGCCTTCTGCCCGTCCCGTCGACCTCTGCGTGCCGTCTGCTGCCTACCCTGCCCGTCGTCCACTCGAATGTCATGCGATGCGGCCGAAACGCACACCCCTTTATGGCAAGTGCACCCCTGGGAAGCGCTGGGATGGTAGGGGGTTTCATCGCGGTGGAGCGGGGCAGCAGCGGCGGAAGGAACGAGAAGTTCCGGTACTTCCGGGTCGGGAGACGACCACGTCCGGATCGGGACCGCTGCGACGAGAGGGCCGCGCGTGATGCTCAAGGTGGAACAGACCGAGCAGGCCGCCTGGACCATACTCCACATACGGGGCGAACTGGATCTGGTCAGCTCCCCGGAAATACGCCGTCGTGTCCATGACGCCGTCGCCACCGGCCGACGCGACCTGGTGCTCGACCTCTCCGAAGTGGTCTTCTGCGACTCCAGCGGCGTGGGCGTGCTGATCGCGTCGCGCAGGCTGCTGCGCTCCTGCCGCGGACGGCTGAGACTGGTCCTGCCGGCCCGCGGCGAGGAGGCGGGCCCCGGCCGCCCCGGAGGCGAGGACGGCTCGCACGTGAACCGGGTACTGGCCGCCCTGGGAGTGCGCCGGCTGTTCGAGGTGTACGAGGACGCCGACGCCGCGACCGGGGACGAGGCCAGGCCCCTCTCCGCGTAACGGGCGCACGAACGGCTCCGACGTCGTACGCTCCCCGCATGGACAGCGCAGAATACGAGCGCAAGATCGCCCACCGATTCGCCGAGTTCGACCAGGACGGCAACGGTTACATCGATCGCGCGGACTTCAGCACGGCGGCCGCGACGCTCCTCGCCGAATTCGGCACGACCGCCCGCTCCGACAAGGGGCAGGCCCTCTACTCGGGCGCGGAGGCGTTCTGGCAGGGCATGGCGGGAATCGCCGACGTGGACGGCGACCAGCGGGTCACGCGCCAGGAATTCATCACGGGCGCGGTGAAGCGGCTGCGCGACAACCCCCGACGCTTCGCGGAGATCGCCCGCCCCTTCCTCCACGCGGTCGTCGCCATCGCCGACGAGGACGGAGCCGGGGTCACCCAGGCCGGCGCCGCGCGGGTGCTCCGCGTCCTGGGCGTCGAGCCGGAGCGGTGCGCGATGGTGGCCGCCGCGCTGGACGCGGACGGCGACGACAGGATCAGCGAGGACGAGATCCTCGCCGCGTTCGCCGCGTACTACGTGACCGGGGAGCCCGACACCCCCTGAACCCCGATCTCCGGGCCCCGGTCGTGCGCTGTGAGTGAGAACACCCGGCGCGGGACCGGGGCCCCTGTCATGCCACTCGTGCCGCCGGAGCCGGCGCCGGGCCATCGGGCCTCCCGTCGGGCCGCCGGGACATCCGTCAGGCCAACGGTGCATCCGACATCGTGCGGGCCACGTCGACGAAGCCCGGCCGCTCGGCGACCAGACGGCCGTCACGGACGACCTGGAACGTCACCTTGGGGTTGACGACCCGGGGGAAGCCCGGGACGCCCAGCAAGTCCTCGAAGCGCCAGCGGAGAGCGGGGGTGAGGCCGCCGGTGTCGACGCGGACACCGGTGTCGAGCGCGTGGGCGATCGCGCCGGGAGTGACCGAGTCGCGGTCCAGCGCCTCGATGACCTTCGTCAGCACGGTGTACGCGATCCACGTGGTCTGCACACCCGCGTCGGCCGGGTCGATCCGGTTGTCCCCGAACGCGTGGTTGCGGATCACCTCCCGCATCGTGCCCCAGCGGGCGTCGCCCGCGTCCGGGTACCAGCCGGTCATGTAGGCGCCCTCGAAGGGACCGCCCGCACCGCCCGTCCTGTCGATCAGCGGCTGGCCGACGGAGCTCAGCACGGAGGAGATCCGCACGTCGCTCTCGTCCTCCGGCAGCCGGCGGAAGGAGTCGAAGAAGTTCGCCGTGCGCTCGCCGAGCACCGCCGTGACGCAGCCCTTCTCCGAGCCGGCCTCGTCCCGCGCCTCCTCGGCCTCCTTCAGGTACTCGGAGGCGTCCTCGGCGGCCTTGACGTCGGTGGACGGCCGACCCTTGCCGGACAGCAGCCCGGTGTTGAGCAGCACCGGGAGGTCGTCGCCCGCGACCGTGTCGGGCCGGACGAGCGACACCTTGCGGCAGCCGGCCGCCAGTTGCCGGCCGTTGCCCGCGAGAAGCGCCGCCTGGCCGCCGTTGACGGGGTAGGAGAGATAGCTGGTGAACTCTTCCTCGGAGACGCCGTAGCCGCCGATGTACGGGATGCCCGCGGCCTCCAGCGGCGCCATGAAGGCACGGCCGTTCTGGCTGTACGAGCCGACGACCGCGGCCACCTCCTCCTTGACCGCACGCCGGGCGCAGGCCGCGGCACCCGCGGTCGTGTTGCGCTCGTTGCAGGTCAGGACGCGCAGCTCGTGGCCGTCGATGCCGCCCTTCTCGTTGACGTACTTGGCGTACGCCTGGGCCATGGCGGGCATACCGGGCATGTTCGTCGCGCGGGTCTCGTCGGGCGCGAAGGTCATCACCGTGATCGGCCCGCGGGAGCCCCCCGAGTCGCCGGGGAGCATGCCGCATCCGCCCAGCGTGACCCCGACCGCCGCCATACACGCGGCGAGGACGGTCGCGGTTCGGTAGGGGCGGGGAGTGGAGGAGCGTCGCCAACCGGTCATGTCCCTGCACAATTCCGCCTCATGGGTAACGCTGGAATGGCCCTGGCTCAACAACGAGTGACGGCGAGGTGAATTGCAGGGGGCGAAGATCCGCCAAATGTGGGGAACGTACGATCGACGCCGTGCAAGCAACGTCGATGAAGTCTTCCCGCCGCGGTGGTCGCTCCTCCACCATGGGCGACATGCCCCTGAACGACATGCCCTGGTGGCGCTGGCGCAGCAATGTGCGCTCGGCGCTGCACATGTTTTCCGATCCCGTCTTCCACCAGGAGATCTGGCTGGCGGGCCACGAGGGATACGGCGACATCACCGACGCCGTCTACCGGCTCGTCGAGGACACCTGGCTGGACAACTGGTCCGCCGAGAAGTACGTGGGAACGATCTTCCGCGACTCGGGTGAGGCCGCTCTCGTCGACGTGGCCGTCCTGCGGGTGCTGAGGATCATGCACCAGGTGGGCGCGGACGCACCGGTCTCGGCCTACATGGAGCACCACGGATGGCCGGAGGCGGTACGGGCCGCGCGCGAGGCCCACGTACAGCTGGCGGCGAACGACGGGGAGGACCCGGACACGCCGCCGCGCACCCTCGAGGTACTGCGGATCATGACGCGGTCCGCCTGACGGACTCTCCTCCGTGGGCACCCGTGGGGTGTGGCACCCTACGAAGATGACCGACCAGTACGTCCTCACGCTTTCCTGCCCGGACAAACAGGGCATTGTGCACGCCGTGTCCAGTTACCTCTTCATCACCGGCTGCAACATCGAGGACAGCCAGCAGTTCGGGGACCGGGACACGGGCCTGTTCTTCATGCGGGTGCACTTCTCGGCGGAGGCGCCGGTGACCGTGGACAAGCTGCGGGCCAGCTTCGCCGCGGTGGGCGACTCGTTCGCGATGGACTGGCAGATCCATCTCGCCGAAGAGCGCATGCGGGTCGTGCTGATGGTCAGCAAATTCGGTCACTGCCTGAACGACCTGCTCTTCCGGTCCAGGATCGGGGCACTGCCGGTGGACATCGCGGCGGTGGTCTCCAACCACACGGACTTCGCGGAACTCGTCGCCTCCTACGACATTCCGTTCCGGCACATTCCGGTCACCAAGGACAACAAGGCGGACGCGGAGGCGGAGCTGCTCGAGCTGGTACGCGAGGAGGACGTCGAGCTCGTCGTGCTCGCGCGCTACATGCAGGTCCTCTCCGACGACCTGTGCAAGCAGCTGAGCGGCCGGATCATCAACATCCACCACTCCTTCCTGCCGAGCTTCAAGGGCGCGAAGCCCTACCACCAGGCGCATGCGCGCGGTGTGAAGCTGATCGGCGCGACGGCGCACTATGTGACGGCCGATCTCGACGAGGGCCCCATCATCGAGCAGGAGGTCGAGCGGGTGGGCCACGAGGTGACCCCCGAGCAACTGGTGGCGGTCGGCCGCGACGTGGAGTGCCAGGCCCTGGCCCGCGCGGTGAAGTGGCACGCGGAGCACCGGATCCTGCTGAACGGCCGCCGCACGGTGGTCTTCGCGTAGCGAGGCACGGTGCCACCGGTCCTACCGGTGCGCCCCGAGTTGGTACACCCCGACCCGATGCGCTCCCACCCGATGCGCTCCGACCCTGCGCGCACCGCCCGGTGCGCGCCAGGGAGGTCGTCGGCCCTGGACCCTCTGCGCCCCCGGGCCGGCGGGCGGCTCAGAGCTGTTCCGCGCGGCGTTCCGTGAGGCCGTACTTGCCGGCGATCTTGTTCCAGAGACCGGACGCCTCGCGCTTGGCCGTCGTCGCCTCGCCGCTCTTGCGGTTGCCCTGCGCCGCCTGGCCCGTGTTGCGGGCCTTGCCACCGGGGCAGCCCTTCTTGTCCTTGACCTGGCCAGCCCACGCCGCGTAGTGGTCGTCGGCCGCTGCCGAGGCCTCCCACGCCTTCTTCAGGGACGCCGTGAGCGCCTCGTGGTCCGGGAGCTTGTCCACGGACAGGCCGCCCAGACGCGTCACGAGACCGCGCCGCTGCTCGGCCGCGCCGCGCAGGTCCGTCGCCGCCTGGTCCAGGTTCTTGCAGGACTTGATCGACTCCACGGACCGGATCACCGCGGAACGGCTGTCGTTGCTGTCCGCGAGCAGCTTGTCCAACTCCTCGGCCTGCGGCTTCGCCGGGTCCGCGGCCTCCGACGAACCGGGCGCGGGCGAAGTCGCCGCCGCGACGCCCTTGTTGTCGTTCTCGCCCTTGTCGTCGTCACCGCCGCCGAACATCAGCGCGCTCGCGCCGAGTCCGATCACGGCGCAGCCGACGACGACCGCGGCGATCAGCGGCAGCCGCGAGGAACGGCGCGGTGCGGGGCCGGAGTCGTAGGACTGCGACGGAGCGTCGTAGGACTGCTGCTGCGGCGTGAAGCCCTGCGCGGATCCGTACGACTGCTGCGGCGGGGCGCCGTACGGCTGCTGAGGGGCGCTGTAAGACTGCTGCTGCGGAGCGCCCTGATCCTGCACGGGCGGAAGGTACTGCGTCGCCTCCGCCGGGCCCTCGCTGCGGAAGAGATTGTCGAACTCGGCCGGCGGCTGCCGGTCGCCCGGCGCTCCGGGCCTGATTCCGTACGGGGCACCGGGCGGCGGGGTCGGGACCTGCTGCTGCGGAGCACCCTGCTGCTGCACCGGCGGCAGGTACTGCGTCGCGTCCGCCGCACCTGCCGGATCGCCGGCGGCCGCCGGCCTGACCCCGAGGAACTGCGTCGACTCGGCGGGGTTCTCCGGCGACAGCGCCCCGGCGGTGGGCGGGACGGGCGCGATGTACTGCGTGGCGTCGGCGTCGGGTCCCGCGCCGGGCGCCCCGGGGTACTGCCCCGGCTGCCCGTAGACCTGCCCGTACGTCTGCGCGGGCATCTGCGGGTGCTGAGCCGTCTGCGGGTGCTGAGCGGTCTGCGGGTGCTGAGCGGTCTGCGGAGGCAGCGGCTGCCCGTACACCCCCGCACCCGGCACCTCCTCCTGCGGCAACGGCTGTGCGCCCTGCCCGGGCCCCCAGGGCGCACCCCACGGGGTCCCACCCGCCGGAGCGACCTGCTCACCGCTGACTCCGGGTATCCAGGGCTCACTGCCGTCCGCGGGCAGCACGACACCTTCGTGCGCGGGCCGCGCGGCGGGAAGCCGCGACTCGTCACCCTGTCCGCTGTGCGTCACCGGGACTCCTACGTGTGGACCTACGGAATCGTCGGCTCACGCTACCGGGTGTCTCAGGGCGTCCGCACACGCGTGTGGTACCCGTAACAAGAACACACGCCAAGACGCTGTATACGGACCAAGATCCCAAGTGGCCCCTGGCCAGGGGCTTTCATGCCGCGTGGGTCTGCAGCCTCGCCCCGAACTCCCGTACCGCCGGCTCCGAACTGTAGGGCTCCAGCCGCTGCTGCAGATCGTCGAGATACTCCACGCCCCGGCTCGAGCGCAGCGTCGCCAGCAGCTCCGCCGCCCGGGCGCCCGTCCGGCAGGCCGCCTCGACCTCGCGCTGCTGCACCTGGGCCGTCGCCAGCAGGACGAGTCCGATGGCGCGTCGCCTGGCGCGGGATTCGGGGTGACCTTCGAGGGATTCGGTGGCGCGACGGGCCGCCTGCTCCGCCTGCCCCAGGTCGCGATGGCAGTGGGCCAGCTCGTCGGACAGATAGGCATGGTCGAAATGTGCGATCCAGTCGGGATCGTCCCCCGAGTCCGGATCGGCCCGGTCCAGCGCGCCGATCGCCCTGCCCATGGCCTCCTCACAGACACGGGCATCGCCCAGCAGCGCGTGCCCCCGGGCCTCCGCCGCGTGGAACATCGCCTCCGCCCGCGGCGTGACCTGCCCCCGCGCGCCTTCCTGCGCGGCCCGCGCGAGCTGCGCGATCTCCCGCGGATTCCCCAGCTGTGCCGCGAGATGGCTCATCGAGGCGGCCAGGACATAGCCCCCGTACGCCCGGTCGCCCGCCGCCTGGGCAAGCCGCAGCGCCTGGATGTAGTAGCGCTGGGCGAGCCCGGGGTGTCCCGTGTCCACCGCCATGTAGCCCGCCAGCTCCGTCAGCCGCGCCGCGGCCGCGAAGAGCTGCCGGCCCACCGGCTCCGGGTACGAGCCGGAAAGCAGCCCGGACACCACGCTGTTGAGGTAGTGGACGACGACCGGCCGCACATGCCCGGCACCGAAGCGGTGGTCGAGGCCCGTGAGCGCCTTCGTCATCGCCCGTACGGCCTCGACGTCCGACATCCCCACCCGCGCGCCCGCCTGCCGGGCCACGTGCGCGTCCGCGCCGGTGATCAACCAGTCGCGGCTGGGCTCGACGAGGGCCGAGGCGGCGACCGTCGAGCCGCTCAGGAAGTCCCGCCTGCCCACGTCGCTGCGCCACAGCTCACAGACCTGCTCGATCGCGCCGAACACGGTCGGCGCGAACTGCAGCCCGACACCGGACGCCAGGTTCTTGCCGTTGGCCATGCCGATCTCGTCGATGCTGACCGTGCGCCCGAGCTTGCGGCCCAGCGCCTCGGCGATGATCCCGGGTGCCCGCCCGCGCGGCTGCTGCCCGCGCAGCCAGCGCGCCACCGACGTCTTGTCGTACCGCAGGTCCAGGCCGCGCTCCGCCCCGACCATGTTGACCCTGCGGGCCAGACCGGCGTTGGAACAGCCCGCCTCCTGGATGAGCGCCTGCAGCCTCTCGTTCGGCTGACGTGCGACGAGTGGCCTCGCTGCCATGACTAACCCCCTGTAGCGGACCGCACCGGTCGCGATCTCCGTGGTGATCTTCAATTGATCACTTCCCGGCGTTATCCGGAGAATGCCGATGAGCTCGGACGATTACGGGTGAATGCCGCTCACCCGCAACTGGTTACCCGCCCACCGGCCCCGGCCCGCACGCGCGCCCCCGGCCGTGCACCCATGCGCCCCACGTGCGGGATCGATGCGCCAGGGCCCGGTCCCGTGCGCCCGTAACCCGTGGTGACGCGGGGAGTTGTGTTTATCGTGGAAGACACCATCGAAGATTCGATCGGCCGCACGGAAGTCGCCAAGATCCCCGAGCAGCGCGGCGCACAGCTGCTGGACAGCGCCCTGCGGTACGTGGAGGAGCGCCACTGGGACGTGTTCCCCGGCACCTGGCTGGAGGCCGCCGAAGGCTCCGAGCGGTGCTCCTGCGGCGCCTTCGGATGCGATGCGCCGGGGGCGCACGCCGCCCGGCCGGACTGGGCGAACCAGGCGACGGGCAGCGCCGTCGGCGCGCGCCGGCTGTGGGGCAAGCACCCGAAGGCCTCGATCCTGCTGCCCACGGGCCGGACGTTCGACGCGCTGGACGTCCCGGAGTCCGCCGGCTTCCTCGCACTGGCCCGGATGGAGCGGATGGACATGGCACTCGGTCCGGTGATCCGCACCCCGGGCCGGCGCATGCTGTTCCTCGTCCTGCCGGGCGCGGCGCAGAAGACGCCCGATCTGGTGCGGAAGCTGGGCTGGATGCCCAGCTCGCTCGATCTGCTGGCGCGCGGAGAGGGCCACTACGTGACGGCCCCGCCGACCCGCGTCGGCGGCCAGGGCGCGGTCCAGTGGGCGCGCAAGCCGACGCCCGCGAACCGCTGGCTCCCGGACGCGGAGGAGCTGATCAGCCCGCTCGCATACGCCTGCGGACGTGAGGCCGCCGACGAGCGGGCGCGCCGATCGTAGTGTTGTTCCCGTACACGGGGACGACGGAAGGCGGACGGCATGCCCGACCAGGCAGCGGACCGGACAGCGGAACAGACGGCGGACGGGACGGACGGCGCGCCGGGAGCGACGCCGCCCGCTGTCCGCGTGGAAGGGCTCTGGAAGCGCTTCGGCGAGCAGATCGCGGTGGCGGGTGTCGATCTCACCCTGCCCGCGGGCAAGTTCATCGGGCTGGTCGGTCCGAACGGCGCGGGCAAGACGACGACGCTGTCGATGGTGACCGGACTGCTCCGTCCCGACCAGGGGCGGATCCAGGTCGCCGGTCACGACGTCTGGAAGGACCCGGTCGAGGTCAAGGCGAGGATCGGCGTCCTGCCCGAGGGCCTGCGACTCTTCGAACGGCTCTCGGGGCGTGAACTCCTCGCGTACACCGGCCGGTTGCGTGGACTGCCGGGCGAGGAGGTCGACAAACGGGCCGCGCAGCTCCTGGACGTACTGGACCTGGCGGGCGCCCAGCACAAACTGGTCGTCGACTACTCGACCGGCATGCGCAAGAAGATCGGCCTGGCGGCGGCGCTGCTGCACAATCCGCAGGTGCTGTTCCTGGACGAGCCGTTCGAGGGCGTCGACCCGGTGTCGGCGCAGACCATCCGCGGCGTCCTGGAGCGGTACACGACGTCCGGCGCGACCGTCGTGTTCTCCAGCCATGTGATGGAGCTGGTGGAGTCGCTGTGCGATTGGGTCGCCGTGATGGCGGCCGGCCGGATCCGGGCCCAGGGCACGCTCGCAGAGGTACGGGGTTCGGCCTCGTCCCTGCAGAACGCCTTCCTGGAGCTCGTCGGAGCGAACGGCAGGGACACCGGGAACTCGCTGGACTGGCTCGGCGGCGGTTCGCGATGACGACCGCGACGACCTCCACGTCCTCCGCGGCCGGGGCGCCCACGGCGACCGGCTCGGCAGGCTCCCTGACCCCCGTCTTCGTACGGCTGAAGCTGACGCTGCTGGCCAACGGGCTGCGGCAGTCCTCGGGCCGTACCGCCGCGTTCGTCACCTCCGCGGTACTGGCGCTGCTGCTCGCCGCGGGACAGCTCGTCGGCTTCGTCGTGCTGCGCGGCACGGAGCACGCGGCGTCGCTGGTGGTGCTGCTGACCGGGGTGCTGGCGCTGGGCTGGGCGTTCATGCCGCTGTTCTTCCCGAGCGGCGACGAGACGCTCGACCCGACCCGGCTGGTGATGCTGCCGCTGCGCCCGGGGCCGCTGGTGTCGGCGCTGCTGGTGGCCTCGCTGGTGGGAATCGGCCCGCTGTTCACGCTCTGTCTGGCGGTCGGCGGCGCGCTGGCACTGGCGCACGGGGTGGTGGCCGTGCTGGTCGCGGTGGTGGCCGTACCGCTGGCCCTGCTGGTGTGCGTGGCGCTGGCCCGGGCGGTCGCGGCCGCCAACATCCGCCTGCTGACCAGTCGCAAGGGCCGCGACCTGGCCGTGCTGAGCGGTCTGGTGATCGCGGTGGGCATCCAGTTCGTCAACTTCGGCGTGCAGCGCCTCGGTCAGGCGGGCGGGCTCTCGGCGCTGGAGCCTGCCGCGTCGGTGGTCCGCTGGATCCCGCCGGCGTCGGCGCTCGGCGCCGTCGAATCGGCGAGCACGGGCTCGTACGGGACGGCCCTCGCCCAGCTCGCGCTGTCCGCGGCGGCCCTGGCCGGGCTGCTGTACGCGTGGCAGCGCAGCCTCACGCGGCTGATGACGGCCCCGGACGGCTCGACGCTCGCGGCGGCCTCGGAGCCGACCCGCCGCGGGACGTCCACCGGTCTGCACCGGCTGCTGCCCGAAGGCCGTACGGGAACGGTCATGCAGCGCAGTCTGCGCTACGTCTGGCGCGATCCGAAGACGAAGACGGCATGGGTGACGGCTCTGGTCATCGGCCTGATCGTGCCGCTGTTCAACGCGCTGCAGGGCAGCGGCTCGATCTACTTCGCCTGCTTCGCGTCGGGCATGCTCGGCATCCAGATGTACAACCAGTTCGGTCAGGACACCTCCGCGTTCTGGATGGTCGCGCAGACGATCGCGACGCCCCGGGACGCGTATCTCGAACTGCGGGCCCGCGCACTGGCGCTGCTGCTGATCACGCTTCCGTACACGGTGCTGGTCACGGTCGCCACGGCGGCGGTCCTCGGCGACTGGAGAGCACTTCCGGAAGCGCTCGGGATCGCCGTGGGGCTGCTGGGCGCGATGCTCGCGACGGGCGCGGTGGCGTCGGCGCGCTTCCCGTACTCGATCCCGCAGGACAGCGCGTACAAGAACGTCGCCCCGGGACAGGGCGGTCTCGCCTGGATCTCCATCTTCGGCGGGATGATCGCCTCCGCGCTGCTGTGCGCCCCGCTGATAGCGCTCACGATCTGGCTCAACGCCACCAACTCGGAGTCCGCGCTGTGGAGCCTGCTGCCGCTCGGCGTCCTCTACGGCGGGGCGGTGGCCTGGGGCGGACTGCGGGTGGCGGCTCCGCAGACGTCGGCGCGGCTGCCGGAGATCCTGACGGCGGTCAGCAAGGGGTGAGAGCCCGGGAGTTGAGCGTCGAGGGGTGAGGGCTCCTGATCCGTGCGGTGCGGGATGCGTTCATGTCATGACGTACCGTACGGATCATGTCCATGCCTCCTCCGCCTCACGGGCACCCGCAGCACCAGGGGTACCCGCCTCAACAGCCTTACGGTGCGCCGCCGCAGCCATACGATGCGCCTCAGGGGCAGCCGAACCCGTACGGTGCGCCGCCGCAGCAGCCGAACCCGTACGGCCCGCAGGGGCAGCCGTGGCCGCAGCAGCAGGGCGGTTGGGGCGCACCACCACCGCCGGTGCCGCCGAGGAAGTCGTTCTGGTCCGGTCCCAAGGCCGGGATCATCGGCGTGTCCATCGCCGTCGGGCTCGCGGCGCTCAGCTGGGCCGGGAACAACCTCGGCGGCGCTTCCGGGTCCTACCCGGAGGCGACGCACAAGGTCACGCTTCCGAAGACGCTGCTGGACGGCGGCTACACGCTCGCGCAGGACCTGTCCGAGCAGGGCGAGTCCGCGCTCGCCGGGACGAGCGAGGCCGACATCCGCGACGCCAAGGCGGTCGTCGGCCAGTACACGTCCGTGGACGAGGACGGGGCCGGGGTGCTGGTCCTCTCGGGGATGTACGGGCGGATCAAGAACCCGGACTCGGTCCGCAGCAGCATGCTGAAGGGCGCGGCCGAGGCCGACGGCGCGACGGTCGCGGTACCGCCGAAGGACATCGAGGTCGCCGGGTCCGACGTCACGGTCAGCTGCGAAGTGGTGACCACCGCGTCGGCCGGCGGCGAGAAGACCCCGTTCGCGATGTGCGCCTGGGCGGACGACAACACCGGGGTCTCCGTCGCCGAGGTGACGCCGAAGTCCGTGGCGCAGAGTCCGGAGTCGATCGACCTCGACGCCGCGGCCGCGAACGCGCTGAAGGTGCGGGACGAGATCAGGAAGCCGATCGCCTGAGCCGGCAGCCCCGGCTTGTGGAGGCTGTGTGCAGACAGCCCGGCGAGGACAGCAGGGCCGGCACCGGAGTTGGATCACTCCGGTGCCGGCCCTTCGCTGTATACGAAGGCGTACAGGGGGAGTTGCACCGGGCCGGACGCGCCTCGCCGCGACGAGGCACCGCTTTCCGGTCGAAGGGCCGTGCGAGCCAGTACTCAAAGGCACAACCAGTTCCCGATCATCGCAGGTCAGCCTTTGGTTTCGGGTGGGACCAATGATCGTTGTCCATATAGCGGACAGCGCCTCACGCGCCTCCCGCACCCCTTCCGAGCAGCCCGAACGACCATTCGATCGGCACGCCGTGAACGTATGCGGCCGGAAACAGGTGATGGATGTGCGATCACTGTACGCATCAGCAAGACTCCCGACCGCAACCGCACACACCGTAGAAGGGGTTCACCCATGCGTTACGTCCTCAACACACTCGGCGCGACGGCCTCCGCGGCGGCGCTCGTCCTCGGCGGGACCGTCGCGGGCGTCGCACACGCCGACGCCGCACAGCCCACCGGGCTGTACGCGCCGTCCGCCCTGGTGCTGGCGGTCGCCAAGGGCGACGCGACGGCCACGGCGACGGTCGAGCGCGCGGTGACCCTGAGCTGTGCCCCGGCGCCGGGCGGCAGCCACCCCGCGCCCGGTGCGGCGTGTGAGGAAGTGTCCGCGGTGAACGGCGAGTTCGGCCGGCTGGCCGGTACTCCGACCCGCCCCTGTACCCGGCAGTGGGACCCCGTCACGATCACCGCCACCGGCGTGTGGCAGGGCAAGCACGTCGACTGGTCGGCCACGTACGGCAACGCGTGCGAGATGCGGGAGAGCATGACCGGGGCCACGGTCTTCGACTTCTGAGCACCTCGACTCCGAGCCGGCCACCCCTGAGCCCGTCACCTCCGAGCCGGCCACGTCTCAACCGGTCACCTTGAGCCGGTCCTTCCCGAGCGGGTCTCCTCCCGGCCCGCCTCCTCCCGGCCCCTCAGCCGCGGCGGACCGGGGCGACACGACGGCGGTCCCGGTCCGTCGCACGGTCGGCCTCCTGCGCCGGCACCCCATGGACCGGATGGCCACCTCCCCGGCCATCCGGTCCCGTCATGCCGTCAGCACGCCTTCCAGGAAGGGCTCGATGGCCGCTCGCCAGGCCTCCGGCCGGTCGTAGTGGACGAGATGACCGGCGTCGGCCACCTCCGCGTACTGACCACGAGGGAGGACGCGGACCATCTCCTGCGCCTCCGCGCGGCCCAGCTCTCCGTCCAAGCCGCGCACGACGAGGGTGGGGCACCGGACCTGGGCGAGCGAGTCCCAGTGGGCGTCATGCACCCAGGTCTCACGGGACGTCAGCATCTGGCGGGGGGAGAAGGCCGGACGCCAGCCGTCCGCGCGTTCGGCCATCACCTCGGCGAAGAACTCACCGCGCGCGGGGTTGGGCCGCTCCACCCAGGGATCGTCCTCGCCGAACCACTTGCGCACGTCCGCGAGGGTCGCGAAGGGGAGGGGCCAGGCCCGGAACCAGTCCTCCCACTCCCGCTGGGAAGCCGCCCCGAGCGCGGAGGCCCGCATGTCGCAGATGACCAGGGCCTGGACGAGGTCGGGGCGCTCGGCGGCGAGCTGCCAGGCGGTGAGGGCGCCCATGGAGTGGCCGATGAGGATGGCGGGGGCCAGGCCCAGCTGTTCGACCGCGGCCGCGGCGTCCGAGACATACGCCTCGCGGGTGAACGAGCCGTCGGCCGGCCTCTCGCTGCGGCCGTGGCCGCGCTGGTCGAGCGCGACCGCGCGGTGCCGCTCGGCGAGCCAGCGGGCCGTGGCGGCCCAGTGCGAGGCCCGGCCCATCAGCCCGTGGAGCAGTAACACGCCCGGAGCGCGATCCGTCTCTCCACACCCTTTGGGCGGGTCCGCGAACTCCCAGGCAGCGAGGCGTACGCCGGCTGCTCCGGTCACGTCGATGCGCCGCACCATGGTCCTGGCACCCCCTTCTGTCCCCCGTGGATCTCCGAGCTCTCCGAGGCGGTCGAGCCCCGCCAGACTATCGAACCTCTATTCGAAAGCTGGGGTCCGACGAGCAACACCCCTCGTTCGAGTGACCACTCTCAAGGATTGACAGCCGTCGCCGAGGGGAGATCTTCAGCGGGAGGCGGGCCGCTCGGGGAAACCGGTCCGAGGGGATTGACCTTGAGAGCTCGGGGCTCCGGGTCAGCAAAGGGGAGGACAGGCCCCGGCGCCCTTGGGCGCCGGGGCCCTCCACGTTCGACCGGCGCATGCTCCGCCCCCTCACCGATCCGGGTCATATGCCTCAGCCACAGCGTGGCACGCGAATCGCCCGGGCGCTGCCATTCCGGCCGGAAAGCGCGTACTGAAACGGTCCGGAGGCGAACGACGAAGCGCGCCCGTACCGCGAGTGCGGTACGGGCGCGCGAAGAAAGTCGGGTGCCGTGGGGTGCCGTCGCGTCAGGGAGTCAGCGCTTCGCCACGAAGACGTGGGAGGCGACATCCGCCTCCAGCTCCGCGGCCTCGCCACTGCTGCCCACCAGGACACCGCCGGCCGACTCGGTCACGCTCACCACGGAGCCGGGCTGCACACCCGCGCGCCGCAGCGTGTACATCAGCTGGGCGTCCGTCTGGATGGGCTCGCCGATCCGCCGGACGACCACCGTCTTGCCCTCCGGGCCCGCGTCGAGCTCGGCGAGGCTGACCATGCTGTCGTCCAGGAACGCCTCGGCCTCCGCCTTCTCGCCCAGCTCCTCCAGGCCCGGGATCGGGTTCCCGTACGGCGACTCGGTCGGGTGGCGCAGCAACTCGAGCACGCGCCGCTCCACCGCCTCGCTCATCACGTGCTCCCAGCGGCAGGCCTCCGCGTGGACCTGCTCCCACTCCAGACCGATGACGTCGACGAGGAGGCACTCGGCGAGCCGGTGCTTGCGCATCACGCGCGTCGCCAGCCTGCGGCCCTCCTCCGTCAGCTCCAGATGACGGTCGCCCGCGACCGTGACCAGGCCGTCGCGCTCCATGCGCGCGACGGTCTGGCTGACCGTGGGACCGCTCTGGTCGAGCCGCTCCGCGATACGGGCGCGCATCGGGACAACGCCTTCCTCTTCCAGCTCGAGGATGGTGCGGAGATACATCTCCGTGGTGTCGATCAGTCCGGACATACGTGCCCCTCGAAGAAGTCGTGCGCTGGCCCTGACTCAATTCTGACGCATCGCGCCGACAACCGGGCCCCGCCGTCTCAAACCCTGTATTGACAGAGCAATGGTCCAGACCGCAACGTGATCCGCGACACGACGAGAAGGGGCGACCGCAATGGGCGAGAACAAGCTGGCGGGTCAGTTCTTCGACGCCGCGATCGGCCTGCTGGAGCGCGTGCGCGACGAGGAAGCGGCCAACATCGCGGCGGCCGGCGCCGCCATCGCGGACACCGTCGCCGCGGGCGGCCGGCTCTTCGCGTTCGGGGCGGGTCACTCCTCGCTCGCCGCCCAGGACGTCGTCTACCGGGCGGGCGGGCTCGCGCTGATGAACCTGCTCGCCGTGCCGGGCGTCGTCGGCGTCGACGTCATGCCGGCCACCCTCGGCTCCGCGCTGGAGCGCGTCGACGGCCTCGCGAGCGCCGTCCTCGACTCCAGCCCCGCCCGGGCCGGTGACGTACTGATCATCATCTCCCTCTCCGGCCGCAACGCCCTGCCCGTCGAGATGGCCATGAACGCACGGGCCCTCGGCCTGAAGGTCATCGGCGTCACGTCGGTGGCGTACGCGACGGAGACACGGTCCCGACACGCCTCCGGCACCTACCTCAAGGACCACTGCGACATCGTCCTCGACTCCAAGATCGCGATCGGCGACGCGGAACTGACCGCCGAGGGCATCGAGGCGCCCTTCGCGCCAGCCTCGACCGTCGTCACCAGCGCGCTGATGCAGGCGACGGTCGCCGCGGCAGCGGGCGACCTCGCCGAACGCGGGATCGAGCCCCCGATGCTGCGGTCCGGCAACGTGGACGGCGGCCATGAGTGGAACGGCCGGGTGATGACGGAGTACGCGGACCGGATCTTCTACCGCCGCTGACCCGTCCGGTCCGGTCGGATCCCGGACCCGGACCCGGACCCGTCCGCTACTCCCCCTCCACCCCCGCCAGGTCCAGCGCCGACGCCACGCGGGTCGCGACGGTCTCCGCATAGGCCGCGTCCGGACGTTCGAACGCGGGCCGGTGCGACGACCGCAGGAAGGTGAGGACGCCGAGGGTGCGGCCGCGGCTGCGGAGCACCGTGCAGAGGGCGTGGACCGCGTCCGCGGGCCACTGGCGCTCCGAGGCCCACGCGCCGCTGCCGCTCTTGGCGCCGCCCGCACTGGCGCGGACCGAGCCGACGCGGTCCATCGCCTGCAGCGCGGGATGACCTTGGGGATACCGCAGCGGAATCCCCGTCCCGGCCACCCGCGCGACGGGCCCCGGCGCACCGGAGGGCGTCGCCGCCGCCCGCAGCAGCCGCTTGCCGCGTTCCGAGACCACGTCGACCAGGGCGTGGTCGGCGAATCCGGCCAGCGCGAAGTCCACCTGGGCCGTCGCCGCCTCCATCGGGTCCTCGCACTCGGCCGCCGCCCGTGCGGCCCGGTGCAGCTGGCTGAACCGGAACCGCAGCCGGTCCGCCTCCTGCTCCGCGAGTTTCGCCTCCGTCACGTCCTGGAAGAGCCAGCCGACGCCCAGCGGCACCGGTTCCTCGGCCAGCGGCGAGGCGAGCCTGAGGAATCCGCTGCGCCAGCATCTGCGCCGCTCGCCCTCGTCCGTCCGCACCGTCACCCACAGCTCGACGAGGGCGCCCGGAGCACCGTCGGCGAGCACATGGTGCAGCGCGCCTTCCAGCTCCTCCACGCCCTGCACGATCAGCTCGCCGAGCGGCCGCCCGAGCAGCGTCGTCCGCCCGCCGGAGCCCAGCATCCGGGCCGCCTGCCCGTTGACGACGGCAGGCCGCAGATCCACGTCGACCATGACGACGCCCCACGAGGCGTCCTCGAACAGCGCCTCGCTGAGCGCGATCGACCGCTCCAGGTCGATCTGCGCATGCACCTCGCTGAAGGCGCAGTACACCCCGGCCGGCTTCCCGTCCGCGCCGCGCACCCCGGCCGACTGCGTACGTACGAGCACCCGCCCGCCGTCCTTGCGCAGCAGCGCGAACTCGTGAACCTGCCGTCCCGGGGCCCGCATGGCGGCCAGCAGCCGCCCCTGCACCTCGTCCGCGTCCGCGGTCCGCACCGCCCACCCCGCGAACCCGCGCCGCCCGACGGCCTCCTCGGGCGACCAGCCGAGAATCCGCTCGGCCTCCCGGTTCCAGTGGGTGATCACCCCGTCCGCGTCGAACGCGCACAACGCGGCGTCCATCCCGTCCAGCAGCGCCGCGAGCAGATCCGAACCGGGTCCGTCCCGCTCCGGCTCGTCCGGACCCAGCGCGCTGGTGGTCTCGCTCCTGGAAGCACTCATCCTGGCACCCCCTGCAGGACGTGTCCTCGACCCGTGCCGCCCTCCGCGCGAGCGGCACCCCCCGATCATTCAACTGGAACGTGATGCAGGACACACTGATTTCGCGGAAATCGTTGCGTGCGAAAAAAGGGGTTGAGCGAGCCCGAAGAGGTTCCTAGTGTGTGACCCACGTTGGAAAGGAGGTGGTTCGGAAGTGATTTCTTACCGGACAGGCGAGGTGGCTGCGGGCTGACGGCCCGTCGTCGCACTCTGTGCGCCTCGGCAGGCCGTCTGCCGTAATCCAAGCAGTCACCGACCCGCGGGCTCGCCGGTACGTCCGGCCGGCTTCCTCCTCGGAGGAAACCAGAGCCCGCGGGTTTCTGCTTGTCACGGACGGTTTCCGCGTAGTCCGGCCGGTTTCCGCGTGTCCCGGTCGGCTTCCGGGGATCCCGGCGGATTCCGGGGTCCCGGCGGCTTTCCGCGTACGTCGCGCGCCGACCGCCGCGGTCAGGGCGCCAGACGCTCGACCCGCCAGCCCGTGGGCGCCTCCGCGGTGCGCACGTACCGCAGCCGGTCGTGCAGCCGGTTC
Organism: Streptomyces sp. NPDC091376; assembly: GCF_044757085.1. NCBI lineage: Bacteria > Bacillati > Actinomycetota > Actinomycetes > Kitasatosporales > Streptomycetaceae > Streptomyces > Streptomyces sp. NPDC091376. Next base: position 216,278 of record NZ_JBIVUF010000011.1, on the reverse strand, counting down.
TCGTGGCCCTGCCAGAACTCGACCGTCTCCGGGACGACCCGGTAACCGCCCCACTCCGGCGGCGCCGGCACCTGCTCGCCCGCCGGGTAGCGGGCGGCGAGTTCCTCGTAGCGGCGCAGCAGCTCCGCGCGGGAGGGGATGACGGAGGACTGGGGGCTTGCCCAGGCGCCGAGCTGGGAGCCGTGGGGGCGGGTACGGAAGTAGCCGACCGTCTCGTCGCGGCCCACGCGGGCCGCCGTGCCGGTGACGATGACCTGGCGGGTCAGCGGGTGCCAGGGGAAGAGCAGCGAGACATGGGGGTTGGCGTCGATCTCGCGGCCCTTGCGTGAGGCGTGGTTCGTGTAGAAGACGAAGCCGCGGTCGTCGAAGTGCTTGAGCAGCACCGTCCGGGACGAGGGGCGGCCGTCGGGCGTGGCCGTGGAGACGATCATGGCGTTCGGCTCGTGGAGGTGGCCGGCCGCGGCGTCCTTGAACCAGTGGACGAACTGCTCCATCGGCTCGGCGGGCAGGTCCGCCTCGTCGAGGGGCGTCGAGCGGTAGTGCTCGCGCATGGCGGCGGGGTCGAGGGCGTCGGTCACGTGAGTCATCCTGCCCTAGGGGCACGGTGACCGGCCGCCGAGTGCGCCCGGCACCGAGTGCCGCCGATCCTCCGCGACCGGATCGGCGGACTGTGCCGGATGTCACGCTTCCCCCGCATCATCGGGACCCGCCAAAATCGGCGCTGGGCCGCTGTGGCCTCCCTACGACGCGGAGAGGATGACCTCCCTCCGCTCGGGGCATCACCGGAGTGGTGACCCACCCGGGCCGAAGCTTGTCTCGCACACATCATGAGGAGCCGCCTGATGTCCGACTTCGTACCCGGACTAGAGGGAGTCGTCGCGTTCGAGACCGAGATCGCCGAACCCGACAAGGAGGGCGGCGCGCTCCGCTACCGCGGCGTCGACATCGAGGATCTCGTCGGTCACGTCTCGTTCGGGAACGTGTGGGGCCTGCTGGTCGACGGGGCGTTCAACCCCGGCCTTCCGGCCGCCGAGCCGTTCCCGATCCCGGTCCACTCCGGTGACATCCGCGTCGACGTGCAGTCGGCGCTGGCGATGCTCGCTCCCGTGTGGGGCCTGAAGCCGCTCCTCGACATCGACGAGGCCCAGGCGCGCGACGATCTCGCGCGGGCCGCCGTGATGGCGCTGTCGTACGTGGCACAGAGTGCCCGCGGGCAGGGTCTGCCGATGGTGCCGCAGCGGGAGATCGACAAGGCGCAGTCGGTCGTCGAGCGGTTCATGATCCGCTGGCGTGGTGAGCCGGACCCGAAGCACGTGAAGGCCGTCGACGCGTACTGGACGTCGGCCGCGGAGCACGGCATGAACGCCTCGACGTTCACCGCCCGGGTCATCGCCTCGACCGGCGCCGACGTGGCGGCCGCGCTCTCCGGTGCCGTGGGCGCGATGTCCGGTCCGCTGCACGGCGGCGCGCCGTCCCGCGTCCTCGGCATGATCGAGGAGATCGAGCGGACGGGGGACGCCGTCGCCTATGTGAGGAAGGCCCTGGACAAGGGCGAGCGGCTCATGGGCTTCGGCCACCGGGTGTACCGGGCCGAGGACCCGCGCGCCCGTGTGCTGCGGCGCACCGCGAAGGAGCTGGGCGCGCCGCGCTACGAGATCGCGGAGGCGCTGGAGACGGCCGCGCTGGAGGAGCTGCACAACCGCCGCCCGGATCGGGTCCTGGCGACGAACGTGGAGTTCTGGGCGGCGATCATGCTGGACTTCGCCGAGGTCCCGGCACACATGTTCACGTCGATGTTCACGTGCGCCCGTACGGCCGGCTGGTCGGCGCACATCCTGGAGCAGAAGCGCACCGGGCGGCTGGTGCGTCCGTCCGCCCGCTACATCGGTCCCGGCTCGCGCGACCCGCGCGAGATCGAGGGGTACGCCGACATCACCGCCCGCTGAGACGCCTCGCAGGTCCTCACCGGGCCTCGCACCGACCCGGGTCCGGGTCGGGCGCGGTCCGGGTCAGGCCGCCCGCTCCACGAGTTGCGCGTGGTGGCGGGCGGCGACCTGCGGGTGGGCCCGCAGCTTGCCCTTGAGCTCGTTGCGCCCGTACTCCGCGAACAGCGGGTTGGCGGGGTCGGCGGTGACACCGGGCGCGCCCGCCGCGTACCGGAACGGCAGCGGGGCGACACGCGCGTCCAGACGCGGGTTGAAGAAGAACGGCACCGAATACCGCTCGGTGGCTCCGGGCGGGCTGACCACGCGGTGGTTGGTGGCGAGCAGATAGCCGTTGGTGGCGACTTCGAGGAGTTCGCCGAGGTTGACGACGAACGCGCCGGGCAGCGGCGGTACGTCGTGGAAGGCGCCGTCCTCGCGCTGCACCTGGAGGCCGCCGATCCGGTCCTGGTGGAGCAGGGTCAGGAAGCCGTAGTCCTTGTGGGCGCCGACTCCCTGGTCCGCACCGTCCCCGGCGCTGCCGGGGTAGCGCACCAGTTTGAGGTGCAGATGCGCCCGGTCGCCGAAGATGTCGTCGTAGAAGTCCGGCGGGGCGCCGATCGCCGCGAGGAGTTCGTGGAGCAGCTTGTGGGCGACCGCGCTGAGCCGGTCGATCCAGTCGAGCGCGGCGCCGCGCAGCCCGGGAAGGGCCGCCGGCCACTGGTTGGGGCCCTCCAGCCACCAGTAGGCGGGCTGGCCGGGGCCCGGTATGCGCGCGGGCCGCTCGGCGCCGATGTCGAGCTGGTCGCGCCAGTCCCGGCTGCCGCCGGTGTGCTCGTCGCCGATGCGCGTGTAGCCACGGAAGTGCGGTGAGTTGATGTTGTCGATGGCGAGCCGGTCGGCCTCGGGCAGGGCGAAGAAGTCGCGCATCGCCGTCATGAGCGCATCGGTCTCGTCCTGGGACACACCGTGGCCGGTCAGCTGGAAGAAGCCGACGTCATGGGCGGCGCCGTGGAGCCGGGCGTGCAGCTCGCCGCGCGCGGCGGGGCCGCGGTCGGCGGCGGAGAGGTCGATGACCGGGAGCTGCGAGAAGTTCGAGTGAGACGTCGAGTGAGACATGGGTGCGTCCGCTGGTCGTGCCCCGGTCGCCGGTCCCGGTGATGACCGGGTACGCGTGCTGTCGGCGTCCGCCGTGGTGCGGCGGGGGCCGGAGGACCGGGTGGGATGGAAGGGGGGCCTGCGTCGGGGGTCAGCGGTGAGCCCGACAGCCCATGCTCGTGACGCGGAGGAAGTCCACGTGGCGGCGTCGTACGAGCGGAAGCATGCGGCAAGAATACGCCCGGGGTACGACGGGCGGGGTGACCCGGGTCACCCCAGCACCTCGTGCAGCAGCCGCCCCCACTGCGCCACCACCCGCTTGCGTCGCGCCGCGTCGTCCGTCAGCAGGTTCGCCAGGCCCAGCCCGCGCGCCATGTCCAGCAGGCCCTGGACCGTTTCCCGTACCCCCGGCTCCGACTCGTCCGCCCCCAGGAGCTCCACCGCTATCCGGTGGGTCTCACGGCCGACGCGGGCCTCCAGTTCGGTGACGCGGGCGCGCAGCTGTTCCTCGTTGGAGGCGGCGACCCACAGATGGAGGGCGGCGCGGAAGAGGGGGCCGGTGTAGAGGTCGACGAGGGCCTCCAGCACGGCCGACCGGTTCTGGACGGGGAGGGCGCGCAGGGCCGAGGAGCGTTCCTCGGCGACGTACTCGACCGCCGCGGTGAACAGGTCCTCCCGGGTCGGGAAGTGGTGCTGTGCCGCGCCCCGCGAGACCCCGGCCCGCTCGGCGACCACCGAGACGGTCGAGCCCGCCCAGCCGCGTTCGGCGAGGCAGGCCACCGCGGCCTGCAGGAGCCGCTGCCGGGTGGCCCGGCTGCGGTCCTGCTTCGGGGCGGTCACAACAGCCATGCAGGATCCCGTCGTTCGAGGAAGGCGGTCATCCCCTCGCGCGCCTCCGCCGAGGCGAAGAGCGACGCCGAGCGCTGCACGAGATCCTCCGCGTCGCGGTCGAAGGTCTCCCGCACCCTAGCTGTGAGCAGCTGTTTCGTCGCGTCCAGGGCCTGTGGGGAGGCCTTGCGGAAGCCGTCGAGCACCGGCGCGAGGACCGCGTCCACGTCGTCGCCGACGGCCGTCACCAGTCCGAGACGGGCGGCCTCCGCGGCGTCGAAGCGCTCCCCGCTCAGGTAGTAGCGGGCCGCGGCGCGCGGCTCCAGGCGGGGCAGCAGCGGCAGGGAGATGACCGCCGGGGCGACCCCGATCCGTACCTCCGTGAACGCGAAGTCGGACCCGGCCGAGGCGGCCGCGACGTCGCAGGCGCCGACGAGGCCGAGCCCGCCGGCCCGTGCGTGGCCCGTCACGCGCGCCACCACCGGCTTCGGCAGTTCGACGATCTGCCGGAGCAGCGCGACGAAGGTGTACGGGTTCGGCGGCTCCTTCAGGTCGGCGCCGGCGCTGAAGGTGCCGCCGGTGTGGGTGAGGACGACGGCCCGTACGGCCGGGTCCTTGCCGCACGCGGTCACCGCGTCGGCCAGCTCGCCGACGAGCCGCGCCGACAGGGCGTTGCGGTTCTCCGGCGAGTCCAGGGTCAGCGTCGTGATGCCGCGCTCGGACGCCGTGCTGATGAGTGTCACGTGGTCTCCTTCTCCCGGTCCTCCCGGCCTGCCCGGTCCTCCCGGTCGCGCAGTTCGCGGCGCAGGATCTTCCCCGACGCCGCCCGTGGGACCCCGCCGATGAACTCGATTCGGCGGACCTTCTTGTACGGGGCGACGCGCTCGGCCACGTAGGCGAGGACGTCGTCGCCGGTCAGCTCGGCCGCCGCCGGCTGCCGTACGACGTACGCCTTCGGGACCTCGTTGCCGTCCTCGTCGTAGACCCCGATCACCGCGGCGTCCGCAATGCCCTCGTGGGTGAGGAGAAGGGCCTCCAGCTCGGCCGGGGCGACCTGGAAGCCCTTGTACTTGATGAGTTCCTTGACCCGGTCGACGACGAACAGCCAGCCGTCCTCGTCGACGCGGCCGATGTCTCCGGTGTGCACCCATCCGTCGGCGTCGATCATGTCGGCGGTGGCCTCGGGGCGGCCGAGGTAGCCCTTCATCACCTGCGGCCCCCGGATGGCGATCTCGCCCTCCTCGCCCGGCGCCACGTCCTGGCCGGGGTCGTCGAGGGACAGGATCCGCATCTCGGTGTTCGGCAGCAGCTTGCCGACGGCGCCGGCGGGCGGGTTCGGCGCGGACAGCGGCACGACATGGGTGCCGGGCGACAGCTCGGTCATGCCGTACGCCTGCCGGACCGGCGGCAGCCCCAGCCGGGCCGAGCAGGCCCGGGCGAGCTGCGCGTCGAGCGGGGCGGCGGCGCTGACGATGTACTCCAGCGACGACAGGTCGTACTGCGCGACCGCCGGGTGCTTGGCGAGCGCGAGGACGATCGGCGGGGCGACGTACAGGCCGTTGATGCGGTGCTTCTCTATCGCCGCGAGGAACTGCTCCAGGTCGAACCGGGGCAGGACGACGACGGTGGCGCCCTTGCGCAGCGGGGCGTTCATCAGGGCGGTGAGGCCGTATATGTGGAAGAACGGCAGCACCGCGAGGATGCGGTCGCCCGGGCCCATCGGGATGAACGGTTCCAGCTGTGCCAGGTTGGTGGCGATGGACCGGTGGGTGAGCATGACGCCCTTGGGGATGCCCGTGGTCCCTGAGGAGTACGGGAGCGCGGCGACGTCCTCGACCGGGTCGATGGCGAGCACGGGTTCCGGCGCGGCGGAGCCGAGCATGGTGCGGATGGAGCGGTGCCCGTCCGCCTCGTCGCAGACGAAGATCTCCTCGATGCCGCCCACGAGTTCCGCGGCGCGGCGGGCCGCTTCGAGGAGCGGGGAGACGGTCACGATCCAGCGGGCGGAGGAGTCCGAGAGCTGCTTGGCGAACTCCTCCGCCGTGGCGAGCGGATGGACGGTCGTGACCGACGCCCCGGCGCGCGTGGCGCCGTAGAAGACCGCCGGGTAGGCGACCGAGTTGGGGCTGTGCAGGGCGAGGACGTCGCCCTTGCGCACGCCGGCGTCGGCGAACGCGGCGGCGAGCCGGCGGTGGAACGTGTCGAGCTGCGCGTACGTGATCGTCGTGGCGCCGGTCCTGTCGGTCCCGTCGATCAGGGCGACGGCGTCGCCGTACTCGGCCGCCCGGCCCAGGACCGCGTCGTGGATGGGGACGGAGAGGGACGGGACATCCGCGTACTCGCTGTGGTGCATCACCATGACAGCCCCTTCACGGTCGAGTCGTGCTCGCCAGAGTCGTGCTCGCCAGAATCGCCCCTGTCAGTACGACTTGGGGAGACCCAGGGACTGGTGGGATACGAAGTTGAGGATCATCTCCCGGCTGACCGGGGCGATCCGGGCGACGCGGGCCGCGGTGATCAGCGAGGCCAGGCCGTACTCGCGGGTGAGGCCGTTGCCGCCGAGCGTGTGGACGGCCTGGTCGACGGCCTTCACACAGGCCTCGCCTGCCGCGTACTTGGCCATGTTGGCGGCCTCCCCGGCGCCCAGGTCGTCGCCCGCGTCGTACAGCGCCGCGGCCTTCTGCATCATCAGCCGGGCGAGTTCCAGCTCTATGTGGGACTGCGCCAGAGGGTGGGCGATGGCCTGGTGGGCGCCGATGGGGGCCTTCCAGACCTGCCGTTCCTTCGCGTACTCCACGGCGCGGGCCAGCGCGTAGCGCCCCATGCCGATCGCGAAGGCCGCGGTCATGATCCGCTCCGGGTTCAGCCCGGCGAAGAGCTGGAGCAGGCCCGCGTCCTGGTCACCGACGAGCGCGTCCTCGGGCAGTTCCACGTCGTCGAGGACCAGCTCGAACTGCTTCTCCTGGGCCTGCAGTTCCATGTCGATCCCCGAGCGTGTGAAGCCGGGGGCGTCGCGGGGGACGATGAAGAGGCACGGCTTGAGCCTGCCGGTCCTGGCGTCCTCGGTGCGACCGACGATGAGGGTCGCGTCGGCGATGTCGACGCCTGAGATGAAGACCTTGCGGCCCGTGAGGATCCAGCCTCCGCTCTCGGAGCGGCGGGCCGTGGTCGTGATCCGGTGCGAATTCGAGCCGGCGTCGGGCTCGGTGATGCCGAAGGCCATGGTGCGGGTGCCGTCGGCGAGACCGGGCAGCCACGTCCGCCGCTGCTCCTCGGTGCCGAAGCGGGCGATGACGGTGCCGCAGATGGCGGGCGAGACGACCATCATGAGCAGCGGGCAGCCGGCGGCTCCGAGCTCCTCCAGGACGATGGACAGCTCGGCCATGCCGCCGCCTCCGCCGCCGTGCTCCTCCGGGAGGTTGACGCCGAGGTATCCCAGCTTGGCGGCCTCCGCCCACAGCGTCTCGCGGTCGTAGCCGCGGCCGTGCCGCTGTCCGAGCGCGGAGACGGCGGCGCGCAGTGCGGTGTGCTCTTCGCTCTCGATGATCGTGGTCATGATGCGGGCTCCTCCTGTACGGCGGCCTCTGCGGCTTGTACGGCTTGTACGACGGCGAGAAGGGCGCCGACCTCGACCTGGCGGCCGGGGGCGGCGTGGAGCGCGGTGAGCGTGCCGGAGGCGGGAGCGGAGATCCGGTGCTCCATCTTCATCGCCTCCAGCCAGATGAGGGGTTGTCCCGCGGTGACCGTCGCACCGGGCGCCAGGCCGTCGGCGACGCGGACGACGGTGCCGGGCATGGGCGCGAGCAGGGAGCCGGGTTCGCGCTGGGCGGTGGGGTCGGGGAAGCGCGGCAGCACGGTCAGGGCGGTGTTGCCGACGTACACGCGGTCGCCGTGGCGCACGACGGGGAACTCTCGTTCCACACCGTCCACTTCGAGCCGCACCGCGTGCGGGGCGAACCGGACGACCCGCACACCGGGAAGGTCCTCGACCTCCATGCCGCCGCCGCGGGTGGGGCGGTAGCGCACCTCGTACTCGCCCTCACGGCCGGCGTAGCGCTTCACCTGCGGCTGCGAGGGGAGATTGCGCCAGCCACCGACGCCCGCTCCGGTGCGCGCCGCGGCATCGGCGAGGGCGGCCGCGACCGCGGCGACGTCCTCGCCACCGCCGGCGGCGGTCAGCTCCGGCAGATGCCGGTCGAAGAATCCGGTGTCCATCCGCGCGGAGACGAACTCGGGGTGCCGCAGGGACCGTACGAGCAGCTCCCGGTTGGTGACGGGCCCGTGCACGCGCCCCCGCCCCAGATCCGCCGCGAGCCGCCGCACGGCCTCCTCCCGCGTGGGCGCCCATACGACGACCTTCGCGATCATCGCGTCGTAGTGCACCCCGATCCGGTCGCCCTCGGCGTACCCGGTGTCGACCCGGGTCCTGGGGACCCCGTCGACCGCGTTCGTGGCCGGGCCGGCCGTGAAGGACAGCGCGTGCAGCGCACCCGTCTGGGGGGACCAGGCTCGCGCCGGATCCTCGGCGTAGAGGCGCGCCTCCACGGCGTGGCCCCGGGCGGTGGGCGGGTCGGCGGGAAGGCGGGCTCCCTCGGCGACCTGGAGCTGGAGGGCCACGAGGTCGACGCCGAACACTTCCTCGGTGACGGGGTGCTCGACCTGGAGGCGGGTGTTCATCTCCAGGAAGTGGGCCCGCTCGCCGACGACCAGGAACTCGACCGTGCCCGCGCCGCGGTAGTCCGTCGCGCGGGCCGCGCGGAGCGCCATCTCCTCCAGCGTGGCGGCGAGTTCCGGGCCCAGCCCGGGAGCCGGCGCCTCCTCGACGACCTTCTGGTGGCGGCGCTGGAGGGAGCAGTCGCGGGTGCCGAGCGCCCATACGGTGCCGTGCGCGTCGGCGAGGATCTGCACCTCGACATGGCGGCCGCCTTCGACGTACGGCTCGACGAAGACCTCACCGTCCCCGAAGGCGCTCAGCGCCTCGGCCCGCGCCGCCTCCACCTCCCCTTCCAGGTCGGCCAGTTCGCGTACGACGCGCATGCCGCGCCCGCCGCCGCCCGCCGCCGCCTTGACCAGCACCGGCAGGTCTTCCTCGCCGAGCCCGTCCACGGCGAGCGGCGCGATCCCCATGAGTTCCTTGGCGCGCGTCTTGGACGCCATGGCCTCGATGGCCTCCGGGGGCGGGCCGATCCACACCAGGCCCGCGTCGATCACCTCGCGGGCGAAGCCGGCGTTCTCGGAGAGGAATCCGTAGCCGGGGTGGACGGCGTCCGCGCCCGCGGCGAGCGCCGCCTTCACGATCAGGTCGCCGCGCAGATACGTCTCGGCGGGGGTCGCGCCCGGAAGGCGTACGGCCGCGTCGGCCTCCCGTACGTGCAGCGCTCCCGCGTCCGGGTCCGAGTACACCGCGACGGTCGCGACGCCCAGCTCACGGCAGGTGCGGAAGACCCGGCAGGCGATCTCGCCCCGGTTCGCGACAAGAACTGACTGGATCACGATCAGGACCTCACATCCGGAAGACGCCGAAGCCGCCGCGCGCGCCCTCGACCGGTGCCGTGTGGATCGCCGACAGGCACAGCCCGAGGACGGTGCGGGTGTCGCGCGGGTCGATGACGCCGTCGTCGTAGAGCCGCCCGGACAGGAACATCGGGAGCGACTCCGTCTCGATCTGCTGCTCGACCATCGCGCGCAGACCGGCGTCGGCCTCGTCGTCGTACGGCTGCCCCTTCGCCGCGGCCGACGCGCGGGCCACGATCGACAGCACCCCCGCGAGCTGCTGGGGTCCCATGACGGCGGACTTGGCGCTGGGCCAGGCGAAGAGGAAACGCGGGTCGTAGGCCCGCCCGCACATGCCGTAGTGCCCAGCGCCGTACGACGCGCCCATCAGGACGGACAGGTGCGGGACCTTCGAGTTCGACACCGCGTTGATCATCATCGCGCCGTGCTTGATGATGCCGCCCTGCTCGTACTCCTTGCCGACCATGTAGCCGGTGGTGTTGTGCAGGAAGACCAGGGGGATGTCCCGCTGGTTGGCGAGCTGGATGAACTGCGCGGCCTTCTGCGACTCGGCGCTGAACAGCACGCCCTGCGCGTTGGCGAGGATGCCGACGGGATGTCCGTGCAGCCGCGCCCAGCCGGTGACCAGGCTCGTCCCGTACAGCGGCTTGAACTCGTCGAAGTCCGAGCCGTCGACGATCCGTGCGATGACCTCGCGCGGGTCGAAGGGCGTCTTCAGGTCCTCGGGGACGATGCCGAGGAGTTCGTCCTCGTCGTACTTCGGGGGCTCGGCCGGGACGGAGGGACCGGGGTGCGCCTTGCGGTGGTTGAGCCGCGCGACGATACGACGGGCGTGACGGACGGCGTCGTGCTCGTCGACGGCGTAGTGGTCGGCGAGCCCGGACGTACGGGCGTGCATCTCGGCGCCGCCGAGGGACTCGTCGTCGCTCTCCTCGCCGGTGGCCATCTTCACGAGCGGCGGTCCGCCGAGGAAGACCTTCGACTGCTCCTTGATCATGACCGTGTGGTCCGACATGCCGGGGACGTACGCCCCGCCGGCGGTGGAATTGCCGAAGACGACGGCGATGGTCGGGATGCCGGCGGCGGAGAGCCGGGTGAGGTCGCGGAAGAGGGCCCCGCCCGGGATGAAGATCTCCTTCTGGGAGGGGAGGTCGGCGCCGCCGGACTCGACGAGGCTGATGACAGGCAGGCGGTTGGCGAACGCGATCTCGTTCGCGCGGAGCGCCTTCTTCAGGGTCCAGGGGTTGCTGGCTCCGCCGCGTACGGTCGGGTCGTTGGCCGTGATCAGGCACTCGACGCCCTCGACCGTGCCGATGCCGGTGACGAGGGAGGCCCCGACCGGATAGTCGCTCCCCCAGGCGGCGAGCGGCGACAGCTCCAGGAACGGGGTGTCCGGGTCGAGAAGGAGCTCGATCCGCTCACGGGCGAGCAGCTTGCCCCGCTTCCGGTGCCGGGCCGTGTACTTCTCGCCGCCGCCGGCGAGTGCCTTGGCGTGCTCGGCGTCGAGCGCGTCCAGCTTGGCGAGCATCGCGGTGCGGTGGGCGGTGTGGTCGGGGGACGTGGTGTCGAGCGCTGTGGCGAGAACGGTCATGGGGCCGGGTCACCTCCGGTGCGGGTGCGGGGCGTGGGCGCGTACGGACGAGCGCGGAGGCTGGGCGCGTACGGACGGGCGCAGGGCGTGGGCGCGTACGGACGGGCGTGGGAGGGCCGCCGCGCGGGGCCTTCTCCCCTGCCCCGCGCCGTCACAGCAGCACCTCCGGCACATCCACGTACCGGGCGCGCAACCACTCGCCCACCGCCTTCGCCTGCGGGTCGAAGCGGGCCTGGGCGGCGACGCCCTCCCCCAGCAGCCCGTGGACGACGAAGTTCAGCGCCCGCAGATTGGGCAGAACGTGCCGTACGACACGCAGGTCCGCGGTTTCCGGGAGAAGTTCACGGAAGCGGTCCACCGTCAGCTCGTGAGCCAGCCACCGCCACGCCTCGTCCGTGCGCACCCACACGCCGACGTTCGCGTCGCCGCCCTTGTCACCGCTGCGCGCGCCCGCGACGAGGCCGAGCGGGGCGCGGCGCACCGGACCGCCGACGGGGAGCGGCTCGGGCAGGTCCGGGTCGAGGGCAGGCTCCAGGGCGCGGGTGTGCGCGGCCGCCTGTACCGTCTCGCGCCGCCCGTCCGGCAGCACGGCGACGTGCTCCACCGTGGTCGCGTCCACGTACGCCGTTTCGAAGACGCCGTAGGGCGTTCCCTTTCCCGGCGGGGCGGTGACGTGGAAGCCCGGGTAGCTGCCGAGTGCCGCCTCGATCGCGGCGCCGCTGACGACGCGGCCCACGGCCTCCGCGTCCGGATCCCGTACCACCAGCCGCAGCAGCGCGCTTGCGGTCTCCTCGGTGTCCGCGTCGGGGCGGTCGGTGCGGGCCAGGTCCCAGCGGACCTCCCCGGGACGGGACTTGGCCCGGGCGAAGGCGTCCTCGATCTGGTCGCGCACGAGCCGCGCCTTGGCGTCGATGTCGAGGCCGGTCAGGACGAACACGACTTCGTTGCGCCACCCGCCGAGACGGTTGAGGCCGGTCTTGAGGGTGGGCGGCGGGGCCTCGCCGCGTACGCCGTCGACACGGACGCGGTCGGGGCCGTCCTGGGTGAGGCGTACGGAGTCGAGGCGCGCGGTGACGTCGGGTCCCGCGTACCGCGCACCGCCCGTCTCGTACAGCAGCTGAGCCGTCACCGTGCCGACGTCGACGACTCCGCCGGTGCCGTCGTGCTTGGTGATGACGCAGGAGCCGTCGGCGTGCACTTCGGCGGCGGGGAAGCCGGGCCGCCGCACGTCATGTCCGGTGAAGAAGGAGTAGTTGCCGCCCGTCGCCTGCGTCCCGCACTCCAGGACGTGCCCGGCGACGACCGCGCCGGCGAGCGCGTCGTACTCCTCGGGCCCCCAGCCGAAGTGCCACTGCGCGGGCCCGGTGACGAGCGCGGCGTCCGTGACGCGTCCGGTGACGACGACGTCGGCCCCGGCGCGCAGGCACGCGGCGATGCCGGCGCCGCCGAGGTAGGCGTTCGCGGCGAGCGTGCCGGGGAAGCGGGCGGAGAGGTCGTCGCCCTCGACGTGTGCGACCCGTACGGGTACGCCGACACGGGCCGCGAGTTCGCGTACGGCGTCGGCGAGTCCGGCCGGGTTGAGTCCGCCCGCGTTGGCGACGATCCGCACGCCGCGCTCGTGGGCGAGCCCGAGGCTCTCCTCCAGCTGGCGCAGGAACGTCTTGGCGTAGCCGAGGCGCGGGTCCTTCATCCGGTCGCGGCCGAGGATGAGCATGGTGAGCTCGGCGAGATAGTCCCCGGTGAGGACGTCGAGTGCGCCGCCGGTGAGCATCTCGCTCATCGCGTCGAAGCGGTCGCCGTAGAAGCCGGACGCGTTGCCGATGCGCAGCATGCTCACGCCCCCTTGGGCGCGCGCCCGGGACCGGCGGGGCCCGCGAAGGCCTGGGCGATGTCCAGCCAGCGGTCGGCCTCGGCACCCTCGGCGCGTACGGCGAGGTCGTCGCGGTGCGCGCGCTGGGTCACCAGCAGACAGAAGTCCAGCGCGGGGCCGGTGACCCTCTGGGCCGCGTCCTCGGGCCCGTACGCCCACAGCTCGCCGTCGGGGCCGGTGAGTTCGACCCGGAACTCCTGCTTCGGCGGTTCGATCCCGCGCACGGTGTAGGCGTAGCCACGGGCCCGTACACCGATGTGCGCGACGTGCCGCAGCCGGGCGGTCGGTTCCCGTACGACGCCGAGCGCGTCGGCGACGTCCTGGCCGTGCGCCCAGGTCTCCATCAGCCGCGCGGTGGCCATCGACGTGGCGCTCATGGGCGGCCCGTACCAGGGGAAACGGGACCCGGCGGGCGCGTCGCCCAGGGCCTGCCGGAGCCCGTCGCGACCGGCCCGCCAGTGGGCGAGCAGCTCCCGGGGCGGCCGGCGGGCGCCGGCTTCGGCGGCACGGTCGACGAAGGTGTCGGGCGCGACGAGGGCCTTCTCGACCTCCTCGGCGAACGCTCCGGGGTTGGTGACGGCGAGCAGCGCGACCTCGTCGGTCCAGGCGAGATGGGCGATCTGGTGGGCGATGGTCCAGCCGGCCGCGGGTGTCGCGGTCGCCCACTGCTCGTCACTCAACTCGCCGACGAGGCCGTCGAGTTCCTCGCTCTCTGCGCGCAGGTCGTCGATGACGACCGCGGGGTCGGGCACGGGGCGCTCCCTCCGGGACACGGCGTGGTGCCCCGGAGCATGGCAGCGCGAACAGAAACAAGCAAGCGTGCTTGCTTTACTTTTTCGAGCCGGGGGTGGGGTGGGCGGGGCTGCCGAAAGGGACGGATCGGGCTCCGAAGGAGGGGCACGGCGCTCTGCCGAAAGGGGCGGGGCGGGCTGCCGAAGTGGCCGGGCGGCCACCTCCGAGTTCCAGCCGGGCTGCCTCCGGGGTCCGGCTGGGCTGCCGAAGTGGCCGGGCGGCCACCTCCGGGTTCCAGCCGGACTGCGTCCGAGTTTCAGCCGGGCTGCCTCCGGGTTCCGGGCGGGCTGCCTCCGGGGTCCGGGCGGGCTGCCTGCGGGGTCCGGGCGGCCGACGCCGAGGTGCGACGTCTAGGGTGCGGACATGACACCGCAGGCATACCTCTCCGAGCTGTTCTCGCTGGACGGCCGGGTCGCCGTGGTGACCGGCGGCAGTTCCGGCATCGGCCGGGCCATCTCCGGGGCCCTCGCCCGGGCCGGGGCGAGTGTCGTGATCGTGGCGCGCGAGGAGGCGCAACTGGCCGCCACGGTGGGCGAGCTGACAGCCGAGGGCTGCCGGGCGGCCTGGGTGAGCGGCGACCTGAGCACCCGCGACGGCGTGCGTGCGGCGGCCGAGGAGGCGGCCGGGGTGTTCGGGGAGCCCGACATCCTCGTCAACTGCGCCGGGGTCAATCTGCGGCCGCCGATGGGCGAGTTGGGCGAAGAGGTGTGGGACACCACGATGGCGGTGAACCTGGAGGCGCCCTATCTGCTGGGCCAGCGGTTCGGGCCCGGTATGGCCGATCGCGGCTTCGGGCGGATCATCCACATCACCTCCCAGCAGGCGCATCGGGCGTTCGTCCAGAGCGGCGCCTACGGGGTCTCCAAGGGAGCGCTGGAGTCACTGGCCCGTTCACAGGCCGAGGCGTGGTCGCCCCATGGCGTCACCTGCAACACGCTCGTACCGGGGTTCGTGATGACGCCGCTCAACGCGCGGCTGTCGTCCGACGCGGAGAAGGTCGCGGCGCTGGCCTCGCGCACGCTGGTCGGCCGGAACGGACTGGCCGAGGACTTCGCGGGCGCGGCGGTCTTCCTCGCCGGCCGCGCCTCCGCCTACGTCACCGGTCAGTCGATCTTCGTCGACGGCGGGTTCTCCGTCCATTGAGGTCCTGGCCGTCCCCTGTCGCGAGGTCCCACCACCTATAGCCGAGGCGCTCGGCGAGGTCACTTCCCCCGGGCGCGGCCCACCTGAGTCCGTACCGCACCCATGCTCGCCGCCACGACCAGCGCGATCGCCAGCGCGTCGGCCGCGGAGAGCGCCTGGTGCAGCACGAGGAATCCGGCCGTCGCGGCGATCGCGGGCTCCAGGCTCATCAGCACGGCGAAGGTGGAGGCGGGCAGCCGGCGCAGGGCCAGCAGCTCCAGCGTGTACGGCAGCACGGACGACATGAGCGCGACCGCGAGGCCGAGCCCGATCGTGGACGGGACGAGCAGCTTGTCGCCCGCCTCGACGATGCCGAACGGCAGGCTGATCACCGCTCCCACCACCATGGCGAGGGCGAGGCCGTCGGCCTGCGGGAAGCGGCGGCCGGTACGGGCGCTGAAGACGATGTACGTGGCCCACATCGCACCCGCGCCGAGGGCGAACGCGGCGCCGACCGGGTCGAGCCGGTCGAAGCTGCCGCCGCTGAGCAGGACGACACCGCCGAGGGCGAGGCACGCCCAGACCACGTTGATCAGCCGTCGCGACACGATCACGGAGAGCGCGAGCGGGCCGAGCACTTCGAGGGTGACGGCGGCGCCGAGCGGGATTCGGTCGGCGGCCTGGTAGAAGAGCATGTTCATTCCGGCCATGGCGGCGCCGAACGCGACGACGGTGCCCCAGTCGGCGCGGGAGTGGCCACGGAGCCGGGGCCGGCAGATCACCAGGAGCACGACGGCGGCGAGCACGAGCCGCAGGGTGACGACGCCGAGCGCTCCCGCGCGGGGCATCAGCAGCACGGCGACGGCGGCGCCGAACTGTACGGAGAGGCCGCCGGCGACGACCAGCGCGACGGGCCCGAGCGCGCCGCGCCCACGACCGGCGCCGCGGTCCAGGGCGCCTGCCGCTTCGGGCAGGACGACGGCGGAGGCGGCCGCCTGCTCCGCGCCCGCGCCCACTCCCTCACCGACGTCCGCACCCACGCCAGCGCTCGCGCTCGCGTTCGCGCCACGGGTCCCGCTCACCGCTCCACCTTCGTTCACCCGACTGAACTTTCAGTTCAAGATACTGCACTGGAGTTCATCGGTCCACTTGCTTCCACCTTCCACGCTACGGAAGGCCGCGCCGTCCGTGAAATGCCTAGTGGGCTGCGGTTATGCTTCGAACGCATGAGCATCGAGCTGCGTCACCTCCGCTGCTTCCTCGCCATCGCGGAGGAACGGAGCCTGACCAGGGCCGCCGCCGCGCTGCACCTCACCCAGCCCGCCGTCTCCCGCTCGCTCGCCGCGCTGGAACGCCACCTCGGCGTGCGTCTCGCCGACCGCTCCACCCACCACCTGGACCTCACCCCCGAGGGCCGGGCCTTCCGTGACCGGGCCGCGGCGGCCGTCGCCGCCTTCGACGACGCCCTCGACCCCGCCCGCCTGCACCACGGGCCCCTGCGGCTCGGGCACGCCTGGTCCGCCTTCGGCGCGTACACCACGCCCCTGCTCCGCCGCTGGCAGGAAGAGCATCCGGACACTCCGCTGGAGCTCCTCCGCATCGACGACCGCACGGCGGGCCTGGCCCGCGGCGAGGTCGACGCCGCCGTACTGCGCGGCACGGTCGACACTCCGGGCCTGGTGACCGCCCTCCTGTTCACGGAACCCCGCGTCGCGGCGGTCACCTCCGACGGCCCGCTGGCGGACCGCGCCGCCCTGACCCTCGACGACCTGGCCTCGGGCCCGATCGTCCTCAACACCGTCTCGGGCCTGACGACGCTCGACCTCTGGCCGCCGGGATCGCGCCCGGCGACGACACTCACCGTCGGCAACACCGACGACTGGCTCACGGCGATCGCCGCCGGCCGCGGCGCGGGGGCGTCGGCGGCCTCCACGGCCCAGATGCACCCCCACCCGGGCGTCACCTACCGCCTCCTGACCGACGCCCCGCCCGTCCCGGTCGTCCTCGCCTGGCGCGCGACGGCTCCCCACCCGGCGCTCGGCGCGCTGGCAGCGCTCGCGCGCGAACTCAGCGGCAGGGGCTGAGCCGGCGGGCGCGGCCCGAGCCGCACTCCTGGAACCGTCGGACCCGGGACCTAACATGTGCCGATGCAGCGCCCCCGGCTCATCGCCACCGACCTCGACGGCACCCTCCTGCGCAGGGACGGCACCCTCTCGGCCCGCACCGTGCGCGCCCTGCGGACCGCCGTCGACGCCGGCGCGGAAGTCGTCGTGGTCACCGCCCGTCCACCGCGGTTCCTCGATGTGCTCGCCGCCGCGACCGGCCTGACCGGGACCGCGGTGTGCAGCAACGGCGCGCTGGTGTACGACATCGCGGCACGCACCGTCACGAGGTCCCTCGCCCTGCCGCTGTCCACCGCCCGCGAGGTGGCCACCGCGCTGTCGGCCGCCGCCCCGGGCCTGGGATTCGCCGTCGAGACGGGCCACACGTTCCTGTACGAGCCGTCCTACCGCCTGCTCCTGTCCGGCAACGCCCGCTCCGAGCTGGCCGTGGCGTCTCTGACGGACCTGTGGCTCTCGGACGTGCCCATCGTGCAGCTGCTCGCCCACTCGGTCCGGTTCGAGGCGGACATGCTGCTCGCCCTCGCGGTGAACTCCGTCGGCGGAGCGGCGCAGTTCACCCACTCCGGCGGCCGCGGCCTGCTGGAGATCAGCGCACCGGGCGTCACCAAGGCCGCCACGCTCTCCGCCCTGTGTGCCGAGCGCGGCATCACGGCCCAAGAGGTCGTCGCCTTCGGCGACATGCCCAACGACCTGACCATCCTGCAGTGGGCCGGCACCGCCTACGCCATGGGCAACGCCCATCCGTCCGTCCTGTCGACCGTCCCCCACCACACGACCTCCAACGAGGACGACGGCGTGGCCCGCGTCCTGGAGCGCCTCTTCGACGGCGACTGAGCCCGCCGTCGATATCGCGCCGCCGGCCGCTGTTCCGACGGCTTGTCAGCCGCGGCCGTCGGTACGGCGCTACGACCTCGAACAGCGCCCCGGGAACCGCTTGTCGGACACCCGGCGTCTGCGGTACAAACGCGCGACACCAGGGACGAGATTCGGCCACTCCTGTGCCCGAACGTCCCACGATTTGACGTGAACACAACTATGTGGGGGGTTGTCATGCAAGGACGCTGGGAGAAGCTGAAGCAGAGATCCGGCATCAGCCTGTTCATCATCGCCGTGGGGCTCGGGCTCTTCTTCTTCGTCGGGAGCGGCTCGCAGAAGCCGACGGGCTGGGGCGCCGCCTACACGTTCGGCACGCCGGCCACCGTCGACCTGGCCAGTTCCTGCAGCATCGAGACCATCGGAGGCGGCAAGGGCACCGGCAAGTGCGAGGGCGTGAAGTGGACGGCCGGCGGGCAGTCGCAGACCGGCACGCTGTACGCGTTCGAGGACGACATCAAGCGGTCCGCGGACGGTGACCTCACCTTCGCCGGCGAGGCGAAGGCGCTCGGCGACCGGGCCTACGGCCGTCCCGAGTCCTGGATGGTGGTCTTCCACCTGGCGGTACTGGGCGTGGCGTGCCTCGGCGTGCTCGCCCTGCTCGGCAGCCTCGTGGCGGCGGCCCTGCCGACCCGCCGACGGGCCTGACCGCTCCGAACGGCCCCGGACACAGGTCCGGAGACAGTGGGGGCCGCCGACCGGAGCGGCCCCCACTCCCTCAGTCGCGGGGGAAGTCGGCGGTGTCGAGGGTGAGGTCGAGGAGTGTGGTGGTGAGGTCGACCGACCCGCCGAAGGCCACGGTCGTCTCGATGACCTAGTCGCCGTCCTTGGGCTGGGTATTGACATGGCACTTGCCGACGTACGGGTCCGCGACCAGGTAGACCGGCAACTCGGCGGTGACATAGGCGGTCTTCTTGGGCCCGTAGTCGTTCGCGGCGGTGCCCTTCGAGATCACCTCCGCGATGAACTCGACGTCCTGGTGGCCCCAGCGGCCCTCGCCGTTCCTCACCGCGCCGTCGTGAAACTTCGCCACGTCCGGGCAGAGCCGTTCAGTTGGCCGGGGAAGTCGATCCGTACGTCCGATGTGACCTTCGCACTCATGCCGAACCTGTCCTCCAGGGCCCGGACGATGCGGCGGATGATCTCCCACTGCGAGTCCCGCTGCGGCGACATGTAGACGGTCCCCTCGACGATCTCGACCCTGTATCCCTCGGGGACGGGCATCCGCTCGAGCGCCTCGAACATCGCGTCCAGGATGCGCTCGTTGTCGCTGTCAGCCATGGCCATGTCGATCCTGTCGGTCGCTACGACGGTCATCGTGGCGCTCCTCCCCGGCTGCCGGTCGTCGCACGCAGCCGCGCGGTACAACGATACGTACGGCCCCGACGAAACGCCCGCAGCGCCAGCAGTCCAGCAGGCGCGATTACGTCCGTCAGCCGGGCGTGAACTCGTAGCGCAGTTCGTAGAGATGACCCGCCTTGACCATGACCGTCGCTTCGATGGGGCGTTCACCGTCGCTGTACACGACGCGCAGCGTGCGAAGTACGGGAAGGTTTCCGGGCAGGACGAGGACCGCACACTGTTCCTGCGTGGGGACTCGCGCAGAGACATGGTCGACACTCAGTCGCGGCGGGAAGCCGAGTTCGGCAAGGAGTACGGGACTTCCGCCCTGAATCCTGCGTCGGTCCGTAAGGGGCGTGCCCTGCGCGATACCCAGCGGGTAGTACGAAGCAACGAGTTCCGCGGGTTCGTCGTCGAGCGTCAGCAGTTGACGGCGCAGCACTGCCGCCGCCCCCTCCTCGATCCCGAGGGCCGCCCTCACATCCGCCGGCGGCACGATCGTGACGACTTCGAGAAGCGTGCTGCGCGCCCGCACCCCGCCCTGCTCCGCCTCGGCAAGCCAGCGGTACGGGTCCCCGGCACGGGCGGGAGCCATGTACGCGGCCGGACGCAGGGTCCGTTGCCTGTGCTCGCGTACGGTTACGGCCGCTCCGGCACGCCCCACGACCAGCCCCTCGTCCTTGAGGAGCTGGAGTGCCTTCTGAACGGATGCGCTGGACGCGTCGAATCGCACCTTGAGCTGGGAGGTCGAAGGGAGGCTGGCGCCCGGTGCCAGGTCGCCGCCCATGATCTCGTCCCGCAGGTCGGCGGCGATCCGCTCGTGCAGTGGGCGTCGGTCGAACGCGTCGGCGTCGGTTCGAGGCACGGTCATCCGATCCTGATCTCGTAGCGCAGGCGCTGACGATGGGCGGGCATGGTCATCAGATCGGCCTGAATCGGTCGGTCATCCCTGTCGAGCGTGAGCCGGGTCAGTTGCAGCACAGGCGCGTCCGAGGGGAGGCCAAGCGTTTCGCACTCCTCGGCCCGGGGGAGCCGAGCCGTCACGTCCTCACGTACGCGGACACCGACATAGCCGAGTTCGGCGAGCAGCGTGACCGCCCCGCCACGGATCTTGGCCGTCCCCGCCAGCCGGGTGCCGCCGGCGATCTCAGTCGGGTAGTACGTGTCCGTCAACTCGCAAGGTTCACCATCCAGTTCGATGATGCGCCGACGCACGATCACAGGCGCCCCGTCAGCCGTTCCGAAGAGTTCGGCGACCACGGACGGGGCGGGCACTTCCCCGGCATGGACGATGCGCTGGGTCCCCTGTCGCCCCTGAGTCGCGGCCTCGTCACCCCACGCATCGCCCCGACCCTGCAGGCGCGGCGCGAGATAGGGCAGCGAGGTGCTGACCCAGTCGCTGCTGCTCATGAGTCCTCCAAACCGGCTGACGAACTTCGGACTGTGCATTACTGCGTACCGCAGGCGACTCACTCTAAGTGCCACCCCTGGCCCCACCTTGCTGCTTTTCGTGAATAGCAGTACGGTCCTCGCGATCGTACAACCCTGCTCGCACAAGGCGGTGGTTCCCTGTGTCCCTCTCACAGCAACGGCGATTCCCGAGGTCCGCTCGATCCGTCGGTGCGGCCCGATCCTTCGCCCTCGACGTACTCGCACAATGGGCATCACGGACCGGCACGACGACGTACGGCTCTGCGTGTCCGAACTCGCCACCAACGCGCTGCTGCACGGGGTCCCACCCGGGCGGGAGTTCTGCGTCCGAATCGCGGTCGATGGTGCTCTGTTACGCGTGCACGTACGCGACAGCGGTGACGGCCGACCCGAAGTGCAATCTCCCAGGGAGGACGCCTGCACCGGGCGCGGCCTGCGCATCGTCGCCGAACTGGCCGATGACTTCGGCGTCACGGAGCATGTCGTCGGCAAGACCGTCTGGCTGGAGTTCAAGATCGCGGCACCTCACGACCGACCCGCTGCCTCCAGCAGCTTCGGCAGTTCGCGCATGTCGTCGAACACGACCGTGCCAGGCCCTTCCAGCCGGGACGCCGGGGTCAGGCGGCCGCAGTAGCCGAAGGAGCGCATTCCCGCGGCGCGCGCGGCCTGGACACCGTAGCGGCTGTCTTCGACGACCGCGCACCGGGCCGGGTCCACGCCCATGGAACGGGCGGCGTGCAGGAAGAGATCGGGTGCGGGTTTTCCGTTGCGCACGTCAGCGGCGCTGAAGACACGGCCCTCGAAACGCTCGTTCAACGCGGTGAGCTTCAGACTGTGCCGGATGCTTTCGTGCTCGCCGTTCGAGGCCACGCAGAATGGCACTGTCAGACGGTCCAGAGTCTCGGCGATCCCGTCGACGGCCGTCAGTTCAGCGGTGAGCGCCTCCCGGTACAGGTGCTCGTACTCCCGCTGCCAGTCCTTGTCCAGGCGTCGCCCGAGCCGCTCCTCGACGGCGGCCGTGTAGACCTCGGTGGACGAGCCCACGAAGAGTTCGACGATCTCGGCCCGGGAGAACGAGCACCCGAGCTCCGTCAGGATCGCCGCGTCCACCTTGACGCATATCCGCTCGCTGTCGACGAGCACACCGTCGCAGTCGAAGATGACCAGTTCGACAGAGGGTCGTGTCATGAACGGCAGCTTAGGTCCACGGCCTCACCGGGTTCGGAAGGGTGCGCTCGCCGGCGGCAGCCTGGGCCCCGCTCCGGCCCGGTTCTCAGTCACCCGGCCCATGGCTCCCCGTCGCCTCCCCCAGCCCCTCCGCCAGGACCTCCGCCAGGTGCCGCCCCCGGCGGCCCGTCAGCTGTTCCAGTTGCGTGCGGCAGGAGTAGCCGTCCGCCAGCAGTACGGCGTCGTCGCCCGCCGCCCGTACCGACGGGAGCAGTTGGTCCTCCGCGCAGGCCACCGACACCTCGTAGTGGCCGCGTTCGAAGCCGAAGTTGCCCGCCAGGCCGCAGCAGCCGCCGCTCAGGGTGCCCGTCAGGCCGGCGCTTTCGCGCAGGCGGGCTTCCGCGGCATCGCCCAGCACCGCGTGCTGGTGGCAGTGGGTCTGGCCGGCGACGTGGCGGTCCAGCCGGGGCGGGCGCCAGTCCGGGGCGCACTGTTCGAGGCCCTGGGCGAAGGTGCGGACCGACGCCGACAGGCGGGCCGCACGCGGGTCGTCGCCGAGGAGCTCGGGAAGGTCCGACTTCAGGGCCGCCGCACAGCTGGGTTCCAGGACGATCACGGGAACGCCCAGGTCCAGCAGCGGCTCCATCGTGTCCAGGGTGCGGCGCAGCACCGCGCGGGCCCGGTCGAGCTGGCCCGTCGAGACATACGTGAGGCCGCAGCAGACCCGGCCCTGCGGCAGCGCGATGCTCATCCCCGCCGCCTCCATGACCGTCACCGCCGCCGCCCCGGCCTCGGGCGTGAGGTGGTCGGTGAAGGTGTCGGGCCACAGCACGGCCGTACGGTCCTTCGTGAAGACCTCTGTACGGGCGGCCATGTGCCCCCGCAGCCGGCGCCGCAACGTGACCGGCGCGATCCGCGGGACGTCCCGCTCGGGGGCGATGCCCGCGGCGCGCTTCGCGAGCCAGGCCAACGGGCGGACCCGGGCGGCCGCGTTCAGCACCCCGGCGAACGGCGCGGCGAGACGCAGCCACTGCGGCAGCCTGCCCATCGCGTAGTGGGACGCCGGCCGCACGCGACCCGCGTAGTGATGGTGCAGGAACTCCGCCTTGTACGTGGCCATGTCGACGCCGACCGGGCAGTCGCTGCGACAGCCCTTGCAGGACAGGCACAGGTCGAGTGCGCCCAGGACCTCCTCCGAGCGCCAGCCGCCGGTCACCACCTCGCCCGCGAGCATCTCGTGCAGCAGCCGGGCACGGCCGCGCGTCGAGTGCTGTTCCTCGCCGGTCGCGCGGAACGACGGACACATCACGCCCGGCCCGGAACTCGGGCCCTCCACCCGGCACTTGGCGACACCGACGCACCGACGCACGGCCGCCGAGAAGTCCCCGCCGTCGTGCGGGTACCCGAAGGAGACGTCCACCGGCCGCCTCGGCAGCACCTCGAAGCGCAGGTCCTCGTCGAGCCGCGCCGGGCGGGCCAGTACTCCCGGGTTCAGCCCACCCGCCGGGTCCCAGAGGTCCTTGAACCGGGCGAAGAGGCCGACCAGTTCGTCCCCGTACATCCTCGGCAGCAGCTCCGCCCGCGCCAGCCCGTCCCCGTGCTCGCCCGACAGCGAGCCGCCGTGCGCGACGACCAGCCCGGCGACCTCCTCCGAGAAGGAACGGAAGCGCCGTACGCCCGCCTCGCTCAGCAGGTCGAAGTCGATACGGACATGGATGCAGCCGTCGCCGAAGTGCCCGTACGGCGTCCCGCGCAGCCCGTGCTCGGCGAGCAACGCCCGGAAGTCCCGCAGATACGCGCCGAGGCGCGCCGGGGGCACCGCGCAGTCCTCCCAGCCCGGCCAGGCCTCTCCCCCGGAGCCTTCGGCCCGGGTGGGGGTGCCCCCGGCGTGGCCGGGTGGAGTACCCTCACCGTCCGGCATCCTGGTCGCGGTACCGGCCGCGTCCTCCCGGATCCGCCACAGCGCCCGCTGCCCGGCCGGGTCGGTGACCACGGTCCCGTCGAGCGCGTCCGCGCCGGTGACGATCTCCTCCGCCCGCGCCCGGGCCTCGGCGCCCGTCGCCCCGCCCGTCTCGACGAACAACCACGCACCGCCGCGCGGCAGTCCCCGGCCCACGGCGTCCGGGACGAGGTCCTCCGCCATGCCCTCGACCGTCAGCGGCCGGTGGGCCAGCAGACCGGCGGCGGCCTCCGCGGCCGCGCTCTCGTCCGCGTATCCCAGAACGGCGAGGGCCCGCGCGGGCGGCGACTCCACCAGCCGCACGGTCGCCTCCGTCAGCACCGCCAGCGTGCCCTCGCCTCCGCAGAAGGCGCGGGCGAGGTCCACCCCGTTCTCCGGCAGCAGCGCGTCGAGCGCGTATCCCGAGATCCGGCGGGGAAGGCCCTGCGGGAAGCCGGTGCGCAGCAGCGCCAGGTTGCCGTCGACGAGCTCGCTCAGCCCGGCCGGCGCCCCGGACCACCCCTGCCCCAGCCGCAGTTCAGCGCCGTCGTACGTCACCACCGACAGTTCACGCACGTTGTCCGCGGTCGTTCCCCACGCCACGGAATGCGAGCCGCACGCGTTGTTGCCGATCATCCCGCCGAGCGTGCAGCGGCTGTGCGTCGACGGGTCCGGCCCGAACGTCAGCCCGTACGCCCCCGCCGCATCCCGCAACCGGTCCAGCACCGCGCCCGGCTGGACGACCGCCGTGCGCGCATCCGGGTCCACGGAGAGCACGGCCCGCATATGGCGGGTGAAGTCGAGGACGACCCCGACGCCCGTCGCCTGCCCGGCGATCGACGTCCCCGCGCCCCGCGGCACCACCGGGACCCCGCGTCTGCGGCAGACGTCGAGCACCGCCGCCACGTCCGCCGCGTCGCTCGGCGCGACGACCCCGTCGGGCACCCGCCGGTAGTTGGACGCGTCCATGGTCATCAGGGCGCGAGCCCCGGCCCCGAAGTCCACCTCGCCCCGGACCTCCGCCCGCAGCGCCCGCTCCAGCGCCTCGCGCTCCTTGCGATCAGCCGTCCTGCGATCAGCCATGGGCCCAGCGTGCCCCACCTCGATCGGGTGACGCGTGGACGGCACGGAAAAGGCGTCCCGATCAGTGATCGCTTGTCTCATCCGCCGGACAACGGGCCCGGTGACCTGGCGGAAACGACTAGGCTCCGGCTCGTGGCCGATATTCAGATTCCCGCTGACATCAAGCCCGGCGACGGTCGTTTCGGCGCCGGACCCTCCAAGGTGCGTACGGAGGCGCTTGACGCCCTGGCCGCCACCGGTGCGTCTCTGCTCGGTACCTCCCACCGCCAGGCCCCGGTCAAGAACCTGGTCGGCGCGGTGCGCGACGGCGTGCGCGAGCTGTTCTCCCTCCCCGAGGGCTACGAGGTGATCCTCGGCAACGGCGGCTCGACCGCGTTCTGGGACATCGCGACGCACGGGCTCATCGAGAACAAGTCGCAGCACCTGTCCTTCGGCGAGTTCTCGTCGAAGTTCGCGAAGGCGGCCAAGCTCGCCCCGTGGCTGTCCGAGCCGACCGTCATCTCCTCCGACCCGGGTACGCACCCGGAGCCCCGCGCGGAGGCGGGTGTCGACGTCTACGCCCTCACCCACAACGAGACCTCCACCGGTGTGGCGGCCCCCCTCGAGCGGGTCGAGGGAGCCGACGAGGGCGCGCTCGTGCTCGTCGACGCCACGTCCGGCGCCGGCGGCCTTCCGGTCGACATCTCCGAGACCGACGTCTACTACTTCGCGCCGCAGAAGTCCTTCGCCTCGGACGGCGGCCTGTGGATCGGCGTCTTCTCGCCCGCCGCACTGGAGCGGGCCGCCCGCGTCCACGGCTCCGGCCGTCACGTCCCGGAGTTCTTCAGCCTGCCGACCGCGATCGACAACTCGCTGAAGAACCAGACGTACAACACCCCGGCGCTGTCGACCCTCTTCCTCCTCAACGAGCAGCTGAAGTGGTTCAACGGCCAGGGCGGCCTGGACTGGGCGGTCCGCCGCACCGCGACCTCCGCGCGCACCCTGTACGGCTGGGCCGAGGAGTCCAAGTACGCGACGCCCTTCGTCGCCGAACCGGCGCAGCGCTCGCAGGTCATCGGCACGATCGACTTCTCGGACGACATCGACGCGGCGGCGGTCGCGAAGGTGCTGCGGGCGAACGGGATCGTGGACACCGAGCCGTACCGCAAGCTGGGCCGCAACCAGCTGCGGATCGCGATGTTCCCGGCGATCGACCCGGCGGACGTGCAGGCGCTGACGGCCTGCGTGGACCACGTGATCGAGAAGCTGTAGACGTCGGACGTCAGACGTCGGACGACGGTACGTGGAAGGGCCCGGCGGGGGTATGCCGCCGGGCCCTTTCGCGTGCCGCCGCCCCGCAGCCGGGTCGCGCCGAGGGGCGTACGGCCGCGCGCACGAAGTGACCGTTACGTGGAGGTGGCGTGCAGCTGCCGTGTAGGTACGGCTAATAACCGCCCTATCCGGCACCGGAGTTGGTCCCTACGATCCAAGCGATCCGCTGCAGTTGGCATGTTCACGCCTCAACAGTTTCCTCGCGGTCGTCCGTCCGGGGCGGGACATGGGATCGGCTGGACCCCCCACGGTTCATGTCACGCAAGGCCACCGAGCACCTCCCTCTCCCTCCATCGAACGGAGTGCGCACCATGTCCCGAACGCCCCACGCCTTACGCGCGAGCGCCGCCATCACGGCGGTCCTCGCCTCCACGCTCGTCGCCGGCAACACCACCAGCGCGAACGCCGCCATCACCGCACCGCCCGACAAGATCGTCATCGAGGTCGCGACGGTGAACGGTTCGGGCTGCCGTCAGGGCACCGCCGCCGTCGCCGTGTCCCCGGACAACACCGCCTTCACCGTCACCTACAGCGACTACCTCGCCCAGGTCGGCGGGGGCGCGTCGCCCACCGACTTCCGCAAGAACTGCCAGCTCAACCTGATCGTCCACGTCCCGAGCGGCTTCACCTACGCCGTCGCCAGCGCGGACTACCGCGGGTACGCGAGCCTGGAGCGCGGCGCCACCGCCATCCAGAAGGCCTCGTACTACTTCCAGGGCTCGCCCGACACCGCCGCCAGGAACCACCCCTTCGCCGGGCCGTACGACAACAACTGGCAGGCCACCGACGAGACCGAGTGGGGCCAGCTGGTCTGGGCGCCCTGCGGGGTGAAGCGGAACTTCAACATCAACACCGAGCTGCGGATCAAGGCGGGTACGTCCAGCGCCTCGAAGACGAGCTTCATCACGATGGACTCGACGGACGGTGAGATCAACACCGTCTACCGCCTGGCGTGGAAGGAGTGCCCGGCGTAGCCGGACCGCCTGCCGTGAACCGGGGTGACGCCGGCCGGACTCCCGCGGCCGGCGTCCCTCCCACCGGGTGGGCCCGCGCCGCTCGCGGGCCCACCCTTCCACGGACCGGCGACCGGACGGACACGCCTCAGGACCGCCCCCGGGCCCGCCCCAGGACCGCGCAGGACCGGCTGGGAGGCGCGGCAGGACCGGCTGGGGAAGCCCTGCCGGGAACCCGGCCGGGAACGTACTAGGACCGGCGGCGTCGGGAGCGGAGCACGAGTGCCGCGACCACCACGGCGACCACGGCTCCCGTCGGCACGGCGAACCCCTTGCCGCCGCCGTCGCCGTCCGGCGCGGCGGAACCCGCCTCCCCGGAACCGGAACCGGACGGCGCCTTCTCGCCCGGCCCCTTCGCGTCGTCCTCGCCGACGCCCCGGCGTACGACCTCGCTGCGGTCCCCCTCCGTCCCGAACATCAGGGCCTTGCCGTCCGTCGTGTACGAAACCGACTCGGACTGCCCCTGCAGGGGCGCGCTGACATGGTGGTCGGCGCCGAGCCGTCCGTCGCGCCACACGTAGCCGCGCGCGCTGAAGTACGAGCGGAGCACCAGCTCCTTGCCGTCGGGCGAGAAGGCGCCGTCCGTCACCCACGGCACCTCCCCGATCCGGCGGAAGACGTTCGTCCCGCCCGTCACCAGCCGGGCCGGGCCCTCGTAGAGCCCGCCGCCGTCCTCGTTCTTGCTGGCGATGTAGACCCGGCCGGTCTTCGGATGGACCATCATCGCCTCGGCGTTCCGCGCTCCGTCCGCGTACCGCACCGTGTACTGGGTGGCGTGGACGGTGACGTCCCGCAGCTTCCGCGGCTCGGGGAAGCGGTAGATCCAGACGTGGTCCCAGCTGCCGTTCGCGTTGTCGCCGATGTCGCCCACGTAGACGTCGCCGTCGGGCCCGACCGAGATGGCCTCCATGTCGCGGGGCCTGCCGACGCCCTGGAGCGTGACCGTCGCGACGGTCTCGCCCGTTTTGGAGTCGATCGCGAAGACGCGTGGTGAGTCCTGGTCGTTGTGGGTCCAGTACACGCCCGGGTGGGCACGGCTCGCCGCGAGACCACTGGACTCCGTGATCCGCGGATCCTTGATCGTGAAACCGCCGTCGTCGTCGGCGGCGGCAGACGCGGCGGACGCGGCGGACGCGGCGGACGCGGCGGATGCGGTGGGAGCGGCGGCGGCCAGGACCACCAGGGAGGCGGCGACGACGGCCGCCCGAGTCGTACGCAACGAACGCATGCCCCCAAGTGTCCATCGTCACGTCACCGCCCGGGGCCCCGCCCGGCGGGGGTCGGCCATCATTACCCCCATGCGTTTCATGTTCGTCGGTGACTCCATGACCATCGGACGCGCCGGCGACTTCACCTGGCGCTACCGGATGTGGCAGCACCTCAACCGCTCCTTCGGCGGCCCGTACCGGATCGTCGGCCCTCGTACCGAGCTGTACGACACCGCCGCCGACGCCCCCGTCTCGACCGTCTACGCCGACCCGGCCTTCCCGGACCGTGCCCGCAAGCACCTGGCGGGCTGGGGCGAGGGCTGGCTGCACATGGCGCCGCTGATCCGGGAGACGGTGACCACGACGAAGGCGGACGTGCTGCTCGTCTCGCTGGGCCTGATAGACCTCGGCTTCTACACCAACAGCACCCAGACCGCTCTGAACGCCCGCGCGTTCATCGCCGCGGCCCGCGAGGCGAACCCCCGTGTGCGGGCCGTCCTGATGCCCGTCATCCCCAATGTCCGGGCCCTGTCCGACGCTCCCTTCGCCGCCGAGTGCGACCGCTTCAACGAACTCCTCGCCAAGACGGTCGCGGACCTCGACTCGCCCGTCTCGCCGATACTGCTGGCGTCCACGCCCGAGTCGTACGACATCCACTCCGACACCTACGACGGCACCCACCCGGGCCCGTCGGGAGAGCACAAGCTGGCCGCATCCTTCGCCACCGCGATGCACCAGGCATGGGACCTGGGCGGCCCTTACGAGCCGGCGGCATAGACACGGCTGTCAGGGCTGTCACGGCTGTCGATCACCGATCTGCCGGCCACGGATACCCCCCGGCGACCGAGCCGCCCGCCGTTCCGCCGTACGGGTGACACCCGCGCGGATGCGAACCGCGCGAGGTGAGGTGACCCTGGAGGGAGCGGGGGTACACGGCAAGGAGGACTGCCCATGTCCGTGATGGACAAGCTCAAGCAGATGCTGAAGGGCCACGAGGACCAGACCTCGAAGGGCATCGACAAGGGCGGAGACATGATCGACGACAGGACCCAGGGCAAGTACAAGGGCCAGGTCGACACCGCCCAGGACAAGCTGAAGGACCAGTTCGGCGGAGACCAGCCCGGTCCGGGCCAGAACCCGCCGCCGGCGTCCTGACGCAGGTCCTGTCGGAGCTCCCGACGGAAGTCCTGACGTAACGGAAGGCAACCATGACCGGGAACACCCAGCTCACCGCCCGCGACATCATGACCAGCGGAGTCCAGTGCGTCGGCGCGCACCAGTCGCTGCAGGACGCCGCGAAGATGATGCGCGATCTCAACGTCGGCGCTCTGCCGATCTGCGGCGACAACAACAGGCTCACCGGCCTGATCACCGACCGCGACATCGTCGTCCAGTGCTGCGCCGAAGGCGTCGACCCCGCGACGGTCCAGGCCGGCTCCCTCGCCGGAGAACTGCACTGGATCGACGCGAGCGCGGGCGCCGACCTCGCTCTGTCGACGATGGAGCAGCACCAGGTCAAGCGCCTGCCGGTGATCGACGTACAGCAGGGGCACCAGCTGGTCGGCATGATCACGGAGGCCAATCTCGCCAAGAACCTCACGGACGCACAGATCGCCGAGTTCGCGACCCGGGTGTACGCGAACGCCTAGTCGGCCGTCCGGAATGCCTCGATGCCGTGGGGATCCCCTGAGGGATCGATGCACCACGGCATCGTGGTGACGGGCGGGGCGCGCGGCCGCACGGAATGAACGACAGTTCCCGAGCAGGAGGGACATGCTGTCATGTCCGAAACTGCGCATGACCGTCCGCTGCGGCGGATGCAGGACGAAGTCGCCGGGGCCGCGGCCTCGATCGGCCGGGCCGCGACGGCGACGGGACGGGCCGCGGCGCATGCCGTACGCCATCCACAGGCGGTGATGGACCGGGTCCGGCATCTTCCGCAGGCGCTGCCCCTGGTGCGGCAGGCCGTGACGCCGATCCTGACCGGGCGCGTCGGGGACTGGCGCGGGGAGTACGCCTACACCCTGGGCGAGCAGGCGTTCGTCTACGGCTTCCCGTACATCTACAACGCCCGACTGCGATACCAGTGGGTCACTCAGCCGCGCGATCCGGCGGCGATGCCCTACGCCGCGGTCAACCACTTCTGGCACGCACAGCGCCTGTTGGACGCCTCGTACCGGGACGGTGGCTGCCCGAACAACGACACGCTGTACTCGACCGCCTGGGTGGACCTGACCGACGAGCCGGTCGTCCTCTCGCACCCGGACATGGGTGATCGCTACTTCTCCTTCGAGCTGATGGGCATCACCTCCGACAACTTCGACTACATCGGTCAGCGCACCACGGGATCCGGCGCCGGCCACTTCGCGATCGTCGGCCCGGAGTGGGGCGGAAAGCTCCCGGACGGCGTGCGGCGGATGGCGACCGCGCCGAGTCCGTGGATCCTGGTCCTCGGCAGGACACTCGTCGACGGTGTGGGCGACGTGGCCAACGTGCAGGCACTCCAGGCCGGTTACCGGCTCACTCCGCTCAGCTCCTTCGAGGGGGCGGGCAGGGCCGGCAGGCGCGGCAAGGGCGGCACGAGGACGGACCTGGCGGTTCTCCCGGCGCGCCGTGACGTGCTGGAGCCGGTCGACGTCGAGCAGGATCCGCTCGGACCGTGGAAGACGCTCAACGCCATGCTGGCGGAGAACCCACCGCCCGCCCACCACAAGATCCTGCTCAGGCAGTTCGCCAAGATCGGCATCGGCCCCGGTCTCGATGTCGAGGCCCAGCCGGCGGTGGTCAAGCAGAACCTCATCCGGGCCGCGGCCGTCGGCGTCCCGATGCTCGAGCAGCAGATGCTCGGCGGCGAGTGGGCGCAGGTGGTGAACGGCTGGCGGTATCCACCGGCCGAGATGGGCCGCTTCGGCGACGACTTCCTGAGGCGCGCCGCCGACCAGTCGCTGGCGGGTATCACCGCCAACGACCCCGACGAGGCGGTCTACCTGCTCAACTACGACGACGCGGACGGGAACAAGCTGT
This sequence comes from Streptomyces sp. NPDC091376, assembly GCF_044757085.1. Taxonomy (NCBI): domain Bacteria; kingdom Bacillati; phylum Actinomycetota; class Actinomycetes; order Kitasatosporales; family Streptomycetaceae; genus Streptomyces; species Streptomyces sp. NPDC091376. Next base: position 185,028 of record NZ_JBIVUF010000011.1, on the reverse strand, counting down.
CGGACGGCCACTACGAGCTGCGCTTCGCCCCCGGCGCCCTGCCGCCCGTCGACGCCTTCTGGTCGCTGTCGGTCTACGACGAGGGCATGAACCTGATCCCCAACCTGGCCGACCGCTACTCGGTCGGGGACCGCACTCCCGGGCTCACCATGGACCCCGACGGCGGTCTCACCCTCCATCTGCAGCCCACCTCACCGGACGTGGGCCGCGAAGCGAACTGGCTGCCCACGCCGGACAGCGGCACCTGGTTCGTCATTCTGCGCATGTACCGCCCGCACCGCGAGGTGGTGGACGCGACGTGGGAGTGCCCGCCGCTCAACCGCGTGGGCGGAAGAGGCGAGTGGACCGAGGTGGAATGACGGAGGGACTCGGGGTGGAACGACTGAGCGTCCCGAGGTGGAATGAACGAGTGGCGCGAGGTGGCATGAATTAGCCTGCCGGGATGCGTACTCCCCGGCGGGCGGCCCGAGTTGCCGTGATCGATCCCGAAGGCGCCGTCTTCCTCTTCCGTTACGACAACCCGGAGGCGGGCGTCCACTGGGCCATGCCCGGCGGCGGGCTGGACGCCGGGGAGACTCCCCGCGAGGGCGCCCTGCGCGAGCTGCGCGAGGAGACCGGCTGGACGGACCTGGAGCCCGGGGAGCTGCTGTGCACCTGGGAGCACGACTTCACCCGCGCCGGCATCCAGGTGCACCAGCACGAGCACATCTACCTGTCCTACGGTCCCCGCCGCGAACCCCTGGACGGACTCGCCGCCGCACACGCCGACGACGGGATCCTGGGCTGGCGCTGGTGGACGCCGGAGGAACTCGCCGCGTCACCGGACGCGTTGTGGCCGCCCGACCTCGCGCAGCTGCTGGCCGGAGTGCGCACGGACCACTGAAGCCGGCCGGGCCGCTCTTGCCTGGAGTGGACTCGAAGCAGTTGGCTTGGGAGACATGAAGTACACGCAGCTCGGACGCACGGGCCTCAAGGTCAGCCGACTCGTCCTCGGCACGATGAACTTCGGTCCGCAGACTGACGAACCCACAAGCCACGCGATCATGGATGCCGCCCTCGACGCGGGTCTGAACTTCGTGGACACGGCCAATGTCTACGGGTGGGGTGAGAACAAGGGCCGCACCGAGGAGATCATCGGCACCTGGTTCGCCCAGGGCGGCGGACGCCGGGACAAGACCGTCCTGGCCACGAAGGTGTACGCGAACATGGCAGGCGACGGTGACCCGTGGCCCAACCACGACAAGCTCTCGGCGCTGAACATCCGGCGGGCCGTGGAGGCCAGCCTCAAGCGGCTGCAGACGGACCACATCGACGTCTACCAGTTCCACCACATCGACCGCAGCACCCCCTTCGAGGAGATCTGGCAGGCGGTCGACGTGCTGATCCAGCAGGGGAAGGTCCTGTACGCGGGCTCCTCGAACTTCCCCGGCTACAAGATCGCCCAGGCCAACGAGGTGGCGGCCCGGCGCGGGTCCGTCGGCCTGGTCAGCGAGCAGTGCCTGTACAACCTCGCCGAGCGGCGCGCCGAGATGGAGGTCATCCCGGCCGCCCAGGAGTACGGCCTCGGGGTGATCCCCTGGTCCCCGCTGCACGGCGGGCTCCTCGGCGGAGTGCTCAAGAAGGAGGTCGAGGGCGGGCGCCGGGCAGCCGGGCGGTCGGCGGACGCGCTGGCCAGCAGCTCGGTGCGCGCGCAGGTGCAGGCGTACGAGGACCTCCTCGACAAGCACGGGCTGGAACCCGGCGAGACGGCGCTCGCGTGGCTGCTGACCCGGCCCGGGGTCACCGGCCCGATCGTCGGACCGCGCACCGCCGAGCAGCTGGAGAGCGCGCTGCGCGCCTTGGAGCTGGAGCTGAGCGAGGACGTGCTGGCCGGCCTGGACGAGATCTTCCCCGGTCCCGGGCCGTCGCCCGAGGCCTTCGCCTGGTGATCGGCTGGGCGTGATCGGGTAAGCGTGATCGGTCAGGCGCGTACGAGGTACGGTCGCCGTCGCCCTTCGGCAGGGGCGGCGGCGACCGGTCGGCGCCCCGGGCACGGCCGCCCGGGGCGCTCAGCCTCCGAGCGCCGACGCCACCGCGACGATGGCGAACATCAGCACGAGCACACCGGCCATGATGCGGTTTCGGGTCTTCGGGTCCACCCGTCGAGCGTAACCGCCGGCTCCGGCTCTCCCGCCCGCGGGTCGCCCCCTCCTCCGCTCAGTCGGTCGCCGCCCGCCCGAGCGGCCAGCTCCCGACCTCCTCGTAGCGCGGCTGCGCACCGGCCGCGCCGCCGCCGGGGAGGTTGCTGCGGACCAGGAGCAGCCGGGACACGGTCCACGGGGCGCCCTCGAAGGAGTGCAGGGCGTCGACGTAGGGACGCAGATCCGTGTCGGCGCGGGTGCGGGCGACGGTCAGATGGGCGTGATAGCTGCGGTGCTCGTCCATGGAGACCCCGGCACGCCGGGCCGCCGCCTCCGCCCGCTCGGCCAGCAGGCGCATGGCGTCGAGCCCTCCGGCGGCGCCCACCCAGAGCGTCCGCCGGCCGAAGTGCCCGCCGCCGTGGAGTCGCAGCGGGAACTCCTCGCTGCGGTGCGCGGCCCGGCCGAGCCGTTCGTGCAGGTCGGGCAGCAGCTTCTCGTCGACCTCGCCCATGAAGGCGAGGGTGAAGTGCCACCCGGGCCGCCCGGTCCAGCGCAACCCGTCCGCGTCCGGCATCCGGTGCAGCCGGTCCACGGCGTGCCCCAGCTCGCGCAGGGCCTCCTCGGGCGGCATCACGGCGGCGAAGAGTCTCATGCCCCGAGTCTCGCAGCGTTCGCCGCCACCGGGCTCCGGCACGGCGAACACCGGACCGGTTCCGGCCGGCACCGGGGCGGGTGCCAGGCGGCGAATGTCAGGCCCCAGGTGTCAGGCCGCAGGTGTCAGGCCGCAGGTGTAGGCCGCAGGTGTCAGGCGGCGGCTGTCAGGCGCTCACGGGGGACGACCCGCAGGTGCGGGCGGCCGGGGCGCAGGTCCACCTTCACGCGGAGGCCGCCGACCCGCACCAGGATCAGTCCGATCGCCGCCGCGGCGACGATCGCGACGGCACCTCCCGCCGCGAAGCCGACACGAGCCCCGTACGTGTCCGTGAGCCAGCCGACGATCGGTGCGCCCAGCGGCGTACCGCCGACGAAGACCATCATGTAGAGGCTCATCACCCGGCCGCGCATCGCCGGATCCGTGGCCATCTGGACGGACGAGTTCGCCGTGACGTTCACCGTCAGGCCCATCATGCCGATCGGGACGAGCAGCGCCGCGAAGAGCCAGAAGGACGGCGAGAGCGCGGCCGTGATCTCCAGCGCGCCGAACAGCGCCGCCGCACCGACCAGCATCCGCAGCCGGGACGAGCCACGGCGGGCGGACAGCAGGGCGCCCGCGAGCGAGCCGACCGCCATCAGCGTGTTGAACATGCCGTACGTACCGGCGCCCGCGTGGAAGACCTTGTCGGCGAAGGCGGTCAGCCAGATCGGGAAGTTGAACGCGAACGTACCGATGAAGCCGACGAGCACGATCGGCCAGATCAGCTCGGGCCGCCCGGCGACGTACGTGAGCCCTTCCCGGAGCTGGCCCTTGCCGCGCGGCGCGCGCTCGGTCCTGTGCAGCTCGCTCGTGCGCATCAGCAGCAGTCCGGCGATGGGCGCGAGGAAGGACAGTCCGTTCAGCAGGAACGCCCAGCCGCTGCCGACGGCCGTGATCAGCACACCGGCGACGGCGGGGCCGATCAGTCGTGCTGACTGGAAGTTCGCGGAGTTCAGGCTGACGGCGTTGCGCAGGTGCCGGGGGCCGACCATCTCGGAGACGAAGGCCTGCCGGGTCGGGTTGTCGACGACCGTGACCATGCCGAGCAGGAACGCGATCAGGTAGACGTGCCAGACCTGGATCTGGCCGGAGAGCGTGAGGACGGCGAGCGCGAGCCCGCACATGCCGAGGGCGGCCTGGCTGAAAAGCAGCAGGCGCCGCTTGGGGTAGCGGTCGGCGATGACTCCGCCGTACAGACCGAACAGCAGCATGGGCAGGAACTGCAGGGCGGTGGTGATGCCGACGGCCGCGGAGGAGCCCGTGAGGGACAGGACGAGCCAGTCCTGGGTGATCCGGGCCATCCAGGTGCCCGTGTTGGAGACGATCGCTCCGGTGAAGAACAGACGGTAGTTGCGGACCTTGAGCGAGGAGAACGTCGCCTTGCTCCCGGAGGCCGCGCCGCTCGTCCTGTCGTGGTCGGGGTTGTTGCCGTTGTCGTGCTTGTTGCCGTTGTCGTCGTCAGGTGCGGGTGCGGAGTCTGCTCCGGGTCCCGAACTCAAAAGGGTCGCCTCCTCGGCCGGTCGGTTACAGGTGCGCGAGCTTCTCCAGCACGGGGGCGGCTGCGCGCAGCTTGGCCCAGTCGTCCTCGTCCAGACCCTCGGCGAGGGACGCCAGCCATGCGTTCCGCTTGCGGCGGCTCTCTTCGAGCATGACCTCAGCCTGCTCGGTCTGGCTGACCACCTTCTGCCGGCGGTCGTCGGGATGCGGCTCCAGCCGGACCAGACCCTTGGCCTCCAGCAGGGCCACGATGCGGGTCATCGACGGCGGCTGGACGTGCTCCTTGCGGGCCAGCTCACCGGGGGTGGCGGAGCCGCATCGGGCGAGGGTGCCGAGCACCGACATCTCGGTGGGGCTCAGCGATTCGTCGACGCGCTGGTGCTTCAGGCGTCGGCCCAGCCGCATGACGGCCGAGCGCAGTGCGTTCACGGCGGCGACGTCGTCGCCGTGGGACAGGTCAGGCATGTCTTTAGGGTAACTCATTACTCAGTCTAATTACCACCGGGTTACGGCCGACACGGACGGCTCACCCATATGAGTGAGACGGGCCGGGAAAGTGACGCACCGATCGGTTCCGGCCAGCGACCCTGGCCGACATGGCATCGACAGCATCAGGCGCATCGACAGTGCTCAGCCTGCGCATAGACGGCGAGCTGCTCGACCGGCTCCGGCAGCATGCCGCCAAACGCGGAATGAGCGTCCAGGACTATGTGGTCCGGACGCTCATTCGCGACGACTTCGACGAGCGCTTCAAGGCGGCCGTCGACGAGACGGAGAAGTTCTACGGGCTGACGTGAGCCCGGTGGCCCGCCGCCTCAGGTGAGGCCGAGCGACGGCATCACGTGAGGCCGAGCGCCGGCATCAGGTAGTAGAAGACGAAGACCGCCGACACGACGTACATCGCCACGGGCACCTCGCGGCCGCGCCCCGCCGCCAGGCGCAGAGCGCTGAAGGCGATGAAGGCGATACCGATGCCGTTCGTGATCGAGTACGTGAACGGCATCATCACCATCGCCAGGAACGCAGGAACGGCGATCGTGAAGTCGCTCCAGTCGATGTCCCTGACCGACCCGGCCAGGATCAGGAAGCCGACCGCCAGCAGTGCGGGCGTCGCGGCCTGGGACGGCACCATCGTGGCGAGCGGCGTCAGGAACAGCGCCACCGCGAAGAGCCCGCCCGTGACGACGGAGGCGAGGCCGGTACGGGCCCCCTCGCCGACGCCCGCCGTGGACTCCACGAAGCAGGTGTTGGCGGAGGCCGAGGCGGCACCACCGGCGGCGACGGCGACACCGTCGACGATCAGCACCTTGTTGATGCCGGGGAAGTTGCCCTTGTCGTCCATCAGCTTCGCCTCGTCGCCGACACCGAGGATCGTGCCCATCGCGTCGAAGAAGCAGGACAGCAGCACGGTGAAGACGAACAGCGCGCCGGCGAGCACACCGACCTTCTCGAAGCCGCCGAAGAGACTCACCTGGCCCACCAGACCGAAGTCGGGCGTCGCCAGCGGGTTGCCCGGCCACTGCGGGACGGTCAGGCCCCATGCCTGGCCGGGAAGGTTCGCGACCAGCTGGATGACGACGGCCACGACCGTCATCACGACGATCGAGATCAGGATCGCGCCGGGCACCTTGCGGACGATCAGCGCGAGGGTGAGCAGCGTGCCGAGGACGAAGACCAGGACCGGCCAGCCGGAGAGATGGCCGGTGAGGCCGAGCTGGAGCGGGACGGTGGTGTGGGCGGCGTCCGGGATGCGGGAGACGAAGCCGGAGTCGACGAGGCCGATCAGCATGATGAAGAGGCCGATACCGATGGCGATGCCCTTGCGCAGGCCGAGCGGTACGGCGTTCATGACGCGTTCGCGCAGGCCCGTCGCGACGAGCAGCATCACGACGAAGCCGGCGAGGACCACCATGCCCATCGCGTCCGGCCAGCTCATCCGCGGGGCGAGCTGGAGGGCGACGACGGTGTTCACGCCGAGTCCGGCCGCCAGGGCGATCGGGACGTTGCCGATGACACCCATGAGCAGGGTCGAGAAGGCGGCGGTGAGCACGGTCGCGGTGACCAGCTGGCCGCCGTCGAGCTGGTGCCCGTACATGTCCTTCGCGCTGCCGAGGATGATCGGGTTCAGCACGATGATGTACGCCATCGCGAAGAAGGTGGCGAAGCCGCCGCGGATCTCCCGGGCGAGCGTGGAGCCGCGCCGGGAGATCTTGAAGTAGTGGTCGAGCCGTTCGAGGGCGCGGGGACCGGAGTCCGGCTGCTGCGGCTTCTGGGCGTCCGCAGGAGCGGCGGCCGTGGGGGGCATGCGAGACCTCGTCGGAGTGGTTCGGGGTGATTTGTCCCCGGCTTCTTGGACGTTCATACGACGGAAACCGGACGGACGCAAACCGCTTCAGTATGAACGTATGAGCGGAAGATCGGTATCTCCGCGCGTAGACGCCTGTGACGGAGGGGGCGCGGGAGGCGTGTGGGCCCCCGCCTACACTGACCGCATGGCGAAGTGGACCCCCAAGCACGAGGCACCCGAGCCCCTGGAGGGGCCGGTCGTCGGCACGATCGTCGGCGGCACGATCCTCTGGTTCGTCCTCTTCCTGGTCCAGATCCCCTTCTACGCCTGGTTCACCGAGCGCGGGCTGGGCTGGTGGGTGTGGACGTGCCTGGCCGGTGCGGGTCTGGGTCTGCTGGGCATCTGGTACGTCCGTCGGCGGGACGCGGCGATCAAGCGCGCGCAGGCGGAACCCGGCGCGGAGTAGCCGGAGCAGCCGGGCAGCCGGGCGGCCGCCCGAGAAGGTTCCGACCCGGAGGTGTCCCCGAAGTTCACCCGGCTCGGGGGGTGGACGACCCGCGTCCGCCGTACCGTCGAAGTCATGACTCAGCGGTCGGAGATGGGCAGCGACGGACCCGAGCACCGCGGCGGGGCGACCATCGACGCGGGCGCGGAGCTCGATCCCGTACATCCCGTGGCGCCGCCCGTACGGCACCGGCCCGCAGGGCTCAGCGCCGCTGAGGTCGCCGAGCGGATCGCGCGGGGCGAGGTCAACGACGTACCCCTGCGCAGCAGCCGGTCGACCGTCGACATCGTCCGGGGCAACGTCTTCACCCGCTTCAACGCGATCATCGGCGTGCTGTGGGTGATCATGTTCTTCGTCGCGCCGTTCCAGGACACCCTGTTCGGCTTCGTGATCCTCGCGAACACCGGCATCGGCATCATCCAGGAACTCCGCGCCAAGAAGACGCTCGACGGACTCGCCGTCATCGGCGAGGCGAAACCCACCGTCCGGCGCGACGGGGCCTCCGGTGAGGTCTCGACGTCCGAGATCGTGCTGGGTGATCTCATCGAGCTCGGGCCGGGCGACAAGGTCGTCGTCGACGGCGAGGTCGCCGAGGCGGACAGCCTGGAGGTCGACGAGTCGCTGCTGACCGGTGAGGCCGACCCGGTGGTGAAGAAGCGCGGCGACAGGATGATGTCCGGCAGCTTCGTCGTCGCGGGCGGCGGTGCGTTCACGGCCACCAAGGTCGGCCGGGAGGCGTACGCGGCGCAGCTCGCCGAGGAGGCCTCCCGTTTCACGCTCGTCCACTCCGAGCTGCGCTCCGGCATCTCCACGATCCTCAAGTACGTGACGTGGATGATGATCCCGACCGCTCTCGGCCTGATCATCAGCCAGCTGGTGGTGAAGGGCGACAATTTCAAGGACTCGGTCGCCCGCACCGTCGGCGGCATCGTGCCGATGATCCCCGAGGGCCTCGTCCTGCTCACCTCCGTCGCCTTCGCGATCGGTGTCATCCGGCTCGGCCGCCAGCAGTGCCTCGTCCAGGAGCTGCCGGCGATCGAGGGCCTCGCCCGCGTCGACGTCGTCTGTCTCGACAAGACCGGCACGCTCACCGAGGGCGGCATGGACGTCACCGAGCTGCGCATGGTCAACGGCAGCGACGAGTCGTACGTACGCAAGGTGCTCGGCGCGCTCGGCGAGTCCGACCCCCGGCCGAACGCCTCACTGCAGGCGATCATCGAGGCCTACCCGGACAGCGAGGAGTGGCGCTGCACCGAGTCGCTGCCGTTCTCGTCGGCCCGCAAGTACAGCGGCGCCGCCTTCAGCGAGGGCGACGGGCAGAGCTCGACCTGGCTGCTCGGCGCGCCGGACGTCCTGCTGTCGCCCGGTGACACCGCCCTCGGCGAGGTCGACCGCCTCAACGAGCAGGGGCTGCGGGTGCTGCTGCTCGCCCGGGCCGCGACCGAGCTCGACGCCCCCGACGTGGCCGCGGGTGCCCGCCCCGCCGCTCTGGTCGTCCTGGAGCAGCGGCTGCGCCCGGACGCCTCGGACACCCTGCGCTACTTCGAGGAGCAGGACGTCGCGGCGAAGGTCATCTCGGGCGACAACGCGGTGTCGGTGAGCGCGGTGGCCGGGAAACTGGGCCTGCCCGGCGCGGCGGACACCGTGGACGCCCGCAAGCTCCCCACGGAGCGGGAGGCGATGGCCGCGGAGCTGGACGCCAACGCGGTGTTCGGCAGGGTCAGCCCGCAGCAGAAGCGGGACATGGTCGGCGCGCTCCAGTCACGTGGCCACACGGTCGCGATGACGGGCGACGGCGTCAACGACGTGCTCGCCCTCAAGGACGCCGACATCGGTGTCTCCATGGGCTCGGGCTCCGAGGCCACCAAGGCCGTCGCCCAGATCGTGCTGCTCAACAACAGCTTCGCCACCCTGCCGTCGGTGGTGGGCGAAGGCCGCCGGGTCATCGGCAACATCACGCGCGTCGCGACGCTGTTCCTGACGAAGACGGTCTACTCGGTGCTGCTGGCGGTCCTGGTCGTCTGCGCGCAGGTCGAGTACCCGTTCCTGCCGCGTCATCTGACCCTGCTGTCGACTCTGACCATCGGTATCCCGGCCTTCTTCCTGGCGCTCGCCCCCAACAAGGAGCGCGCCAAGCCCCACTTCGTACGCCGTGTCATGCGGTACGCGATCCCCGGCGGGATCGTCGCGTCGGCGGCCACCTTCCTGACGTACATGCTGGCCCGCTCCCACTACAGCGGCCCCGGCGCCCTGGCCGCCGAGACCAGCGCGGCGACGCTGACCCTCTTCCTCGTCGCCATGTGGGTCCTCGCGATCGTCGCCCGGCCCTACACGTGGTGGCGGGTCGGGCTGGTCGCGGCGATGGGTCTGGCCTTCCTCGTGGTGCTGGTCGTGCCGTGGCTGCAGGACTTCTTCGCGCTGAAGCTGGTGGGTACGACGATGCCGTGGGCGGCGGTCGCGATCGCCGCGGTGGCGGCGGTGGTGCTGGAGTTCGCGTGGCGGTGGGTGGACCGCAAGTTCCCCGCATGAATCCCCTGTTCGTGGGGAACGGGTGAAGGTTTACTCTTCACCGAAACAGCGATCGCTGTGACCCGCGGCGCGGCCGGCGCCGGGGGTGGGGAGGGGAGTTCCACACAGCATGCGGCACAACTGGACAGGGCGAAGAGCCACAGGGGGGATGCTGGCGGCAGCGCTCATGGCTGCCGCCGTCCTCCTGGCACCGGGCGAGAGCCTGGCAGCGGACGGTGCGGCGACCACGCCGGCGGCCGAAGCGCCGACGGCACAGGGCACTCAGGGCACTCAGGGCACTCAGGGGGCGACGCTCGCGACCGGCGAGCGTGTCGAACTGGTCGAGGGCAAGGACGCCGGAACACCCGGCTTCCGCGTCGTACCGCAGCGGGCCGGCGAGCAGTCCGGACGGTACGCGTTCAGCAGGGTGGACGGCGGGCTACAGGTGCGGCCCGTCGGCCTGAAGAAGCCGGTACGGGCCACCACCGTCACCACGGGAGCGGCGCCGAAGGCCGCCCCGGCACGATCCGCACGGGCGGCCGCCGCCGCGTACTCCGTGCGCATCCAGCTCGCGGGAACCGACCACTTCGGGCCCATCATCCACGTCTGGGACCGTAAGACGTGGACGTACCACGACGTCGCCGAGGAGCAGTGGGACTCCTTCGGAACGGTGTCGCTGCCGCCGGGCGACTACGTCACGATCGGCATGTTCAGCAACTGGCGGCAGCCGACCCACCTGCTCACCAAGACCTTCACCGTGAAGGACCGCGGCCTGACGGTGTCGCTCGACGCGAGCACCGCCAAGGAGACGGGCATCACCACCGACGACCCCACCGCCCGGCGGTCGAACTCCGCCGTGTGGATCCGGGTCCCGAACGGGGGCATCGCCGGCTTCATGGGCGGCTGGGGCGAGAAGGTGTACGTGACGCCGATCTCGCTGCCCGGCGTCTCCCTGCGGGTGCACGACGTGCTGACGAAGGACGGCACTTCGGACAACAACCCGAGCCCGTACCGGTACGACCTCTTCCACAGCTTCGACGGCACCGTGCCGGCGAACCCCACGCGCGTCGTGCGCACGGCCGACCTGGCGAAGACGGTCACCACGGTGCGCTCGCAGGGCAGGGACGCCCTCGGCTACCTCTCCACCGCCCCGGACACGGGCCAGCCCGAAGACGGCGTCTACGTGGGCTCCCCGATCCGGGTGCCGGCCACCGTCACCGAATACGTGACCCCGGACCGCCCGTTCTCGCGGCTGGTGCAGACCGGCTCGCACATGATGTTCCCCGCGCCCCGCACCCTGGCGAAGGGAACTCACGCCGGGGAGACGCTCGGCCTCGCGCCGTTCGCGAGCAGGGGGGACGAGCTGGCCTCGGTCCGCCGCCTGGGCTCCAGGTTCCAGTTCTACGATCCCCGCGCCTTCAGCGACGGGGCGGGCAACCAGGGCTCGGACCACAACTCGGCCACCCAGGACATGGTGCTGAGCGCGAACGGCACCCTCCTCGCCGAGGTGAAGGGCCTGGGCTACCCGAAGGTCTGGCAGGCGACCACCACCGCTCCCAACCAGCGGACGGGCTACCGGCTGGTGCAGACGATCCACCGCACCGCCAACTACGCACGGCTGAGCCACCGCCAGACCACCGAGTGGACGTTCTTCTCCCAGGGGGCCCAGTCGCGCTGGGAGGACGTGCCCATGGTGGACGCCGCCCTGCGCGTCGACGGCCTCGACGCGCGCAACACCGCGGGCGCCTCGCCCGTCACCGTGACGGCGACCGCCGACTCACGACTCGTCTCGGCGACGGCGACGGTCACCGGCCTGGAGTACTCGGCCGACGACGGCGCGACATGGACGGCGCTGCCCGTGCCCGGCACCGGCGACACGGCCTCGGCCGAACTCACCGTGCCGCAGGACGCCCGGTTCGTCTCCCTCCGGGTGACCGCGAAGGACACCGAGGGCTCGACGGTCCGGCGCACGGTGGAGCGAGCCTTCGCCGGCCCCGTCCCCACCGCCGACGAGACCGTCGGCGCCGTCACCGTCACCGACGTGTCGGTCAACGGCGGACGGGTCATCGCTCCCCCGGTGGGCGACTACGCCGAGTACCCGGCGCGGTTCACCGTCTCCGACCCGTCGGGCGTCGCGGACACCTTCCTGTACCTGTACCGCGGCTCGTACACCCGGCCGGACGGTGTCATCACCGCGTGGAAGCCGCAGTGCAGCCCGGTGAACGCGACCACCTCCACCTGCGAGACGACGATCACGATCGACGCCCGCCGGAGCCTCGGCCGCAACGACCTGTCCGGTGAGTGGAAGGTCGCGATCGGGGCCCGCTCCCTCGACGGCATCGGCTTCACCGACCGCGGCGACGCCGGCACCGCGCTCGTCCTGCGCCAGAGCCGCGTCACGATGACCGCACCGGCCCAGGCCACCAAGGGCAAGCTGTTCGCCGTCCAGGGCATCGCCGGCCTCGTCGACTGGTCGACCGGCCGCTGGAACGCCCTGAAGGGCCAGCCGGTGCAGCTCGAGTACCGCAAGCCGGGCGTCTCGGCCTGGACCGTGGCCGCGAAGGTGACCGCCGACGCGTCGGGCATCGTCAAGGCCACCCCCAAGGCCGAGTTCGACGCCAACTGGCGGTGGCTGATGCCGCGCACCGGCGAGATCGGGGCCGCGGCCTCACCGGTCTTCTTCGTCGACGTGCGTTAGGCCGTGCGGAGAGGGGCGCCGGTCTTCGCGACCGGCGCCCCTCTTCGTATGCGTGGCCCGGCTCAATCCCCGTGGGCCGTGCCTCAGTCGAACCAGCGGTCCCGCGCCAGTTCCTCCGTACGGGACGGGTCCTCCAGCAGCGCCGCGACCTCGAAGCGCCGTGGCCACTGGCCCGCCGCCCAGGCGAGTCCGGCGGCGACGCCTTCGACCGTGGCGGCGTGGATGACTCCGTCGGGGGTGCGGCGCCAGTCGAGTTCGACGCCTCCGGCGAGGAGTTCCTCGTGCTCGACGTACGAGGCCGGGGTCGCCGGGCCCAGCAGTGCGTGCACCGAGGAGGGCACGTCGTGCTCCTCACCGACCGTCGTCACCTCCGCCTGGACCGCCTCGCTCAGCCGCCCGACCTGGAGCAGGTCGGCCAGGTCCGCCGCCCGGTCGGGGGAGACCGGCAGCAGCGGACGGTCCGCGGTCAGCGGGAGCAGGTCGGGGGCGTCCGCGACGAGCGCGTCCGGGGCGTCCACGACCCGCACCTCGCCGTCGACGACCGCGCGCAGTTCGTCCGGGAGCGTCACCTGCTCCGGGTCCAGGTCGGCCAGCGCCGTGTAGAGGGCGTGCAGCTGGGACGCGGTGACCGGGCGCTCCGGGTCGGCGAGCCGGCCCAGCAGCTCGGCCGCGCCGCCGGGCTCGTCGAGGAGCGCGGCGACGGAGGTCCGTACGCCGAGCGCGTGGAGCACCTGCTCGTCCTCGAAGCCGGTCGCGTCGGCCGAGTCGTACAGGCCGACCAGCAGCGGATCCCCGCCGGAGGCCCGCAGACCCGCCGGGCGGCGGCCGCCCAGCACGGGGTGGTCGCGCAGCCACCACGCCGTGTAGGGGCGGACGGTGTCGGTCGTGCCGTCGGGCAGCAGCACCCGTACGGTCTGGGTGAGGGCGTCCCGCAGCGGCGGCCGCGCCAGCAGCGCGAGTGCCTGCGGCCACGCCTCGTCGTCGACGAGGTCCAGATCGCGTACGGCGACGATCTCCGTCGCCACCGGCGGCACCGGGGTGTCCGGCAGCCGGTCGAGGACGTCCTCGCACCACACGTCGACCGCGTCCAGCAGCCCGGCGTCGTCGGGTTCGGCGAAGTCCCCGTCGCGGGGATCCAGTTCGTCGGGGTCGAGGACGACGTCGGTGGCGCGGACGAGGGCGAAGTTCGCCAGCACGCCGCAGGCGGCCAGCGGCTGCTCGCCCCAGCGTTCGGCCAGTTCGGCGTCGACGAGGGCGAGCTCACCCTCACGCATGACCGCCGCGAAGGGGCTGCCGGGCAGCACGAGTTCGCCGGCGGGTGCGGGCTCGCCGTCCTCGTCGGGCAGCGCGAGCGCGCCCAGCCACGGCTCGTCGCCCGGCTCCAGACCCGCGTCACGGACCAGGGCGAGGACGATCTCCGCCAGCTCCTCGCTGTCGGGCGCGTCCTCCTCCCACAGCATCTCGCCGTCCTCCATCGACGCGGCGACGGCGGCCCGCACCTGCGGGGTCGTCAGCACCGCGCGGGGGGTCGCGGGCAGCGCGCCCAGCTTCTCCAGCAGCGGGTGGGCGGCGTCCGGGTGGGCGACCTTCAGCCCGAACCGGGCGAGCCCGTCCGGGGTTTCCGGGGTCGGCAGCAGCACCTGGCGCGGGCCGATGGTGGTACGCGCCGCGCCGCGGCGGGGCCGGAGCTCCTCGTCGTCCTCCGCGGCAGGCGCCTCGGCGGCCTCGGCGCCCCTGCCCGCGAGCGGGACCGGCAGGCCGGACAGCCGCTCGGGGTCCACGCCCGCGAGGCTGTCGTACAGCCGCCACCACCACGACGGGTCGCGCTCGATGCCGGCGAGCCGGTCGATGGCCTCGGTCAGCGGAACCCGTGCGACACCGAGCGTCCGCAGCTCCACCCGGCGCTCCAGCCCCGCGGGCAGCAGCGTCGGCAGCACGTCCGCGAGGACGCGTACGGTCTCGGCGCCGGCGCCCTCGACGACCTCGGCCTCCAGGGGCCGCAGCGCCACCAGGTCCTCCGAGGGGGCGGCCGGGGCGAGGAACGCGATGCGCGGCAGCAGCTCCAGGATCGCCGCGCGCAGCGCGCCGTCCAGTTCGCCCTTTCCGAGCGGCCCCGGAACCAGGTCGATGGTGCCGGTGCTGACCGGCTGCCAGTCGCGGAGCAGTTCGGCGTACGCGTCGGCCGCGCGCCGCACCAGGAAGTCGGTGAGCGGGCCGGGCGCGGGGTGGCGGCGGGCGGTGTCCAGCGGCAGCGACGCGATCAGCAGCGCGGGCACGCCGAGGGGTTCGTCCGTCGGGGTGGGCGCGTGGACGACGGGCGCGGTCGCCGGGTACACGGGCAGGCCCTCGGTGTCGACGGGCACGGCCCAGGTCACGGTCCAGTGCGGCCGCAGCCGCTCCTCGACCGGGCGGTCGGCGAGCAGCGCGGGCTCGACGGGCCCGTGGTGGGTGACGGTGCGCCAGCGGCTCAGGCCACGGGCGGTGTCGTCGATGTGGACGTGGTCGCCGTGCTGCGAGCGGCGCAGGGTCCGTACCCCGTCCGGGGTCTCCACGACGATCTCGCCGATGCCCGGCAGGGTCAGCAGCAGGGCGTCGTCGATGCCGGCGAGCAGCCGCTCGACCAGGTCCTGGGCGGTGCCGTCGCGCAGCGGCAGGATCACCACGGTGTCGTAGCCGTCGGGTGCGGTGCCCTCGGCGGGCAGCGGCAGCCGCAGCAGCGGTACGTGGCCGTCGCGGCGGCGCAGCTCGTCGCCGAGGCCGGGGCCGGCCTGCGCCGCTTGCTCGGCGAGTCCGCGTGCCTCGGCCAGCGACCACCGGACGCCGCCGTGCCGGCCGACCACGGCGGGCTCGTCGCTCACGGCGAGCACCGCGGCGAATCCGACGCCGAACCGGCCGACGGCACCCTCGTCGTGATCGCGCTTGGCCGAGGCCCGCAGCGTCGACAGCGACTCGACGCCGGCGGCGTCGAGCGGGGCGCCGGTGTTGGCGGCGACGAGCGTGCCCTGCTGGAGGGTGAGGCGCAGTCGGCCGGGGACACCGGCGCGCGCGGCGGCGTCGGCGGCGTTCTGGGCGAGCTCGACGATCACGCGGTCGCGGTAGCCGCCGAGGGCGAGGTCCTCCTCGGCGTTGGCGTCCTCCCGGAAGCGGGCGGGGCTGGCGCCCCAGGCGTCGAGCACTCCACGCCGCAGCCGCGCCGTCCCGAACGGGTCGGCCCCCTCGGTCGTCCTGACGCTCACGCCTGTCTCCGCTCTGAAGTCCCTGTTACCGGTGTACCGCTGAACCGCGGTCCGCGCCGCCCGCCGCCGCCCCGGCGAGCGCCGCGCGCGGTCGCTCACCGTGCGGCCCGAAGGTACCGCGTACGGCGGCGGTGGCTGCTCCCCGCCTCCCCCGCCCGGGCCGGAAAAAAGCCTTCCGGCATCGACGTGCGGCCGCTCGCCCCCCGGGACCCGGCGGCAGGCGCCCCGTGGGCGGCACCAGGGGCCCGGATCTCGCTGACCGCGCGTTCCCGGCGGGCGTCGAGCGGCTGCGCGGCTCCCTGGCTCCCTGGCTCCCTGTCCCACGAAGGAAGACGGGCGTACGAAAGCCCGCGTCCGTCCGAAGCGGGCGTACGAAACCGGCGTACGAGGCGGGCGTACGAAACCGGCGTACGAGGCGGGCGTACGAAAGCCCGCGTCCGAAGCGGGCGCACGAAGCCGGCATACGAAGCCGACGTCCGAGGCCGGCGGACCAAGCGGGCCTACGAAAGCGGGCCCGCACCCCCAGGGGCGCGGGCCCTGCCGCCTGCTACGAGTGTCCGAGGTCGTCCGACGACGCCGCGTCCACATGGTCCGGGACCGAGCCGCTGTCCGGCGCGGGCCGGAGCGGGAACTCGTCCGGCCGCATCGAGTCGAGCACCGGCGGCGCCGGCCGGGGCGGCTTCGGCATGACCGCCGCCTCCGAGTGTCCTCCGCAGCCGTACGCCAGCGACACCACGTTCCCGTCCGCGGGCGAGAACTCGTTCGCGCACACCCCGAAGGCCTGCTTCAGCGAGCCCGCGAGCGGCACCAGGAACCCGCACGTCACGCACGAGGCGGGCGCCGCCTGCGCCATCGGGGTCTTCGCCCCGTACGACTCCTCCCAGCGGTCCGCCGCGACATGCAGCCCGTACCGGGACAGGACCCGCGCCCTGCGCATCCCCAGTTCGTCCGCCAGCGACGCGATCGCGCCCCGCGACGGCGCGCGCGTCACGATCTCCGCGTCCTCCGCGTCGACGCGGTCGGCCATCTCCTCCGACACCGCGGAGTCCGGCGGCGGGGCGTCCTCGCCCGTGTAGCCGGGCTCCAGACGCAGGTCCTCCGCCTCCGTGGGCAGCAGATCGCCGGGGCCCATATCGCCCGGACGCAGCCGCTCGCTCCACGGCACCCACTCCGGCGCCAGCAGCGCGTCGGGGCCCGGCAGCAGCACGGTCTCGTCGACGGTGATCACCTTCGCGCGGGATGCGCGAGCGACGGTGACGGCCCAGCGCCAGCCCCGGTAGCCGGCCTCCTGGCACTCGAAGAAGTGGGTGACGACCCGGTCGCCCTCGGACACGAGCGAGACATGCTCGCCCACCACCCCCGGCGCCGCCGCCTCTTCGGCGGCCGCGCGCGCGAGGTCTACCGCCTCGGCGCACTGACGGTCGGGGGTACGGCTTCGCGTCGTCGCAGCACTCACAGGTCTCGCTTCTCTCCTACGCCGTCTCACGGGTGCGCCGGCCGATTCGCGATGTACGGGCGGCGGGCGGAGCGGACCAGAGGGCCGCATCGACGTCCGCGCCCGGGCAATCCGTCTCGGGCACACCTAACATCACCCATTCTGCGGGATGACGAAGAGGCGCGCGGCCGAGAACTACCGCCGGTGGCGCGCTACGCACGCTACCCCCTCCGTGGCGCCCCGCCCACCTGCCCGTCCGAATCCCGGTTCGGGTCGGAGGTCCGTAGGGCACTATGACGACGTGACAGCCGCGAGGTCGTCCGGCGTTTCCGGGCCGCTGAACAGGGCGTGGCGCGTGACCGGCCGCGCCCTGCACCTGCCGTTCACCGGCGCGGCACGAGGCATTCGCCGGGCGACCCACGCACACGGCGCCGGCGAATCCGGGCTCGGAAAACTCATCGAGCTGCACGCCGTCAACGGCGCAGGCGACGTGATGATCACCGTCGCGCTCGCATCCACCGTCTTCTTCTCCGTCCCCACCGACGAGGCGCGCGGGCGGGTCGCGCTCTACCTCGCGATCACCATGGCCCCGTTCGCTCTGCTGGCGCCCGTGATCGGGCCGCTCCTGGACCACATCCCGCACGGCCGCCGCGCCGCGATGGCGGGCACGATGACGGCCCGCGCGGTGCTGGCGCTGACCATGTCGGGCGCGGTCGCGACGGGCGGCCTGGAGCTGTATCCGGCCGCGCTCGGCGTACTGGTGTGCTCGAAGGCGTACGGAGTGATCCGCAGCGCGGTCGTACCGCGACTGCTCCCCCCGCGCTTCGCCCTCGTGAAGGCGAACTCCCGGGTGACGCTCGCCGGGCTGGTCGCCACCGGGATCGCCGCGCCGCTCGGCGTCGCGCTGCAGCAGATCGGTCCCGCGTGGCCGCTGTACGGGGCGTGCGCGATCTTCACGGCCGGCACGTTCCTGGCGCTCAGCATGCCGCACAAGGTCGACTCGGCGAAGGGCGAGCGCAAGGCGCACATGCTGACCCACGGCGAGCGCCGCCCGAGCCTGCGCACGGTGGGCCCGTCGGTCCTGCACGGGCTGCAGGCGAACGCGGCGCACCGCATGCTCTCCGGGTTCCTGATCTTCTTCCTGGCGTTCCTGCTGCGGGTCCATCCGCTGGCCGGGCAGAGCGCCGCCGCGTCGCTGGTGATGGTGGGCATCGCCGCGGGCATCGGCAACGCGTGCGGCACGGCGATCGGGGCGTGGGTGCGGCACCGCCCGCCGGAGGTGATCGTGGCCACGGGTCTGACGCTCGCCCTGTCGGCCGCGGTGCTCGCGGCCGTCTTCTTCAGCCCGCTGATGGTGGCGGTGCTGGGCGCGGTCGCCGGCCTGTCGCAGGCACTGGTCAAGCTGTCCCTGGACGCGATGATCCAGCGGGACGTCCCCGAGGCGGTGCGGACGTCGGCGTTCGCCCGTTCGGAGACGCTGCTCCAGATGTCGTGGGTGGTGGGCGGCGCGATCGGGATCGCCCTGCCGCTGAACGGCGTCCTGGGCATGTCGGTCGCGGCGGCCATCCTCGCGACGGGCGCCGCACTGGCCCTGCGCGGCCTCCTGGTGGCATCCCGCCGCAGCACGACGATCACGGACCGGGCGACCGTGGCGCCCCGGGTCCGCTGATCGGGGGCCCGGGCCGGGACCGGTGCGGTGGCGTGCGGGGCCATCGGGGCGCCACGCCGCACCCCCGCGATGCGGGATCGCGGGGGCCCGATAGCCTTCGGGCCATGACCGTTGCGTTCCTCACCGGCAAGCACCGCCGGGCCGCCGCCGCCCTCGGTGCCGTGTCCGCCGGCCTCCTCGTACTCTCCGCCTGCGACAAGCCGACCCCGCTCGCGACCGTGACGGTCGGGACGACCTCGGTGCACACCGAAGCCGCCTGCTACAACGACGGCGAAGCGATCAGGGAGTCGCTGATCCAGGGCTGCCTCAACGAGAAGGCCGAGAAGTCCATCACGGTCGCGGCCGACGACAAGGTCCGCTTCGGTGTCGACCCCGAGATCGCCGAGAACGGCTGGACGATCTTCATCGGCGGCCAGCGCGCCGAGCAGGAGCCGTACCACAAGACGTACCGGACGATCCCGGCCAGCGCGTTCTTCACCAGCCCGACGACCGGGGAGCCCTCCAGCTCCGCGCAGGTCTCCGTCGTGGAGACGACGGGCAAGAAGCTGACCGGCATCTGGCACTTCAAGCTGCTGAAGGGCTGACCGGACCGAACCGGGCCCAGCCATGCGCGTACTCGTCGTGACCGCGGTGCCGGCGGAGGCCGACGCCGTCGTCGCCGGTCTCTCCGCCGACGGCCCGTCCCCCGCGCGCTCCCTCCCGGGCGGCCTCACCCTGCGCCCCTGTGCGGGCGCGGGGGTGACGGTGGACGTCCTGGCGGGGGGCGTGGGCCCGGCCGCGGCGGCCGCGGCGACGGCGTCGGCGCTGACGGCCTCGGTGACGGCGACGGCGACGGGCCCCGCCTACGACCTCGTCGTCTCCGCCGGGATCGGCGGGGGCTTCGCGGCGACCGCCCCGCTCGGCTCGCTCGTCGTCGCGGACGCGATCGTCGCCGCCGACCTGGGCGCGCAGACCCCCGACGGCCACCTCGCCGTCGAACAGCTCGGCTTCGGGCGCTCGGCGCACGTCCCCGCTCCCCTCTCGGAGCGGATCGCCAAGACTCTGGACGCGGTGCACGGTCCTGTCCTGACCGTGTCCACCGTCACCGGTACCGCCTCCCGCGCCGCCGAGCTGACCGCCCGTCACCCGGGGGCCGCCGCCGAGGCGATGGAGGGCTTCGGGGTCGCCGAGGCCGCCACCGCGCACGGCGTGCCCGTCGTCGAGATCCGTGCCGTGTCCAACGCCGTCGGCCCGCGCGACCGGGCCGCCTGGCGCATCGGCGAGGCCCTGGACGCCCTGCGGAACGCGTTCCGGCTGCTGAGCCCCGTACTCGAGGAGGAGGCCCGATGACCAAGGTCAAGATCGCCTACTCGCCCTGCCCCAACGACACGTTCGTCTTCGACGCCTGGGCGCACGACCGGGTCCCGGGCGCGCCCCGGCTCGATGTCACGTTCGCGGACATCGACATCACCAACGGCATGGCGGAGCGCGGCGAGTTCGACGTGCTGAAGGTGTCGTACGCCGTGCTGCCGTACGTCCTCGACCGCTACACGCTGCTGCCCTGCGGCGGGGCGCTCGGGCGCGGCTGCGGCCCGCTCGTGCTCACGCGCGAGCCGGGCACGGATCTGACGGGCGCGACGGTCGCCGTGCCGAGCGAGAAGTCGACCGCATATCTGCTGTTCCGGCTGTGGGCGGCGGACGTGCTGCCGGACGGGGTGGGCCGGATCGTCGTACTCCCGTTCCACGAGATCATGCCGGCGGTCCGGGACGGCAAGGTGGACGCCGGGCTCGTCATCCACGAGGCGCGATTCACCTATCAGAACTACGGACTGCACTGCCTCGCGGACATGGGCGAGCACTGGGAGTCGACGACGGGCCTGCCGATCCCGCTCGGCGCCATCATCGCCAGGCGCTCGCTGGGCGAGGAGGTGCTGACCAGTCTCGCCGAGTCCGCCCGAACGTCCGTGCGCATGGCCTGGGACGATCCGGCGGCGTCCCGCCCGTACGTGATGGAACACGCCCAGGAGATGGACCCGGCGGTGGCCGACCAGCACATCGGGCTGTACGTCAACGAGTTCACGGCCGCCCTCGGTGAGGACGGCTACGCGGCGGTGCGCGGGCTGCTCACGCGCGCCGCGGCGGAGGGTCTGGTCCCGGCGCTCGGACCGGAAGCGCTGAAGTTCCCCTGAAGAGTTCCCTGAAGTCGCAGGACTCCCCAGACCCCGGGCCTCCGGGCTCCCCGGACTCCCTGGACTTCCGGGACTCTGCGGACCTCCTGACTCCCTGACACACGTCGCGGCCGGGGGCGGATGCCGCCCCCGGCCGCGACGTACGTCGAGCCTGTCGGACTAGACGTCGAGCTGGTCGGCGACCGCGCGCAGCAGGCCCGCGATCTTCTTGCCGTGGACCTTGTCCGGGTAGCGACCGCGCTCCAGCTGCGGCGTGATGTTCTCCAGGAGCGTCGTCAGATCCTGCACGATCGACGCCAGCTCGTCCGGCTTACGACGCTGCGCGGCGGCCACGGAGGGGGTCGGGTCGAGGACCGTCACCGAAAGTGCCTGGTCACCGCGCTGGCCCGCCACGACGCCGAACTCGACCCGCTGGCCGGGCTTCAGGCTGTCGACTCCGTCAGGAAGCACCGACGAGTGGACGAAGACGTCGCCGCCGTCGTCGCGGGAGAGAAAGCCGAAGCCCTTCTCGCTGTTGAACCACTTGACCTTGCCGGTAGGCACGTCTGTCCTCGTCCTCGTACTCGTCGGGAATTGCGAAAAACTGGTCCGGAAAGCAAAAAACTGCTCTGGATAGCACTGCAGCGGGTCCACCGACCCGCCACCACCCAAGGCTAATGGTCCAAGGGCCCCTGACAAGACGTCCCCGGTGGTTCCTACGCGCAGGGAACTACCCTGGTCGGGTGACTCATGAAACCCAAGCGAATTCGGCCGCTCCCGGCGACGGGCTCGTCCGCGTCGGCGCGATCGTCTTCATCATCGGCGCCGTGGCCACTCTGGTCACCGTGGCCCCACTGTTCCTCGGTACGGAGCCCTTCCCGACCGTCGCGTATCTCGTCAGCATGCTGATGGGCGTCGGCTTCCTGATCGCGGGCGCGGGGGTGCTCCGGTCGATCGCGGCGCAGCGCCGTCAGGCGCGTTCGTCGGCGGCGCCGTCGGCCTAGCCGGCGGCGTTCGCGTCGGCGTATTCGGCGAGCCAGGCCGGGAACGCGGTGAGGTCCGGCAGGACCACGTCCGCCCCCGCCTCACGCAATTCCCGCTCGTCGCACGGCCCGGTCGGTACGGCGACGGACAGCGCCCCGGCGGTCCGGGCCCCGCGCACATCGCCGATGTGGTCGCCGACGTACACCCGCGCGTCGTGCTCGCGCAGCGCCTCCGCCTTGGCCTCGGCCCACAGCCAGCCGATGACCTCGTCCGGCTCCAGGCCGAGGTGGGCGAGGTGCATCTTGGCGTTCGGCTCGTGCTTGGCCGTGACGACGACGGCGCGGCCGCCGAGCGCGTGGACGGCGGCGATGGCCTCGCGGGCGCCGGGCATGGCGGGCGTCGGCGGGATCGCGTACGCGGGGTACAGCTCGCGGTAGCGGTCGGCGATCTCCTGGATCCTGTCGTCCGGGAACCAGTGCGCGAGCTCCTGCTCCAGCGGCGGACCGAGCCGGGTGACCGCGAGGTCGGCGTCTATCCGGACACCGGTCTCGGCGGAGAGGGCCAGGTAGGCGGCCCGGATGCCGGGACGCGAGTCGATCAGGGTCATGTCGAGGTCGAAGCCGACCGTGAACGGTCGCGGGAGCGGGAGCGGTCGCGTCAGGGGTTCCGGAGCCATGAAGGCCATTGTGCCTGTGGCCGGACGGCGGCCGGAGGGAGGCCGGAAGGGTGCCTGAAGGGTGCCGGTGAAGGGCCGCAGGAGGACCGGAAGGGGGCCGGTCGGGGGCCGGGTGGGTGCCGTCGGGCGGACCGGAACCGGTGCTTACACTTAGCCGAGCCTTACCAACCTCCTGATGGGTTTCGATGTCAGCCGCCGCTCCCAGAACCAGACGCGTGCTCGCGGTCGCGGCGGCCGCCGTGGCGCTGCTCGTCGCGGTGCTGCTCAGTCTCGCCGTCGGGGCGCGGCCCATCGCCCCGTCCGCGGTGTTCGACGCCCTGCTGCATGGCGGAACGAGTGATTCCGCCGAGGTCGTGCGTCAGCTGCGGCTGCCGCGCACGCTCATCGGCCTGATGGTCGGCGCCTCGCTGGCACTCGCCGGCACGGTGCTGCAGGGCCTGACCCGCAACCCGATCGCCGATCCCGGGATCCTCGGCATCAGCCAGGGCGCGTCGGTGGGCGTGGTCCTCGCGATCGCCTTCGCCGGGGTGCACACCCTCCTGGGCCATGTGTGGTTCGCCTTCGCGGGCGCGGCGCTCGCGTCGGTCGCGGTGTACGCGATCGGCTCCAGCGGCCGGGGCGGGGCGACGCCGGTGAAGCTGGCGCTGGGCGGTGCGGCGATCAACGCGCTGCTGGTGTCGGTGACGATGGCCGTACTGACGACGAAGGCCGCCGCGCTCGACGAGTTCCGCTTCTGGCAGGTCGGCGCCCTCGGCGGCCGTGACGCGGAGATCGCCGTACAACTCCTGCCCTTCGTGCTGCTCGGCACGGTGCTCGTGGTGTCCGTCGCCCGCGGACTCGACGCGCTGGCCCTCGGCGAGGACGTGGCGAAGGGCCTCGGCCGGCGCGTCGCGGCGGTACGCGTCGTCGGCGGCATCGGCGCGACGATCCTCACCGGCGCGGGCGTCGCCGCGGCCGGCCCGATCGCCTTCATCGGTCTGGCCGTCCCGCACATCGCCCGCGCGATCGTCGGCACCGACCATCGCTGGGTGCTTCCGCTCGCCGCCCTCATCGGGCCCGTGATGCTCCTCGTGTCCGACGTCGCCGGACGCGTCCTGTTTCCCCCGAGCGAGGTCCCGGCGGGTGTGATGACCGCCCTGATCGGTGTCCCGTTCCTGGTCGCCCTGATCCGCCGGAAGACGGTCCCCGCGTGAGCCCGGCCACCACGTCCCGCCGATGCCCGGGGCATTCGCGCGCACGGGTGTGGGCCGGCCACCGGCTTGCGGACCGTGAGCGGCCGGCGCGTGAGCGGCCGACGCGTGAGCGGCCGGCGCCTGAGCTCCCGGGCCGTGAGCGGTGCGGCGACGACGAGGAGAGCATGCGATGACCGTCGAGGCAGTGGCCCGGCGCGGTGTGCGGCCGGCCGGGTACAGCCGGGTGCGGGCCGGGCGGGGCACGTTCCTCGTGCACCGGCGGGCCGCCGGTGTCGCCGTGGCGCTGGCCGTGGTGCTCATGGGTGTGTGTATCGCGTACCTCTGCTTCGGCGAGAGCTTCGTCGCGCCCACCGAGGTCGTGAAGGTGCTCCTCGGGCAGCCGTCCGCCGAGGAGTTGATCGTCGGCACGCTGCGGCTGCCGCGCCTGGTCGTCGGGCTGCTCGTCGGCGCGGCCTTCGGGGTCGCCGGGGCGCTCATCCAGACCGTCGCCCGCAACCCCCTCGCCAGCCCGGACATCATCGGCATCAGCCAGGGCGCGAGCGCGGTCACCGTCGCCGCGCTGACCTTCGGCGTCACCTCGTACACCGTCCTGCCGTACCTGTCCGTCGCGGGCGGCATCGCGGCCGCCGCGCTCGTGTACGTGTTCGCCTGGCGCGGCGGACTCCACGCGACCCGCTTCGTCCTCGTCGGCATCGGCTTCGCCATCGCCCTGCGCTCGGTCACGAGCCTTCTCATGACCAAGGGCGACTATCTCGTCGCCCAGCAGGCCCAGATCTGGATGACCGGATCCCTCAACGGCCGCGGCTGGGACGAGGCCGCGCCCCTCGGCTGGACGCTCCTCGTCCTGGTCCCGGGCGTGCTGTGGGCCTCGCGGGCCATGCGGAACGTGGCCCTCGACGACCACACCGCCACCGCGCTCGGCGTACGGCTCGGGCGGGTACGTCTCGGCCTCGTCCTCCTCGGCGTCCTCCTCGCCTCCGTCGCGACGGGCGCCGCGGGCCCGGTCGACTTCGTCGCGCTGCTGGCGCCGCAGCTCGCCCGCCGGACGACCCGTACCGCGCAGATCCCGCTGCTCTGTTCGGCGCTGCTGGGCGCGGTCATCGTCGTGCTCGCCGATCTGCTGGCGCGGCGCCTGCTGGCACCGACCGAACTGCCCGTGGGCGTGCTGACGGCCGCCGTCGGCGCCCCCTACCTGGTCTGGCTGATCGTCCGCGGCCGCACCGGCCGTACCGCTGGAGGGAACGCATGAGCAGGCTGACGGCCCGTGAGCTGACGCTCGCCTACGAGGACCGCACGGTCGTCCACGAGCTCGACCTGGCCGTTCCCGACGGCCGGGTGACCGTCATCGTCGGCCCGAACGCCTGTGGCAAGTCGACGACCCTGCGCGCCCTCGGCCGGCTGCTGAAGCCGAAGGGCGGCGCGGTGCTGCTGGACGGCACGGAGCTGGCCCGTATCCCGACGAAGCGGATCGCGCAGCGGATCGGGCTGCTGCCGCAGTCGCCGGTCGCGCCCGAGGCGATCACCGTCGCCGACCTGGTCTCGCGCGGCCGGCAGCCGCACCAGGCCTGGTGGAAGCAGTGGTCGGACGAGGACGAGCGGGCCGTCACGGACGCGATGGAGCGCACGGACGTCACCGCGCTCGCGGACCGGCCGGTGGACGAGCTGTCGGGTGGTCAGCGGCAGCGCGTGTGGATCGCGATGGCGCTGGCGCAGGAGACGGATCTGCTGCTGCTCGACGAGCCGACGACGTTCCTGGACATCGCGCACCAGGTGGAGGTCCTCGATCTGGTCCGCCAGCTCAACCACGAGCGCGGCCGGACGGTCGTCGCCGTGCTGCACGACCTCAACCAGGCCGCCCGGTACGCCGATCACCTCGTCGCCATGAAGGAAGGCCGCATCGTCGCCGAGGGCCACCCCTCGGACATCGTCACCGCCGAGCTCGTCCGGGAGGTCTTCGGCCTCGCGTCGGTCGTCGTCCCCGACCCGGTGACGGGGTCCCCGCTGGTGGTCCCGGGAGCGCCCTGGCAGGCGCCGGCGGCCGGCCCGGACGCCGTGCCCGCCCAGGCTGACGGGGCCCGCGCGGGCACCGTGTGATCCTGCGGCCGCCGCCGCACGACGCCCCGCAGGCCTGGCAAGGCTCCGGACGTCTCTGCCCGACTCCGGGTGTTCTGACCGACGCCGGATGTTCCCGACCGACGCCGGGCGTACCCAACCGACGCCGGGCGTTCCTGCCCTACGCCGGGCGTTCTTGGCGACCGTATGGTCCTGACGAAGTGGTCACCGACATGGCGGCCGCCTTCGCCATGGGTCACCTCCGGCGCGCGCGCCAGACCAGGAACAGCGCCGACGCCACGGCCGCCGCCCGCACCGCCCACGGCCATGTCCCCGCCAGTGCCTCGCCCATCGCTTCCCCGCCCGGCGCGATCGGATCGCCCCAGCGGCCGTCGAGGCGGCCCCAGAGCCAGACCGCGGCGGTCAGGGCGACGAGGCCGGGGAGGCCGAGGACCGCCCATTTCGCTTCGGTGCGCGAGAGCGCCCGGGTGGCGTAGGCGAGGAGCCAGCCGCCGGCCAGGGCGATCAGTGAGCCGAGGATCGCGCCGACGGCCAGGAGCGTGGCGGCGAACAGCGGCATCGGATGACCGAGCGACACGCGGGCGGCCGCTTTCCCGGCCGAAGGATCCGGAGCCGTCCCGGCCGCGGGGTCGGGGGCCGCAGGCCCACCGCGACGGGACCGCAGGCGCCACCGGCGCCGTGAACCGCCAGGCTCTCCCGCGGCGTTCGCCGCCTTGTCGGCGCCCTTGGCCGCGGCGTCGCCCGGCCGCGGAGGCGTCAGCAGGTCCGGGATCTCCACCCCGCCGACGAACCCGCCGACGGACCCGTCGACGAATCCTCCGACGCGCTCACCCGGCTCCTGGCCGTTCCGCTCGATGCGCCACCAGTCCGGCTCCGGCGCCGCCTCGCCCAGGACGTCGTCGCCGGCGGCGGCACCGGACCGCTGCTCCGGGACGGACGCGGCCGTCGCGGCGGAGCCCGAACCTGAGCCGGAAGCCCGGCCGGACCCGGAGCCCGAGCCGGAAGCGCCCTCGGGGCCGACGGCCGCGTCGTCCACCACCTCGTCCGGCGACCCCAGCCGGCCCAGGATGCGCTGGACGGCCGCGGGGCTGTCGGTGTCGTACTTGGCGCGCTGCCGGTCGATCTCGTTCCGCAGCGACGACACGAGCTGCATCCTGGTCCCGGAGGGCAGCTGGCGTTGCTGGGCCAGGTCGCCGACCCGGCTCAGGTAGTCGAAGACAAGCTGATCGCTCTCGATCCCCACGGTGCCCCTCCACAGCGCGCCCGTACCGGCGCCCGGTCCTGACGTTAGCGCCTGGGCAGGGGCTAACGTGGGGCGGATGGGGACCGGTGAGCTCGATCGGGAGGCGCACGTGCCCGCAGGACCATCCGCGGAGACGTCCGCGCGTACGGACGCACATGCCTCCGCCAGTGCGGCCGAAGGCACGGGCGGCCGCGCGGCCGGCACGTCGCCCCGCACACTGGCCGAGGCGCTGCGCTCACGCGGCGACGAAGGTCTCGCCGCGCTGCTGCGTGCCCGCCCCGATCTGCTGTCTCCGGTCCCGAACGACCTGACGCAGCTCGCCACCCGCGCCGGCACCCGCGCCTCCGTCGTACGGGCGCTGGAACGGCTCGACCGGTTCACGCTGCAGACCGCCCAGGCACTGGCCGTGGCGGTCGAGCCGGCGTCGTACGGGCCGGTCCTCGCCCTGCTGGGCGGCGACGACGGCGACCCGGCGGTCGAGGCCGCGCTGCCCCGTGCGCTCGGTGTGCTGCGCGAGCAGGCGCTGGTCTGGGGCGACGACGACCGGCTGCGGCTGGTGCGCACGGCGCGCGAGCTGCTGGCGCCTTCACCCCAGCATCCGTCGGCGACCGGGCTCGGGCCGACGGTGGCGGAGACGACGTCCGGGATGTCGCCGGGCCGGCTGCAGGAGATCCTCGGCGCGGTGGGGCTGACGTCCACCCATGACCCCGTGTCCGCGGTGGCGGCGCTGACCGCGCTGTTCACCGACCGGGATCGGATGACGGCGCTGCTGGACACGGCTCCGCCGGACGCTCTGGCGGTGCTGGACCGGCTGGTGTGGGGGCCGCCGTACGGAGAGGTCACGGCGGATCCCGCGCCGCCGGTGCGATGGCTCCGGGACCACGGGCTGCTGCTGCCCACGTCGCTGCGCACGGTCGTGCTGCCGCGCGAGGCCGCGCTGCATCTGCGCGGTGGGCGTGCGCACCGCGAGACGGATCCGGTGCCGCCGGAGGTCCGGGTCGCGGCCGAATACCGTCCACAGGTTGTGGACAGCACGGCGGCGGGTCAGGCGCACACCGCGCTCGCGACCGTCGAGGAACTGCTGAAGGGCTGGCAGACGGGCGGGCCCTCGGTGCTGAGGGCGGGCGGGCTGAGCGTCCGCGACCTCAAGCGCACGGCGACGACGCTGAACGTCTCCGAGGAGATCGCCGCGTTCTGGATCGAACTGGCCTACGCGGCCGGGCTGCTGGCCTCGGACGGCGAGGCGGACGAGCGGTTCGCGCCGACGCCCGCGTACGACGAGTGGCTCGACCTGCCCGCGCCGGCGCGCTGGACGGCGCTGGTCACGGCGTGGCTGCCGGCGACGCGAACGGCGGGTCTGGTCGGCGGCCAGGACACCAAGGGCCGTACGCTCGCGGCGCTCGGCCCGGACCTGGACCGCGGCGCCGCGCCCGAGGTCCGTCACCGGGTGCTCACCCTGCTCGCCGATCTGCCGTGGGGCGCGGCCCCGGTCCAGGACTCCCTCCTCGCGCGCCTCCGCTGGGAACGTCCCGTCCGCACCCCGTCCCCCGCCGCCCCGGGGGCGCCCGACACCCCCGACCTGCGCTCCCGCATCGCCGCCTGGACTCTCACCGAGGCCGAACTCCTCGGCCTCACGGGCCGCGGCGCGCTCTGCACAGCGGCCCGCACCCTGCTGGCAGCCCCACCGGCCCCTCCGACCGCACCGGCCCCACCGACCGCACCGGCTCCTCCGACGCCGTCCCCGGCGGACGGGCGCGGGCGCACCGAGGCCGGCCCCGGGTCCACCGAGCCCGCGGGCCCCTCCGGCTCGCCCCCGCAGTCCATCGCGGCGAGCACCGCCGCCGCGTCGGCGACCGGGGGCGTGGTGCCCCACAGCCCGGCCGAGCTCGCCGCGCGGGCCGCGCTCGCCGCGGCCGTGATCGCGCCGATGCTGCCCGAGCCGCTCGACCACGTCCTGCTCCAGGCCGACCTCACGGCCGTCGCGCCCGGCCCCCTGGAGCGGCCACTGGCGGAGGCCCTCGGCGTGCTGGCGGACGTGGAGTCGAAGGGTGGCGCGACGGTGTACCGGTTTACGCCCGGGTCCGTACGGCGGGCGCTGGACGCCGGGCAGGCAGCGACGGACCTGCACGCGTTCCTGGCCAGGCACAGCCGTACCCCGGTCCCGCAGCCGCTCAGCTATCTCATCGACGACGTGGCCCGAAAGCACGGCCATCTCCGTATCGGCGCCGCCTCCGCCTACGTACGGTGCGACGACGACGCGCTGCTGGACGAGATCCTCGCCGACCGGCGCTCGCACGGGCTGCGCATGCGCCGTCTCGCGCCCACCGTGCTGGCCGCCCAGGCCGACCCGGCGACGCTCCTCGACGGGCTGCGGGCCATGGGGTACGCGCCGGCCGCCGAGTCGGCCGAGGGCGATGTGCTCATCACCCGCGCCGACGCCCACCGCACCCCGCACCGCACCCCGCCCGTCCCCGTCCCCGACGGGCCGCCCCTCCCGGACGACACCCTGCTCGGCGCCGCCGTGAAGGCGATCCGGGCGGGCGACAAGGCCGCCACGGCCGTACGCAAACCCGCACCCCACACCGCCGAGGGCGCGCTGCCCCGCACCACCCCCGCCGAGACCCTTGCCACCGTGCAGGCCGCCGCCCTCACCGGCTCCGCGATCTGGATCGGCTACGTCAACGCCGACGGCGCCGCCAGCCAGCGCGTCATCGCACCGATCCGCGTCGAGGGCGGCTTCGTCACCGCGTACGACCACACGGCCGACGAGGTCCGCACGTACCCGCTCCACCGCATCACCGGCGTCGCCGAACTCGCCGAGCCGGCGTAGGCCGCGCAGGCCGCGCAGGCAGAAGGAGCGCCGTCAGGACCCACCGGCGAAACATGGGAGCGCCGCCCGCTTCCCGCCCAGGGCGGTCGATTCCCCGCCCCGGTAGCGCCCGGCCCCAACCACGGCGGTGTGGCCGAGGCCATCCGGCCACACCGCCCGATGAGGCAAACTGGACGTTTGGCTGCACGGGACGGCCCGGGACCCGCACCCGCACGGGATCGCCCCAGGCCCGTCCGGGCCCCGCACCGGAGCCACGAGGAAAGGGCACACGCGTGAACGGACCGCTCATCGTCCAGAGCGACAAGACTCTCCTGCTCGAGGTCGACCACGAGCAGGCCGACGCGTGCCGCCGCGCGATCGCTCCGTTCGCGGAGCTGGAGCGCGCCCCCGAGCACATCCACACCTACCGCCTCACCCCCCTCGGCCTCTGGAACGCCCGGGCGGCCGGGCACGACGCCGAGCAGGTCGTGGACGCCCTCGTCGAGTTCTCCCGCTACCCCGTCCCGCACGCGCTGCTCGTCGACGTCGCCGAGACGATGGCCCGTTACGGGCGCCTCAGCCTCGTCAAGCACCCCACCCACGGCCTGGTGCTGACCACGACCGACCGTCCGGTCCTGGAGGAGATCCTCCGCTCCAAGAAGGTCCAGCCCCTCGTCGGCGCCCGGCTCGACCCGGACACGGTCGCCGTGCACCCCTCCGAGCGCGGCCAGATCAAGCAGACGCTGCTGAAGCTCGGCTGGCCGGCCGAGGACCACGCCGGTTACGTCGACGGCGAGGCCCACTCCATCGACCTGGACGAGACGAACTGGGCGCTGCGCCCGTACCAGAAGCAGGCCGTGGAGGGCTTCTGGCACGGCGGCTCGGGTGTGGTCGTGCTCCCCTGCGGCGCCGGCAAGACGCTCGTCGGCGCGGGCGCGATGGCACAGGCGAAGGCGACCACCCTGATCCTCGTCACCAACACGGTCTCCGCCCGCCAGTGGAAGCACGAGCTGATCAAGCGCACCTCGCTCACCGAGGAAGAGATCGGTGAGTACAGCGGCGCGAAGAAGGAGATCCGCCCGGTCACCATCGCCACGTACCAGGTGCTGACGACGAGGCGGAAGGGCATCTACCCGCACCTGGAGCTGTTCGACTCCCGCGACTGGGGTCTGATCGTCTACGACGAGGTGCACCTGCTGCCCGCGCCGGTCTTCAAGTTCACGGCCGATCTGCAGGCCCGCCGCCGCCTCGGCCTGACGGCGACGCTCGTGCGCGAGGACGGCCGCGAGTCGGACGTCTTCTCGCTCATCGGCCCCAAGCGCTTCGACGCGCCGTGGAAGGAGATCGAGGCGCAGGGCTACATCGCGCCCGCCGACTGTGTCGAGGTCCGGGTCAATCTGACCGAGTCCGAGCGGCTGGCGTACGCGACGGCGGAGACCGAGGAGAAGTACCGCTTCTGTGCCACCACGGACACGAAGCGGAGGGTGACGGAGGAGCTCGTACGCAAGCACGCGGGCCAGCAGACCCTGGTCATCGGCCAGTACATCGACCAGCTCGACGAGCTGGGCGAACATCTGCAGGCACCCGTCATCAAGGGCGAGACGCCGAACTCCCAGCGGGAGAAGCTCTTCGACGCTTTCCGCAACGGCGAGATCTCCGTCCTCGTCGTCTCCAAGGTCGCGAACTTCTCGATCGACCTGCCCGAGGCGACGATCGCCATCCAGGTCTCCGGCACGTTCGGCTCCCGCCAGGAGGAGGCCCAGCGCCTCGGCCGCGTCCTGCGCCCGAAGGCCGACGGTCACAAGGCCCACTTCTACTCGGTGGTGGCCCGCGACACCATCGACCAGGACTTCGCGGCACACCGCCAGCGCTTCCTCGCGGAACAGGGATACGCGTACCGGATCATGGACGCGGACGACCTGATGGCCGACGACTAGGCCGGTGACCGGGCTCCGGCCGGTGCCGAGCGAGTCCGCGCGTCCTCACGCCGTCGCGTCCCTCGCGCCCTCGCGTCCTCAGCGCGGGGCGCCCGCGCGGGTGCCGGCCGCTCCCCGGGCCGTTCGCTGGGTCGGGAGCCCGCCGCGGGAGTCCCCGCCGGCGCGTGCCCGTAGCGCCGCGATCACCAGCACCGTCAGTCCCACCGGCGGATACGGCGACGCCAACAGCTGCTGCCACCAGGACAGTTGGAGGTCCAGGTCCCCGTCGTGCGGTACGAGCCACAGACTGCGGGCCAGGAAGACCGCCGTCATCAGCACGGCGGTACGCCGGCGCCCCTCGGCGATCAGGACCGCGATCAGCGGCACGCACCACACCCAGTGGTGGGACCAGCTGATCGGCGAGACGAGCAGCGCGGTGAACGCGACGGCCAGGACACCCCAGCGCTCCGGCGCCCGGCGCGCGGTCCACAGCCCCGCGCCGACGGTGACCAGAACCGCCGCCGTCCACACCGCGCCCGGCTCGGTCGTGTGCAGGAGCCGCGCGAAGAGCCCTCGCAGCGACTGGTTGTCGACGATCCACGTCTTGCCGACCCGTTCGGTCTCGAAGATCCGCCGGGTCCAGAAGTCGGCGCTGGCCTCCGGGAGGACGAGCGCGCCGAGCAGCACCGTGCCGGCGAACGAGGCGAGCGCGGTGAGCCCGGCCCGCACCCGTCCCGTGATCAGCAGCAGGACGATGAAGACGGCGGGGGTGAGTTTCACGCCCGCCGCGACGCCGAGCGCGAAGCCCTTGCCGAGCGCGCCGGCCGGCCGGGACAGGTCCCACAGCACCAGACAGACGAGCGCGAGATTGATCTGGCCGAAGACGACGGTCTGGAAGACGGGCTCGAGCCACAGCCCGAGCGCGGTGGCGGCGAGGACGTACGGTGCGGACGCGGTCAGCCCGGCGAAGCGGCAGGAGAGCCGTACGAGCAGGGCGAGCAGCAGGGCGTTCCCGGCGACGAAGACGACCTTGAGCGCCGCGACGGGCAGCCAGGTCGTCGGCACGAAGAGGATCGCGGCGAAGGGCGGGTACGTGGCGGGCAGCTGCCACGCGGTGACGGTGAAGCCGTAGAGGTCGGTGCCGTTGGCGACGGCCGCTCCCTCGGCGCGGTAGACGAGGGTGTCGGCCATGGGGATGTGCTGGGCGACGCAGAGGACGGCCAGCGCCGCGAAGGACAGGACGAGGGCACCTGTTGCCGCGAGTGAGCGAGCGGTCACGGTCCGGTACGGATACGTCACGGCCGCGACCCTAGTCGATCAGCGGTCGCTCATCGGCCGGACTGCGGGGCGGGAGCGGGATCGACGAGGCGAGGGCGCCACGGTGGCCGAGCCACGGCGGCGTCAGAGGTGCCGGCGGACGCCGGCCTCCTCGCTGTACTCGCCGAGGATCGCGACGCCGAACGCCGTGGTCACGAAGACCTTGACCGCGCGCAGTACGTCGCCGAACCGGTGGGTGTGGTGAGCGGTGGCACCGGTGGCGGTGGCTCCGCGCCCGGGTCCCTGCCCGGCAGCTGGGTTGAGGATGACTGTACTCATGGGTCCAGGATGGGATTGCGGCGTCCGGAACACATCGACCTGCGGGCTGAACACTGATCCGGGACGCGTACGACTTCGGATATACGGCCTCCCCTACGGGACGGACCCCGCCCCGCGAATAACCATTCGCCCGGGCCCGCCGGGCTGACTAGAATCGCCCGTCTTGCCCGCCTCCCTCGTAGGAGTGCCGCCGCCCGGACGGAAACCGGGCGCGCAGCCATGCCGTACTTCCAACGTACCTTCGGAGGCATCACCGTGCCCGCGCCCGACGTGCCCGCATCCGACGCGCCCGCCCTGCGAGAAGTGCCCGTGCCGGGCCCGCTCGCCCACGAGCGCGCCCATCTCACCGCCTCACGTGCCGCGCTGCGTGCGATGCGGGAGGACGTCGAGTCGCTCGACATCCGCGACGTCACGGCGAACTGGGTCAACGCCGCGGTTCTGCAGGTCCAGATCGACGAGCGGATCAAGGCCCTGGCCGACCTCGCCCACACCCCGTTGTTCTTCGGACGCCTCGACTATCTGCCCGCCACCCAGGAGGGCCGGCGCTTCTACATCGGCCGCCGCCATGTGCACGACGGCGACGGGGACCCGATGGTGATCGACTGGCGGGCGCCGGTCTCGCAGCCGTTCTACCGGGCCTCCCGCAAGGACGCGATGGACGTCGCCCTGCGCCGCCGCTTCGGTTACACGGGCGGCGACCTCACGGCGTACGAGGACGAGCACCTCACCGACCCCACGGAGACGTCCAGGGCCAGCAGACTCCTCCAGGCGGAGATCGAACGCCCGCGTGTCGGCCCCATGCGGGACATCGTCGCGACGATCCAGCCCGAGCAGGACGAGATCGTACGCTCGGGGCTGTCCGGCACGGTGTGCGTCCAGG
Source organism: Streptomyces sp. NPDC091376 (assembly GCF_044757085.1). Lineage (NCBI taxonomy): Bacteria > Bacillati > Actinomycetota > Actinomycetes > Kitasatosporales > Streptomycetaceae > Streptomyces > Streptomyces sp. NPDC091376. The sequence goes on along the minus strand of NZ_JBIVUF010000011.1, from coordinate 150,862 downwards.
GCGGCCCGGGCACCGGGAAGACCGCCGTCGGCCTGCACCGGGTGGCGTATCTGCTGTACGCGCACCGCGAGCGGCTCGCCCGCACCGGCACTCTGGTCATCGGGCCGAACCGGTCCTTCCTCCAGTACATCGAGCAGGTCCTCCCGGCACTGGGCGAGCTGGAGGTCAAGCAGGCGACGGTCGGTGACCTCGTCGCGCATGTCGAGGTGCGGGGGACGGACGAGGCGCCGGCGGCGATCGTCAAGGGCGATGCCCGCATGGCGGAGGTGCTGCGGCGGGCGGTCCGCTCGCACGTGACGCTGCCGACCGAGCCGGTGATGGTCGTCCGCGGTTCGCGACGCTGGCGGATTCCCGCGTACGAACTCCAGGAGATCGTCCAGGAGTTGCTGGACCGCGACATCCGCTACGGCGCGGCCCGCGACGCACTGCCGCAGCGCATCGCCCACGCCGTGCTCGTACGCATGGAGCAGTCGGGCGAGGCACCCGACGACCGGGTGCAGGACGCGGTGGCGCGCAACGCGGCGGTGAAGGCGGCGGTGAAGGCGATCTGGCCACAGGTCGATCCGGCGAAGCTGGTGCTGCGACTGCTGTCGGACCCCGGCTTCCTGGCCGAGCACGCGGACGGCTTGCTGACGGCCGACGAACAGAAGGTCGTTCTGTGGGTCAAGCCGCCGCGTTCGGTCCGTACGGCGCTCTGGTCCGCCGCGGACGCGGTGCTGATCGACGAGGCGAACGACCTCGTCGAGCGCACGCACTCGCTCGGCCATGTCGTCCTCGACGAGGCGCAGGACCTTTCACCGATGCAGTACCGGGCGGTGGGGCGCCGGTGCACGACGGGTTCCGCGACGGTCCTCGGCGACCTCGCCCAGGGGACCACCCCGTGGGCGACGGCGAGTTGGTCCGAGGCGCTGGCCCATCTCGGCAAGCCCGATGCGGCGGTCGAGGAGCTGACGGCGGGCTTCCGCGTACCGCGCGAGGTCATCGCCTACGCGTCCCGGCTGCTGCCGCACATGTCACCGGGCCTGGCCGAGGTCCGCTCGGTCCGCGAGTCCCCGGGCTCCCTGGAGATCCGCCCGTCGGCCGGAGACCACGACGTGGTCACGGCCTGCCTGTCGTCCCTGCGCCACGAGGGCTCCATCGGCCTGATCGCCGCCGACGCCCGCATCCCCGCACTGGCGTCCGCCCTGGCCGACGCGGGCGTCCCCCACCTCTCGCCCGGTGAGGAGACCACGCCCGACAACCGTCTGACCCTGGTCCCCGCCTCCCTCGCCAAGGGCCTCGAGTACGACTACGTCGTCCTCGACGACCCCGCCTCCGTCGTCGCCGCGGAACCCGACGAACGCACCGGCCTCCGCCGCCTCTACGTGGCCCTGACCCGCGCGGTCTCGGGCCTGACGGTGCTCCACTCGTCACCGCTGCCCGGGCAGTTGGCGTGAGGAACGCCTGACCGACCCCGCCACGCGCCCGGCACCGCCGGTCTTCTAGTCGTCGATGGCCGTGCGCCAGGCCCGGACCGCGGCCGCGTCCACCGGGGCCTCCCAGCCGAGGGGGCGCGCCGCGCCGCCGATGTGGAAGGCGTCCAGGCGGGCCGCGCGCAGGGCGGGGAGGTGGTCGAGGCGGAGGCCGCCGCCGATGAGCATGCGGGGTTCGTAGCCGGGCTCGCCCCAGAGGGACGCCTCCGCGAGGAGGACGGGGAGCCCGTCGTCGACACCGGCCGGGCTGCCGGCGGTGAGGTAGGTGTCGAGGCCGGGCACGTCCGCGAGCTGCTTGCGCAGCGCGTCACGGTCCGCCGCGCGGTCGATCGCGCGGTGGAAGGTCCAGCGGCAGCCCTCCAGCTCCGCGACCAGTCGTTCCACCGTCACGAGGTCGGGGTCGCCGTGCGCGTCGAGGAAGCCGAGGACGAATTCCTCCGCGCCCTCCGCCCGCAGCCCGCGCGCCGCCTCGACCAGCGCCTCGACGTCGCCCGCCGCGAAGCCGTCGGCGAGCCGGAGCATCACCCGCAGCGGGATGTCCACGGCCGCGCGGATGCGGCCGAAGGTCTCGCGGGACGGGGTGAGCCCGTCCGCCGCCATGTCGCTGACCAGCTCGAGGCGGTCCGCTCCGCCGGCCTGCGCGGCGATCGCGTCCTGCGCATCGAGGGCGATCACCTCCAGGAGTGCACGGTTGCTCATGGCCCATCCTTCGCCAGTAGGTCTGCGTCCATACAGGTCTAGTCCAATAACGGGTCCAGACTAGTCCGCATCCATGCCCCCCGCACCCAACCCTCCTTGCACCGGATACCGAAGGGGGGTATAGACTCGATACCCGATGGATACCCCCTGGGGGTACCATGGAGAGCGGATACGGGAACCACGAGCGGCAGGAGCGGCGATCATGACCACGACGACAACCGAACTCGTCATCGGCGGCATGACCTGCGCCTCCTGCGCCGCCCGCATCGAGAAGAAGCTCAACCGCATGGACGGCGTCGAGGCCACCGTCAACTACGCCACGGAGAAGGCCCGGGTCAGCTTCACCCACGGCATCACCGTCCCGGACCTGATCGCCACCGTCGAGCGCACCGGCTACACCGCCGAACCGACCCCGGAACCGGCCCCGCGCATCCCCGCGCCGGCATCGCCCACGGGCCCAGCACCCGGCAACGCCGACGTCGACACCGGTACCGATACCGGTACCGGTACGGACACCGACCCCGCCCTCACCGCCCTCCGCCACCGCGTCCTGGTCTCCGCCGCCCTCGCCGCGCCGGTGATCGCGATGGCCATGATCCCGGCCCTGCAGTTCACCAACTGGCAGTGGCTGTCCCTCACCCTCGCCGCCCCCGTCGTCGTCTGGGGCGCGTACCCCTTCCACCGTGCCGCCTGGACCAACGCCCGGCACGGCGCCGCGACGATGGACACGCTGATCTCGCTCGGCACGTCGGCGGCGTTCCTCTGGTCGCTCTGGGCGCTGTTCTTCGGCCACGCCGGGATGCCCGGGATGACGCATCCCTTCGAGCTGACCATCGCCCGCAGCGACGGCGCGAGCAACATCTATCTGGAGGCCGCGGCGGGCGTCACCGCCTTCATCCTCGCCGGGCGCTACTTCGAGGCCCGCTCCAAGCGCAAGGCCGGCGCGGCCCTCAAGGCGCTCCTCGAGCTCGGCGCCAAGGAGGTCACCGTCCTGCGCGACGGACACGAAGTCCTCATCCCCACCGGAGAGCTGAGGACCGGTGACCGCTTCCTCGTCCGTCCCGGCGAGAAGGTCGCCACCGACGGCACCGTCGTCGAGGGTTCCTCCGCCGTGGACGCCTCCATGCTCACCGGCGAGTCCGTCCCCGTCGAGGTCGGCACCGGCGACGCGGTGACCGGGGCGACGCTCAACGCGGGCGGACGGCTCGTCGTCGAGGCCACCCGCGTCGGCGCCGACACCCAGCTCGCCCGGATGGCCCGCCTGGTCGAGGACGCGCAGAACGGCAAGGCCGCCGCCCAGCGCCTCGCCGACCGTATCTCCGCCGTGTTCGTCCCGGTCGTGATCGCCCTCGCGCTGGGCACCCTCGGCATCTGGTGGGCGCTCGGCGAGGGCTGGACCGCCGCGTTCACCGCCGCCGTCGCCGTACTGATCATCGCCTGCCCCTGTGCCCTGGGGCTGGCCACGCCGACCGCGCTCATGGTCGGTACGGGCCGCGGCGCCCAGCTCGGCATCCTCATCAAGGGCCCGGAGGTCCTGGAGACGACCCGCAAGGCCGACACCGTCGTCCTCGACAAGACCGGCACCGTCACCACCGGCCGGATGACCCTCCTGGCCACCCACACCACGGCCACCACCACCGAGGCCGAGGTCCTGCGCCTGGCAGGCGCCCTGGAGCACGCCTCCGAGCATCCCGTCGCCCGGGCCGTGGCCGCCGGCGCGGCCGGCCGGGTGGGAGCGCTGCCCGCTCCCGAGGACTTCGCGAGCGTTCCCGGGCTCGGCGTCCGGGGCGTCGTCGAGGGCCGCACCGTCGTCGTGGGCCGTGAGCAGCTGCTCGCCGAGTGGGAGATCACCCTCCCGCCCGCGCTGGAGACCGCGAAGGCCCGGGCCGAGTCCGCGGGCCGCACCGTCATCGCCGTCGCCTGGGACGGTGAGGCCCGCGCGGTCCTCGAGGTCGCCGACGCGGTGAAGGCGACCAGCCGGGAGGCGATCCGCCGGCTCCGCGCCCTCGGGCTCACCCCGATCCTGCTCACCGGCGACAACAAGGCCGTCGCGGCCTCCGTCGCCGCCGAGGTCGGCATCCCCCCGGAGAACGTGATCGCCGAGGTGCTGCCGGAGGGGAAGACCGACGTGATCAAGCACCTCCAGGCGGAGGGCCGAAGTGTCGCCATGGTCGGCGACGGCGTCAACGACGCGGCCGCGCTCGCCCAGGCCGACCTGGGTCTGGCGATGGGCACGGGCACGGACGCCGCGATCGAGGCGGGCGACCTGACGCTCGTACGGGGGGACCTGCGCGCCGCCGCGGACGCCATCCGGCTCTCCCGCCGCACGCTCGGCACGATCCGCTCGAACCTGTTCTGGGCCTTCGCCTACAACGTCGCGGCCCTGCCGCTCGCGGCGGCAGGGCTCCTGAACCCGATGATCGCGGGCGCGGCGATGGCCTTCTCCTCCGTCTTCGTCGTCGGCAACAGCCTGCGTCTGCGGGGCTTCAAGGCGCTGTAAGGCGCTGTAAGGCGCAGCGAAGCGCTCTGAGGCCTCACGGAGCGGCTCTCGGCCCACCCCGAGCAGCCACCCGAGCAGCCATCCGTGCAGCCACCCGAGCAGCCACCCGTTCGTTCAGCCACCCGAATCGGCCACCCCGTTCGTTTCAGCCACCCAGACTGCCGCTCCCGAACGCCCCGCCGCTGCGCCTGCCGTGCTGCGGCCGGGCCTCGGGGCCCTTGCCCGTGCTGTGCGACGTGTAGGACTTCAGGTTGTACGGGAGAAGGCGGCTTCCGTCGTCGGGGAAGGCGTCGTCGTCCTCCTCACGGACCTCCTCGATGTGGTCGCGGTGGTCGGCGGCCTTCGGCTGTTCCTCGGGACTCGGCGTGCGCAGCCGGGCCCGCCGCCGCCCGTCCCACCACATCGCGCCGCCCAGGAGGACGATGAGGATGATTCCGAAGGTGAGCGGGCCGATCGCGGCGAGTATCTGGGCCGCGAGCTGGGTCTCCGACCCGCTCTGGGCGATGAGCAGTGCGTTCATGGTGTCTGCCTCCGCAAACGGGGATGACACGCAGGAGGTATCCATTATCGCCCGCTATGCCCGCTTCGCCAGCACGCACCGGAGGACGCCCGCTCGCCCGCCCCGCCACCGAACCGCACGCGCGCCGCACCCGCGCCGAACGCCCGCCGCACCCGCACGGCACCGCGCCGCACCCCAAGGCTCCGCACCGCACCCGCGCGGGGTGCCCCCCGTGGACAATGACCGCATGGCCGACCTCGACATCGACCTCGATGATCTCCGCGACCGCTGGTGTGCCGCGCTGCTCGCCGTCCGCGAGGACCCCTGCCGGCCGGACCCGTACCCGTACGCCGACCATCTGCTGGCCCGCTGGTCGGAGCCGCAGCGGCGCTATCACACGGTCGGTCATCTGGCCGCCGTCCTCGACCGCGTCGACACCCTCCAGGAGTACGCGGCGAACGCCGACCTCGTCCGCCTCGCGGCCTGGTTCCACGACGCCGTCTATCTCCCCGAGCGCTCCACCAACGAGGAACGCAGCGCCCGCCTCGCCGAGAAGGCGCTGCCCGAGGCCGGGCTGACCCCGCAGGACACCGACGAGGTCGCCCGCCTGGTCCGCCTCACGAAGACCCACGCCGCCGAGGACGACGACGGCAACGGCGTCGTCCTGTGCGACGCGGACCTGGCGGTCCTGGCGTCGGCGCCGGCGGCGTACGCCGCGTACGCCGCCGCCGTCCGCGAGGAGTACTCCTTCGTCCCGGACGCCGCCTTCCGCGAGGGCCGGGCCGACGTCCTGCGCCATCTGCTGGGTCTGCCGCGTCTGTTCCGTACCCCCTACGGGCGGCGGGAGTGGGAGGACGCGGCGCGGCGCAACGTGTCGGCGGAGCTGGAGCGCCTCACGAACTGAGCCCCTGGGCGGGTACGGGAACCGCACCGGGTTGCGCCGGTTGGCGGGCGCTTCGGTTGCCGGGCGGCAGCGCTGAAGCGAGGGTCGCTCGGGGGAGGTAAAGCCCCGTCAGTCTTCCCTGGAGCGCTCAATGAGATTCGTCGCGAGAGCGGGCGGCGCGGTCGCCCTGGCTCTGGCCGTCGTGCCGGCCGCACCGGCACAGGCCGCCTCCCCCAGCACCGATGGCAACAACAACCGGATCGCCTGCAACACCGAGGCACTGAAGGACGCGATCGACAACGCCAACACGAAGCGTGGCGGCACGATCGAACTGGCACACGACTGCCGTTACGTCCTCACCGCCCCCGACCTCCTCGGCGGCGCCAACGGCCTGCCCTTCATCACCACTCCCATCACCCTCCACGGGGGCAAGGGCACCGTCGTCGAGCGTTCAACCGCACCCGGTACCGCGCAGTTCCGCATCTTCGAGGTCGCCGGCCCGGCCGGTTTCCTCACCCTCGACGACCTGACCGTCCGCAACGGCCACACCACCGGTGACGGTGGCGCCGTCCTCGTCGACCCGGGCCGCACCCTGCTCCTGCGGTCCGTCACGCTCACGAACAACCGGGCCGACGGTTCCGGCGGCGCCGTCCAGAGCAATGACGGCCGGGTCATCCTCCACGCCAGCAAGGTGGACGGAAACACCGCCGGTGACGCCGGGGACGGCGGCGGCATCGCAGCGGCGGGCGGCGTCCTGTCCGTCGACTCCAGCACCGTCACACGCAACAGGGCGGGCGTCACCGGAGGCGGCATCGCCGCCGGAGACGCCCTCGTCACCATCAGCCGCAGCAACGTCGACCGGAACAGGGCCGGTGCCGACGGAGGCGGCATCGCGAGCAGCGGCCATCTGACGCTCCGCTCCAGCCATGTCGACCGGAACACGGCCGCCGAAGGCGGCGGCATCAACAACCTCGGCACCGCGAGGATCGAGCACAGCAGCGTCGTCGGAAACGTCGCGAGCGGCAGCGGTGGCGGCGTTCAGAACGAAGGCACCATGACGATCAGCCACGGCAGCATCAACGGGAACACCTCCACGCAGGAGGAGGGCGGCGGGATCCACAACACCGGCGATGTGTGGATCGCCCGGAGTCTCATCAAGGACAACGTCGCCGACGACGAGGGCGGAGGTCTCTGGAACAGCGGGTCGGCCACCGCCGAGTCGAGCGACATCATCGGAAACCGGGCCGGGACCACGGGCGGTGGCGTGCACAACGTGGACGGCACCACCGTGCTCACCGACAGCACCGTCGTCAAGAACGAGGCCGCGGACAGCGGCGGCGGCATCTTCGAGGCATCCGGCGAGGTCACGCTCAACCGGACCCGCGTCAAGGACAACCAGCCCGACAACTGCCGGCCGGTCGGCGCCGTAACCGGCTGCCTCGACTGAGCCTGCACCCCTCCCTCCACGCAGTCGGCGGAGGCACGGCGCGCCCTAGCGACCGCCGTGCTTCCTCCGTCGCAGCCCCGCCTCCGTGAGCCGTCGGACGAGCTCCTTGGACCCGATCTGCACCGCACCCGCGCGCACCGCCTCCTCGTAGCGGTACGAGGGGATGTCGTAGTGGTCGCGTTCGAAGGCGCGTGACGGGCAGCCGATGGACGCGGCGAAGGTGTGCAGTTCCTCGAAGGACACGTCGCTGACCAGGTGCGACCACATGCGGCCGTGCCCCGGCCAGGTCGGCGGGTCGATGTACACCGTCACGAGAGCCCGCCCACCGGGGCGACGACCACGCCCGCCTTCCCGCACACCCAGTGCGGGTCGGGTCCCAACTCCGGTTCCACGTCCAGCGCGTGCGGCTCGCCCGAGGTGCACACCGGGCACAGGGGCCACCGCCCATACCGCTCCAGCAGCGCGTCCTGCACGTCCTGGGCGATCAGCCCGGCCACGTATTCGGCGCCCTCCGGCCACTGCTCGACCCACCAACGGCGCTGTGCGACCGCTTCCTCGACGAGCGAGACCACCTCGGCGTGCGCCACGTCACGGGCGGTGAGGTCGGCGAGTACGAGGGAGCGGGCGGCGTGCAGCGCCTGCTCCAGTGGGTTGACGTCCATACGGTCATTGTCACCCGGATCGGCGTACGCCCACAGGGCCTGCCGCCGGTCCACGGGACAAAGGGGGTTGACCGTTCAAGGAGGGCGAAAATATCTTTCAAGGGTGACCAATGACCTGAAGGATTCTTTCAGCGGCGCGGGTGCCGGAACCGGCGCGGGTCCTGGCCCGGGCACCGGCGGCGACGCCCCACCCGCCCCCGCCGCCCTCGCGGCGAAGGTCCGCACGCTCGCGCCCTCCATGACCCGCTCCATGCAGCGGGTCGCCGAAGCCGTCGCGGGCGACCCGGCCGGCTGCGCGGCCCTCACGGTCACCGGCCTCGCCGAACTGACCGGCACCAGCGAGGCCACCGTGGTCCGCACCGCCCGTCTCCTCGGCTATCCCGGCTACCGCGATCTGCGCCTCGCGCTCGCCGGTCTCGCCGCCCAGCAGGAGTCCGGCCGCGCCCCGGCCGTCACCGCCGACATCGCGGTCGACGACCCGATAGCCGACGTCGTCACCAAGCTGGCCCACGACGAGCAGCAGACCCTCGCCGACACCGCCGCCGCCCTCGACACCGTCCAGCTCGGCGCGGCCGTCGCCGCGCTGGCCGGCGCCCGCCGTGTCGACATCTACGGAGTGGGGGCATCCGGCCTGGTCGCGCAGGACCTCGCCCAGAAGCTCCTGCGCATCGGCCTCGTCGCCCACGCCCACAGCGACCCGCATCTCGCCGTCACCAACGCCGTGCAGCTCCGCTCCGGCGATGTGGCGATAGCCATCAGCCACTCCGGCTCCACGGGCGACATCATCGAACCGCTCCGGGTCGCGTTCGACCACGGCGCGACGACCGTCGCGATCACGGGACGCCCCGACGGGCCGGTCTCCCAGTACGCCGACCACATCCTCACCACGTCGACCGCCCGCGAGAGCGAACTGCGCCCGGCGGCCATGTCCTCGCGCACGAGCCAGCTCCTCGTCGTCGACTGCCTGTTCATCGGCGTCATGCAGCGCACGTACGAGTCCGCCGCGCCCGCCCTCGCCGCCTCGTACGAGGCCCTCGCGCACCGCCACAGTCCACGCACCCGCTGAGCCACTTCGCCGGGCCACCCCGCTGAGCCACTCCGCGGAACGCACCCTCCGAACACACGCCGCCGAACGCACGCCGAACGAGCCCGCAGAACGCACCCGCCGAGCCCACTCGCCGAGCAACCAAGAGAGCCGAGCCGCACCCCATGACATCCACCCCCTCACCCGCCGAGCCGCACCCCACCGAGCTGCGCGCGCAGCTGGAGAGCCTGACCACCGAGGCCTTCCGGCCCGAACTCGCCGACATCGACCAGCTCCCCACCGACGACATCGCCCGCATCATGAACGGCGAGGACCACACCGTCCCCGGCGCCGTCGCCGCGCAGCTTCCGGCCATCGCCGCGGCGATCGACGCGACCGCCGACCGTATGGCCCGCGGCGGCCGGCTCGTCTACGCGGGCGCCGGCACGGCCGGCCGGCTCGGCGTGCTGGACGCCAGCGAGTGCCCGCCGACGTTCAACACCGGCCCGGACGAGGTCGTCGGCCTGATCGCGGGCGGCCCCTCGGCGATGGTCGAGGCGGTCGAGGGCGCGGAGGACTCCAGGGAACTCGCCGCCGCCGACCTCGACGGGCTCGGCATCACGGCGCTCGACACCGTGGTCGGCATCTCCGCCTCCGGACGCACCCCGTACGCGATCGGCGCCGTCGAGCACGCCCGCGCGCACGGTGCTCTCACGATCGGCCTGTCCTGCAACGCGGACAGCGCCCTCGCCGCGGCCGCGGAGCACGGCATCGAGGTCGTCGTCGGCCCCGAACTCCTCACCGGTTCGACCCGGTTGAAGGCGGGCACGGCACAGAAGCTCGTCCTCAACATGATCTCGACGATCACGATGATCCGTCTCGGCAAGACCTACGGAAACCTGATGGTCGACGTGCGCGCCTCGAACGAGAAGCTCCGCGCCCGCTCGCACCGCATCGTGTCCCTGGCGACCGGCGCGCGGGACGAGGCGATCGAGTCGGCCCTGACGTCGGCGGACGGCGAGGTCAAGACGGCGATCCTGATGCTCCTCGCCGACATCGACGCCCCCACGGCGACGGACCGCCTCAAGCGCACGAACGGCCACCTCCGCGAGGCGCTGCACGGCTGAGCCCGCACCGCCGCGCGTCGCCGCGCGCCCGGCGCACCGCAGGACCGGCGCACCGCAGGACCCGGCCGAGGTACGCCGAGGGCCGGGAACATGACGAGGGCCCGCGTCCCCGGAGGAACGCGGGCCCCGCACTCACCGTGCGTGTCAGGCGTCGGCACCGGCCTTGCGGCGACGTGCGACGACGACCGCCCCGGCACCGAGCACGAGCGCGACGCCACCCGCGAGGGCGACCTTCGGCATGACGCTGCTCGAACCGGTCGTGGCGAGCGAGCCCGAGGTGTCGGAGCTGCCGTTCACCGAGGTCGAGGAGGAACCGCCCTGGGTGGTCGGGGTGTTGGAGTCGCCCTGCTGACCCTTGGCGTCGTCGACCTTGCCCGGGTTGCTGCCCTTGGTCAGGATCTCGAACTCGTAGTACTCGACGTCCGGCGTACCGCCGCAGGAGTCGTCCTCGTTCACGTAGTTGCCCGCGACGAAGGCGGCGCCCTGACCCGCCGGGATCTTGGCGTCGACCTTCAGCCGCAGCTTGACGTCGACCGAGGACTTGGCCTTCAGCGAACCGACGTAGAGACCCATCTCCGTGTCGACGTCCTCCCACGCCGGGTTGGCGGCGGTGGACCACTCCAGGTCCAGGTAGGAGTCGAGCTCCTTGAGGCCCTTGGTGTCGAAGGCGTGCACGGCCGCGTACGGGTACACCTCGGCCATCGGCTTCGAGGTGCCGTTCTCGACGCGCAGCGTGAAGTTGACCGTGGTGCCGCCGACGACCTTCTCCGGCAGACCCTGGACGACGGTGGTGAACTTGGGCTCGGGGACGCAGTCCTCGCCCTCCTCGCCCTCTTCGGCCTCCGCGTCCGCCAGCGCCTTCTTGGCGGCGTCGAGGTTCGCCTGGGCCGTCTTCTTCGCCTCCTGCGCGAGGTGCAGCGCCCTGCCCGCGGCGACCCGCGCGTCGTCGCGGGCGGTGGCCGCCGCGGTCGCCTTGGCGTCGGCCTCGGTCTTGGCGGTGGCGGCGGTCGCGGCGGCCGTCGTGGCCTCGTCGAGCGCCTTCTGGGCCTCGGCCTTCTCCTCGTCGGTGGCGGCGGAGTCCAGCTTCGCCTGGGCGTCGACGACGGCCTTGTCGGCCTCGGTCTTGGCGGTGGCGGCGGCCTCGGCGGCCTTCTTCGCCTCCGCGGCGGCGACCGCGAGCGGGTGGGTGTCGCTGAGCAGGGCCTCAACGGCCTTCATGGCCGCGTCGGCCGCGACGACGCTGTCGTCGTACGCCTTCTGGGCGGCGGCGACGGCGAGCTTCAGCTGCTCGATCGTCGGCTTCTGGTCCTTCTGCGCCTTCTGGTTCTGCGTCTGCGCGGCCGGCTTGTCGTCGGCGAAGGCGGGCGCGGCGGAAAGAAGAACAACCGGCGTGGTCACGGCGGCGGCGACAGCGGTTGCGAGAGCGCGGCGAAGATTCAAGGTGGACCTTTTCTCGTTGGAGAACATGGCGGAAGAAAGGGGGGTTCGTGCCTGCGGAGTGTTCACGCGGCACGACGTCCTCGGGATCGTACGACCCGGTCGGCAAAGGTCAGAGGCGTTTTTCCCGACCCCTGACGGGGCCGGCCGAGGCACCCCGCGAACAAACCGCGCGAACAGGGGCAGTTGCCCACGGAGGCCGCACTTTTTCTGTGACCCATGTCATTCGCCGTCAACGACCACGGAACGAGCCCCTCCGGGGCCTCGCGGCCCGACCGCCTGCACGGCGTCCCACACGACACGTCCCCGGCCACCGAGCCCGGGGACGTGTCGTGTGTGCGCAGCGGGCGCGCCACCGGCCCGCCCGCCCCGCGGGAGACCCGGAGGGTGTCCGGCGGAGCTTGCCGGGCTCGCCGATCCGGCCCGACCCACCGGACACCCTCTATGCCGCCCCGACCGCCTGCTCCTTGACCGTCACGCGACCCTTCCTGATCGTCGCCACCCTCGGCGCCCTCCGTGCCAGCACCGAGTCATGAGTGACCATCACGAACGTCAGCCCGTTCGCCTCCCACAGTCCCTCCAGCAGCTCCATGATCTCGTCACGCATGGACTCGTCGAGGTTCCCGGTCGGCTCGTCGGCGAGCAGCACCGCCGGACTCTTCACCAGCGCCCGCGCGATCGCGACGCGCTGCTGCTGCCCGCCGGACAGCTCGCCCGGGAGGTGGGCCCGCCGTTCGCCCAGACCGACCGACACCAGCGCCTCGCCCGCCCGTTCCCGCCGGTCGGCCGCCTTCAGGCCGAGCGGTACGAGCGCGGTCTCCACGTTCTCCTGGGCGGTGAGCGTCGGCACCAGATTGAAGCTCTGGAAGACGAAGCCGATCTTCTCGGCCCGCACCCGTGTCAGCCGCGCCTCCGGCAGGGTCGCGAGATCGACGCCGTCCAGCACCACCGATCCCTCGCTCGGCCGGTCCAGCCCGCCGAGCATCTGCAGCAGCGTCGACTTGCCGCCGCCGGTCGGGCCCTGGATCACCAGCCGCCCGCCGTCCTCGATGACCAGGTCGACCCCGTCGAGGGCCTGGACGGTGTCCTTGCCGCGCCGGTAGCGCTTGGTGACTCCGGAGAGCTCGTACATCGTGATTCAACTCCTGTTGTGCGTAGAGAGGTTCGGCGAAGGGCTACTCGACGCGCCGCAGCGCGTCCGCGGGCCGCAGCCGCGACGCCCGCCAGCCGCCGAACCCGCCCGCGATCAGCCCGCCCGTCACCGCGAGCGCGACCGCGAGCCCGATGGTGGTGAGGGAGACGGGCGCGGTGAGCGTGATGTCCAGCGCCTTGGACGCGCTCTGCCGCAGCGGTCCGCCCTGACCGCCACCGCCGCCGATGAAGGTCGGGCCGCCGCCCGGACCGGCACCGCCGCCGTTCGCGGCACCGCCCAGCTGCGCGGTGAGCGTCGGACTGAACGCCGTGATCGCCCACGCGCCCGCCAGCCCGATCCCGATCCCCAGCGCCCCGCCGATGAGCCCGTTGACGAGTGCTTCGCCCGCCACCTGCCCCGTCACCCGGCGGCTCTTCCACCCCAGCGCCTTCAGCGTGCCGAACTCCCGCACCCGCCGGCTCACCGCCGACGACGTCAGCAGCCCGGCCACCAGGAACGCCGCCACCAGCACCACGATCGACAGCCACTTGCCGACGCCCGACGCCAGGTCGGAGGCGGTGGAGAGCGAGCCCGACACGGTCTGGGCGAGGTCTGCGGACGTCGTGACCGTCGTCCCCGAGATGTTCTTCTGGATGGTCTCCTTGACGGCACCGATCTGCTGCGAGTCGGTCGCCTGCACATAGACCGTCGTGATCTTGTCCTTGGCGTCGGCCAGGGTCTGCGCCTGGGCGAGCGGCAGATAGACGTCGGCGGCCGCGTCCCCGCTCTCGGCCGTCGCGATCCCGATGATGCCGAACGTCGTCCCCGAGATCGTCAGCGTCTTGCCGACCGACAGCTTCTGCTCTTTCGCGTACGCGCTGTCGACGACGGCGACCTTGGCCGCGGTCTCGCTCTCCTTGAACGTACGCCCCGACGTGATGCGCGACGAGGTCAGCGGCCCGAGCCCCTGACGGGCGACGTCCGTCCCGTACACGGAGTAGGAGTTGACGTCGAAGTCCGCACCGCCGCCACGGACCTCGCCGCGTACCTCGCCGCCCGTGCCGCCGCCCGGCTTGCCCTGCCCGGGCGCCTGCTCCTCCTGCTTGAACTCGCCGCGCTTGAACTGCCCGTTGACCTTCATGACCCGGACGTTCAGCCCGCCGACGGCGTCCGCGACCCCGTCCTGCCTGCCGACCTGCGCGACCGTCGACGCCGCCAGCGTCTCGAAGCCCTGGACGACGACGATGTCCTGGCTCTGCTGGGCGGCGTCGTCGCCGTCCTTCGCGTCGAACTGGAACCGCGGCCGCTTCACGGCCCCGCCCTCTCCGGGAGGCGCGGCGGCCTTGGTGACGGTCATGTCGGTGCCGAGCCCGTACAGCGACTCCAGCACTTTGCCCTGCGCCTGATTCATTCCGGCCGAGACCGAGTTGACGACGATGACCAGGGCGATTCCGAGGGCGAGCCCCGAGGCGACGACGAGCGCCGCCTTCCTGCGGCGGCGCAGCTCGCGCCTGAGATAGGTGAGGAACATGCCGCGAAAGCTAGGGACGCGGTGTGAGGGCGGGTTAAGGCCCGGATGAGAGCCGCATGAGTGTTGCCGCCCGCCGCGCCCCGGGGCCGGGGTCCTGCGCCTCGGCCGGCCGGGCCGGGCAGACGGTTCGCCCGGCCGGCCGGCGCTGGACGGCGCCGTGCCGGACGGGTTCGAACGGTCCGCACTGACCAGCCCGGAGGCGAACCCCATGCCCGGCCCGGGCGCGATCAACCGGTGGGCTTCGTCCCGATGACGAGGGTCGCGTACAGCTCGTCGCACGAAGCGACCCGCGGGTCGAGGCCGCTGCGCCCGACGGCCGCGACGGCGTCCGCCGCCTGCCGCTCGCTCGTCTCGAACAGCAGGATCCCGCCGGGCCCCAGCCACTCCCCTGCCTCGCCGGTCACCCGGCGGAGCACGTCCAGCCCGTCCGCGCCTCCGTCGAGCGCCACGAGCGGCTCGTGCACGCGCGCCTCGGCCGGCAACAGCTCGACCTCCTCGGTCGGTACGTACGGGACGTTCGCGGCGAGGATGTCGACGCGCCCGCGCAACGCCCCGGGCAGCGCGGCGAAGAGGTCCCCCTCGTACACCCGGCCGCCTTCGGGGACGTTGCGCCGCGCGCACCGCACCGCGCCGGGATCGATGTCGGCGGCGTACAGCTCGACCGCGGGGAGCGAGGCGGCCAGCGCGGCGCCGACCGCCCCCGACCCGCAGCACAGATCGACGGCCACGCCCGCGTCGGGCCGCGCGGCAACGGCCTGACGGACCAGGAACTCGGTACGGCGCCGGGGCACGAACACCCCGTCGTCCACGGCGATGCGCAGCCCGCAGAACTCGGCCCACCCGAGGACGTGTTCCAGCGGATGCCCACCGGTCCGCCGTTCCACCATGGCGGCGAGTTCGTCGCGCGACCCGGCGGTGGACAGCAGCAAGTCGGCCTCGTCCTCGGCGAAGACACAACCTGCGGCACGGAGCCGGCCGACGACGGCGGAATGATCAGAGGGAAGAAACTCGGAGGGAGGGAACGGAGAGAGCAAAGGAAGCCTTTCGGGATTCCGAACGGGGCTCCCTCGGCCGCCTACGTCAGCGACGCGGAGGCGAGCACCCGACCAGCAACAGCGGTAATGGGTCCCACCTCCTTCGTCCGTGCACATCCGGAGCGGCCACCTTACCCCGGGGCGATGCCCTGACCACAGCACCGTCCGGAAGGTTCCGCCGACCGCTCCGACCGGTCCGACGTGGTCGAGAGCAGGCCGAGTGGGCCCGAGCGATGTCGAATCACGGCAGCCGTCCCTCCCGGTTCCGCTCCCGCACCCGCGCCCGCAGCAGTTCCCCCGGCGGCGCCGGACTCAACGCCTCGGGCGGGCAGTCCCACTCCCGGCCGCCGCCGGGTGGCCGCAGCTGTACGTACGGGCCCTCGCGCCCCATGACACGGCCGATGCGCCCGTCGCGCGAGTCGACCACGTACTCGCCCCGCGCCGCATTCACCCGCGGGCCTGGTGCAGCACGGCGGCGAGCCGCAGCGCCGTGTCGAGGTTGCAGCGCCCCAGCTCGATCAGCGGGTACGCCGCCGACTCGCCGGCGAGCGACACCAGGTCCACCCGCAGGGACGGCAGCACCACCCCCGTCGAGTCGAGCTCGCCCCGCAGCTGGGCCACGACCTCTTCCGCGGCCCGCAGCCGGTCCGCCGATCGAACACGTGCCATCAGGCACCTCCACTCTGAGTATGCGCGTTCTGCACACAGCGTGGTCGGCGGACGACTAGCCTGACCAGTGTCGACGGCCCAACAACACCACCTGCGTGACACGGAGTTGACATTGCCTGGACCGAAGGATCTCGACCCGTCCACCTCCCCCCGGGCTCTCCTCGGCGCAGAACTGCGCCACGCCCGCGAGAACGCCGGCCTCAGCCAGCGGGAGCTCGGCGAACCGCTCTTCGTGAGCGCGTCGTTCATCGGGCAACTGGAGTCGGGTACGCGGAGGATGCTGCCGGACATTGCGCGCAGAATCGACGAGATACTGGGGACGAACGGGTTCTTCGAGCGGAACTGCAAGGCGGCGAACAAGTCGAAGTACCCGGACCACTTCGCCGAGGCGCTGGAGGCGGAGACGCTCGCCACGAAGATCCAGCAGTACGTACCCGGCATGATCCCCGGCCTGTTACAGACGGAGGCGTACGCACGTGCGCTGTTCCGCGCCTACCGGCCCACCGGGCCGGAGGAGACGATCGACGAGCTGACCGCGGCCCGTCTGGCTCGCACACGGATCCTGGACGATCCAACTGAGCCGATGTTGTGGACGGTTCTGGACGAAGCAGGCATCCGACGCCCCGTAGGCAACGCCCTGGTGATGGCGGAGAACCTGTGCCACATCGCGGCGCTCGCCCGCCGCCGCAGGATCATCTTGCAGGTACTACCGTTCAGCGCGGGGGCCATCGCCGCCATCGGCGGGGGCATCAAGCTGATGCACTTCCCCGACGCACCCCCACTCGCGTACATCGACGGTGTCGGCACAGGCCAGTTGTTGGACGATCCGGCCACGGTCGCGCGCCACGAACTGACCTACGATCTGCTCCGGGCCAACGCATTGCCACCGGAAGCCTCCCTGGCCTTGATCGAATCAACGGCAGAGGATTACGCGCATGGAGACCAGCAGCCCTGAGTACGACATAAACGCCGCCACTTGGCGCAAGTCCACGTACAGCGGTCCCGACGGCGCGGACTGCCTCGAAGTCGCCGACGCCCACCCCGGCGTCGTCCCCGTCCGTGACTCCAAGAACCCCGGCGGCCCGAAGCTCGTGTTCCGGGCCGCCGCCTGGTCCGTGTTCGTCGAGGACGTCAAGAACAGCTGATCGCTGACGGAGCCCGAGGCTTGAGCCTCGGGCTTCGAGCGCTTTGTTCAAGGAATGGATAACGGGTCTCAACCCGCCCACCCTCCCCGTGAGTTGACTATGCGCGATGCAGTTGCCACGGAGGGTCACGACGCTCTAGCGTGTCCGGAAAGCGAACAGCCCCCGTCAGGTGCAGCAACACCTGCGGGGGC
The DNA here is from genome assembly GCF_044757085.1 of Streptomyces sp. NPDC091376. Lineage (NCBI taxonomy): Bacteria > Bacillati > Actinomycetota > Actinomycetes > Kitasatosporales > Streptomycetaceae > Streptomyces > Streptomyces sp. NPDC091376. Next base: position 133,410 of record NZ_JBIVUF010000011.1, on the reverse strand, counting down.
TTGACCACCGACGGATAGGCGAAATCCGGATGGCTGACAGCCAGCTTAGTGCCACGTTCCTGCCCTCGCACGCCACGCCTCACCCAACGGCCAAACCCGGCTACGGAAAGCGGACGGCCCCGGGCCAACACCCCCGCACAGCGCACGACTTCGCGCACCTCCCGCCCCGCGAAGCCGCCATCGCCGCGTACATCGACCGGCTGGCGGACGGGGCCGACATCTCCGTGAAGACGTTGGCCAAGGTGCTTCCGTACGGCCAGTGCGCCTTACGGACCGCGCTCAACCGCATCCAGGCGGCGGGGCATCTGCGGCGCGGACGGGAGCACTTGGCGGGTTCGGGAAGTCCGCTGTGGATCACCCGAACGTGGTGGTCCCGTACCGCGCGCGACGACGCGTGGTGGGCCGCGTACCGGCGCGGAGACGTACCGGAGGACCGGCCGCGTCCGACCCGTTCACGGGCGATGATCCTGCTCGTCGCGCTCGGACGCGAGGCGCCGGTCATGTCGCTGTCGGCCGTCGAATGCACGCGGCTCGCGCCGCTGGTGGAGGAGTGGTTCGCGCGCGGCGCCGCCGAGCGGGACGTCCTGCGCGCGCTCACCAGCGGCCTCCCGACCCCGGTCCACCACCCGGCCGCCCTCGCCCGCCGCCGCCTCACCGACAAACTCCCGCCCGAGCCGGCCCCACCGCCCCCGCCCCTGCGCGTCCTCGAATGCGGCAAGTGCGGCGCCCCCGCCCGCGCGGAGGCCCTCCGCGACGGCGACTGCGCCTCCTGCCGGGGCGAACAGGCACCCGTTCGTCCCGCCGGACTCACCCCGGACCGGGTCCGCGCCCGCATGTCCGAGGTCCGCGCGGCGGCGGCCCAGCCCGACGAAGGGAATCGCACATGACCGTTCAGCTCGTCCGCGCCGGAACCGGGGCACGGTGGAGGGGAGGAGGCGACGCCATGACCCCCAGCGCTGAACACCCGCAGATGTCCGTCGAGGAGTTCGAGGAACTCGCCCGTGTGGCCCCCGAGACGGTGACGCTCGAATTCATCAACGGAAGGCTGGGGGTCAAGCCCGCGCCGGACGGCGACCACGCGACGATCATCATGTGGCTGGTCCGCCAGTGCATTCAGCAGCGCCCCGACCTCGATCTGCATCCCGAGCTGGAGTTGACGGTGGAGGCGTACCGCACGGGCCGTGCCCGCGCGGACGGAGCCCTCGCCCCGGTCGGCCACTTCGCCGGCCGACAGCAGTGGGCCACCCCCGAGGGGGTCCTCATGATCGTGGAGGTGACCTCCTTCGACCCCGACGCGGACGCTCGCGACCGCAAGGAGAAGCCGCCCGCCTACGCGGAAGCCGCCATCCCCGTCTACCTCCTCATCGACCGCGACACCAACACCCTCACCGTCTTCAGCGAGCCGGAGAACGGCACCTATCAGCAGCACCCGACCTACAGGTACGGCGACACCGTCGCCCTCCCCGACCCCGTCAACATCACCCTCGCCACCGAGAAGCTCAAGGACTACGCCCACTGACCCCGCAGGGACCCGCTTGCCGCCGGGAGCAGGCCCGCGCCTGCCTCCAGTACCGCCTCCGCCTCCTCGGGGACCAGGGTCTCCTCGATGAAGGTGACGGCACGGCGGAGCCCTTCGCCGGTCTGGTACGGGAAGTCCGTGCCGAGCATCAACTGGTCGGCGCCGAACGACTCGGCGGCCGCTCGCAGCGCCGGCTCGTGGCCGTGGGCGACCGTGTCGTAGTACATCCGGCGCGCGGCGAGGGTCGGCATCTCGGCGATGTCGGGGGCCTCCCAGGGGACGTGCTGATCGGCGCGCGGCAGCAGCATGGGCAGGGCGCCGCCCAGGTGGGAGTTGACGATCCGCAGTCGCGGGAAGCGGCTGGGGACGCCCTCGAGCATCAGGTGCATCGCGCAGATGGTGTCCTCGGTCGGCGCGCCGACCATCCATCGCATCCGGTTCTCGGCGATGAGCGGCGAGCCCGCGTCCCGCCCCGCCGGATGAAGGCTGAGCACGGAGCCCCGGTGGTCCAACTCCTCGAACAGGGGACGGAAAGCGGGGTCCCCGAGGCTCCGCCCGAGCACCGACGTCGTCAGTCCGGCCCCGGCCATCCCGAGTTCGTCGAGCGCCCGCGCCAGTTCCTCGAGGGAGGCGTCCAGGTGCGGCAGCGGCAGCGCGGCGAAGGCGGAGAAGCGCGTGGGCCAGGCGTGTACGACGTCGGCGTAGTGGTTGTTGGCCAGGCGCGCGGCGGTGACCGCTTCGGTCTCGTCCGGGAAGTACGGCGTCTGCGGAGAGACGGACAGGATCTGGTGGTCGATGCCGGCGGCGTCGTTCATCGTGAACCGCGCGTCGAGTTCCGCCGGGCTGTCGTCCGCTCCCAGGCCCCGCTGGGTCGCCGTGTCGTCGCGCCCGTAGGACTCCAGGAGGCGGAGATAGTCCTCGCTCCACAAGTGGGCGTGCACATCGGTCCGCACCTCTTCAGCTTCACGCCGCACCGGCCGGCCCGCAAGAACAGCTCCGTCGCGCCATGACCACCCCCGACTAATCAAGTTTGAGTAGAGTGGGCGGCATGAGTGAGAAGGTCATTCCGATCCTGCCCTGCCACACCATCCAGCCCGTGCTCGACTTCTACACCGCGCTCGGTTTCGAGGTGGCCTTCGTGCAGAAGAGCCCCAACCCGTACGCGGTCGTGACGCGCGGCGGCATCGAGCTCCAGTTCTTCGGGATGAAGGGCTACGAGCCGGCCGCCTCGTACAGCACCTGCTACGTCCTGACCGACGACGTCGACAGCCTGCACGCCGCCTTCCGGACCGCGCTCAAGACGGCGTACGGGAAGATCCCCACCCGCGGGCTGCCGCGGCTCGGACCGCTGAAGGACATGTCGTACGGCATGCGGCAGTTCCTGATGACCGATCCGGGCGGGAACTGCATCCGCATCGGGCAGCCCACCAGCGAGGACCAGCACCATCGGCCCGCTCCGAAGGAGACCTTCGCCCGGGCCCTGCACATGGCGTCCCTGTTCGCGGACTCGAAGGAGGACCTGGCGGGCGCGGCGAAGATCCTCGACCGGGCGCTGGGGCTCGACGACGAGCGGCCCACTCCGGTGGAGCTGCTGCGCCTGCTCGTCCTGCGCGCGGATGTCGCGCGGCGTCTGGACGACCGGGAGACCGCGGCCTCCTCCCTCGCCGAGGCCGGCGCCGCCGAGGCACGTCTGAGCGCCGAGGAGCGGCGGTCGGCCCGGGACGACCTGGAGCGGCTCGCGGAGCTTCGGGGCTGACGCCGGGCCGGAAACGCCCGAGGGCGGCACCCCCTGGGAGTGGGGGTGCCGCCCTCGGTTCAGGACGGTCGATCAACCAGCAGGTCGATCAGAAGTCCATGTCACCGCCCGGCATGCCGCCCGGAGCGGCCGCGGCGGCCTTCTCCGGCTTGTCGGCGATGACGGCCTCGGTGGTGAGGAACAGCGCGGCGATGGAGGCCGCGTTCTGCAGGGCGGAGCGGGTGACCTTCGCCGGGTCGATGATGCCCTCGGCGACCAGGTCGACGTACTCGCCGGTCGCGGCGTTCAGGCCGTGACCCGGGGTCAGGTTGCGCACCTTCTCCACCACGACGCCGCCCTCGAGGCCGGCGTTGACGGCGATCTGCTTCAGCGGGGCCTCCAGGGCCAGCTTCACAGCGGCGGCACCGGTGGCCTCGTCGCCCTCGAGCTCGAGCTTCTCGAAGACGGCGGACGCCTGGATGAGAGCCACGCCACCGCCGGCGACGATGCCCTCCTCGACGGCCGCCTTCGCGTTGCGAACGGCGTCCTCGATGCGGTGCTTGCGCTCCTTGAGCTCGACCTCGGTCGCGGCGCCGGCCTTGATGACGGCCACGCCGCCGGCCAGCTTCGCGAGGCGCTCCTGGAGCTTCTCGCGGTCGTAGTCCGAGTCGGAGTTCTCGATCTCGGCGCGGATCTGGTTGACGCGACCGGCGACCTGGTCGCTGTCACCGGCACCGTCGACGATCGTGGTCTCGTCCTTGGTGATGACGACCTTGCGGGCGCGGCCGAGCAGGTCCAGGCCGGCGTTCTCCAGCTTGAGACCGACCTCCTCGGAGATGACGGTGCCACCGGTGAGGATGGCGATGTCGCCGAGCATGGCCTTGCGGCGGTCACCGAAGCCCGGGGCCTTGACGGCGACGGACTTGAAGGTGCCACGGATCTTGTTGACGACCAGGGTCGACAGGGCCTCGCCCTCGACGTCCTCGGCGATGATCAGCAGCGGCTTGCCCGACTGCATGACCTTCTCCAGCAGCGGGAGCAGGTCCTTCACCGAGGAGATCTTGGAGTTGACGATCAGGATGTACGGGTCCTCCAGCGAGGCCTCCATACGCTCCATGTCGGTGGCGAAGTACGCCGAGATGTAGCCCTTGTCGAAGCGCATGCCCTCGGTGAGCTCGAGCTCCAGACCGAAGGTCTGGGACTCCTCGACGGTGATGACGCCTTCCTTGCCGACCTTGTCCATCGCCTCGGCGATGAGCTCGCCGATCTGGGTGTCGGCGGCGGAGATGGAGGCGGTGGAGGCGATCTGCTCCTTCGTCTCGACCTCCTTCGCCTGGTCGAGCAGGGCGCCGGAGACGGCCTCGACGGCCTTCTCGATGCCGCGCTTCAGGGCCATCGGGTTGGCGCCGGCCGCCACGTTGCGCAGGCCCTCGCGGACCAGCGCCTGGGCGAGGACGGTCGCGGTGGTCGTACCGTCACCGGCGACGTCGTCCGTCTTCTTGGCGACTTCCTTGACCAGCTCGGCGCCGATCTTCTCGTACGGGTCCTCGAGCTCGATCTCCTTGGCGATGGAAACACCATCGTTGGTGATCGTGGGGGCGCCCCACTTCTTCTCGAGGACGACGTTCCGGCCCTTGGGGCCAAGGGTGACCTTGACGGCGTCGGCGAGCTGGTTCATCCCGCGCTCGAGACCGCGCCGTGCCTCCTCGTCGAACGCGATGATCTTGGCCATGTGAAGTGGTCCTCCCGGACTGGGGTGGATTTCTCCGGACCGCGCTGGCGCCCGCGACGGACGGCCTGCATGCCTTGTGGTTCCTTGCCCCACCCGGCCTGCGGGCCTCACCGACCCGGTCCTTAGTTGTCACTCTCACCCGGAGAGTGCTAACGCCAATGATTAGCACTCGACCCCTTCGAGTGCAAGCGGCTTCGAGGAAGCCCCGACGGGAGGGTGGGCTCAGTGATCGAAGCTCCGGACGCGTCGGAGGGCCCGTACCCAGTGCGGGTACGGGCCCTCCGTCACGTTGCTGCAGTCAGTCGGCGCTCAGCCGGCTACGCGGACCATGTCCGCCTGCGGCCCCTTCTGGCCCTGCGAGATCTCGAACTCGACTCGCTGACCCTCCTCCAGGGTGCGGTAACCGTCCATCTGGATCGCGCTGTAGTGGACGAAAACATCCGCACCACCGTCGACCGCGATGAAGCCGTACCCCTTCTCCGCGTTGAACCACTTGACGGTGCCCTGAGCCATGCCTAACTCCCCTATTACTGGCCCTTGCACAGGACCGCACCTCGCGGACCCGGGTCAGACCTCACCCACGATGTGTGGCGTGGATGTGCGCCGGAACGCGTCGACCGCGGCTGAATGTATCTGTCCAACTGCCCTCTGCAACAGGTCAATCGGACGAGAATTCCGGGCAGGACCGAAAGGACGATTTACGAGGATTACGAGCATTCCCGGGCAAGTCGGGCCGGGCAAAGCACACTTAACGTGCAACAAGCTCGAACACTTTGGCTGCTTCTTATCGCGAGCGAGCGCATTCTCATATGCGCCTGGCACAAGCAGCGGAGGGGGCTTCCCCAACTCTACCGCGCTCAACCATGCAGAATTGCCCCCTCCACGGAGCTTGCGGAGGGGGCAATTCTGCTTACGGAAAGTGAGGGTCAGCCTCCGGCGACGGCCGGGATGATCGAGACGCCGGCGCCGTCCGGCGTCGCCGTCTCCAGCCCCTGCTCGAAACGTACGTCGTCGTCGTTGACGTACACGTTCACGAAGCGGCGCAGCTTGCCCTGGTCGTCCAGGACCCGGGCCGCGATGCCCGTGTGGTTCTGCTCCAGGTCGGCGATCACCTCGGCGAGGGTCGCCCCCTCGGCCGCGACCTCGGCCCGGCCACCCGTGTAGGTGCGGAGGATGGTGGGGATGCGGACGTTGACGCTCATGCGAGACCAGCCTCTCGGAAGGAGTCCAGGTTGGGGCGGATGACCGCGGACATACCCGTCGTGGGCGCCACCGCGTCGAGGGTCTTCAGGCCGTCACCCGTGTTGATGACGACCGTGGTGAGGCACGGGTCGATGGCACCGGACTCGATCAGCTTCTTCGCCACACCGAGGGTGGTGCCGCCCGCGGTCTCGGTGAAGACGCCCTCCGTGCGGGCCAGCAGCTTGATCGCGTCCACGATCTGCTCGTCGGTGACGTCCTCGACGGCGCCGCCGGTGCGGCGGCAGATGTCCAGGACGTACGGGCCGTCCGCCGGGTTGCCGATCGCCAGGGACTTGGCGATGGTGTCGGGCTTCTGCGGCCTGACCACGTCATGGCCGGCCTTGAAGGCCACGGACACCGGGGAGCAGCCCTCGGCCTGGGCGCCGAAGATCTTGTAGGGCTTGTCCTCGACGAGGCCGATCTTGATCAGCTCCTGCAGACCCTTGTCGATCTTGGTGAGCTGGGAGCCGGAGGCGATCGGGATGACGATCTGGTCGGGGATGCGCCAGCCGAGCTGCTCGCAGATCTCGTACGCGAGCGTCTTGGATCCCTCGCCGTAGTACGGGCGGAGATTGACGTTGACGAAGCCCCAGCCCTCGCCCGCCGGGTCGCCGATGAGCTCGGAGCAGAAGCGGTTGACGTCGTCGTAGTTGCCCTCGATGCCGACGAGCTCGCCGCCGTAGACCGCGGCCATGACGACCTTGCCCTGCTCCAGGTCGTGCGGGATGAACACACAGGAGCGGAATCCGGCGCGGGCGGCGGCGGCGCCGACGGCGCCCGCCAGATTGCCGGTGGAGGAGCAGGAGAGGGTGGTGAAGCCGAAGGCGCGGGCGGCCTCCAGGGCCTGGGCGACGACGCGGTCCTTGAAGGAGTGCGTCGGGTTCCCGGAGTCGTCCTTGACGAAGAGCTTGCCCGGCTCGACGCCCAGCTCGCGGGCGAGGTTGTCGGCCTGGACGAGCTGGGTCCAGCCCGGGTTCAGGTTCGGCTTGCTCGCCACGTCGGCGGGGACGGGGAGCAGCGGGGCGTAGCGCCAGATGTTCGCCGGGCCGCTCTCGATCTGCTTGCGCAGCGTCTCGGGGTCGCCGCTCGGCAGGTCGTACGCGACTTCGAGCGGCCCGAAACAGATCTCGCAGGCGAAGATCGAGCCGAGGGCGAACCGCTCGCCGCACTCGCGGCAGGAGAGCCCGGAGGCGGGGCCCAGATCGACGGTGCCGGAGGTGTCGGCAGAATCATTGGTGGTGGCAACAGTCTGCGCAGCCATGGAGGCGAGGCCCTTTCTCCTCATCTTCCCCGCGGCGCATCTCGCCGCGAGACGGAATTGGCACCTTCCCTAGCCGTGAGCCTCGCGCGCGACGTGTGACGTGCGCCGAGAACGGCTGGAGGGTTGCCGGGGCTTCAACGGGCCGTATCCCTCTGCCCCTCTGGATGAGCGGTATTCGATTGTGTCCGCGCGACGACCCCGACATACGACGGCCGTCCGCGTTGTTCAAGACTGTAACCGAACCCCCGGACGCTTGAGATGGTCGTCCGATCCGCGAGATGGAGATCACGTGCTGGAAGAGGTGGAGCGCTGGCTCGCCCGGCGGTCCTGGTCGGTGACGGACCGGCCACTGGACCAGCTGCTCGCCGCCAAGCAGAACACCACGGTCAGCGTGGTGCTCCCCGCCCTGAACGAGGAGGCGACGGTCGGGGAGATCGTCGCCGTGATCCGCCGTGAGCTGATGACGGACGCGGTGCCGCTCGTGGACGAGCTGGTGGTCGTCGACTCGGGGTCCACGGACCGCACCGCCGAGGTGGCGGCGAAGGCCGGGGCGCGGGTGGTGCACCGGGACGCGATACTCCCCCGCGTGCCGGCCGTGGCCGGCAAGGGCGAGGTGCTGTGGCGCTCACTGATGGTGACGAGCGGCGACATCGTCTGTTACGTGGACGCGGACCTGCGGGAGTTCTCCGCGGACTTCGTCTCCGGGATCGTCGGCCCGCTGCTGACCGATCCCGAGGTGCAGTTCGTGAAGGCGATGTACGACCGGCCGCTGGCCGGCACCCCGGGCCAGGGGGGCAGGGTGACCGAGCTGGTGGCGCGGCCGCTGCTCAATCTGCACTGGCCGCAGCTGGCGGGCTTCGTCCAGCCGCTCGGCGGCGAGTACGCGGGGCGGCGCTCGCTGCTGGAGCGGCTGCCGTTCCCCGTCGGGTACGGGGTGGAGCTCGGCCTGCTGGTGGACGCGCTGCACACGGTGGGCCTGGACGCGCTGGCGCAGGTGGACGTGGGTGAGCGGCTGCACCGCCACCAGGACGGGCAGGCGCTGGGCCGGATGGCGGCGGCGATCTACCGCACCGCGCAACTGCGGCTGTCCCGCGGTCATCTGGTGCGCCCCGCGCTGACCCAATTCGAGCGGGGCGAGGACGGTTTCGTCCCGCGTACGCATCCGGTGGACACGGAGGAGCGGCCACCGATGGCGGAGGTCGCGGAGTACGCGGCAAGGGCCGGGCGGCGTAAGCGGCGGGACACGGGCGCGGCGTAACCGGGCACAGCCGGACACATTGTCTACATTTCGGACTTATGGGCTATGTGAGATCCACGGGCGCTCGGCGCCGGCATTCCAGGTTGCCCCGTCTCCTCGGGGCCCTGACGGTCGTCGCGACCGTCACCACGGTCTCGACCGGTCCGGCCGTCGCCGGCCCCGCGTCCCCCGTGTCCCCCGAGTCCGCTGCCTCCACCTTCCAGAAGCGTTACGCCGCCTCGGTCTACGGTGACTTCACCACCATCGGCAACACGGTCCTGGGCTGCCCCGCGGACCCCCGCGAGGCGGCAGCCCGGTGCACGGCGGCGACCTCCGGGACGGACGGCTCCACCGGCACCGGCGGAGCACCGCTCGAAGAGTTCGAGATGCGGCGGCTCGACACCGCCCGGATGTCGTCCGGCCACGGGTCCAGCACCGGCCGGATCACCGTGCCGCCACGCGCCCGCGTCACGTACGCCCGGCTCTTCTGGGGCGGCAACGACGGCACGTACCGCGCCCCGAACGGCATCCTGCTGAACAGCTGCGACGGCTCCGGATCCGTCGCGCGCCCCTCCCCCGGCGACCCGCTGAAGTCCGTGCCCTCGATCCGTGTCGACCGGAACAAGCCGGTCGGGGTCATCGCCGAGAACCTGGTCAGGGACCCGGACTCGGCACCCGGAGCGCACTACTACACCGGCGAGGCCGACGTCACCGGCGCCTTCGCCCGCGTCGTCGGCACCGGCAAACCGCTGACCGTCGCGGTCGGCGGCGTCTGGGCCCCGGCCGGCCGGGGCTGCGCCGCGGGCTGGTCCCTCTCGGTCGTCTACGCGTACGACGCCCCGGACGCGCGCTTCGCACCCGAGCGGCGCACCGTCCAGATCTACGGCGGACACGCCCTGCAGCGCCCCGGCGCCCCCGCCACGACCGTCCCGGCCAACGGCTTCCACCGCTCCGCCGGGCAGATCCGCGCATCCGTCACGGCCTACGGCGGCGACCGCAACCGCACGGGCGACCGCTTCCGCGTCGACGGCCGCGACATGACCGGCCCCGACACCGGCAGCGCCGACAACTTCTTCGCGGGCGTCGCCCGGGGCGCGGTCGCCCCGGGGCTGCGCGACAACCTCAGCATCGACGCCAAGGACTTCGCCCTGCCGGACGACGCGATCCGTCCCGGCGCCCGCTCCGCCACGCTCTCCTTCGAGACGGAGGGCGACAGCTACGTACCGTCGGCGCTCGCCCTGTCCGTACCGGTCCCCGACCTGGAGATCACCAAGGCGGCATCGGCGGAGTCGGTCGCCCCCGGAGGCACCGTCACCTTCACCATCACGGCGAAGAACACCGGCCGGCGGGACTACCCGGGCGTCCGGTTCACCGACGATCTCGCCGACACCCTCGACGACGCCGTCTACGACGGCAACGCCACGGCCAGTCTCGGCACGGTCGGCTACGCCGAGCCCGTGCTCTCGTACTCCGGCGACATCCCGGCCGGGAAGACCGCGACCATCACGTACTCGGTCACCGTGGACGGCTCGGAGGGTGCGAGCGCCGCGGCGGGAGGCAACGGCCGGCTCGGCAGCAACCTCGCCGTCGCGTCGCCGCGCTCCAACTGCGGTACGGGCAGCGCCGACGCGCTGTGCTCGGTGGCACCCGTGGTCGAGGAGGCCGCGGAGCTGGAGGGATCGCAGGCGGACCTCGACGAGGAGAGCCATGACGACAGCCTGGAACAGGGCCGGGAGGACGAACCTGAGCAGGGCGGCGACGCCGGCGAGGACGGTGACGACCGCGCCGCGGGCGGCAGGCACGGCAGCACCGGCGTGATGGCCGCGACGGGCCACGACAGCGAGCGCCTCTGGCTGCTCGGCGGCGTCGCCCTGGCGCTCTCGGCGGCCGGCGCCATCGCACTCGCGGCGACCCGCGACCGCGGCAACCACTGATCGGGTGAGGGTGCGGCCGGTCTCCGCCGACGGAAACCGGCCGTACGTTTGAGCGGTTCCAGGAAGGGCTAGGTTCGCGACATGGTCTCTGAGAACGCAGCCTTCGAGCACGCCGTCTCCGAGCACGCCGCACGAGTACTCGTCGCCTCCAACCGTGGCCCCGTCTCGTACGCGTTCCGCGAGGACGGCACGCTCGACGCCAGGCGCGGCGGCGGGGGCCTGGTGTCCGGGCTGTCCGCCATCGGCCCCGAGACGGACGCCCTGTGGGTGTGCTCGGCACTCGGCGAGGGGGACCGTGAGGCGGTGCGGCGCGGCATCGGCGAGCCGGGCGTGCGGATGCTCGACATCGACGCCGCCGTGCACGCGGACGCGTACAACGGCATCGCCAACTCGGTGCTGTGGTTCGTCCACCACATGCTCTACCAGACGCCGCTGGAGCCGGTCTTCGACGCCGATTTCCGGCGCCAGTGGGTGGCGTACGAGGCGTACAACCAGGCGTTCGCACAGGCGCTGGCGGAGTCCGCGGCCCCGGAAGCGGCCGTGCTGGTGCAGGACTACCACCTGGCCCTGGTGCCGGGGATGCTCCGCGACCTCCGGCCCGACCTGCGGATCGGCCACTTCTCGCACACGCCGTGGGCGCCTCCCGAGTACTTCCGGATGCTGCCGGACGACATCGCCGAGCAGCTGCTGCTCGGGATGCTCGGGGCGAGCAGGCTGGGCTTCCTGACGCAGCGCTGGCTCGGCGCCTTCCAGAGCTGCTGCCGGCAGATCCTCACGGACTACGACATCGACGGCCACTGGCCCAAGGACGGATCGCCCAGCCTCGAGTTCCGGCTGCCCGGCCACCGCCGCAGGCGGACCGAGCTCGGGGTGCACGGGCTCGGCGCGGACGCCGACTTCCTGCGGGAGCGGTCCCGGCGGCCGGACGTGGACGAGCGGATGGCGGCCCTGCGCGAACAGATCGGCGGCGAGGAGCGCGGGCCCGGCCGGCGCCGGACGATCGTGCGGGTGGACCGTACCGAGCTGTCGAAGAACATCGTGCGCGGACTGCTGGCGTACCGGACGCTGCTCGACGAACACCCGGAGTGGCACGAGCGGGTCGTGCACATCGCCTTCGCGTACCCGTCGCGGCAGGACCTCGCCGTCTACCGCGACTACACGGCGGAGGTCTCCAGGGTCGCGGAGGAGATCAACGCCCGGTACGGCACGCCGGGCTGGACGCCCGTACTCCTGCACGTCAAGGACGACTTCGCGCGCTCACTGGCCGCGTACCGGCTGGCGGACGTCGCGCTCGTCAACCCCATCCGGGACGGGATGAACCTGGTCGCCAAGGAGATCCCGGTCGTCTCGGAGGCGGGCTGCGCGCTGGTGCTGTCGCGGGAGGCGGGCGCGTACGCGGAACTGCGCGACGACGCGCTGGTGGTGAACCCGTACGACGTCTCGGGCACGGCCGACGCCCTGTACCACGCGCTCGCGATGCCGGACGCCGAACGGGCGGAACGCAGCAAGCGCCTGTCCGCGGCGGCGACCGCGCTGCCGCCCCAGCAGTGGTTCCTGGACCAGCTGCACGCCCTGGAGTCGCTCGACGAGGGCGGGCGGCCCGGCTGACACGGCCGAACCGCCGCACCCCGCCGGGGCCGTGTGCCCGGCAAGTACCGCCTGACGCACGACGTCCGGCGGTACGCCGGTACGGCGCAGCCGGTACGGCGCAGCCGGTACGGAGACCGGCCTCCGTCTCGCGATCGCACGCACCGGTCGCCGCGCGCCCCGCGCTGCGGGTGGGCCGTTCCGCGGAATCGGCCCACCGCGAGAATCGACCTATCCTCGGCGCTTGATCGTGGCGGCGAGGCCGGCGAGGAAGCCGACGACGCCGGCGGGGCCGGGGAGCAGCAGGTCGGCGCGTTCGGCGAGCTCCGGGACCTCGGAGCTGCCGCTGCACAGGAGCAGTCCCGGCACCCCGTCGGAGCGGAGCTTGTCGACCGCGGCGAACGCGGCGAGGTCGCCGAGGTCGTCGCCCGCGTAGACGACCGCCGCGGCCTTCGTCTCGCGTACGTACTCGGCGAGCGCGATGCCCTTGTCGATGCCGGGCGGGCGCACCTCCAGGACCAGCCGGCCCGGCTCCACGATCAGGCCGTGGCGGGCGGCGAGGTCGGCGATCGGCCCGCGCAGTGCCTCGAACGCGGCCTGCGGGTCCTCGGCGCGGCGCGTGTGCACGGCGACCGCGCGGCCCTTCTCCTCGATCCAGGTGCCCTGCCAGGCGCCCATCGCGTCGAGGAGGCCCGGCAGCTCGGCCCGCACGGCGGCGACGCCGGGATGCTCGGGCTGGGCGTGCACGGTGCCGCTGACGGCGTCCCACCGCTCGGCGCCGTAGTGACCGAGCACGACGAGGTGTTCGAGTCCTGCGACACCGGCGAAGCCGCCGTACCGCACGGCGACCCCGGCGGGCCGTCCCGTCACGACGGCGACGGACGCGACGAGCGGTGCCAGTTCGGCGAGCGCCGGCACGGCTTCGGGGTGTGCCCTGGCCTGCTCCGGGTCCGGCACGATGTCCGCCAGTGTCCCGTCGAAGTCGAGTGCGACGACGCTGTCCCCGGGGCGATCGAGAACCGCGGTGAGTCCGTCCCGGCCGGCGGCGGTGGCCGGCTCCGGCAGTGCGTCCGAGTAGCTGCCCATACCCCGACCCTATCGACGCGGCCCCGCCTCAGCCACGGCGCGCGGCGCCGGAACGCGCCGGGTCAGCGCCTCTCGCGCTGGGCCTCGCGGACGCGCCGCAGGCGGTTCACCGTGACCGGGTCGTGGGCGAGGGCGCGCGGATCGTCCAGGAGGGCGTTCAGGAGCTGGTAGTAGCGGGTCGGGGAGATCCCGAGATCCTCCCGTATCGCCCGCTCCTTGGCGCCGGGACCGGGCCAGGACGCGCGCTCGACGGCGAGGACGGCGCGGTCCCGTTCGGAGAGTTCGTCGGTCATATCAGCAACATAACCGCCCACCCGGACAGCGACCGGCGCCTCCACCCGGGTGAACTCCCACCGGACCGCCCGGCCTCCGGGCTTGCCCGGCACCGGAGCGGTCCGGGTCCGTCACGGTCCGGGTCCGGCACGGTCCAGGTCCGGCGGCGCGCGGGGCGCTGGGCGCTGGGCGCTGGGCGCTGGGCGCTCCGGCGTCTACTTCGACGCGTCCGCCTCGATCTCGGCCTTCGCCGCGTCGTTCGCGATCCGGTTCAGCACCGCTTCCGGGTTTCCGTCCGGCGCGACCGCCTGGCCTATGTTCTGCTTCACGCTCGCGCTGACCTTCGCCCACGACATCTCGCCGGACGGGTACAGCTCGGACGTCGGCAGCGCGTCGAGGAACTCCCACAGGTCCTTGTGCTTCGTGTCCGCCGCCATCGTGTCGCTCGCGCTGACGGTGACCGGCAGGATGTCGTAGCGGTCGGAGAACTCCAGGACGTTCTTGTCGCTGTACGCGAAGTCGAGGAAGCGGCCGATCTCCTTGCGGTGGCCGTGCTGCTTGAACGCCATCATCCAGTCGGCCACGCCCATCGACGCCTTGGCCCGGCCCTCGGCGCCGGGCATCGGCACCATCCCGACCTTCACGCCCTTCTTCTCGGCCTGCTGCATCAGCGTGGGGTGGCCGTTGAGCATGCCGACCTCACCTCGCGTGAACGCCTCGAAGGCCTGCGCGCGGTCCAGCTTGCCCGGCGGGACCGGGCCCGTGAGGCCCGGGGTGACGAGCTTGTCCTTCAGCCAGCGGAACGTTTCGATGTTCTGCTCGGAGTCGATCTGGTACTCCCCGCCGTTGCGGTCGCGGTAGCCGCCGCCTCCGCTCAGCAGCCAGATCATGGTCTCGGCCTGGGACTCCTCGGAGCCGAGCGGCAGCGCGAAGGGGTACGTCACCCCGCGCGCCTTCAGCTTCTGCGCGGCGGCGCGCAGTTCCGGCCAGGTCTTCGGCGCCTCGACGCCCGCGTCGTCGAAGAGTTCCTCGTTGAAGAACAGCAGGCGCGTGCTGGCCGCGAACGGCAGACCGTACTGGACGCGCCCGCTCTGGCCCGCGTCGCTCAGCATCGGAAGGAAGTTCGCCTGCGTGGGGATCGTGACGAGTTCCTCCACGCGGTACAGCTTGTTCTGGTTCGCGTAGTCGGCGTACGCACCGATCTGGGCGATGTCGGGCGCGTTGCCGGCGTCCACCATCTCGGCGACCTTCCGGTCGACGTCCTTCCAGGAGTAGACGTCGACGTCGACCTTGATGCCGGGGTTGCCCGACTCGAAGTCCCGCGCGAGGTCGTCCCAGTACGCCTGCGAGGAGTCGGCCGCGCCGTTGCCGTAGTCGGCGGCGACGAGCCTGAGGGTCACGCCGTCCGATCCGCCGGTGGTGCCGCAGCCCGCGAGCATCACCGTCATACCGAATGCGGCCCCCGCCGCGACCAGTCCCATGAAGCGCCGCTGCACGACCCGTCCCCAACCCTTGTTCTGTTGATCGTTAAAGGTAGAGGTCTACACCACACCGCTCCTGATTGCGAAACGAACCGGTCATCGCTTTGTATGCGACCGCAACAATCCGGAGTAGTGGACTAGACCTGTCTTGGGTCCGCGCGCGAGACTGTACGCGTGAGACACGTCATCGCCCTCGATGTGGGCGGCACCGGGATGAAGGCCGCCCTCGTCGGGGCGGACGGGACACTGCTGTACGAGGCACGCCGCGCGACCGGCCGGGAGCGCGGTCCCGACGCCGTCGTCGAGACCATTCTCGGCTTCGCCGCGGAGCTGCGCGCGTACGGCGAGGAGCGGTACGGCGAGAGCGCCGCGGCCGCCGGGGTCGCCGTACCGGGCATCGTCGACGCCGCGCAGGGCATCGCCGTGTACGCGGCGAACCTGGGCTGGCGCGACGTCCCCATGCGCGATCTGCTCGGCGAGCGGCTCGGCGGCGTCCCCGTCGCCCTCGGCCACGACGTACGCACGGGCGGACTCGCCGAAGGCCGCATCGGGGCGGGCCGCGGCGCCGACCGGTTCCTGTTCGTCCCCCTCGGCACCGGGATCGCCGGAGCCATCGGCATCGGCGGCGCGATCGAGGCCGGCGCCCACGGGTACGCGGGCGAGATCGGCCATGTCGTCGTGCGGCCCGGCGGCCCGGAGTGCGGCTGCGGACAGCGCGGCTGCCTGGAGACCCTGGCCTCGGCCTCCGCCGTGTCCCGGGCCTGGGCCGCCGCAAGCGGCGACCCCGGCGCGGACGCGGCGGACTGTGCCAAGGCCGTCGCCTCCGGGGACGAGAACGCCGTACGGGTGTGGCAGGACGCGGTCGACGCGCTCGCCGACGGGCTGGTCACCGCGCTCACCCTGCTGGACCCGCGCACCCTGATCATCGGTGGCGGGCTCGCCGAGGCAGGAGAAACCTTGTTCACGCCCCTGCGGGCCGCGGTGGAGGCACGCGTCACCTTCCAGAAGCTGCCCGAGATCGTCCCGGCGGCCCTCGGGGACACCGCCGGCTGCCTGGGCGCGGGCCTCCTCGCCTGGGACCTGCTCGACACCCCCGGCACAGCCGCGACATCCGACGCATCCGAAACACTCACCACGGAGGTAACCGCCTGATGGCCGACCGGATGGTTCTCACGGGCGCCCGGGTGGTGCTGCCCACGGGCGTCGTCGAGAACGGGCGCGTGATCGTCGAAGGCACCCGTATCGCCGGGCACGCCCCCGCCGACGCGCCCTCCGTCGACCTGTCCGGCCACTGGCTGGTCCCCGGCTTCGTGGACATGCACAACCACGGCGGCGGCGGGGCCTCCTTCACCTCCGGCTCGGCCGAGGACGTGCTCACGGGCGTACGCACCCACCACGAGCACGGCACCACCACGATGGTCGCCTCCACCGTGACCGGGGACATGGACTTCCTCACCCGGCGGGCCGGGTTCCTGTCCGAACTGGTCGAGCAGGGCGATCTGGCCGGCATCCACTTCGAAGGCCCCTTCATCTCCCCCTGCCGCAAGGGCGCGCACAGCGAGCAGCTGCTTCGCGATCCCGATCCGGCGCAGGTGCGCAAGCTGATCGACGCCGCCCGCGGTACGGCGAGGATGGTCACGCTCGCCACCGAACTGCCCGGCGGCATCGAGTCCGTACGGATGCTCGCCGAGCGCGGCGTGATCGCGGCGATCGGCCACACCGACGCCACGTACGAGCAGACCGTCGAGGCCATCGACGCGGGCGCCACCGTCGCCACGCACCTGTTCAACGCCATGCCGACCCTCGGTCACCGGGCCCCGGGCCCGATCGCCGCGCTGCTGGAGGACGACCGGATCACCGTCGAGCTGATCAACGACGGCACGCATCTGCACCCGGCGGCGCTGGAACTGGCGTTCCACCGCGCGGGGGCCGCCCGGGTCGCGTTCATCACGGACGCGATGGACGCGGCGGGCTTCGGCGACGGTGTCTACCACCTGGGTCCGCTGGAGGTCGAGGTCAAGGAAGGCGTCGCCCGGCTGGTGGAGGGCGGCTCGATCGCCGGCTCCACGCTCACCCTGGACACGGCGTTCCGGCGGGCCGCTGCCGTCGACGGGCTGCCGGTCGAGGACATCGTCCAGGCGATCTCCGCCAACCCGGCCCGGCTGCTGGGCGTCGACGACCGCGTCGGCTCGCTGGAAGCCGGCAAGGACGCGGATCTGGTCGTCCTGGACGCGGAGTTCGGGCTCAAGGGCGTGATGCGCAAGGGCGCGTGGGTGGTCGAGCCGTAGGAGACCCGGCATGCGCGGGCGGTTGGCCGACGGGGGGCTGGGCCAACCGCCTACTTTTTGGCATGATCAGGATCCGTCCGGCGAAGCCAAGCGCATGTTCAGGGGGTGTCACAGGTGATCCTCACGGTCACGCTGAACGCCGCCCTCGACCTGACCTACCGGGTCCCCGCCCTCCTGCCGCACACCTCGCACCGGGTCTCCGAGGTCATCGAGCGCCCCGGCGGCAAGGGCTTGAACGTCGCACGGGTGCTCGCGACGCTCGGCCACGACGCGGTCGTCACCGGCTTCGCGGGCGGCACCACCGGCGAGATCCTGCGCGCACAGCTGGCCGCTCTGCCGGTGCGGGACGCGCTCGTGCCCGTCGCGGGGACCACCCGGCGCACGCTCGCCGTGGTCGACGCGGCGAGCGGTGACACGACCCAGTTCAACGAGCCCGGCCCCACCGTCACGCCCGACGAATGGGCCGCGTTCCTCACCTCGTACGAGTCGCTGCTGCGCGACGCCGAAGCCGTCGCGCTGTGCGGCAGCCTCCCGCCGGGCATCCATGTGGGCGCGTACGCGGAGCTGATCCGCCGGGCGCGGGCGGCCGGCGTCCCCGCGCTGCTGGACACCAGCGGCGAACCGCTGCGCCGCGGTATCGCGGCCCGTCCCGACCTGGTGAAGCCGAACGCGGACGAGCTGGCCCAGCTCACCGGCTCCCGCGAGCCCCTGCGCGCCACCCACGACGCCCGCCGCCGCGGGGCCCGCACGGTGGTCTCCTCGCTCGGCCCTGACGGCATCCTCGCGGCCACTCCCGACGGCACCTGGCAGGCCACCCCGCCGGGCACGGTCCTCGGCAACCCGACGGGCGCCGGCGACTCGGCCGTCGCCGGCCTGCTCTCGGGTCTCGTCGAGTCCCTGCCCTGGCCCGACCGGCTCACCCGCGCGGTGGCCCTCGCGACCGCGACGGTCCTCGCTCCGACGGCCGGCGACTTCGACCGGGCGTCCTACGAGGACCTGCTGCCGAGGATCACGGTGACGGAGCACGCCCCGGCGGCATGATCCGCTCGGGGCGCGTTCGGCACTCCCGGATGATCAGCCGGTCTTGACCTCGAGGTAGTCGAGGATCGCGTCGCACTGGTTGCCCTGCTCGCAGGAGAGCTTGAGCTCGTTCTCGCCCTTCTGCAGGGTGACCGGCGCCCACGTGGTCTGCCAGTTCTTCTCCAAGTTCGGGTCCGAGGAACCGATGAAGTTCTTCAGGCCGATGGGGTTGGAGTTCGCCTTGCCGTTGACGGTGAGCGTCGCGTTGGCGTCCTTGGCCGGAATCGCGTACCGCACGTACAGGCGGTAGTTGCCCGCCTTCTCCACGCTCGCGTTCCAGGTCACCGAGGCGCCGACCGCGTTGAAGCCGGTCACGTAGGCGCCGTCGGCACCCTGCGCGCCCTTGATGTCCTTGGCGAGCACCGCCGGCGGTCCGAGCTTCAGCGTCGCCGCGTCCTGCTTCGGGAGTTCGGCCGGCTTCTCGTCGGAGCCGTTGGACGCCTCGTCGCTCGGTCCCACCTCGTCGGCGGGCGCGCTGTTGCCCGGGTTGGCCCGGGGGTCGTCCTCGTCGTCGCCACCGCTGGTCCACAGGGCGGCGCCGATGCCGACGACGACCACGGCCACCACGGCGACGGCGCCGATGAGCAGACCCCTGGTGTTGGGCCCGCTGCCGCGGCCGCCGCCGCCCTGGGGCAGCGGGACCTGGCGGGTCGGGGCACCGCCGGGGTACGTCTCGGGAGCCGCGTACTGGGGGCTGGGCTGCTGGCCGTAGGGCTGCTGGTGCGGGACCTGGCCGTACGGCTGCTGCGGCGCCTGCGGCTGCCCGTACTGGCGCTCGCCGACAGTTCTGACCTGGTTGTACGACGTCCTGGGCACCCCGGGCTGGGCGGCCGGACCGGGGTAGCCGTAGCCACCGCCCTGACGGGGAGGTGTGGCACCCGCCTGCTGCCCGTCCGCGTAGAGGTAGCCGAACGGATCCTCGTCCTCGGGCGTGCTCGCGCCGTTGTTCCCGGCCGTCATCCCTGGGTCACTCCTATCCATGCTCGCCAGCCGTCGCCGACCGGCCGAGCCTACCCCGTTCGAGTCACTCCAAGGACGGTCCACACCCCCGGCCGGTTCCCCGCCGCTCCCCGGCCGCCGGCTATCCCGCGCGTCTGTGGACCTTGGCCCTGGACCGCTTCTCGATGTACATGCGCTGGTCAGCGGACTGAAGTACCTCTTCTACGGACATACCGCAGACCGCCCAGCCGATTCCGAAGCTCGCGCCGACCCGGACCGCCCGCCCGTCCACCCGGATCGGCGGAATGATCGCGTTCCGCAGGCGTACGGCCAGGTCGGCGGCGTCCACCGCGGTGAGGCCGTCGGCGAGGACGACGAATTCGTCACCTCCGAGCCGCGCGACCGTGTCCCCGTCACGCACGCCGGTGGTGAGCCGGCGCGCGACCTCGATGAGGACGGCGTCGCCCGTGTTGTGCCCGAAGCGGTCGTTGATCGACTTGAAGCCGTCGAGGTCGCAGAAGAGGACGGCGAGGCCCTTCGTACCGTCGTCGGCCTCCCCGTCCAGGGCGGGGGCGACGGCATGCACATGATGGTCGTACGCACTGCCCGGCGTATCGAAGTCGAATCCGTCGGCGCGGAAGCGGGGCTTGCCCTCGCCACCGTCCTCGTAACCGGGCGGGTAGCCGTTCTCCCCGTATCCGGCGTCGCCGAATCCGTTGTCGCCGTAGCCGTTGTCGCCGTACTCGCCGAAGCCGTTCCCGTCCCCGTACGGGCTCTGGTAGTCCCGGGTGTGCAGCGTCGGGCCGATGGCCTGGCGCGCGCTCTGGGGCCGCTCGCACAGCCGGGCACTGAGCCGGGCGCGCAGCTCCGCGTTGTTGGGCAGGCCGGTCAGCGCGTCATGGCTGGCCCGGTGCGCGAGCTGCAGCTCGTGGCGCTTGCGCTCCTCGATGTCCTCGACGTGCGTGAGCAGGAAACGGGGGCCGTCGGCGGTGTCGGCGACGACGGAGTTGCGCAGCGAGACCCAGACGTACGTCCCGTCGCGGCGACCGAGACGCAGCTCGGCCCGGCCGCCCTCGGCGGAGGTGCGCAGCAGGGTGCCGATGTCCTCGGGGTGGACGAGATCGGAGAAGGAGTAGCGGCGCATCGCGGACGCGGGGCGGCCGAGCAGCCGGCACAGGGCGTCGTTGGTGCGCAGCAGCCGGCCGTGCTGGTCCCCGCCCATCTCGGCTATGGCCATGCCGCTCGGCGCGTACTCGAACGCCTGCCGAAACGACTCCTCACTGGCGCGCAGGGCCTGCTGCTCACGCTCCAGGCGGACCAGCGCGCGTTGCATGTTTGCTCGGAGCCGGGCGTTGCTGATCGCAATCGCGGACTGCGACGCGTACATCTGGAGCGCCTCCTGGCCCCAGGCGCCGGGACGGCGGCCGTTGCGCGGCTTGTCGACCGAGATGACACCGAGGAGTTCGCGTCCGCCGCCCGATGCGTACATCGGCGCGTAGAGCCGGTCCTGGGGGTGCCACTCGTCCTCGAAGCGGGGCTCGGGGCCTTCCGTGTACCACTGCGGAACGTCGTCCTCCAGCAGCACCCAGCCCTCGGTGTGCGGTATGAAGCGCAACTCGCCCCAGGCCTCGCCCATCCCGAGGCGGCGCTCCCAGGAGGCGCGGGAGCCGACCCGGCCGGTGATCAGGGCTTCCGCCGCGGTGTTCCCGGCGAAGGCGGCGACGACGAGGTCCCCGTCGGGGCGTACGAGATTGACGCATGCCAGCTCGTACCCGAGCCCGGCCACGATGCCGTCGGCGACGGTCTGCAGCGTGTCCGCCAGGCTTCGGGCCGTGTTGAGGTCCGCTACGACCTGATGCAGCTGCCTCAGGGTCGCAAGACGGACGTACGGCTCCGACTCGGTCTCCATCGCTCGCTCTCCCCGAGACCTCGAACAGCTGACTCCAGGTTTCTCATCGGGCGCTGTCGGTGCACCGTGTTCGGCGCAGTGTTCCCGCCACTGAATCACAGCGAGCTGTCCACCCGGTACACAGGGTCAACAATTCCTGGGCTCTGTGACTCAAGTCACAACAGATGATGAAGAGAGATACGAGGGCCGTGGGAGCCGCCCATCGCTTCTTGAACGCAAATTCGGCCGACGGCCGTACCGGTCCCGAGTCCTAGGACCTGGATGGTCCCCTGGCCCGATGTGGCCGAGCGGGGGCACGGCTAGCGTTCCGGTCGTGCCGCAGACGACCCCCGCCCCGAGTGCAGAAGCCATCCTCCATGCTGAGGGGGTGAGCGACGAAGAGTTCCGTGCCGCGATGTCCCGGCTGGCCGCCGGAGTGGTGCTGGTGACGGCCCACGAACCGCCGCTGGCGGAGGACGGCCCGCGCGGCGAGGACGTCGGCATGACCGCGACGGCGTTCATGTCGGTCTCCCTGGACCCGCCGCTCGTCATGGTGAGTCTGCGCAACGGCTCGCGCATGGACGACCTGCTCGCGGAGCAGCCGGTGTGGGGCGCCTCGTTGCTCTCCGAGAACCAGCGGCACATCGCCGGCCGCTTCTCCATGAAGGGCCGCATCAGCGACCGGCTCCTCTTCGAGGACATCGCGTACGCCCGGGGCGAGGTGTGCGGCGCACCGCTCGTCGGCGGTGCGCTGGCGGTCCTGGAGTGCCGTACGGAACAGCGCGTGGAGGCGGGCGACCACACTCTCGTGATCGCCCGTGTGCTCAGCGCGGGTGTGCCCGGCCCGGACGGTGGGCCACTGATGTACTTCCGCGGGCGCTACCGGCACCTGGGCTGACGGACGCACGTCGGCACGGGGCGAGGGGGCCCCGGCGGCGAGGTGGCAGGGGGTCGAGGTCCGGGGCGAGGAGTCGAGGGGGGCGGGTCGAGGTCCGGGGGCGAGGGGCCGGGGGGTGGGCCGTCCAGGGCTACCAGTCGCGGCCGGTGCGGCCGCGCTTCGTCTGCGCGCGCTGCTTCTTCTCCCGCAGACGGCGCTCGTTGATGCCGCGCGGGATCTTCGTGGGGCGCCGCGGCCGCGGCGGCGGAGCCGTGGCCTCCGCGAGCAGCGCGGCCAGCCGGACGGCCGCCGACTCCCGGTTGCGCCACTGGGAGCGGTGCTCGGACGACCGTACGCTGATCACGCCGCCGTTCAGCCGGGACGCGAGGCGCTCCAGCGCTCGCGCCTTCCAGACGGGTGGCAGCGACTCCGTCGCCGCGAGGTCGAAGCGGAGCTCGACCTGCGAATCGCTCGTGTTCACATGCTGACCGCCGGGACCCGACGACCGCGAGAAACGCCACATGAGCTCGGCCTCCGGCAGGGAGACGGAGCCTCGGATGAGGTAGGGCCCGGACATGTGTCCCATGGTCGCGTCTGTGGGCGATCCGCGTCATGTTCTTTTAGCGGGGAAACGGGGAACCTGGCGGTCCTTCGCCCGCGTTATGCACGGTGACGGTAGCTTCGGGAATCACGAAGCCCGACCGCACTGCACTCGACCAGGAAAGGGACCTCCCCATGGCTGTAAGCCTGTCCAAGGGCGGCAACGTCTCGCTCACCAAGGAGGCACCGGGCCTGACCGCCGTCACGGTGGGCCTCGGCTGGGACGTCCGTAGCACCACCGGCACCGACTTCGACCTCGACGCCTCGGCGATCGCGGTCAACAACGGCGGGAAGGTCGTCTCCGACGGCCACTTCGTCTTCTTCAACAACAAGTCGACGCCGGACCAGTCCATCGTCCACACCGGTGACAACCGCACCGGCGAGGGCGGCGGCGACGACGAGCAGATCAACGTCAACCTGGCGGGTCTCGCTCCCGACGTCGAGAAGATCGTCTTCCCCGTCTCCATCTACGACGCGGAGAACCGCAGCCAGAACTTCGGCCAGGTTCGCAACGCGTACATCCGCATCGTCAACCAGGCCGGCGGCACCGAGATCGCCCGCTACGACCTGAGCGAGGACGCCGCCACGGAGACCGCCATGGTCTTCGGCGAGCTGTACCGCAACGGTGCGGAGTGGAAGTTCCGCGCGGTCGGCCAGGGTTACGCCTCGGGCCTGGTCGGCATCGCCCAGGACTTCGGCGTCAACGTCTGAGTCGACGTCCGGGTCATCCGGCGTACGTACACCCCGAAGGCCCCGGCCGCCGTCCCGGCCGGGGCCTTCGGCATGGCCGGGGCACCCTGACCAGGGCCGAGCGCATGACCACGGCCCGGGCGCCCTGAGCAGGGCCGGGCGCGTGAGCATGGTCGGGGCGCGTGAGCATTGCCGGGGCCGTGACCGGAGTACGGCCCGGCCCGTGACCACGGCCGGGCTATGGCATGTCTACGGCTTCGCCGGCTTGTCCTTGCCGTACAGCCAGACGTCCCACAGGGCGGTGAGGTCCTTGCCCGACGTCTTCTCGACGAAGGCGACGAAGTCCTCGGTGGAGGCGTTGCCATGACGATGGGTCCGCGGCCAGTCCTTCAGGAGGGCGAAGAAGGCGTCGTCACCGACGGCCTGGCGGATCTTGTGCAGGACCATAGCGCCGCGCTCGTACACCGGATCGCCCAGGAGGTTGTTCACCGGCGGATCGGCGGGCGGGAAGACCCAGTTCCCCTTGTCGGCGAAGGCGTCCTCGAAATGCTTCTGGGCGGTGACGCCCTCGAAGTCCTCGCCGTACAGCCACTCCGCGTAGGTCGCGAAGCCCTCGTTGAGCCACACGTCCTTCCACGCCTTCGGCGAGACCGAGTTGCCGTACCACTGGTGGGCCGTTTCATGGACGAGGAAGTCCACGTTGAAGGCTCCGGCCGGGTACACGGGCCGGGTCTGCGTCTCCAGCGCGTAGTCCGCGTCCCCCTCGCGTTCGACGATCGCCCCGGTGGAGGAGAACGGGTACGGGCCGAAGTTCTCCTGCGCCCAGTCCAGGACTTCGGGGATACGGGCGCGCGTCTCGTCGCTCTCCTCGGCGACGGTCTTGTCCACGGCCGTGTACACGGGGACGCCCTGCGCGGGGCGGGAGCTCTTGATGTCGTACTCGCCGATGCCGACGGTCGCGAGGTAACTCGCCATCGGTTCGGCCGAGCGCCAGGCGAAGGACGTGCGGCTGCCGCCGGCCGCGGGCCGCTGGGACCTCAGCTCTCCGTTGGAGACCGCGGTCAGACCCTTGGGAACGGTGACGGTGATGTCGTACGTCGCCTTGTCGCTGGGGTGGTGGTTGCCGGGGAACCACGCCATCGACCCCTGCGGCTCACCGAGCGCGAAGGCGCCGTCCTCGGTCCTCAGCCAGCCCTCCTTGGAACCGTCGGGGTCGGTGAGGGTGACCGGGCTGCCGGTGTAGCGGACGACGGCCTTGAAGGCGCTGCCCTTGCCGAGGCCGTCGCGCGGGCGGACCGTCACCTCGTCACCGTTGCGCTGGACGATGGCCGGGGCGCCGTCGACGGTCACGCCCTCGACGTCCAGTCCGTGGAGGTCGAGGTTGAAGGCGCTGAGGTTCTGGGTGGCACGGGCGGTGATGGTCGCGGTGCCGGCGAGCTCGTTCGGCTTCGGCTCGTAGTCGAGGGCGAGGGCGTAGTGCTGGACGTCGTAGCCGCCATTGCCGAGCTTGGGGAAGTACGGGTCGCGCAGACCGGCCGATCCGGGCGTTCCGGCGACACCGCGGCCGAAGCCGCTTCCCCCGGCGCCGTCGCTGTTCGCCGTGCAGGCCGAGGCCGAGGCCGTGAGCACGGTGAGGGCGGCGACGGACGCCAGGGTACGGAGAAGCAGTCGCTGGTCCACACGGCGATCCTATGTGCGGAATGTCCGATTCCGCCGTGTGCCGTGGTGATCCACCACACGTCGGTGGGGAGACACGGACTCCGGGCGACGACGTGCGGACGCCTGTGACCTGCCCGAACGCCGACGGTGACCCTGCGCCGCTACCTGGCAAGGGCGGCGACGCCGGCACGGGCGAACTTCTCGTCGAGGTCACCGCTCGGGGCGCCCGCGACACCGATGCCCGCGATCGGCGCGCCCTTCACCTGGACGGGAGCACCGCCGGCGAGGAACAGCGTGCCCGGGATGTCCTTCAGGTTCGGCGCCTGCTGGAGCCGCCCGGCCAGCTCGGAGGTGGGCGCGTTCCAGGCGACCGCGGTGAACGCCTTGCGCTGCGCGGACTCGTACGACTGCGGGCCCGCGCCGTCGCCGCGCAGGGTGACGATGGCGTTGCCGTTGCGGTCGACGACGGCGACGGTCACCCGCTGGTTCTCGTCCTGCGCGGCCTCCAGCACGGCCCGGGCGGCCCTGGCCGCCGCGTCGGCGGTCAGGTGCGTGGTCTGGTGGAGGTTGCGGTGCGCGGTGTCGGCCGCGGCCGCGGCCGGGGAGGATGCGGGGGCGGCCGGGGCGGCGGCGTTCGCGGAGACCGTGCCGAAGGTTCCGGCGCCGAGCGCGGCGGCGGCGACGGCGCCGGTCAGGACGCGGGCGCGCAGCGAGATCTTCTTCATGTTCTTCGTGCTCTTCCTGTTGCTCGTGTCGTTCGCTTCCTTCATGGGATCGATCCTCGGTCCGAGGACGGCGCCCCACGGTCGACGGAGCGGATGCTTCCGGCATGCCTGACGGCCGACGGGCAGGTCAGCCGATCGGCTGATGCGCGCATGGTTCCGCCGGGTCACCATGGGTGCATCCATGCAGGTCAGCGAGGAGTGGTGGACGGTGGAACAGACCCCCGGGGCAGCCCCTGGGCCGGACCCCGACAACCACACGGGCACGAGCGACCGGGGCACGAGCGAGCCGGGCAGTCGCGAGCCAAGCGGTCCCGAGCCAGGCGGTCGCGACCTCGACGACCACGCCCCGGGCAGCCGCCAACCCGGCAGTCGAGACCCCGACACCCGACGGCTCGCGTGGGTCATGCACGCCGCGTTCTTCCTCCTCCTCGGCGCCTCGCTCGTCCGCTACCTGCTGCGGCACCCCTGGGAGGGCCGCTCCCCGTGGATCATCGGCCTGTCGGCCGCGCTCGCCGCGCTGTACGTCCTCGGCCCGGCCCTCGGCTCCCGCGCCACGCCCCGCCGGCTCGTCTGGCTCGGCACCGTCGTCGCCGTCTGGATGGTCCTCGTCGTCCTCGCGCCCAGTTTCGCCTGGTGCGCGGTGCCGCTCTTCTACACCGGCCTGCGCACCCTCCCGCCGCGGGCCGCGCTGGTCCTGGTCGCGCTGCTCACCGCGTTCGTCGTGGCCGCGCAGCTCCAGCTCGCGCACGGCGGCTTCGACCCCAACCTGGTGATCGCCCCGCCCGCCGTCGCCGCCATCGCCACCGCCGTCTTCGTCCACGCCGAACGCCTCGCCGCCCGTCAGCGCGCACTGATCGACGACCTGCTCAGCACACGACGCGAACTCGCCGCCACCGAACGCCGCGAAGGCACCCTCGCCGAACGCCAGCGGCTCTCGATGGAGATCCACGACACCCTCGCCCAGGGCCTTTCGAGCCAGCAGATGCTGCTCCAGGCCGCCGAACGCACCTGGGACGCGGATCCCACGACCGCACGCCGCCACGTCCGTACCGCCGAATCGATCGCCGAACGCAATCTCGCCGAGGCCCGCCGCTTCGTCCACGACCTCGCGCCCGCCGATCTCGCCGAGGGCGGCGGCCTGGAGCAGGCCCTGCGCTCCCTCTCCGCACGGGAGTCCGCGGGATTCCGGGTCGACGGGACGCCGGTTCCACTGCCCGACCGGGTGCAGTCGGCACTCCTGCGCATCGCCCAGGGCGCCCTGGCCAACGTCCGCGAGCACGCCGGAGCCACCTCCGCCGCCCTGACCCTGACCTACCTCGACGACCAGATCGTCCTGGACATCGCGGACGACGGCCGCGGCTTCGAACCCGCGCGCACCCGCGGCGGTGTACGCGGACACGGGCTGCCCGCCATGCGGGCGCGCGTCCGGCAGCTCGGCGGCACCCTGACCGTCGAGTCCACGCCCGGCGAGGGCACGGTGCTCTCGGCGGCGGTCCCGCTGGACACCCGGGACACTCGGGACACCCAGGACACCCGGGACACCCGCGCCGTGCTGGACGCACAGGACACCCGGGAGACGCCATGACCGTCAGGATCCTGCTCTGCGACGACCACGCCGTCGTCCGCGCCGGACTCCTCGCCCTGCTCGGCAGCGAACCCGGCATCGAGGTGGTCGGCGAAGCGGGCAGCGGGGAGGAGGCCGTGGCCATGGCCGCGAAGCTCAAGCCGGACGTGGTGCTGATGGACCTCCAGCTGGGCCCCGGCATCGACGGCGCCGAGGCCACCCGCCGGATAGCCGCACTCCCCGGCGCGCGTACCCATGTGCTCGTCCTCACGACGTACGACACGGACGCGGACATCACCCGCGCCATCGAGGCGGGCGCGACCGGCTATCTGCTGAAGGCCGAACGCCCCGAGGAGCTCTTCGCCGCGATCCACTCCGCCGCACAGGGCCGCACGACCCTCTCGCCGCCGGTCGCCGGCCGAGTGATGGACCGCATGCGCGGCTCGGCCCGCCCGGCCCTCACCACACGCGAGCTGGACATCCTGGGCCAGCTCTCCCACGGCCTGGGCAACCGTGAGATCGCCCGTGCGCTGTTCATCAGCGAGGCGACGGTGAAGACCCATCTGGGCCGTATCTACGCGAAGTTGGGCGTCGACACGCGGGCGGGCGCGGTGGCCGTGGCGAAGGAGCAGCGACTGCTGCCGTGAGCCTCGCGCCGACCGGGCCTCCCCTCCCCACCACGTCGGCCGGGAGACCTGCCGCAACGGCTGGGAGATCTGCCGCAGCGGCCGACGCGACACCGGCGCGGGACGCGGACAGCACCGGCGAGGGGGCGGCGCCCGTCAGCGCGCACTGATCGACGACCTGCTCAGCCCGCGACGCGGGCAACGGGCACACCTCACCACCCGGCCCCTCACCATGACATCCCCGGCCACCACATCCCTGGCCACCCGGCCCCTGCCCGGTCCCGTACGACCTGGGCGTACGAGACTCCGTACCGCGCATGACACCATCGACGAGTGCTCGACATCGGCTACTCCCTCTCCCGCCGCTTCCCCGACCCGCCGCAGACCGACTACCGGACCGCGGACGTCCGCGCGCTGCGCCACGACCTCTTCTGCGGTGACGTCTACCTCGCGGACACCAAGGCCGACCAGGAGGTGTCCACAGCCTGGGGATGGGTGCCGGTGCTCGACTTCGCCTGGGCGCTGTGCGACATCGTGGAGCAGCTCGACCGGGACCCGCTCGGCAGCCGCTCCGCGCAGCCGCAGCACGCCGAGCTGGACTTCACCGAGTCGTCCGACCGCATGCTCTTCGAGCGTCGCTTCGGCTGGGTGGACGTCGAGGCCGACTGGATGCCCGGCGACGAGCCCCCGCTCACCTTCAACCACGGCGAACTGCGCCGCGAGGCCCGCGACTTCCTCCACGACCTGATCGCCGACCTCACCGACATGCACGAAGGCCTCGCCGACAACCCCGTCGTCTGGGACCTGCAGGCCCGCTTCCCCCGCACCCCCTGACACCCCCGCTCCGGGACCCCGGAAGGCTCCCGGCTGCGGGACCCCGTGCGCCCCGGGAGCCCCGGGACCTCAGTCCTCCACCCGCACCCCCAGCTGCGCCGCGAACGCCGGTGCCAGATCCATCAGCTGGGCAGTGCTGATCACCGCCCCGGAGAGCCCCTCCATCCCCCTGGCGATCTCCAGCTCCGCCACGTGCCGCAGATCGACGTCCCGCATCCGCACACCGCTGAAGTCGGCCTGCCGCAGCGCACAGTCCCGGAACTCCACCCGCTCCAGCTGCGCCGCCCCGAAGTCCGGCTCGGACAGCACGCACCCCTCGAACACGACGTCCTTCAGCCGCGCGTTGCGCAGATTCAGATAGTCGATCTTCCCGCCCCACACCACCACCCGCTCCAGCACGGCCCCGTGCAGCTGGACCCCTCCCATGCGCGCGTCGACGACCTCCACGTCCCGCAGGGACGCGCCCGCGAGATCCGTCCCCACGCCCCGCACCCCCGTCAGCACCGAGTCGATGAACCGCGCGCCCGTCAGCGAGGTCTCGTCCAGCACACAGTCCCGCAGCGCACAGTCCAGGAACCTGGCGCCCGCCCCGTCCTCACCCGCCAGATCCAGCCCAGCCAGCTCCAGACCGTCGTAGTCCCCGTCCGGCTCCAGCCCGCCGCCCCCGAACGGACCCAGCTGCGGCAGCCGCACCTCCGGCCGCCGTGCCGCCGCCACCCGCGTGTTCCTCGCCTTCCGCACCATGCCCCTCATGGTGGCGCACCGCACTGACAACGCCCCGCACGCCGGAACCACCCCCGGAACGACCGCGAAGTTCCTGCTCCGCGCGCCCCAACACGGCTTGACCTCAACCTTGCTTGAAGTTGAAGAGTGGGCCCATCAACGCACTACGGCGCCGAGCACCCCGGGAGGGACCATGCACGCCATCCGCCTTCACGCCTTCGGCCCCGCCGAGAACCTCACCTACGAGACCGTCGACGACCCCGAACCCGGCCCCGGCCAGGTCCGGATCGCCGTCGCCGCGGCCGGGGTCCACCTCCTCGACGCCGCCCTCCGCGAAGGCATGCCCGGCCCCTTCCCCGGACCCGCGGAGCTGCCGACCGTCCCCGGCCGCGAAGTCGCCGGCACCGTCGACCGCATCGGCGAAGGCACCGACGAAAGCTGGCTGGGCAAGCGCGTCGTCGCCCATCTCGGCATGGTCCCCGGGGGTTACGCCGAACTCGCCGTCACCGGCACCGACCGGCTCCACGAGATCGCCGACCACCTCGACGAGGCCGCCGCCGTAGCCATGATCGGCACCGGCCGCACCACCCTCGGCATCCTCCAGTACACCGACCTCGGCCCGCGGTCCGTCGTGATCGTCCCCGCCGCGGCCGGCGGCATCGGCACCCTCATCGTCCAGTACGCCAAGAACGCCGACGCCACCGTCATCGGCCTCGCCGGCGGCCCCGCGAAGGTCGCCCACGTCACCGCGAACGGCGCCGACCTCGCCGTCGACTACACGCTCCCCGACTGGCCCGAACACGTCCGCACGTACCTCCGCGAACGCGGCGACCGGCACGCCACCGTCGTCTACGACTCCGTCGGCGGAGACACCGCCCGCGCCGCCGTCGACCTCCTCGGCAAAGGCGGCCGGCACATCGTCTTCGGCTGGTCCAGCCACGGCATCCTCGAAGGCTCCGCGCTCACCTTCACCGACGACGAACTCGCCGAACGCGGCATCACCTCCGAGTCCGTCCTCGGCCCCGCCATGCTCGAAAAGGCCGGCGGCCTGCGCGCCCTCGAAACCCGCTCCCTCGACGAAGCCACCACCGGCCGCCTCCGCCCCGCCGTCCACCGCTTTCCGCTCGCCGAAGCCGCCTCCGCCCACCGAGCCCTCCAGACACGCGGCACCATCGGCAAGGTCGTCCTGATCCCCTAGCCCCACAAGGCTCCACGACGCCACACGAGCAACCAGCGCCTCGTCGGTCGACCGGTACACCGTCCACCCGTACTGCGGACACGCAGCCAGGAACACATGGAGGACGACCGACGGGGCTCTCCCGTCCGGCGCGGCCCCTCCTCACCCCACCAGGACCGCCCACACAGGACTCACCGCGCCAGGACCCCCCACAGGACTCACCGCGCGAGGAACACCCGAAACTCAGCGCGCCAGAAGCATCCGAGCGATGGCGACCTGATCCTCCGGCAGCCGCACCGCACCCTCCGACACCCGCCACAGACCGTTCTGCAGCACCCGGCCCACCGTCCACGCCCCCGCCCGCGCCCGGTCCAGGCCCAGCCGCTCCGTCAGCAGATCGAACCGCCACAGCGTCTCGTCCGCGTCGAAACGGTTCCACAGCGCCGGAAACAGCTCGAACCCCGGATCACCCGCCAGCGGCTTCGGATCGATCGCCAGCCACGGCTCCCGCTCGGCCGCCAGGACGTTGTCGTAGTGCAGATCCCAGTGCAGCAACCGGTCCCCGGGCTCCCCCGCCACCTCCCGGACCGCCGCCGCACAGTCCCGCAACAGCCGCCGCTCCCCCTCATCCTCCAGCGCCGCCACCGCCCCCGGCACCCGCGCCGACATCCGCGCCGCGATGTCCCCCAACCGCCGCAACCCCACCGGCGGGGCCGGCACCGCCGTCAGCCGCGCCAGCAGCTCCCCCAGGATCCCCACCGCCTCCCGGCCGTCCGCCAGCGCCGACAGGTGCCGCCCCTCGTCCAACCGCTCCAGCAGCATCGTCCCCGTACCCGCGTCATGGTCCAGCAACCGAACCGCCCCGGCCCCGTCCCACACCCGCAACGCCAGCGGCTCACCCTCCGTCTCCTCGTCCAGCAGCTGCAACTTCAGCGCCGCACGCGTCCCGTCGCCCACCCGCACCACCGGCAGCACCAGCGACGCCACCCCGCTCATCGAAGGCCCCGTGACCCGCAGCCCCCACCGCCCCAGGAACTCCGCCGCCCGCCCCGGCAAAGCCTCCACGAAAGCGCGCCCCGCCTCCCCGTTGTACTCGATCTGCCTCGCGACCAGCTCGTCCGGAATGTCGACCACCCCCGGATCGTACGACCGCCACCCACCCGCCCCGCCCTGGACAGCCCAACCACCACCGGTGTACGAACAGCCTCATGACCAGCACGATCAACGGCGGCATCTCCTTCTGGTACGCGGACGACGGCATACCGGCCCCCCGGGAACCCCTGCCGGGCGACGCGACCGCCGACGTCTGCATCGTCGGCGGCGGATACACCGGACTCTGGACGGCGTACTACCTCAAGAAGGCCGTCCCCTTCCTCAACATCACCGTCCTCGAAGCCAAGTTCTGCGGATACGGCGCCTCCGGACGCAACGGCGGCTGGCTCTACAACGGCATCGCCGGCCGCGACCGCTACGCCCGCCTCCACGGCCACGACGCCGCCGTACGCCTCCAGCAGGCCATGAACGACACCGTCGCCGAAGTCGTCCGCATCGCCGCCGAAGAGAACATCGACGCCGACATCCACAAAGGCGGCGTCCTCGAAGTCGCCCACAACCCCGCGCAGCTCACCCGCCTCAAGAACTTCCACGCCGCCGAAATCGCCTTCGGCGAGAAGGACCGCGAACTGTACGGCGCCCGCGAGACCGCCGACCGCGTCCGCGTCGCCGGAGCCGTCGGCTCCACCTGGACCCCGCACGGCGCCCGCCTGCACCCGGTCAAACTGCTCAAGGGACTCGCGACAGCCGTCGAGGCACTCGGCGTCACCATCCACGAATCGACCCCCGTCACGGAGATCAAACCCAAACACGCGATCACCCCGTACGGAACGGTCCGCGCCCCCTACATCCTGCGCTGCACCGAAGGCTTCACCGCGTCCCTCGCACACCAGCGCCGCACCTGGCTCCCCATGAACTCCTCCATGATCGCCACGGCACCCCTCCCCGACGACGTCTGGTCACAGATCGGCTGGTCCGGCCGCGAAACCCTCGGCGACATGGCCCACGCCTACATGTACGCCCAGCGCACTGCCGACAACCGCATCGCCCTCGGCGGCCGCGGCATCCCCTACCGCTACGGCTCCCGCACCGACAACGACGGCACCACACAGGCCGCCACCATCGACGCCCTCCGCACCGTCCTCACCCGCCTCTTCCCCCAACTCGCCGGAACCGACATCACCCACGCCTGGTCCGGCGTCCTCGGCGTACCCCGCGACTGGTGCGCCACCGTCACCCTCGACCGCTCCACCGGCCTCGGCTGGGCCGGCGGCTACGTCGGCTCCGGCGTCGCCACCACCAACCTCGCCGCCCGCACCCTGCGCGACCTCATCCAGCAGGACTCCGGCCAGTCCGGCCCCACCGACCTCACCGCCCTCCCCTGGGTCAACCACAAGGTCCGCAAATGGGAACCCGAGCCCTTCCGCTGGCTCGGCGTCCACACCCTCTACGCGGCCTACCGCACCGCCGACCGCCACGAACTCACCGCCCACACGACCCGCACCAGCCGCATCGCCACCCTCGCGGACAGAATCTCCGGCCGGCACTGAACACGGTGGGGGGGCGTACGCCCCCCCACCGCATTACTCGACCGCGATCCCGAAGTCCCCCACCAACTCCTCCAGACCGCCCCGATACCCCTTGCCGCCCAGAACGAACTCCCAATCGCCCCCGGGCCGCCGCCGAAAAGAACCGAGCACCAGAGCCGTCTCCCCCGGCCTCCCGTCCGAGACATCGAGCCTGTCGAGCCCCACACCCGCAGCATCCCTCAGACAAATCCCCGCATCAGCGAACCCGGCAAGATCCGCACCCGGATTGACCTCCGGATCCACCGCAGCCACCAACACCAACCGATCGGCCCGCGCAGGCAGATCATCGAACCCGACCCGGATCGCGGCACGATCCCCGGCAAACGACCGGATCATCCGCACCGAACCCTCCGGTGTCCGCTCATTGTTGAAGAAGACGAAATAGTCGTCGCTCAGCACACGACTGCCGCGGCACACCAACGCACAGACATCCAGCGCCACACTCCCGGCCCAATTCATGCCCAGAACGTTGAAGTCCTCACAACCCGCGTCCCCCTCGTCCACCACCGCCACGCCAGGCGGCGAACCCGCGTCGGCCCCATCACCAAGCCGCCCACGAAGCCCGTGCCTGTGGAGCAGATCGACCAACTCAGCACCCGAGACAAGTGTCAAAGGCTTACCGTTGGCGAAAGCGTGCGACCCAGGACCGAAACGCGAAGTGGTCACCAACACACCCTTGTTGGCCCCCGCACCCTGGACAGTTCCGAACAGATCCCGCACCGCACTCGGCGGTACCGCGTTCCGATACCGCTTCACCTGCACGACGATCTTCCCGCCGCTGATCGGATCCGGATCCACCGCATCGACATCCACACCACCGTCATTCGAGCGCTGCGTGGTCACCGCCTGCATGCCTCGCGCACGGAACAACTCCGCTACCAAACCCTCGATTTCAACAGGATCCATCGACAACAGATCCGGCTCCTCCCCACCACCGTGCGACACCACACCCGAGCCCACCTGCTCGGGCGACCGCACCGGCCGCACCGCAACCCGCTGATCCGGACGCGCGGACAACTGCCCACGCAGCGCACCCGTCAGACACTCCACCGCACTGACCAGCTCCAAATTCAGCCCGTCAAAGACCGAACGCTCAACCAGTACCGTCACGAGGAAGACCCGCGCCTGCCGCCCAGTCGCCGGATCGTGATCATCCACGAAACCATTCAGCACGACAGAATGCAGCCCACCGGACTCATCCGCCGAAAACACATCCCGCAGCGCAAGCAACACCGACTGCGCCAGCACATCCCGATACAGGGCCCTGCGCTGCGTCACCGGCCGGACAATGTCCTTCTCCTGATCCGTCCCCACCAGATAGCGCACACCCTTGGCCTCCGGGACCACATCGAAACCCGGCAACTCCCAGTCCAGCACCAACTGCCGCGCCGCCCGGTCATACGAAGCCGAAACCTGCCGCGGAAAGCCCTCGGGCCATACCGTCGAGGCATACAAAGCCGCCGAGAAGTACTCCACCACCGTGCCCGGCTCACCCGCACGCAACGCCTCAGCCATCCCGGCTATCCCCGCATTGTGCTCCCGGATCTCCGCCAGCCGCGCCGCCGCCCAATCGTCGTACTGCCGCCGATAAGCAGCCAGATCCGCCTGCCGACGCGCCTCAGCAGTCTGCGCCGCACGCCAATCCCACTCGAACCGAGCCTGCGCCTCACGCTGCGCCTGCGCACGCCCAGCAGCAGTCCAGCCACCACTCGCCTGATACCGGGCGGGATCGGGCATCACCACCGGCTGCGCAGGCGCCCCCGGCGCAAACGGCTCGATCTCCTCCACACGTCGCAGAGCCGCGATACGAAACCCCGGCGCGCGGCATCCCGCCGCCAGCAGCCCCGCCAACTCCGCAACCCGCGAATCCAGCTCCTGCGACCGCCGCAGCACATCGGCCTCGCGCTGCCGCCGATACGCCGCCTGCTGCTCCCGATGCATTCGCGCCATGTCCCGCTCGAACGCCCGCTGCTCCCGCACCGCCGTCTGTTGCTGTCTTACCGCGGCCCGCGCCTGCGCCTCCCGCTGCCTCTGCTGCTGCCGCTGCGCCTCCGCCCAGACGCCGATCAGTCCACTGGAACGACGACTCATCCGACGCACCCCTCCCCAGGAACACCCCGCCAGACCCCCGCAAAACGACAGTGTCCCGGATCAGAGTGATCCGGGACACAGTTTCGGTGGAGCCGCCTGTCGGAATCGAACCGACGACCTACGGGTTACAAAGCCGTTGCTCTACCAACTGAGCTAAGGCGGCATGGGTACGACGTGCTCCGCACGCGAGAGCTACCCCACTTTACACAGCGCCCAATGGCGCCGAGCACGGGATCAGTGACCTTCCGGCCGTCTGTTCGTTGAAGGCACTGACGTGCTGTTCCGATGATCGGCTCACAGGGAGGGGACGTGGCTGCACGGGTGACGGGGGCCCAGGCCGTACAGCTCAAGGAGTACGAGCTCGGCATCCCCTCACAGCGGCGGAAGCCGGGAAAGCCGGTGAAGCGTCGGGCCAAGGCGGCCGGGACGCGGGAGCGGACGTACCGCTACCGCTTCTATCCGTCGGCCTCGCAGGCGGAGCAGCTGGCGAAGACGTTCGGTGCATGTCGCTGGGTCTACAACCAGGGGCTTGAGCTGCGTCGGAGCGGCTGGGAGCAGTACCGGGTCTCGGTGGGGTACGCGGAGACGTGCCGGGCGCTGACGGGCTGGCGGCGGGCCGAGGAGACCTCGTGGCTGGCGGAGGTGTCGTCGACGGTGCTGCAGCAGTCGCTGAGGCACTTGGACGCCGCCTTCCAGGGCTTCTTCAGGGGTGCGAGGAAGCATCCGAAGCGCAAGCGGAAGCATGTGGCCAAGGATTCGGCGACGTACGTACGGCTCGGTATGGGGTTCCGCTGGGTCGAAGATCCGGATCGGGCGGGCACGGGGCTGCTGACCCTGGCCAAGCAGACGGAACCGTTGGCCGTGCGATGGTCACGTCCGCTGCCGTCAGGTGTGACACCGGTGAAGCTGACGGTGACCCGGGATCGGGCCGGCCGCCACTTCGTAGCGGTTCTCGTCGAGGAGGTCATCGAGCCGCTGGCCGAGGTGGTCGATCCTGAGTGCGGCGAGCCGAAGGTGGTGGGCGTGGATGTGGGCATCGCCTCTCTGGTGACTCTGGACGACGGCACGAAGATCGACCATCCGCGCCTGCTGCGGAAGTACGCGGATCGGTTGGCCCGGCTTCAGCGGCAGCTGCACCGGAGACGGGCGGGTTCGAAGAATCGAGCCAAGGTCCGGGCCAAGATCGCGCGTCTGTACGCGTTGATCAGGGATGTCCGACGCGACGTACTGGACCAGGTCACCACCCGCCTCGTGCGCGAGAACCAAGTGCTCGTGGTGGAGGACCTGGCCATCGCTTCTCTGATGCGCGCCGGTGGACGTCGCAAGGCCCGGCTGAACGGGGCGATCATCGACGCGTCGTGGGGAGAGTTGCTGCGGCTGCTGACGTACAAGGCGGAGTGGGGCGGCCGCACGCTCGTGATCGTCGACCGATTCTTCCCTTCGACGCGCCGCTGTTCGGTATGCCATGCGGATGGCGGGCCCAAGGGGCTCTCAGTTCGAAGCTGGACATGCGTGAGATGCGACACAACGCATGACAGGGATGTGAACGCGGCAGCCAATCTCCGGGAGGAGGGGCTGCGCCTCTATCGCCTGGTCGCGGATGCGCTCCCAGCAGGGAGAGCGCTGCCCGCGGTGATTCGGGCGTCGGCGCTCACCGGGTAGTCCTTCGTTGTGCGGACCGACGGGCCGTCGGCCGGAATGCCTGTGGAGTCTGTGTAAGCCCGCCGTATCCGTGGGGTTACCCGCGTTTCGAGCGGCATTGGGCGATGAAGCAGGAAGCGTCGTCAAGGCGCAGGTCAAAAGAGCGCTGCTCTGCCTACTGACAGAACCGGAATCGCAAGGTAGCGTCGCCTGCAGTTCACTCAGGTGGACTAGACCCATTCTTCCTTTACTCGGATCGTCCGGCACGTTCCTGCCGGTGAAGGGATCATCACCCATGGCCACTGTCACTTTCGACAAGGCGACCCGGATCTACCCGGGCTCCACGAAGCCCGCCGTCGACGGGCTCGAGATCGAGATCGAGGACGGCGAGTTCCTCGTCCTCGTCGGCCCCTCCGGCTGCGGCAAGTCCACCTCGCTGCGTATGCTCGCCGGCCTCGAGGACGTCAACGGCGGAGCGATCCGCATCGGTGACCGCGACGTCACCCACCTCCCGCCGAAGGACCGGGACATCGCCATGGTGTTCCAGAACTACGCGCTGTACCCGCACATGTCCGTCGCGGACAACATGGGCTTCGCGCTCAAGATCGCCGGCGTCAGCAAGGCCCTCATCCGGCAGAAGGTCGAGGAGGCGGCGAAGATCCTCGACCTGACCGAGTACCTGGACCGCAAGCCGAAGGCGCTGTCCGGTGGTCAGCGGCAGCGCGTGGCGATGGGCCGTGCCATCGTGCGTGAGCCGCAGGTCTTCCTCATGGACGAGCCGCTGTCGAACCTCGACGCGAAGCTCCGTGTCTCGACGCGTACGCAGATCGCGTCGCTGCAGCGCCGTCTCGGCATCACCACCGTGTACGTCACGCACGACCAGGTCGAGGCCATGACGATGGGCGACCGGGTCGCCGTGCTGAAGGACGGTCTGCTGCAGCAGGTCGACTCGCCGCGGAACATGTACGACCGCCCGGCGAACCTGTTCGTCGCGGGCTTCATCGGTTCGCCGGCCATGAACCTGGTCGAGGTGCCGATCACCGACGGTGGTGTGAAGTTCGGCAACAGCGTCGTCCCGGTCAGCCGCGAGGCGCTGTCCGCTGCCGCCGACAAGGGTGACCGGACCGTGACCGTCGGTGTGCGGCCCGAGCACTTCGACGTGGTCGAGCACGGCGGCGCCGCCGCCAAGACGCTGTCGAAGGACACCGAGGACGCCCCGGCCGGCCTGGCCGTGACCGTGAACGTCGTCGAGGAGCTCGGCGCGGACGGCTATGTGTACGGCACTGCCGAGGTCGGCGGCGAGAAGAAGGACCTGGTGGTCCGGGTGAACGGCCGCTCCGTGCCGGACAAGGGCTCGCAGCTGCACGTCGTGCCGCGGCCGGGCGAGACGCACGTGTTCTCGACGTCGACGGGCGAGCGCCTCAGCGACTGACGGCAGGACGCCAGGACGGCAGATCGGCCGACCGGGCGGACCGGGCTGACGGGGCTGACCGGTTCTCCGGCGCCTGACGTGAACGGCTCCCTTGCGGAAGCAAGGGGGCCGTTCGGCGTTTACAGATGTCGATAAATACCCCGGCATACCGGGCAATTCACATACCGTCGTCAACCTGCGATTCGAAAGAATCCCTCGAACCATCCCTCGCAAGGGTGACTAAATGTCGCCAAATCACTACCGCCCGCTACGCTCGCCTGCGTGACCCACACCGCTCGCCGTATCGGCCGCACTCTTGCCCTCGTCCTGCCCGTCGTCCTGGTGCTCTCCGGAACTCTCGCGGTCACCAGCGTCCCGTGGGCAGGGCGCAACACCGAGTCCCAGATGCTCACCGCGTCCACCGCGTCCACCGAGAATGTACCGGTCCGCGCCAAGTCCCGTGCTCCTCAGGACGTTCTGCGCGAGAAGCTGCTGACGGACCTGCAGCAGAAGGACCCGGGCGTCGCGCTCACGAACCTCCAGCGCGCGGTCGAGGGGCGCCCGTCGCTCGCCCGCCACTGCATGGAGATCGCGAGGGACCTGGGCCGCGCCGCCGTGGCCCGTTACGGCCCGACGCGTGCGCAGGCGTTCTCCCGGCCCGTCTGCGACACGTCCTTCGCCGCCGGTGTCTCGCAGCAGGCGCAGGGCAACTGGGGCAGCTGACCGGGACGTACGTGACCGTGCGGCGCCCGTACGCGCGCCGCACGAGGCGAGCGCACCGCACAAGCCACGCACGCCGCGCGACGGTTCGCGGGGCTCGCACGCGGGCCCGCATATCGTGCCCGTATGCATACGTATCCGACTCAGGCCGTGGTCCTGGCGGGTGGCCAGGGCTCACGGCTGCGCCCGTACACCGACGACCGGCCCAAGCCGATGGTCGAGATCCCCGGCACGGGGACCCCGATCATCGGCCATCAGCTTTCCTGGCTGGCCGCCGAGGGCGTGACGGACGCCGTGGTCTCCTGCGGTCATCTCGCCGAGGTGCTGCAGGAGTGGCTGGACAGCGCCGTGCTGCCGCTCCGTGTCACGACCGTCGTCGAGGCGGAGCCGCTGGGCCGGGGCGGCGGCCTGAAGTACGCCGCCAGGAGCCTTCCCCACCCCGACCGGCCCTGGTACGCCACGAACGGCGACATCTGGACGCGTTTCTCGCTGCGCGAGATGGCCGAGTTCCATGCGGAACGGGATGCCACCGCGACGCTCGCGCTGGCCCGGCCGCGCATTCCGTGGGGTGCCGTGGAGACGGACGAGTTCGGCCATGTTCTGGACTTCATCGAGTCGCCGCCGTCGCCGTATCTCATCAACGCGGGTGTGTACGTCTTCTCCGCGGCCTTCACGCGGCTGCTGCCCGACCAGGGCGACCATGAGCGCACGACGTTCCCCCGGCTGGCACGGGAGCGTTCCCTGGCCGGCTTTCCGCTGCCGCAGGGGGCGTACTGGCGGGCGATCGACACGGCCAAGGACCTCACCGAGGCGGCGAAGGAACTCACCGCGCACGGTTCCTGAGGGCGAGCCCTGAGCGTGCTCGCCGAGCAGACACGGCGTCTGAGCGCGAGCCCCGAGCATGCTCGGCGAACGGGCACGACGTCGGGGCGGTCACCGGGCCTCGATGCCCGGTGACCGCCCCGACCGACCGCGTTCGCCCGGATCAGCCCAGGAGGCCGCCGATCGGGTTCCGGTTGCCTCCGCCGGAGCTGCCGCCGCTGGTGCCGCTGCCGCCGCCGGAGCCGCCGTTGTCGGACCCGCCCGTACCGCCTCCTCCGCCGCCGCCCGAGGCGCCCGGCTCGCTGCCGCCTCCGGTCGAGGAGGGGCCTGAGCTGCCGGACGGCGGGTTCACGGGCTCCGACTGGGACGGCGACTGCTGTCCGTCCGTGCCCTGGGACTCGCTGGGCCTGCCCGCCTCACCGACGCTGCCGCTCTCGCTGACCGTTTCGGACGGCTCGGTCCGCTCGGCCGCCGGGCTGCTCGACTCCGTCCTGGACGGCTCGGCGCGCCGCTCCGCCTCGCCGGAGGGGCTGCGGCGGCCCGATTCGCTCGGCAGCGGGGCGCCGGGGAGGTGGTTGGTCGGGTCGACGTTCGGACCGGGGACGGTCACGAGCTCCGTGGACCGTACGGCTCCGCCGAGGATCGAGCCGACCAGCAGCGTCAGTCCGACGACGACGGCGGCGAGGACCCCGCCGCGCCGCAGCACGCGGCGCCGCAGCTCCCACAGTTCGGAACGCGGGCCGAGCTTGCGCCAGGCCTCGCCCGCGAGGCGGCCGTCCACGGAGTAGACGGGGGCGCCGGCGATGATCAGGGGCGACCAGGCGGCGAGGTTCATGATGTCGGGTGCGTCGTACACCGGGACGGTCCGCCAGCTGACGGTCATGATCAGCGCGGCGGAGAGCAGTGCGCCGACGACGGCCGCGACGCGCTGCCAGAGGCCGAGGACGGTGAGTACGCCGACGACGACCTGCAGGAAGGCGACGGTGAGACCGGCGCCCACCGGGTGCGCGAGCGCGAAGTCGCGCAGTGGCTCGGCGAGGGTCCACGGCTCCAGGGAGGTCAGCCACTTGACCATGGAGCCGCGTTCGCCGCCGTCGAAGTAGACGGGGTCGCAGAGCTTGCCCATGCCGGCGTAGATGGAGATGAAGCCGAGGAAGACGCGCAGCGGGAGGAGGACGACGCCGAGGTTCATCCGGCGGCCGGGGTAGTAGGCGTGCCGGACGGCGCCGCCGGGCGCCGCGTGCCTTCCGCCGGTGTCGTCGTGGCCGAAGTGGGTGACTTCCTCGGCTTCTTCGCCGTACGGCTCGTAGGCGTCGTACGCGCCTTCCGCGTGCCGCATCGGGGGCAGCAGGGGTTCCCGGCGGGGGGCTCCGATGACGGGTGTGGGCATGGTGTCGGTGGCTGAGGCCGTATCGACACGGGGGATGACCTGGGTGGCGGCGCCGCGGTCGTAGCCGCTGCGGTCACCGAACCCGTTCCGGTCGTCGAACCCATTGCGGTCGTCGAACCCGTTGCGGTCGTCGTAGCCGCTCCGGTCGCCGAACCCGGCTCCGGAGGTACGTACGGCCTGCAGCAGACCGGTCGCCCCTGGGTCGCCCGGAGCGGACTTCCCGCTCCATACGACGGGTGCCCGGCGGCGCGCCACGGCGCCGGCGCCGGCCAGGGCGGGGATCCAGGCGGTGTCGGCCAGGTCGCCCCGGGCAGGGCGCCTGGTCTGACTCGGGGCGAGCTTCACCCGGAAGCTGGCGTGGTTCACGATGACCTGCGCGGGATCGCAGTTCACCTTGATCGTGCTCAGGAATGGCTGATCGTCGAACCCGGGCCGGGGCGTTCTGGTGTCCACACTCATCTAACCGAGTGACCTGTACTTAGGACACTGCCTTGACGACCCCGAAATGTCCGAGACCCGTCAAGATCGTTCCCGCCTCTTCGCGGCTCCCCGGAGGGCCCCGGCAAGGCCCCGTGGGGCGCGTGGGGTACGGCCTGCACCGCGCGGGTTACGGCGTGCACCGCGTCGGGTACGGCGCGCGCTGATCAGCCTCGGCGGCGCGCCGCCTCGTACAGCACCACGCCCGCCGCGACGCCCGCGTTGAGGGACTCGGCGCCGCCCGGCATCGGGATGCGGACGCGGTAGTCGCAGGTCTCGCCGACGAGGCGGGACAGGCCCTTGCCCTCGCTGCCGACGACGATGACGACCGGGCCGGCGAGGGCTTCGAGCTCGCCGACCTCGACCTCGCCGTCCGCCGCGAGGCCGACGACGGTGATGCCCGCCTTCTGGTACGCCTCCAGGGCGCGGGTCAGGTTGGTCGCGCGGGCGACCGGGGTGCGGGCGGCGGTGCCGGCGGAGGTCTTCCAGGCGCCGGCCGTCATGCCTGCCGCACGGCGTTCCGGGACGACCACGCCGTGGCCGCCGAAGGCCGCGACGGAGCGGACGACGGCGCCGAGGTTGCGCGGGTCGGTGACGCCGTCGAGGGCGACGATCAGCGGGTCCTCGCCGTCGTCGAAGGCGGCGGCCGCGAGGTCCTCGGGGTGTGCGTACTCGTACGGCGGGACCTGGAGGACGAGGCCCTGGTGGTTCAGCCCGTTCGTCATCCGGTCCAGCTCGGCGCGCGGCGCCTCCATCAGGTGGATGTTGCCGCGCTGGCCGACGAGCTGGAGCGCCTCGCGCACCCGCTCGTCGTTGTCGATGAACTGCTGGACGTACAGGGTCGTCGCGGGCACACCGTCGCGCAGGGCCTCGAAGACGGGGTTGCGGCCGACGACCATCTCGGACGAGCCCTTGCCGCCGCGGC
Source organism: Streptomyces sp. NPDC091376 (assembly GCF_044757085.1). Classification (NCBI taxonomy): domain Bacteria; kingdom Bacillati; phylum Actinomycetota; class Actinomycetes; order Kitasatosporales; family Streptomycetaceae; genus Streptomyces; species Streptomyces sp. NPDC091376. The sequence continues at coordinate 90,534 of NZ_JBIVUF010000011.1, read as the reverse complement.
GGGCGACGGGCCGCCGCTGGGCCTGCTTGGCCTTGGCGTTGGCGACGCGGTTCTTCACATGGCCCTTGCGGGCGGACGCGGGCGGGGTCGGGCCCTTGCCCTCGAGGCCGCGGCGCCGGTTTCCACCGCTGCCGACCGTCGCGCCCTTCTTGTTGGACGTGCGGCGGTTCCTGCGCTGGCTGTTCCCGGCCATGACTACCTGTTTCCCTGAATCTTCGTGGGTCCCGAGCGGATCTCCGCGGTTCCCGGATGCGTACGTACGTAAGAAAGTGTGCCGCCCGGGCGGCCGGGCGGCACACTGTCGCTGGTCAGCGGGGTCCGAGCGTCCAGCGCGGGCCGTCCGGGCCGTCCTCGATGACGAGTCCGGACTGGTTGAGCTGATCGCGGATCGCGTCGGCGGTGGTCCAGTCCTTGCGTGTCCTGGCCGCCTCGCGCTGCTGCAGCACGAGCCGCACCAGGGTGTCGACGACGCCGTGGAGGTCCTCGCCGCGGTCGGCCTCGCCGGCCCAGTGCGGGTCGAGCGGGTCCAGGCCGAGGACGCCGAGCATGGCGCGCACCTCGGCGAGCCGGGCGACGGCCGCTTCCTTGTCGTCGGCGGCGAGTGCCGAGTTGCCCTGGCGGACCGTGGTGTGGACGATCGCGAGCGCCTGCGGGACGCCGAGGTCGTCGTCCATGGCGTCGATGAACGCGGGCGGCAGTTCGGCGGCGGGCTCGACGAGGCCCCCCGCCTTCTCGACGACGCGCTGGACGAAGCCCTCGATGCGCGCGAACGCGGACTCGGCCTCGCGCAGGGCCTCCTCGCTGTACTCGATCATCGAGCGGTAGTGCGGGGTGCCCAGGTAGTAGCGCAGGACGATCGGCCGCCAGTGCTTGACCATCTCGCTCACGAGGACCGAGTTGCCGAGCGACTTGGACATCTTCTCGCCGCTCATGGTCACCCAGGCGTTGTGCACCCAGTACGACGCGAAGTCGTCGCCGAAGGCCTTGGCCTGGGCGATCTCGTTCTCGTGGTGGGGGAAGACCAGGTCCAGGCCGCCGCCGTGGATGTCGAAGGCGGTGCCCAGGTACTTGTGGGCCATGGCCGAGCACTCCAGGTGCCAGCCCGGCCGTCCTCGTCCCCAGGGCGTCTCCCACGACGGCTCGCCCGGCCGCTCCGCCTTCCACATGGCGAAGTCGCGCAGGTCGCGCTTGCCGGTCTCGCCCTCGGCGGAGGGCTGGCGCAGATCGTCGATGTCCTGGTTGGAGAGCTGCAGGTAGCCGGGGAAGGAGCGCACGTCGAAGTAGACGTTGCCGTCGGCCTCGTAGGCGTGGCCGCGCTCGATGAGGCCGCGCATCATCTCGACCATCTCGGTGATGTGCCCGGTGGCGCGCGGTTCGTAGGTGGGCGGCAGGCAACCGAGCGCGTCGTAACCCGCGTTGAACGCGCGCTCGTTCTCGTATCCGATCGACCACCAGGGGCGGTTCTGGTCCTCCGCCTTGGTGATGATCTTGTCGTCGATGTCGGTCACGTTCCGCACGAACGTGACGTCGTAGCCGCGGTACTCGAACCAGCGGCGCATGATGTCGAAGTTGAGTCCCGACCTGATGTGCCCAATGTGCGGGGCGGACTGCACGGTCGCGCCACACAGGTAGATCGAGACGCAGCCCGGCGTGAGCGGGACGAAGTCACGGATCTGCCGGGCGCCGGTGTCGTACAGCCGAATAGTCACCACTCAAGAGTAGTGGGCGCACGGCAGTGCCCCACGCCCTTGGGGGCGCGGGGCACTGGATTGTGACCGGCGGGGCGGCGGCGGGATCAGGCGAGCGCGCCGACGACCTTCCGCGGGGTGATCCGGACGACCACGCGGGGGGCGTCCTTGCCGGACTCCGGGTTGAACTCGGCGTACCTCTTGCCGGTGTACTTCAGGGACAGCTCGTCGATCAGCTCCTGGCCGCCCTCGGTGCTGAGGGTGGCCAGGCCGCGGATCTCGGCGTACGTGTACGGCTCGTCGAAGGGCTGGACGAGCACGGTCGTCCGCGGGTCCCGGCGCAGGTTCTGCTCCTTGCGCCGCCCGACGGTCGTCGAGATCAGTACGTCGTCGCCGTCCCGCTTCGCCCAGACGGGAGACACCTGGGGGCTTCCGTCGGGCTGGATGGTGGCGAGGTTGACGAACACGGGAGTGTCGAGCAGTGCCTTGAGCTTGTCGCTGAGGGGGGCGGTCACGGTGCGGTCCTCCTGAACTCGGTGCGCAGGAATTCGTCGACGTCACCACCGCGTCTACCCCACCGCGGGGGCCGTGGGGGTCAGGACGCGCGGAAGAGGAGCGCCGTGGCGATCGCGGCCAGTCCTTCGGCCCTACCGGTCAGCCCGAGTCCGTCCGTCGTCGTGCCGGAGACGGAGACGGGTGCGCCTGCCGCCTCGCCGAGGGCTTTCTGGGCCTCGTCGCGGCGCTTGCCGATCTTCGGGCGTACGCCGATGACCTGGACGGCGATGTTGCCGATCTCGAAGCCTTCGGCGCGGACGATCCGGGCGGCCTCGGCGAGCAGGGTGACGCCCGAGGCGCCGGACCATTCGGGGCGGCCGGTGCCGAAGTGGGCGCCGAGATCGCCGATGCCGGCGGCGGAGAAGAGGGCGTCGCAGGCCGCGTGGGCGGCGACGTCGCCGTCGGAGTGGCCGGCGAGGCCGTATTCCTCGCCGTCCCAGAGCAGTCCGGCGCACCACAGTTCGCGGCCCTGCTCGAAGGCGTGGACGTCGGTGCCGATACCGACGAGCGGGAGCGGGTGGCTGCTAGAAGCCATCGTTGGCCCTCCTGCGGGCGAGTACGGCCTCGGCGAGGACGAGGTCCAGCGGGCGGGTCACCTTGAAGGCCTCTTCGTGGCCGGGGACGACCACGACGGGCTCGCCGAGCTGTTCGACCATGCTCGCGTCGTCGGTGACGTCGTCGGTGACCGTCTCGTGGGCGCGTACGAGGGTGTCGCGGTCGAAGCCCTGCGGGGTCTGCACGGCGCGCAGCCTGGCGCGCTCGGGGGTGGCGACGACGGGCTCGGGCTCGCCCTTCGCGCGCGGTTCGACCTGCTTGACGGTGTCGGCGAGCGGCAGGGCGGGGACGACGGCGGGGGCTCCGTCCCGTACGGCCTCGATGACCGCGTCGACGGTGTCGACGGGGACGAGCGGCCGGGCGGCGTCATGGACGAGGACGGTGCCGATCGTCTCGGGGAGCGCTTCGAGGCCGAGGCGTACGGACTCCTGCCGGGTGTCGCCGCCGGGGACGACCAGGTAGTCGGTGCGCTCGGGCAGGGCGTGCGCGTCGAGCAGGTTCTTGACCTCGGGGGCGCCGTCGGGCGGGGCGACCACGACGACGAGCGAGACGGCGCGGGAGGCCGCCATGGCGCGTACGGCGTGGATCAGCATGGGGGTGCCGTTGAGGGCGCGGAGCGCCTTGGGGGCGCCAGGGCCGAGCCGTACGCCCCGGCCGGCCGCGGGGATCACCACGGCGGTGCGGCCGGTGCGTGTCTGTTCTGACATCGGTTCCACTCCGGAAGGTCGGGGACCGCCCCGAATTGACATGGCCAGGTTTGTATCGTCCGCCCATGTGGGTATGGCCAGAACGTGCCGGGCGCGACGCCTTGACCGGACCCTTTCCGTGACAACTGGTCGAGCCAGCCGCGTCGAAGACGCCGGCTGCGTGAGCTGCCCGGGCCCGGCACGCCGGATGGGTCGTCGGGGGACGGGGGACGTACGGGATCTGCGTGCGGGGTTGGGGAAGGTACGCGATGAGCGGCGTGGGCGCGGCGAACATGCCGCAGTGCCCGGCGACTCAACCTTCCAGCTGGTCAGCGGGCACCGCGGCATTCAGTTCTGCACCGTGGGCGCAAGCCTGACGTGGGAGTCCTGTGCGTCAGGGTCCCTCATCAGGACGCCGTGCCAGAACCGCCGCGTCAGGACGCGAGGACCTCGTCGAGCAGGGCCTCGGCCTTGTCCTCGTTGGTGTTCTCCGCGAGAGCCAGCTCGCTCACCAGGATCTGGCGAGCCTTGGCCAGCATGCGCTTCTCTCCTGCGGAGAGACCGCGCTCGCGCTCGCGACGCCACAGGTCACGCACCACTTCGGCGACCTTGATCACATCGCCGGAGGCGAGCTTCTCGAGATTTGCCTTGTAGCGACGGGACCAGTTCGTCGGCTCCTCGGCGTACGGCGCTCGCAGCACGTCGAAGACCCGGTCCAGCCCGTCCTGACCGACCACATCGCGTACGCCAACGAGATCCGCATTGTCCGCCGGTACACGAACCGTCAAGTCGCCCTGGGCGACCTTGAGCACCAAGTAGGTCTTGTCCACGCCTTTGATCTGGCGAGTTTCGATGGCCTCGATCAGCGCGGCCCCGTGATGGGGATAGACCACGGTGTCGCCAACCTTGAACGTCATGTGACAGGTACCCCTTCCGTGGCTATCCAGGGTAACACGAGAACGGCTTCTTCTGAATGGCGTTTTCGCAGGTCAGGGCATATCTCGGGGCTTGACAACAGCAACATGAACGTGCTGCGGGCGACTTCCGGAAGGGGGTATTCGCAGGTCGGAGCGGCTGCACGGGCACCCGGAAAGGTGCACGTCACGCGCATCACAACCCCCGTCCAAGTGGATGAACGTCCCGATTTGCCGGGTTCCCAGTAGTCTACTTCGCCTACTCCGTTCGAGGCTCGGTCACCCGTCCGGCGGGACACGCGAGAAGGAATCCGAAATTGATCACCTGGAGATCGCCGGGAGATCACTACGGTCCGGTCCGGGCTTTCCGCGGGGAATGTGCGGCGGCTCACGGAATTGATCATCCGGTTATGTGAACAGCGGGCGAAATCCGGTGGCGCGGAGGGCACGCGGGGGCGCCGGGGCCGTGTCGGAGGCGGGTCGGGTGCGGGAGCCCGACGAGGGGTCGGTAACCTAAGCGCGCTGACAGACCCCTTAGCCCGTCCGTACGTCCTAGGAGATGCCGCCGCCGTGAGCAGCAGCCTTCGACGCGGCGTCCTCGCCGCGACTGCCCTCGTGATCTCGATCGCCCCGCTCTCCGCATGCGCTGCGGGCAACGACGCACAGACGCTCGGCGTCAAGCCGGACAACGCCGCCACGACGGTCGGTGACATCCAGATCCAGAACGCGACGGTGATCACGCAGCCCGAGCTGAACGCTCAGGGCCCGGCGGTCGTCTCCGCCACGCTGTTCAACAACGGCCAGCAGGAGCAGACGCTCGACTCCATCACGCTGCCGGGCTCGAACACCGTGGTGAAGCTCGCGCCGGCGACGGGAGCGGGTCCGATCACGATTCCGGCGCTCGGCTCGGTCGTCCTGGGCGGCAAGGGCAACGCCTCCGCGCTCATCGACAACAGCAACGAGGCCGGCAAGAGCGGCGAGGCGCAGAAGATCGTCTTCCGCTTCAGCGAGACCGGTGACGTGCCCATCGAGGCGTTCGTCGTCCCGGCAGCCGGCTTCTACCACGACTACGGCCCGACCGGCGTGCCGAAGCCTCCGGCCGAGAAGCCGGCGGCCAGCCCGTCCGCCCCGGCCGAGGGCGCGCACGGCGACGAGGCCGAAGAGGGCGGCGCCCACGGTGACGAGAACGGCGGCGAGGCCACCACGACCCCGTCGGACCCCGCCTCGGCGTCCCACGAGGCCGGCCACTGACCCCGCCCGCCCTCCAGCGCTGATCCCGGGCCTCTGCCCGGGCTCCGGCAGCACGAAAGCGGCCCCGCCAGGACTTCCGGCGGGGCCTCCTTCGTACACGCTCGGGCGTGGTCCGGCCTACGGCTCGAACTTGTAGCCCAGCCCGCGCACCGTCACCAGGTAGCGGGGGGCGCCCGGGTCGGGCTCGATCTTGGCGCGCAGGCGCTTGACGTGGACGTCGAGGGTCTTGGTGTCACCCACGTAGTCCGCGCCCCAGACGCGGTCGATCAGCTGCATACGGGTCAGCACACGACCCGCGTTGCGCAGCAGCATCTCCAGCAGGTCGAACTCCTTGAGCGGGAGGTCGACTTTTCCGCCGGCGACCGTGACGACATGGCGGTCGACGTCCATGCGCACCGGCCCGGCCTCCAGGGCCGCCGGGGTGACCTCCTCCGGCTCACCGCGGCGGCGCAGGACCGCACGGATGCGGGCGACCAGCTCCCGCGAGGAGAAGGGCTTCGTCACGTAGTCGTCGGCTCCTATCTCCAGGCCGACGACCTTGTCGATCTCGCTGTCCTTGGCGGTCACCATGATGACCGGGACGTTGGACCGGCCGCGCAGCTGGCGGCAGACCTCGGTGCCGGGCAGCCCGGGCAGCATCAGGTCGAGCAGGACGAGGTCGGCTCCGTTGCGCTCGAACTCGTCGAGTCCCTCGGGTCCGGTGGTCGCGATGGCGACCTCGAAGCCCTCTTTGCGGAGCATGTAGGAAAGAGCGTCGCTGAAGGATTCCTCATCCTCGACGACAAGCACTCGGGTCACGGAAGGACCTCCGGGGCAGGCAGTGGTTCGCGTGGTGTGGTCCGGGGATCAGGACCGGGGTGGGAGCCGGATTCGGGGTCTGCATCCGAACCGGAATCGGAATCGGGATGGGGGTGGGGGTGGGGATGGGACTCGGGATCTGAGTCGTACGGTCCGTCGTCGGCGTCGTCGGCGATCTGGATGTGCGTACGGTCCCGGACGGAGCCGGCCTCCGGCAACCGCAGGGTGAAGGTGGAGCCCTGTCCCTCGGTGCTCCACACCGTGACCTCCCCGCCGTGCGAGGCGGCCACGTGCTTGACGATGGCCAGGCCCAGGCCCGTACCGCCGGTGGCACGGGAGCGTGCGGGATCGACGCGGTAGAAGCGTTCGAAGATCCGCTCGCGGTCCTTCTCGGAGATGCCGATGCCCTGGTCGGTGACGGCGATCTCGATCTGGTCCCCGCCGGACGCGGGGATGCGGCGTGCGGCTATGCCGACGCGGGTGCGGGCCGGGGAGTAGTTGACGGCGTTCTCGACGAGATTGCCGAGGGCGGCGGCCAGCTGGCCGCGGTTGCCCCAGACATGCAGGTCGGCGGTGCCGCCGGCGGCCATGGTGATCTGTTTCGTGGACGCGGTGTGCCGGGACCGGTCGATGGCCTCGGCGACGAGTTCGTCCACGCGTACGGGCTCGGCGTCCTCCAGCGGGTCGTCGTTCTGCACCCGGGAGAGGTCGATCAGTTCCTGTACGAGGCTGGTGAGCCGGGTCGCCTCGATCTGCATCCGGCCGGCGAAGCGGGTGACCGCCTCGGGGTCGTCCGAGGCGTCCATGACCGCCTCGGAGAGCAGCGAGAGCGCGCCGACGGGCGTCTTGAGCTCATGGCTGACATTGGCGACGAAGTCGCGTCGCACCGCTTCGATGCGGCGGGCTTCGGTGAGGTCCTCGACCAGGAGCAGCACGAGGCGGGAGCCGAGGGGCGCGACCCGGGCGGAGACGGCGAGGGCTTCGCCGCGGCCGGTGCCGCGGCGCGGCAGGTCGAGCTCGACCTGTCGTATCTCTCCGTCCCGGCGGGTGTCGCGGGCCATGTGCAGCATCGGCTGGACGGCCAGCTTCCCGCCCCTGACCAGGCCCAGCGCATACGCGGCGGAGCTGGCCTTGACCACGGAGTCGCTCTCGTCGAGGACGACCGCGGAGGAGCGCAGCACGGACAGCACGGTGTCGACACCGGGCGGAAGCACGGCGTCCGTATGCAGGGATGTGCGGGTGGGCCTCGCCTGGTCGCGCTCGCTCCAGCGGAACGCCAGCATGGCGATCACGCCGGTGCACACCCCGGCGATCGCAGCCAATGCGGCGACCGCCGCGTTCACGTCCATGCATCCAGGTTATGCGTGTCCGGGGACGCTCTCCCAGCCATCCGGGTGGCAGCCCGAACAGTCGTCGCCCAGAGTTCACCGAGGGGAAGGGAGCGGTTCACTTGGGAGGGAGGATCCGGACGCGTTCCGGACGGAACGTGGGAGCGTGGGGGTCTCAGCCCCACCCGGACCCCCGAACGTATTCAAGAGAGGGAACCCCATGCGGGACGCGTACCACGAGGAACTTGACTCGATCGGCGAGGGCCTTGTCGAGATGGCCCGGCTGGTCGGCTCGGCCATCGGGCGCGCCACGACGGCCATGCTCGACGCCGACCTGAAGCTCGCCGAGAGCGTGATCGCGGCGGACCAGAAGGTCGACGATCTTCAGCACGACCTGGAGGCCCGGGCGATAGCCCTGCTGGCCCGCCAGCAGCCGGTCGCCACCGACCTGCGGATCGTGGTGACCTCGCTGCGGATGAGCGCCGACCTGGAGCGCTCGGGCGACCTGGCCCAGCACGTGGCCAAGCTGGCCCGGCTGCGCTTCCCGGCGCCGGCGGTTCCGCAGGACCTGCACGCCACGATCCTGGAGATGGGACAGCTCGCGCAGCGCCTGATGGCGAAGGCGGCGGAGGTCATCATCACCAAGGACGTCGATCTCGCGCTCCAGCTGGAGACGGACGACGACGAGATGGACCTGCTGCACCGCACGCTGTTCACGCACCTGATAGACGAGCGCTGGAAGCACGGCATCGAGACGGCGGTCGACGTCACGCTGCTGGGCCGCTACTACGAGCGTTACGCGGACCACGCGGTCGCGGTCGCCAAGCGCGTCGTCTACCTGGTCACGGGTGAGCACGCGGACGAGCTGCAGGCCGAGACGCCGGTCGAGGGCGCGTAACCGGCGCCACCCGGCGGCGGCGCGAAGGCTTGACCTCCGTGCGCCGTTGATGCGCCCGGCGAAGTGGGCATGCAATGGGGAGAGGCGACACAGGTACGCCTTTGAGGAGGATCCCATGGCCGACTCCCCCACGACCGACTCGCGGCAGAAAGCATCGGTCGAAGTGCCGGTCCCGCCCCGTCGGCTTCCGCTGCTCGGCGCCTGCGGCTGCGGCTCGGGCTGCGGCTGCGGCTGCCAGTCGGGCGCACCGTGCCAGTGCGGTGGCTGCTGCGGCTGAACCAGCCGTGGCGGAAGGGCCCCGTCCACTCTCGGACGGGGCCCTTCCGCGTACCCGAACGATCACGGCCGAGGACGAACACGCTCGCGCCCGGCGGGTGTTCGCGGATGCCCTGCGGCCGGCCGGGGCTACCTCGCGGCGACGAGGATGACGACGAAGTCGTTGAAGTGCCGGTCGAAGTGCCGGTCGTAGTACGGGTCGTAGTAGCGGTCGTGGTATCCGCCGTAGTACCTGTCGTTGTAGTCGTTGTGGTGGCCGCAATGGCGACCGTCCCCGCCCCGCCAGTCGGAGCAACCGTAATCAGCCCTGATCTCGTTCGAGGCGTACGCCCCGGTTGCCGGCAGCACACCCAGTGCGAGCCCTGCGACTCCCGCCGAGAGTGCGGCAACGATCCTGCGGCGCATTCCCATGCACCTCCGACCATTCATCACTTATCGGACTTTCAGGGTATATACAGCGTCCTCTCACCTCACTGCACTGTCAAAGCAGAGGCCAGGCGGAAAGGGCCCCCTGATGAGCCGCGAGATACCACATGGCGACGCTGCGTCACCTCGAGTGTCCGCCTCGGCGCCCGCGCATCGACGCATCGTCACAGACAAAGGCCCATCTTGGTCAATCGTTCGCAAGGGGACCGTTCCCCGGAACAGAGATGAACACCAGTAGTGAGAGTGGGCAATTATGGTGCAGCCTGTCACGGGCTTTCCCGGGATAACCCTGGAAACCGACGTCCGGTGCCAGTTGCGTGACGGCGTCGAACTCCTCGCAGACGTATACCGCCCGGACGCGGCCGGGGGTCCCTATCCCGTTCTGCTGCAGCGCACCCCGTACGGGAAACAGGGCGCCCAGTCGGAGACGGCGTTCGCGCACCCGGCCTGGTACGCCCATCAGGGGTTCATCGTCGTCGTCCAGGACGTACGCGGGCGGTATGCGTCCGAGGGCGAGTTCTACCCGTTCCGTGACGAGGGCCTCGACGGGTACGACGCCGTGGAGTGGGCGGCCGGCCTGCCCGGGTCGAACGGCCGGGTCGGCATGTACGGGTTCTCCTACGCCGGGTTCACCCAGCTCCTGGCCGCGGTCGAGCAGCCGCCCGGCCTGGCGGCGATCAGCCCAGCCCTGACGGGCTCCCAGGCCTACGAGGGTTGGACCCACAACACGGGTGCCTTCGCCTACGGGTTCAACGCCTTCTGGGCCGCCTACCTGGGCATCGCCGAAGCGGTCCGGCGCGGCGACCAGGAGCGTATCGACGCGCTGAGCGGCGCCCTGCTGCACGGGCCGGACAACTTCTGGATGGCTCCGGAGGCCTTTCCCGCCCTCGATCGGGACATCACGCCCTACTACTTCGACTGGCTCGAGCACCCTGCGTACGACGACTACTGGGCGCGCTGGTCCATCGACAGCGACTACAGCCGCATCCAGGTGCCCGCCCTGCATGTGGCCGGTCTCTACGACGTGTTCGTGTCGGGGACCAGGCGCAACTTCGTCGGGCTCCGCAACGGCGCGAGCACCGCCGAGGTCGCCGCCCGGCAGAAGTTCGTGATGGCGCCCTTCCACCACATGCCCTGGTACCCGGTCACCCAGCTGGAGAACGCGGACGCGGACTCCAAGGTCGTCGACGACTGTCAGGTGCGGTTCTTCTCGGAGACGCTGAAGGAGACGGGCACCGGCACCTTCGAATCCGCGGTCAGTAGCTACGTCCTCGGCGCGGGCTGGCGTGACTTCTCCGCCTGGCCCCCGCACGAGGCACGGATGGAGCGGCTCTTCCTGCACTCTCAGGGACGCGCCAACAGCCGCTTCGGCGACGGCACCCTGGACACCCGGACGCCGGGTGACGAGTTGCCCGACCTCTACATCTACGACCCGAACGCGCCGGCCATGAGCGCGGGCGGCCACTCCTGCTGCGTCGAGGAACTGACGCCGATGGGCCCGGCCTGCCAGTGTCAGCGTGAGAACGGCAAGGGCGTGCTCGTCTACACGACCGCTCCGCAGGAGCGGGACGTGGACGTGGTCGGCGATGTGACGCTGACCCTCTACGCGGCCTCGTCGGCCACCGACACCGACTGGACCGCGCGCCTGTGCATGGTCGACGAGGACGGCTGCTCGCGCAACCTGCAGGAAGGCATCGTGCGGGCCGCCTTCCGCGACTCCCTGACCACACCGCGGCCCATCACCCCGGGCGAGGTCTACGAGTACGTCATCGAACTGGGTCCGGTGTCGGCTCGCGTCCCGGCCGGGGCACGGCTGCGTATCGACGTCACCAGTTCCGACTTCCCGCAGTGGGCGCGGAACTCCAACTCCGGTTACCCCGGCGACGGAGTGCCGCAGGTGGCCACCCAGACCGTCCTGCACACGGCGGAGTATCCCTCCCACCTCACGCTGCCGACGCTCCCTGCGTAGAAGCGGCATCTCCGGCGTGAAAATGCCCCCGCTCCGCGCCGTATGCGCAGGTCGGGGGCATGATCGCAAACCCTACTTCTTCTTGCCCTGATTCTTGACCGCCTCGATCGCCGCCGCCGCCGCGTCCGGGTCGAGGTAGGTGCCACCCGGGGTGACCGGCTTGAAGTCGGCGTCCAGTTCGTAGACGAGCGGGATGCCGGTCGGGATGTTGAGGCCCGCGATGTCGGCGTCGGAGATGCCGTCCAGGTGCTTGACCAGGGCGCGCAGGCTGTTGCCGTGGGCGGCGACCAGCACGGTGCGGCCGGCCAGGAGGTCCGGGACGATGCCGTCGTACCAGTACGGGAGCATGCGGACGACGACGTCCTTGAGGCACTCGGTGCGCGGGCGCAGCTCCGGCGGGATCGTCGCGTAGCGGGGGTCGTGCGCCTGGGAGAACTCGCTGTCGTCCGCGAGGACCGGCGGCGGGGTGTCGTAGGAACGGCGCCACAGCATGAACTGCTCCTCGCCGAACTCGGCGAGGGTCTGCGCCTTGTCCTTGCCCTGCAGCGCGCCGTAGTGGCGCTCGTTCAGCCGCCAGGAGCGGTGCACCGGGACCCACAGGCGGTCCGCGGCCTCCAGCGCGAGCTGGGCGGTGCGGATCGCGCGCTTCTGGAGCGAGGTGTGCAGTACGTCGGGGAGCAGGCCGGCGTCCTTGAGCAGCTCACCGCCGCGGACAGCCTCCTTCTCACCCTTCTCGGTGAGGTTGACGTCCACCCAGCCGGTGAACAGGTTCTTCGCGTTCCACTCGCTCTCGCCGTGGCGGAGGAGGATCAGCTTGTACGTCGCGTCGGCCATGGCACCGAGCCTAATAGACGCCCCACACGCCGACGATTGCGGCCGACGATTGACGCCCGCAGTCAATTCGCTGGCACCACCCGACCCTCCGCTTGTAAGTTGCCGCTCGCCACAACGGCACTTACCACCCCGGGGGGATGCCCGTATGTTCGTAGCCACGCTCAGACGGGCCGCGCAGGAGAGCGTCTCCGGTCTTCCCCGGGCGTTCTGGTGGCTGTGGGCCAGCACGCTGGTCAACCGGCTCGGCGGCTTCGTCGCCACCTTCATGGCCCTCTACCTCACCCTGGAGCGGGGCTACTCGGCCTCGTACGCGGGACTCGTCGCCGCCCTCCACGGCCTCGGCGGTGTCGTCTCCTCGCTGGGCGCCGGGGTGATGACCGACCGGCTGGGCCGGCGGCCCACCCTCCTGATCGCGCAGGTCTCGACCGCCCTGTCCGTCGCGCTGCTCGGCTTCATGGAGGACCCGGTGGCGATCGCGGCCGTCGCCGGACTCGTCGGCATGGCGAGCAACGCCTCCCGCCCCGCGGTGCAGGCGATGATGGCGGACATCGTCCGCCCCGAGGACCGGGTGCGGGCCTTCGCCCTCAACTACTGGGCGATCAACCTCGGCTTCGCCATCTCCTCCGCGGCGGCCGGCCTGATCGCCGAGTACAGCTATCTCGCCGGATTCCTGGGCGAGGCCGCGCTCACCCTCGTCTGCGCGCTGCTGGTCTTCGCCAAGCTGCCGGAGTCCCGGCCCGAACGCGCGACTCCTGCCGAGAAGGGCGAGGCCGAGATCGGACTGGGCACCGTCCTGCGCGACGGGCGGTACATGGGCGTCGTCGGCCTCTCCTTCCTCATCTCGCTGATCTTCATGCAGGGGTATGTCGGCCTGCCGGTGGCGATGGGCCTGGACGACTGGTCCGCGTCCGACTACGGGCTCGTGATCGCGGTCAACGGCGTGCTGATCGTCGCGCTGCAGATCCCGGTCACCCGCTTCATCGAGCACCGCGACCCGCAGCGGCTCCTGGTGCTCTCGGCGCTGCTCGCGGGATACGGCTTCGGGCTGACGGCGTTCGCCGGGTCGATCGCCGTGTACGCGCTGACCGTGTGCGTCTGGACGCTGGCCGAGATCATCAACTCCCCCACCCAGATGGGCCTGGTCGTCCGGCTCTCGCCGGTCCAGGGGCGCGGCCGTTACCAGGGCGTCTACACCATGTCCTGGTCGGTCGCCGCCCTGGTCGCGCCGCTGCTGTCGGGGTACGTCATCGACCACTTCGGCCCCGAGTGGCTGTGGGGCTCGTGCGCGGTGATCGGGACGATCGCGGCTGCCGGGTACTGGCTGCTCATGCGCGGCCTGCCGGAGGAGCCGGCGCCCGAGGACCGCCGCCCGGGCCCGGCCGGGCCCGCCGCTGCCGCGGTGCCCGAGAAGGCGGAAGCCCGGGGCGCCGGCGGTTAGCCCCGCCGCTCCTGGCACTCCAGCGCGCGCTGCGCCTCGTACAGGTTCCGGGGCCGTACGGAGCCGGGCGAACCGTACGCCTCCAGCCGTGAGGTGAGCGGCCCGGTGAAGTCCGGTACGTCGATCTGGTCGAACTCCCTGACGGTGGAGATGCCGACGGTCGCGCTGTACGGGGCGACCCCGTCGATGCGTATCAGCCCCGCCCTCTCGTTCGTCACGGTGACGTTCCAGTGCGTGAAGCGCGCCCCGTACAGCGGTCCGGCGCTCGCGTCGCCGCCGTGCCGCCCGTCGTTGTCGACGGTGATCTCGGTCCGTACGTTCGCGAACGGCATTCCGCGGTGGGTGTCGAAGGTCCCCGTCTCCATCACGCCGCGGGACCAGACGTTGTGGCTCGACAGGCCCTCGGTGTTGATGCCGTGCAGCTGGGTGCCAGCCGGGGCGGGCACGGTGCGCCGCTCGATGACGAAGTCCTCGACGAGGTTGTCGTGGGCGCCTTCGCGGCAGAAGTAGGGGTGGTGGGAGCCGCGGCCCGAGACGCGGGTGCGGCGCAGCGTGCACGCGGAGGCGGCGACCAGGCCGAAGCCGTTGTCGACGTGGCGGACGGTGATGTCGTCGGCCCAGCAGTCGTAGGCGCACTGGAAGGTGACGCCGTTGTAGCCCTTGTCGAGCAGATGCGGCGCCTGCGGCGTCTCGATGGCTTCCAGCGTCAGCCCTTCGACCCCGGAACCGGTCAACGCCTCCACGTGCGTGGTCAGACGGGGATCCCATTCGGGCCGTACGTCGAGCGGCAGCGGCCGCTCCAGCGTGACCCGGGTGCCGTCGACCGCGGTGATACGGACGGGCCATTCGTAGGGGACGTACGAGGTGAGCTTGGTCTTGTCGTCCCAGTGGTACGCCTCGGGGCCCGGGCCGCCGCCCGCCATGTGCTCCAGCAGCGTGTGCCCGGAGTCGTCGGCGAGGCGCAGCAGCACGAGCTGTCCGCGGCGCAGCCGGGAGGCGTCGTCGACGGTGACGGACCGGTCGCCGCGGCGGGCGGGCCGCACGGCCGTGAGGGTCTCCCATTCGTCGCGCCTGTTGCCGGTCCAGCCCTCGAACGGCCACTGCCTGGCCCTGATGGCGTCGGTCAGGCTCGCGTAACGGCCCTGCGGGCAGAGCCAGATGAGTCCGCCGGCCCAGGACCAGCTGGACTTGTCGCCGCCGTAGCGGCTGCCGTACGGGCCGATGAGCTCGGTGAGGTTCTTCGTCGCCACGAGTTTCGTACGGTCGCTGCCGGCGCCGCGCAGAACGACGTTGCTGTGGCCGATACGGATGACGTCGTCGATGCGGTAGGTACCGGGCGGGATGATGACCGTGCCGCCGCCGCGTTCGCCGGCAGCGGCGACGGCACGGTTGATCGCGGGGGCGGCGTCGTCCGATCCGTCGTTCTTCGCGCCGTGGTCGCGGACATCGGCCACCACACGGTGCCGGGGAAAGCGGTCCGCGCCGGCGCGCTGTCCCGCGCGACCGACGAACGGTATCTGCGGATGGGTGTACGGGGACCTCGCGAACTCCCGCCAGAGCGCGGAGGTCTGCCGCGGCCGGGAGGCGGAGGTCCGCCGCGGCGCGGCCGAGGCAGCCGTACCGCCGCTCACGGCCACGGCCGCCACGGCTATCGCCCCGCCGAGAAGGCCCCGTCTGGTCAGCTGGTCCATGCGCCCGCCCTCACCTTCCATGGATGTGAACATGGTTCAGGTCTGCGTCCGCCGTGAGCATGCCACGGCCCCTTCCGGGCACGGAAGAGGTCGTACAGACGGAAACGGAAGGAAGTCGGGGGAGTTTCTGGGGAGTTGGGGAAACTAGTCCGTCGCGCGCTGGGTCAGATGAGTGAACGCCTCGAGATTACGGGTGGACTCGCCCCGCGCCACCCGCCATGCGTACTCCTTGCGGATCGCACTCGCGAAACCCAGCTCCAGCAGCGAGTTGAACCCGCCGTCCGCGGCCTCGAGCACCGTCCCGAGCAGGCGGTCGAGCTCGTCCGCGCCGACGACCGACAGCGGCAGCTTCCCCACCAGATAGACGTCACCCAGCGGGTCGACCGCGTAGCTCACCCCGTACAGCTTGAGATTGCGCTCCAGCAGCCAGCGGTGGACGCCCGCCTCGTTCTCGTCGGGGTGGCGGATGACGAAGGCGTTCAGGGAGAGCGAGTGCCGGCCGACGATCAGCGAACAGGTTGTCGACAGCTTGCGGGTGCCGGGGAGCGTGACGACGTAGGAACCCGGCGCCGGGCTCTCCCACTCCAGTTCGGCGTCCTTGAGGTACGCCTCGATGATCTGCCGCACGTCACCCATGGTGGGAGCGTACGCGACGGCGGTGTTCGTGCATCGCGGCCGTGTAGACCTCGGCGGTGGCGGCCGCTGCCGCGTCCCAGCCGAAGCCACGGGCGTGCGCCGCCGCCGCCGCGCCCATCCGGGACGTCAGCTGCGGATCGTCGACGAAACGGCGCAGCGCCCGGGCGTAGTCCGCCGGGTTGTGGCCCGCCACCAGGAAGCCGGTCCCGCCGTCCCGCACCGCCACCGGAAGGCCGCCGACGGCCGCCGCGACGACGGGGGTGCCGGTCGCCTGCGCCTCTATGGCGACCAGCCCGAACGATTCGCTGTAGGAGGGCATGACCAGCACGGACGCGGCCCGGAACCAGTCCGCGAGCCGGTCCTGCGCGACGGGCGGCCGGAACCGTACGACATCGGCGATGCCCAGCCGGGCCGCCAGCTTCTGCAGGCCCTCCGGCCTGGCGAGCCCGCTGCCGCTCGGCCCGCCCACGATCGGCACGACCAGGCGGGACCGCAGCGAGGGGTCCTGGTCCAGCAGCAGCGCGACCGCCCGCAGCAGCACGTCGGGGGCCTTCAGCGGCTGGATGCGGCCGGCGAAGAGCGGGATGACGGCATCCTTCGGCAGGCCCAGACGGGCCCGGGCGGCCGAGCGGCCGTCGGCGACACGGAAGCGGTCCAGGTTCACACCGGGGTGGACGACGGCGACCTTGGCGGGGCCGGCGTCGTAGTGACGGATCAGCTCGCCGGCCTCCTCCGCGGTGTTGGCGATCAGGCGGTCGGCGGCGGCGACGATCTGGGTCTCGCCGATCACCCGGGCCGCGGGCTCGGGGGTGTCGCCGTCCGCGAGCGAGGCGTTCTTGACCTTGGCCATGGTGTGCATGGCGTGGACGAGGGGGACGCCCCAGCGCTCGGCGGCGAGCCAGCCGACATGGCCGGAGAGCCAGTAGTGGGAGTGGACCAGGTCGTAGTGGCCCGGCCGGTGGCCTGCCCAGGCCTGCATCACCCCGTGCGTGAACGCGCACAGCTGGGCCGGCAGGTCCTCCTTGGCCAGGCCCTCGTACGGGCCCGCGTCCACGTGCCGGACCAGGACTCCAGGTGCGAGCTCGACGACCGGGGGCAGCCCTCCCACGGTCGCCCGGGTGAAGATCTCGACCTCTATGCCGATGGCGGCGAGCCGCCGGGCGAGCTCCACGATGTAGACGTTCATGCCGCCCGCGTCGCCCGTGCCCGGCTGGTGCAGGGGCGAGGTGTGCACGCTGAGCATGGCGATACGGCGCGGTTTGCGCTGGTGGCCGGGCAACCGCAACCGGGGCGGCGCCGCCAGGGTGCCGGCGAGCCGGGACACGTACTGGCTCACGTGGACGGTCCTCTCCGCTCTGTTGCACGGGCATGGCTGAGCAGAGGGCACCCGCTGCCCTCCGAGGCCCGTCAACAGCGGAACGGTCTCTTTCATTTCCACTTTGCCCAATCATTGCCAAGGTCGTACGCGTGTCACCGGGCGCGGCGGCCGGTCCGTCGACCGCAACCCGCCACCGCCCCCTCGCGACGGGCGCGGCGACCGGCCCCGACAGCGCCCCTTACCCTCGGTTGCATGTCCCCGCGCGCCACCCCGCCCCCGTCCCGCCCCGTGGGCGCGGTGACCCGCGGCACGACCAATCCCAACCGGCTCCGCCGCATGGACCGCTGGATCGCCGCCGTGCAGGGCCCGGAACTGCGCCGCTCGGCCGCCGCGCCGGTCGCGGTCGACCTCGGGTACGGGGCGGCCCCCTGGACCGCCGTGGAACTGCTCCAGCGGCTGCGCGCCGCGGAACCCCGCACCTCGGTCGTGGGCGTCGAGATCGAACCGGCCCGGGTGGCGGCGGCGCGTCCGTACGAACGGGACGGGCTTTCCTTCGTGCACGGCGGCTTCGAGGTCCCGCTGCCGGACGCCTCCGTACGTCCGACCGTCATCAGAGCGGCGAACGTGCTGCGCCAGTACGACGAGGACCAGGTCGCCGCGGTCTGGCGGCGGCTGTGCGCCCGGCTCGCACCCGGCGGACTGCTGGTCGAGGGCACGTGCGACGAGATCGGCCGTCGGCACGTCTGGGTGGCCCTGGGCCCGGAAGGCCCGAGGACCGTGACGTTCGCCACCCGGCTCGGCTCGCTGGAGCGGCCCTCCGACCTCGCCGAACGGCTGCCCAAGGCGCTCATCCACCGCAATGTGCCCGGCGAGCCGGTGCACGCCTTCCTGCGGGACTTCGACCGCGCGTGGGCGGCCGCCGCGCCGTACGCCTCGCTCGGCGCCCGGCAGCGCTGGCTCAGAGCGGTACGGGACCTGTCCGCCGACTGGCCGCTGGCGCACGCCGCTGCGGACGGGCAACGACGGTGGCGACAGGGCGAAGTGACGGTTAACTGGTCGTCCCTGGCGCCCAATTCGGGCTGAACGGACAGCGATGTGGAGGACGGGGGAACGCTGCCTGGCCTTTGTTCGTCTGAGACGGGTGAGTGTGATCGCAGCGATGGTCCATCCGCAGGACAGGTGGGGTGCCTGGACGGGTGACAGGCCGGAGCTGCGCCGGACTTGCTCTGTCGCTTTGGCGCGGGTCGTGGCACCATCGCGTCGACAGCCGTAAGTTACTGACGGTAAATCACATTTAAGAGTTGTCTGGCGTTGTCCGGAGGGGGACTTGTGAACCGACGCCGTTGTGCCGCCGCCGCGATCACGGTCGTCTGTGCCGTGACGCTGCTGGTATCGCCTGGCCAGGTATTCGCGGCACCCGCGCCGCCCGGCCCACCGAAGAAGAGCCTCGAAGAGGTGCGCAAGGAGCTCGAGGAGCTGTACCACAAGGCTTCTTCCGCCACCGACGCGTACAACCTCGCCAAGGAGCAGGCGAAGCAGCAGTCGGACCAGATCGTGCAGCTGGCCAAGGAGATAGTGAAGGGCCAGGCGCGGATCGACGACCTCAAGGACCGCGCGGGCGCCACCGCCCGCGCCCAGTACCGGGGCGGCGGCCTGCCGCCCGAGGCACAGCTCGCGCTCACCGGCGACCCCCAGCTCTTCCTCGACGCCGTCGGCCGCATCAATTCGGGCGGCAAGGCGACGAAGGACCTTCTCGGCGAAATGAACCGCACCCAGGCCGACTTGACGGCGTACAGCCGGGAGGCCAGCACCCAGTGGGCCCGGTTGGAGGCCAACCGGGTCAAGCAGGAGAAGGCCAAGAAGGAGATCAACAAGCAGATCGCCGCGGCGAAGAGCATAGAGAAGCAGCTGCAGAAGGAAGAGCTGGCG
Organism: Streptomyces sp. NPDC091376; assembly: GCF_044757085.1. Lineage (NCBI taxonomy): Bacteria > Bacillati > Actinomycetota > Actinomycetes > Kitasatosporales > Streptomycetaceae > Streptomyces > Streptomyces sp. NPDC091376. The sequence goes on along the minus strand of NZ_JBIVUF010000011.1, from coordinate 71,344 downwards.
CGGCTGCTGAAGCTGGAGCAGGACGCCGCGTACCGCGCCCAGACCGCCTGGCTCGGCTCCGGCGTCCTCAAGGAGATCAACGGCCGCGCGACCGAGCAGGGCAAGGCGGCGGTCGCGTTCGCGACGAAGCAGATCGGCAAGCCGTACGTATGGGGCGCGGAGGGACCGGGGTCGTACGACTGCTCCGGCCTGACCTCGCAGGCCTGGGCGGCGGCGGGGCGCGGTATCCCGCGCACCTCGCAGGAGCAGTGGCGACAGCTGCCGCGCATCGACATCAAGGACATGCGCCCCGGTGATCTGATCATCTACCACGCGGACGCGAGCCATGTGGGGATGTACGTCGGGGACGGCGCCATCGTGCACGCACCGCGCCCGGGGCGGAACGTGACACTGGCGGGTGCGGGATCGATGGCGATTCTCGGGGTCGTACGCCCGGACAATCAGACGGCCGCACACCCGGACAGATAGAGAGTCGTTCACCGGGAGGCATAGAGGGTCGTTCACCCGGCCAATCGGCAGCCGCACACCCGGACGCGCAAACGGCCGACGAACGGGCAATGGGCGGCCGGCCGACCGGACAAGTGAGCGCAACCACACCAAACCGGACGGAGTGAGCCGGGTCACGCGGGAGTTGCGTGACCCGGCTCACCTGCTGCGCGTGACGTTCGTCATCACCCGGAGGGCAACTACCTCCCGATGCGCGGCATATGCCATCGACTCTTCCCGGAACGCCATTCCCCCGCACCCCCGGCTACCGCTATGGTCCCGGTCTGGCGGGACGTCGATCGTCGTCCCACCGCGCCCTCGGGGGGAGGGAAGGAAACACACCGATGCCCGTACCCGTTCCGCGCCAGCGGACCGGCTCACCAGTCGCCGTAGGCACCACCGCAGCAGGACCCACCTCAGGACCCACAGCCGCAGGACCCCTCCCCGCCGGCTCCGCCACGGAGGCCGCCGGCGGTGGCGACCTGACCCTGCTCGTCATCGAGGACGACCCGGCGGGCACCTTCACCGTCCCCGAGCTGCTGGGAGACGCCGGTACGCGGGTCCGCATCCGCACGGCGCGCAACCTCACCGAGGCCGAGCGGCTCCTCACCGACGACGTCCACTGCATCCTCGTCGACCTCGCGCTGCCCGGATCCTCCCGTGACCGCGCGGACGGCGACGAGCTCGCCGTACTGCGCCACGTGCTCCGCATCGCGCCGCGCCACGCCGTGCTCGCGCTGACCGCGGACGCGGACGCCGACCGCGCGGCCGAGGCCGTACGCGTCGGGGCACAGGACTTCCTGCACCGCGACGAGCTGGACGGGCGGCTGCTGAGCCGCGCCATCCGGTACGCCGTCGAGCGCAAGCGCGCCGACAGCACCCAGGTGAAGCTCGCCGAGTCACGGCTGCGGGCGCAGGAGAACGCCCGGCTGGAGCGCGGCCTGCTGCCCACGCCGCTGCTCCAGGGCTCCGACCTGCGGTTCGCGGCCCGCTACCGCCCGGGGCGCTCGCGCGCGCTGCTCGGCGGCGACTTCTACGACACGGTCCGCACGCCGGACGGCACCGTCCACGCGATGATCGGCGACGTCTGCGGCCACGGGCCCGACGAGGCGGCGCTCGGCGTGGAGCTGCGGATCGCGTGGCGGGCGCTGACCTTCGCGGGCCTGTGCGGCGACGAGCTGCTCTCCACGCTTCAGCAGGTGCTGGAGCACGAACGGGAGAGCGAGGAGATCTTCGCGACCCTCTGCACGGTCGACATCGCACCCGACGGCCGGCGCGCGGGCCTGTGCCTGGCCGGGCACCCCTCACCGCTGATCGCCCGCAAGGGCCGGCCGGCGCAGCTGCTCCCGTACGAGAACGGCGGCCCGGCGCTCGGCCTGCTGCCGCGCGCCCGCTGGCCGCGCCGGCAGGTGGAGCTGGGCCCCGCGTGGAGCCTGATGATGTACACGGACGGCCTCATCGAGGGCCGGACCTCGACCGACGGGGACCGTCTGGGTCAGGACGGCATGGTCGACATGATCAACCGGCAGCTGACGGCGGGACTGCGCGGCGAGGCGCTGCTGGAGGCCGCCGTGGCGGAGGTGCGCGAGCTGAACGGCGGCGATCTGACGGACGACGTGGCCGTGCTGCTTCTGGACCGGGACCGCGACCGGGTACGCGACTGAGGCCCGGCGGGACGCTGCCGGGCCGGAACCTGATGGCTCGGTCAGGTGGCGGTCCGGCGACCTGATCGCTCTGGCGGGTGCTTGCAGGGGTACTGGTCGGGCGGGTGCCTGCGCGGTACCGGTCTGGGCGGGTGCTTACGGAGAGGGGCGCCGGTCTGGGCGGGTGCTTGCGGGGAGGCGCGCCGACCTGGGCGGCTGTGCCGGTGCGCCGGTGTCGTCCTGCTCCCGAACGGTTGTCGTCCTGCTCCTGGCGCCCGGCTGTCGTCTGCCCCTGCCGTTTATCGTCCGCCGTTGTAGGGCCCGTACGGCCCGTCGCTGCTGGAACCGCCCTGTCGGCCGCCGCCGGAGACCTGCCGGAGCGCGGGCCGGACGTCGACCATGAAGACGATCGTGGCGATCAGTCCGGCGATCTGCAGGAAAAGCATCGGCACGAGCAGATTCACGGCGACCGTGATGCCGAGCAGAATCAGCCAGAACATCTTCGACTGCTTGTCGGCCGCGCGATACGCGTCCTCACGGGCGAATACGGCGATACCCAGCGCGACCACGGCGAGAATGAGCATCGCCAGGTTGAGCAGCCAGAGAACCGTGCCGAATCCTGCGAGCAACATGCTGAGCACCGCCTAGTGAGTTGAAGCGCGTCACGACCACGCTACGGCCAGGACATGGCCAACGTACCCGGACAACGGGCCGGGAACCCTGAAGGTGCCCGGCCCGTGGAGTGTGAAGGTCCTACTTCGGGGCCTGCGGGGAGGTGGTCTTCTTCGCCGCGGGCTTACGGCCGGCGGGCTTGCGCGCGGCCGGCGGAGCGGGCTTCTTGTCCTCGGCCTTCGCCTCGGTCTTCGCCTCCGCCTTCGTGGCGTCCTGGCCCTTCGGCTCGTCGGCGTTGGGCTCGACGGCGATCGCGATCTCCGCGATCTCCTCGGCGGCCTCGCCGCGCCACGCCTTGACCGTCTGCTCGCCGTGCTCGGCGACCTTCTCGTACGTCTCGCGGGCCCGGACCGCGTACTCGGCGGCGACACCGACGCTCCGCAGCGCCAGGTCCTGCGCGCTCTCGCCGAGCTTCTTCAGGTCGGTGTCCAGGTTCCCGAGCACCTCGGTGACCTTGGCCTGCACGGTGGCCTGGGCCTCCTTGGCCTGCGCGGTCACCTTCGCCTGCACGGCCTTCGGGTCGGTCTCGCGCACGGCATCGATCCGCGCGGGCGCCTCGGCACGCAGCTGCTCGATCAGCGCGGGCACCTTCCGGGCCTGCTGCACGGCGAGGTCGGCCGTACCGGCCGCGAAGTAGAGGGGGGTCGGGTCGGTGAGGGTCTTACGCAGGTCATCAGTGATGGCCATGACTGTGGTCCTCCCGGATCGCAGATTCGTCGGTTCGGTCGTTCAGACTTCGGGTGATGAGGGTTGGTCGGCACCACTTGCTGCGGCCGTGCGGGGGCCGTCCTCGGCGGTGTCCTTATCCGTATCGGCGTCGAAGCCGTTCTCCTTGCGGAAAGACTCGTAGATCTGCAGCAGCACCTGCTTCTGCCGCTCGTTGATCGAGGGGTCGGCCAGGATGACGGCCCGCGTCTCCAGCTCGTCCCGCTCCCGCTCGTCCAGAATCCCGGCCCGCACGTAAAGCGTCTCCGCGGAGATCCGCAGCGCCTTGGCGACCTGCTGCAACACCTCCGCGCTCGGCTTGCGCAGCCCGCGCTCGATCTGGCTCAGATACGGATTGGACACCCCGGCGGCATCGGCGAGCTGCCGCAGCGAGAGCTGCGCGCTGCGCCGCTGCTCGCGGAGGTAGTCACCGAGATTGCCGACGTTGAGTGATGCCATGCCACTGATGGTGCAACATCCGCGCTAACTATTGCAAGCAGCTGCTTGCAATAGTGTGCTCCATCACCCGGACGGTCCCTGTGACCGAGCACGGCAGGTGTCAGCCGACCCGCGCCCGTCTCTCCCGCCTCACTCGCCTCCTCGCTCAACCTGAGGAGGCGTTCCTCACCGCCTGTCGTGGTCCTCGCCGGCTGCCGGTGCGGCGTAGGCGAAGTCGTACACGGCGACGTCGGTGACCCGGGCGTACCCGATGCGCTGGTAGAGCGCGTTGCTCGTGGGGTTGGCCGCGTTCGTGTACAGCACGACCTCCTTGGCGCCTGCGGCCAGCGCGGCCCGGCTCACCTCGACCGTCACGGCGCCCGCGTAACCGCGACCGCGCAGATGGGCAGGCGTGTAGACGGGGTCCACGCGGACCTGGCCGCCGACCATCGGGTTCACGCCCGCCATGGAGACGGGCGTGCCGTCCGGGGTCTCCCAGAACGTGTAGCGCTTCTCGGCGAAGCGTGTGCCGGACCAGGAAGCGGCGTCGATGGAGACGTCCTCGCCGACGTCCGCGGCGAACTCACGGCACCAGCGCATGAGGTGCTCATGATCCTGCTCGCCCAGGAGCCGGCCGCCGCCCGCCGGAACCGGCTCGGGCGGGGTGAGCGTGCCGAGACGGTACAGGTGGAGGCGAACGCGGAGCGTCGGCACAGCACCTGTGTGCCGCTGCCATGCCTCGGCGAAAGCGATGGCGGTGCCCTGGTCCGCCGTGACGTACGGAAGGGTGTGCCCGAGGGCGACCAGGTGGGCGGCGAGCGCATCGGCCTGCTCGCGACTGAGAGAGGTGACGCTCAGGCCGCGGGACGGGAAGCGCATGAAAGTGGCGTGGACCTCGCCCGCCCGCTCCAGTCTGCCGAAGACGGGGGTTCCGGCACCGTGTGCGGCCACCCCGAGAGTGCGTAGCTTCTCGGTCAGCGTCAGCCACGTGGTGTGCAGAACGGGGCGCGAGCGCAGGAACTCCCCTGCTCGGGCAAGGAAGTCGTCGACGTCTTCGGTGAGGTGCCAGTCATCCGGGCGCATGCTTCATGATCTCCGATGCGCTCGCCGCGGGGAACACGAGAGCACGAACACTCGGCGGCGTCCCACTCCATCCGAGGCACCCCGGGTCAGACCTCCGCCCTGCCTCAGCATCAGCGAGACGGGCAGACTGGCCCCATGACCGCATCGGATGCCAAGGCCGACCTTCACTTCTACCTGCAGTCCGCCCGTGACGCCCTGCTGTGGAAGCTCGACGGGCTCTCGGAGTACGACAGCCGCCGCCCGCTGACGCCGACCGGGACGAACCTCCTGGGTCTGGTGAAGCACGTGGCCGGTGTGGAACTGGGTTACCTGGGCGACACGTTCGGACGGCCGTCCGGGGAGCCGATGCCCTGGCTCGAAGACGGAGCGGAGCCCAACGCGGACATGTGGGCCACCGCGGACGAGTCCCGCGAGCAGATCGTGGAGCTCTACCGTCGGGCGTGGGCGCATGCGGACGCGACCATCGACGCGCTCGCGCTGGACACGATCGGCAGGGTGCCCTGGTGGCCCGGCGGCACGGACGAGGTGACGTTGCACCATGCAGTGGTGCGCGTGATCGCTGATACGCACCGCCATGCCGGGCACGCCGACATCATCCGGGAACTCATGGACGGTGCCGTGGGGATGAACAAGGGCAACGAGAACATGGTGCCGGGCGACGCCGCGTGGTGGGAGGAGTACCGCAGTCGGCTGGAACGTGCGGCTCAGGAGGTCGACCGCGACGCGTGACTCCGCTCAGCCCGAGCCGGAGACCACCTGCGCGCCGCCCGAGCCGCTAACCCTCCCGCAGCCACTCGGCCAGTGCCGCAAAGTCCGCACCCGTGAGGCCGTGGCAGGGATCGACACGATGGAGCAGCGCCCGTCCTCGGTGGTGCGTGGCCACCCAGGCCCGGTCGGCATCCGTGACCTCATCGTCCACCCACAGGAAGGAACGGCCTGCTGCCCAGTCGACGAGAGGCCGGGTCTTCCAGTGAAGTCCGCGCCTTTCTTCCTCATCATCGGACTCCTCCGGCCAGAGCACCACGGGCAGATCCGGCAGACCGAGCCACGGCGCAACGCACTCGTTCGCATCGTCCATCCACGTGGTCGCCCACACCAACTCGCATGACAGCGCCCCCAGTCGCGGTCCGTGTGCTGGATCGATCCTCGCCAGGAGCGGGTTCGCGGCGGCAGCCTGCGGCCCGGAGCCCGAGTGATACGTCGGGTATCCATCGGGATACTGCCGCGGCGTCGCCCCGAACGGAATCAGGGGGCCGTCGACGTCGAGAAAGAGAAGCGGCCGCTGCCTTCCCGGACCAGTACCAGTCACCACTGCACGATAGCCCTCCCTTGCCGAAGCGGCCGCCGCGGAACTCCCCGGCGGCCGGACGGCCCGGATCCGGTGCGTGCGGTCAGCCGACGCGGGAGCGGGAGGGCTCGCGGTCACGGGCCCGCCGGACGGCTCCTCGCCGTCACTGGAAGGCGCCCTCGCGGAGATTGCGGAAGAACGTCCTTACGTCGCCGACCAGCGATTCCGGCTGCTCCATCGCCGCGAAGTGGCCGCCCCGGTCGTACGTCGTCCACTGCACGATGTTGTTGGTCCGGTCCGCGATGTGCCGCAGAGGGATGAAGTTCTCCTGAGGGAAGTCGGCCACGGCAGTCGGTGTCGTCGACGGCTCGGGCGGGGCGCCCCAGTAGTCGGCGTGCGCCCGCTCGTAGTAGATGCGGGCGGAGGAGCCGGCCGTGCCCGTCAGCCAGTACAGCATCACGTTCGTGAGCATCTGGTCACGGTCGACGGCGTCCTCCGGACGGTCCGAGGAGTCGGTCCACACCTTGAACTTCTCCACGATCCACGCAAGTTGACCCACGGGCGAGTCGGTCAGGCCGTACGCCAGGGTCTGCGGGCAGGTGGACTGGATGTCGGCGTAACCCTGGCGGTCGCGGCTCCATGTGCAGATGCGTTCCCAGGAGGCCAGCGTGCGCCCGCGCTCCTCCACGCTCAGTGCCTCCAACTCCTCCGCACCGGGCTCCTCGGTCGGTGCCGAGTTCGGCAGCAGGTTCAGGTGTACGCCGATGACCTCGTCCGGCCGGATACGGCCCAGCTCGCGGGAGACGGCCGCTCCCCAGTCGCCGCCCTGGACCCCGTACCGCTCGTAGCCGAGTCGCTCCATCAGCCCGGCGAACGCGGCGGCCACGCGCCGGAACTCCCAGCCCGTCTGCGCGGTCGGGCCGGACAGGCCGAACCCGGGGATGCTCGGCAGCACCACGTGGAAGGCGTCGGCCGGGTCGCCTCCGTGCGTTCGCGGGTCGGTGAGCGGGCCGACGACGTCGGCGAACTCGACGATCGAGCCCGGCCAGCCATGGGTCATGAGCAGCGGCGTCGCATCCGGTTCGGGTGAGCGGATGTGGGCGAAGTGGATGTTCGCCCCGTCGATCGTGGTGATGAACTGCGGCCATTCGTTCAATCCGGCTTCCGCCGCCCGCCAGTCGTACTCGTGCCGCCAGTAGTGCGCGAGCTCCTTGAGGTAGTCGCGCGGGACGCCGTACGCCCACCCCACCCCGGGCAGCTCGTCGGGCCAGCGGGTCCGGTCGAGGCGCTCGTGGAGATCATCCAGCTCGTCCTGGCGGATGTCGATACGGAAGGGGCGGATGCTCTCGTGGCCCGACGTCGTCATACCTGCGGATGCTACGAGGTGTGATCCACAGGCTCACCATTCCGCCGACGATGCTTGATCCGAACGAGGGGCCGGCCACCCGGCCCGGCTCGTGCCCGCGTACGCAGGGCCTCACACGGCCGTCGCGCGGTCGTCGCGCCCGCAACCGGCGGGCGCCTGCAGGTGACCGCACCGCGGGGGCTACAGTCCTCGGCCGTGACCGGATCGACGGATCGCCCCTGATCGGCGAGGCCGGGTCGGGTCGGCCGTGGAGGCTCAGCACCGGCACAGGCACCAGCGCAGGCATCAGTCAGGTCAAGGTCGGGCCAGGTCGGCTCGGGTCGGGCCAGGTCAGGTCAGGTCAGGTCAGGACAGGAGCAGGAAGCAGAGGAATGACGCAGGTCATCGCTGTCGCCGTCATCACCGTTCTCGCCGTCATCAGCCCCGGCGCGGACTTCGCCATGACCGTACGCAACAGCTACTTGTACGGGAGAACCGCCGGGCTGCTGGCCGCGGTCGGGATATCCCTCGGCGTGCTCGTGCACGTCGCCTACACCATGCTCGGTGTGGGGCTGCTCGTCACGAGGAGCCCGGCCCTCTTCACGGCCATGAAACTGGTCGGGGCGATGTACCTGGTCTACGTCGGCATCAGGACGTTCACCGCGCGCACCCGTCTGGACATCGACCTGTCCGACCGCACCGGGCTCTCCCCGTGGCAGTCGCTCCGTACCGGCTTCCTGACCAATGCGCTCAACCCCAAGACCATGCTCTTCGTGGTCAGCACCTACGCCCAGGTCGTGACCGCCGGCACGCCGGTCGCCCGCCAGATCGGCTACGGGCTGTTCATGTCGGTGGCGCACCTGGCCTGGTTCAGCCTGGCGGCGCTGTTCTTCTCCAACGAGACCCTGCGGGTCAGGATGTTGCGCCGGCAGGCGGTACTGAACAGGGTGATCGGTTCGGTGCTGGTCGGCCTCGGGGTGGCTCTCGCGCTCACCCCGTCCGCGTGAGGAGACTCATCTCGTCCTCCGAGAGCCGCAGCGCGCCCGCCGCGACGTTCTCGACGAGGTGGTCGGGATTGCCGGTGCCGGGGATGGCCAGTACGTGCGGGCCGCGCTGCAGGGTCCAGGCCAGGCGGATCTGCGCGGGGGTGGCGCCGTGGGCGCGGGCGACGGAGAGGATCTCCTCGGGCTGCGCGCCGGTGGCGCCGGACTCGCGGCCCGGGCCGGCGACCGCGAAGAACGGGACGAACGCGATGCCCTGTTCACCGCATGCCCGTACGAACTCGTGGTTCTCGGGCGGTGCTCCGACGGCGTAGGCGTTCTGTACGCACACGACCGGTGCGATGGTCCGGGCCTCGGCGAGCTGGTCGGGGGATACGTTGGAGACGCCGAGGTGGCGTATGAGCCCGGCCTCGCGAAGCTCCGCGAGCGCGCCGAAGTGCTCGGCGATCGAACCGGTCGCCCGGCCCCTCGGGACACGCAGGTTGACGACGTCGAGATGGTCGCGGCCGAGCTGGCGGAGGTTCTCCTCGACCTGGCCGCGCAGCTGCTCCGGCGAGGCCCACACCCAGTTGCCGGACGGGTCGCGGCCCGGCCAGACCTTGGTGGTGATGACCAGGTCGTCCGCGTACGGGGCCAGGGCGCGATTGATCAGTTCGTTCGCGGAACGCAGCGGCGAGAAGTAGAACGCTGCGGTGTCGATGTGGTTGACCCCGAGCTCGACCGCGCGGCGCAGTACGCGGACGGCCCGGTCACGGTCGCTCGGCAGGGCGTCGGCGCCGAACGCCTCGCCGCTCTGCGCCAGGCGCATCGCCCCGAATCCAAGACGGTTGACGGTGAGGTCACCGAGTTTCCAGGTACCGGCGGACGCTGCGTCGCCATCGTTGATCGTCCCTGAGGTCATGCCCGGAGTCTGACACGCGGGGACCTGGAGCCTGGCGACGGGCGTCACTGGCGTCTGACCGTCACTGCCGTCTGACCGTCACTGGCTGTGTGGCCGTCACTGGCTGTGTGGCAGGTGGCCGGTCACGCGCCGTCGCCCCCCGGTTGTCGACCCGCACTTGTCTCGCGGTCGGCGGTCAGATGGTGCCAGTGATGGCCACAACCGTCGGCACGGCATCGCTCCCGGCGGCGTCCGTCCGCGACGGCGAGGAGCGCGATCAGCAGCCGGAAAGCCTTCCTCCGCTCATGCTGCGGGGCGAGATGGGCGATCTTCCCCACCTGATGCTCGATCCGCCCGCGCACGAGCAGGACCGCGGGCGTATGGGTCGGCCGCAGCCCTGAACGGCGAATGCTTTCCCGGGCTTCCTCGTCCGTAGGGTGAGCCTGGAAGCAGAACTGGGCGAGCAGGTGCAGCGTCGTCGACTGTTCGTCGTCGGGGAGCGACTCGAACCAGGCGACCCCCTGCTCCGTGGGGCGAAGGTCCTGGGCGAGTTCGTTGAGGAACACCTCGGTCTGCGGCCTGTTCATGGACCGGTCTCCTTCCCGCGCGCGCCCACGCCGCATTGTCCGCCGCATGCCTCTTCCCGCGCATTCGATTTCCGCGACCGGAAATCGGCGTTGCCCGCGGCCTCCGGCGCGGGTTACGTTGAGTACGTGACTGCCGGGTCGGCCATGGGCCACGAACGAGTAGGGCACCCGGCCTCGGAGTGAGGTCGGGGCGGGCGAGAGGCCCGCCTTTTTCTGCTTTCGGTGCGTGATGTGATGCCGCACCACTCTCTGTCTGTCTGTTTGTTTCCTTCCCCAACCCGCCCTGTACGGCGGCAATTCGTCATGCCCCAAAGCAGAGAAGAAAGCAGAGAATGCCGAACGATTTCAATCAGCAGGTCATCAAGGAGTTCCGCGCCAACCGCGGACGTGTCGGCGGATACTTCGAAGGAGCCCGGCTGCTCCTGCTGACCACCACGGGAGCACGAACCGGCGCTCCGCACACCACCCCTGCCGGCTACCTCCACGACGGTGGTGAGCGGGTGCTCGTCATCGCCTCCGCCGGCGGCTCACCGAAGCATCCGGACTGGTTCCGCAACCTCCTCGCCGATCCCCGCCTCACCGTCGAGGACGGTGTCTTCACGTACGACGCGCGGGCCGTCGTCCTCGAGGGAGAGGAGCGCGACCGTGCCTTCGCGCGCGCCGTCGAGGCGGACCCGGGCTGGGGCGAGTACCAGGCCCGTACGGACCGAGTGATTCCGGTGGTCGCGCTGGAGGCGGTGGAGAGCGGGCCGCCGAACACGAACACGACCTCGATGGGCGAGGCCATCAAGGTGATCCACGACGGCTTCCGGCGCGAACTCGCCCTGATCCGCAAGGAGATCATCGACTCCGGTCCCGGGCTCGGCGCCCAGCTCCGGATCAACTGCCTGACGCTTTGCCAGGGGCTGCACAACCACCACACGGGCGAGGACACCGCACTCTTCCCATATCTCGCCGGACAGGACGAGGAACTCGCCCCTGTACTGGACCGATTGCGCCAGGAGCACGAGAAGATCGCCGCGCTCCTCACCGATCTCCGTGAGGTCGTCGCGCCGGACGGCACGACGTACGCAGCGGCGGATGCGTCGAAGGACGCGTCGGGAGTCGGCCCGGCGGGCGGCGCCATCGACCCCGCGTTCGTACTCGCCGAGGTGGACCGACTCACCGAAGAGCTGGAGGCCCATCTCCGTTACGAGGAGGAAGAGCTGATCCCAGCTCTCGACGCCGCGGCACGATGAGCCCCGCACGGCGAGGCCCGCACGGTGAGCCCCCGCACGGTGAGCCCGGCTCAAACTTGACCCCCGGGTGCGGCGAGCCTGCTATCCACGGGTGATGTCCCGCAGCGAATCCCCGGCTCCACTCTCATGGCGCGCGCCCTTCGCCCGCTACGTCATCGGTCGGGGCGTGTCCACCGCCGGCACCGGTCTCGTCAATGTAGTGCTCGCCTTCGCGGTGCTCCGAACCGGCGGGGACGGGTTCTCCGTCGGACTCGTCCTCGCCTGTTCGGTGCTCACGCAGACACTGCTGATTCCGGTGGGCGGCGTGATCGCGGACCGGGTGGACCGCAGAACCGTCGTGGTCCTCGGCAACGCGGTGCTCGCCGCCGCCCACGGCGCCATGGGGCTGCTGCTGCTCCTCGCTCCCGACCGGGTCACGGTGTGGATGTTCGTGGCCGCGGCGGCGACGACGGGCGCCGCGGCCGCTGCCGTCCAGCCCGCCTTCCAGGGACTCATCGTCCAGTTGGTGCCGCCGACGGCGCTCCAGCGGGCCAACGCGGCCCTGCGGCTGGTCCTCAACGTGGCGCGTATCGCCGTACCCGGCCTGGGGGCGATGCTCGGCGCGGCCTTCGGATACGGGCAGGTGCTGCTCGCCGCGGCGCTGGCGTTCGGCTCGTGCTGCGCCGTCCTCGCCGGGCTGCGGATCAGCACGCCGCCGCGCGCCACGAAGGCCGTACTGGCGGGCGCACGCGAGGGCTGGGCAGCGTTCCGCAGCCGCCCGTGGATGTGGGGGTACGCACTCTCGGGCGCCGTCGCCGTGCCGCTGTGGCTGGCCGGATACCAGCTGCTCGGCCCGCTGATCCTCTCCGGCCGGGACGACGGCCAGGGCCACTGGGGCTGGGCGGTCTCGGCGTTCTCCGCCGGCATGGTGCTCGGCTCGCTGATCGCGCTGCGCTGGCGGCCTCACCGGGTGATGCTCGCCTGCGTCCTGGTCCAGTTGCTCTGGCCGCTTCCCCTCGCCGTCCTCGCAACGCGCCCCGAGCTTCCATGGCTGCTCGTGTCGATGCTGGTCAGCGGCGCGAGCCTGGAACTGGCCGTGGTCTTCTACGAGACGGCCAAGCAGCAGCAGGTCCCGGAGGAGCTGATCGGCCGGATCACCTCCCTGGCGATGTTCGGCGAGACCGCGCTCGTACCGCTCGCGTACGTCCTGGCCGGTACCGTCGCCGACCGCATCGGCTCGGGACCCGTCATGTGGATCTGCTGCCTCGGCATTCTCGTCGTCACGGTGGCGCTGCTGCCCGTACCCGGCATCCGTCGTCTCGGTCAGCCGGCGGAGTCCAAGGACGCCACCCACATCAAGCACCGCGTCACCCGGGCATGACGTACCGCTGCCGCGGACCGTGCGTCAGCTCCGGCGGCAGCGGCCGGTGGTGGAGTACGTCGAGGCGGGAGACGGCCCGGGTCAGGGCCACGTAGAGGCGGTGCAGTCCGCGCTCCTCCGCGGCGGCGATGGCTGCCGGTTCGGTCACGACGACGTGGTCGTACTCCAAGGCCCTGCACCGAGCGTACGCACCGGGGGTCTTCCGCAGCAGGTCAGCGGCGGCTCAGCAGGTCAGCGGACGACGCAGTCTGCAGGCGGACGGCTCAGCAGGTCAGCGGGGATCCGCGGATCCCTCCCGTCCGCCCTGCCCTCCGCCCTCCTGCGCCGCGACCAGTACCGCCACCCCGTCCAGGATCCGGTCCAGCCCGAAGGTGAACTCATGGTCGGGCTCGTCCGGCTGGGTCAGCACACCCGAGCCGAGCAGCCCGGCCACGGACGGATAGCGCTGCGGATCGGCGAGCCGGGTCAGGGTGTTCACATGGCGGGCGAGGAACTCCTCCTCGCCACCGCTCGCCTCGACCGCCGCACCGATGTCGCTCATCACCATGGCCTCGCTCCGGACGAAGCCGCCGACCAGCAGGATCACCGAGATCTTCTGACCGTCGTCGAGCCCGGTGGACTCCAGCGCCACCATGCCCTGCTCCCACCACGCCACCATGTTGGGGGTCGCCGGCGGGCCGGACACCGGGACGCGCAGTGCCCACAGGTTCCGGTGGAAGACCTCGCGCTGCGCCCACGCCCAGGCGGCGAGCGCCGCACGCCACCCCTCGCCCTTCCGTGTCGGCGGCGGGGTCCCGATGACCGCCTCCTGCATCAGGACGTACAGCTCGTCCTTGGCGGCGACGTACCGGTAGAGCGACATCGTCGAGACGCCGAGCACCTTCGCGACGCGCCCCATCGAGACCGCCGCGAGCCCCTCCTCCGCAGCCAGACCGACCGCGGCGTCGACGATCCGGCCCAGACTGAGCCCCGGCCTGGGGCCTTTGGAGGGGCGCTCCCGCAGCCCCCACGCGGCCTCGATGCTCGCGGGCAGCCCCGTACCGCTGCCGCTGCCGCCTGATTCGCCGCGCTCGGCCACCGCTCCGCACCTCTGTTCTCCGAAGAACCTTGACGCACATCCTAGTAATGCGTAACCCTTACGCGATAACGCGTATGCCATACGCAGTACATGAAACTTCGAGCTGAGGGGGAACGGCATGACGCCGCGCTCACAGGACCCGACCGCACGGGAGCCAGGCACGCAGCACCCGCACCACCCGTCCCGCCCCGCCGTCGAGGCCACCGCCCTCAGGAAGTCGTACGGCGACGTCAGCGTCCTCGACGGCGTCGATCTGCGCGTCGAACGGGGCACCGTCTTCTCGCTCCTCGGCCCCAACGGCGCGGGCAAGACCACCACCATCCGCATCCTCGCGACGCTCACGACCGCGGACGGGGGCCACGCCCGGGTCGCCGGCCATGACGTCGTCGCCGAACGGTCCGCCGTACGCGGGGCGATCAGCCTCACCGGTCAGTTCGCGGCGGTCGACGAGATGCAGACCGGCGAGGAGAACCTGCGGATGATGGCCCGCCTCGGCGGCGCCTCACGCGCGGCCGCCCGCCGCCGCGCCGCCGAACTCCTCGAACGCTTCGACCTCACCCCCGCCGCCCGGCGTCTCGCGCGCACCTACTCCGGCGGGATGCGGCGCAGGCTCGACCTCGCCGCCGGCCTCGTCGGCAGCCCCGAGGTGATCTTCCTGGACGAGCCGACGACCGGCCTCGACCCGCGCAGCCGCCAGCAGCTGTGGCAGGTCGTACGGGAGTTGTCGGCGGGCGGGGCCACGGTCTTCCTCACGACGCAGTACCTGGAGGAGGCCGATCAGCTCGCGGACCGCATCGCCGTGATCGACGGCGGTCGGATCGTGGCCGAGGGCACCGCCCACGAGCTCAAGAGCCGGGTCGCGGGTCATCGCCTCGACCTCGTGCTCACCAGCCGCGACGCCTACGAACGCCACACCGCCCGCGCGGTCCACCGCTCCCCCGAGACCCTCACCCTCGGCCTCCCGACCGACGGCACGGCGGCCCATGTCCGCGCCCTGCTCGACGAACTCGACCCGGACCGCGGCGACGTGGCCCGCTTCACCCTGCACACCGCGACGCTCGACGACGTCTTCCTGACCCTCACCCGTACCGCACCGCGCGACGCCACAGCCGAGGAGCCCACCCATGTCTGACGCGCTCACCCTGACCGGCCGCGGCATCCGCCTCAGCAGGCGCAACGTCGATGCCGTCATCACCAGCATGATGCTGCCCGTCATGCTGATGCTGATCTTCGTCTACTTCTTCGGCGGAGCCATCGACACCGGCACGGAGTACGTCACCTACGTCGTCCCCGGCGTCCTGCTGCTGTGCGCGGGATTCGGCGCCGCCGGCACCGCCGTGACCGTCAGCGACGACATGAAGGGCGGCATCATCGACCGCTTCCGCTCGCTCGACATCGGCGGCATCCCCATCCTCACCGGCCACGCCGCCGCCAGTACCGCCCGCAACCTCGTCTCGACCGCCCTCGTCCTCGGCGTCGCCTTCGCCATCGGCTTCCGCCCCGAGGCGACACCGGCCGGCTGGCTCGCCGCCACCGGTCTCCTGCTCGCCTTCATCGTGGCCATCTCCTGGCTCTCGGCGGCGATCGGACTGCTCGCCAAGTCCCCGGAGTCGGCGGGCGGGTTCACGTTCTTCATGATGTTCCTGCCCTACCCGAGCAGCGCGTTCGTCCCGATCGACACCATGCCGAGCTGGCTCCACGGCTTCGCGGAACACCAGCCGGTCACCCCGGTGATCGAGTCCCTCCGCGGCCTCCTCCTCGGCCAGCCCGTCGGCAACACCCCGTGGATCGCGCTGGCATGGTGCGCGGGCCTGCTGGCCCTGGGCACGGTGGGCGGCTCGCTGCTGTTCAGGCTGCGGACGAGGTGATCCGGCCCCGCAGCGAGCGGCGTTACCGTCCTGCGGGTCACTGTTCCCGCGGTATCGCCATGGGTAGCCTTGCCTGCGGCAGCGTCGGGGATCAGGGGGGAGTCGCTGTGCCCATCAGGCCGCGCTATCGGCGGGTGTCAGCTCTGCAGCGGCAGTTCTTCAATCGTGAAGGACTGCTCGCGACGTACGACGGGGAATTACGGGGAGCCTTCGAGAATCCGCGGATCCTGAACCTGGTCGGCGTCGGGGGAATCGGAAAGTCCCGCCTGCTGCAGGAACTGCGCTCCCGTACTCCGGACACCTTCCGTACGGCCCGTCTCGACCTGCAGCTTCCGACGCTGCGGCAGCAGGAGGACGCTCTCGCCGTTCTGCGCATGGAACTCGGCGCACAGGGCGTGAAGTTCGACCGATTCGACATCGCCTACGCCGTCCTGTGGCAGCGTGTGCATCCCCAGCTGCCGATGGACCGGAAGAACACGCCCTTCGCCGAGGACAGCGAAGTGCTGTCGAAGATCCTCGACGACGCCATGGGCCTGCCGGTGTTCGGCACGGCGGCGGGGCTGGTGCGGCTCACGGGCCGGGCGATGGCCAACCGGCAACGCAGGCAGCGGATCCAGTCCGACCCGACGCTCCAGGAACTCGACAGCCTCTCGAACGCCGATCTGGGGCACGCGGTCTCGTACCTGTTCGCCGAGGAGTTGCGGCAGGCGGCCGAGGAGCGTCCGTACGTGCTCTACGTGGACGCCTACGAGGCGATGGTGCCCACCCCGCTGCCGGGCGGCCGCAGTTACGGATCCGACGCCTGGCTGCGCGATCTGCTCGGACAGCTCCACGGCGGGCTGACCGTGCTGGCGAGCCGGGAACCCCTTGCCTGGACGGTCTACGACAAGGACTGGGAGGCGGTGATCCGGGAGGAGAGGGTCGACGGGCTCCCGATGGCCGCTCGCCTCGAACTGCTCTCCCAGGCGGGTATCACGGAGGCCGCACGACAGCGCACGATCGCCGAGGCCAGCGCTGGAGTGCCCTTCTACCTCCATCTCGCCGTCGACACGCATGTCCAGAATCCGGCCAGGACGGAGGACGCCGGAACGGCGGAGGAGATCGTCCAGCGGTTCCTGCAGCACGTGGCTCCGGACGAGGTCCGGATCCTGGAACTGCTCAGTGTCGCGCGGACCTTCGACCAAGGGGCGTTCCGGACCATCGGCCGGCACTTCGACCTTCCCACCAATCTGCTGACCTGGGAGTCGCTCACCTCCTATTCGTTCGCCTACCCGCTGCCCGAGGGCTGGTACCGGCTGCACCAACTGATGATCGTGGCGCTTCAGCACCACCTCTCGCCCACGGTCACACGTGAGGTCCACGCTGTGCTCCGGAAGTTCTGGGAAGACCTGGCGGAGCGCGTCGAAGCCGGCGCGGCGCGTTCAGGAGTGACCCGCTCCTCCCCCCTGCGGGAGGCCGTCTACCACGGACTCCATGCGGAGAACATCTCCCCCGAGCAGATCCAGAAGCACGCCGACCGGGCCATCATCATGGGCGGCAGGCAAGCGGTGGACGGAATGGTCAAGGACATCCGGAGCCATCTCGCGGCCCCGGCGGAAACCGACTACGCCGTTGCCGCCCTGCCCGGGATCCGTGACGCCGCCGACTGTCTGGACGCGGAGTCGAAGCTGGAGCTCGGGGACACGAACGCGGCCATGGCGCTGACTCCTGCCCTCGACATGCCCGTCCGCTCGGTCGTCTCGGCCCGCCTCGCACTGGCCGGGGCCAACGCGCGCCGGATCGCCGGGGAGAGCAGCCATGCGGCGAGTATCTTCGCCCGGGTCTGGGAGGAGCACGCCGGGGAGGCCCGGACCTCCGCCGGGTTGTGTGTCGCGGACATCCGGATGTGGCAGGGGGACTTCGCGGGCGCCTTCGCCCTGGCGGAGGAGGTCCATGACATCTGCGCCCCGCACGAGCACATCATTCGGGGGGACCTGAAGCGCTTGATGCACCTGGGGCACCGCTTCCTGATGGACTTCGGCATGGCCGCGGAACTCATGGCGCACGCCGAGGAGGAGTACGACGCGATAGGCGCCGTCGTGGGCCTTGCCAACATCAGGACCAACAGGGCCGAACTGCTGGCGTTCACGGATCCCGAGGCCGCCGTCGTGGAGGCGGGCGCCGCCCTCGAAGTCCAGCGGGATCTCGGCGCCCAGCACGAGATCGGAAAGGTGTACACCGCGATGGCCATCGCCCAGCTACGGCTGGGGCAACTGGACCGGGCGGACATGGCCTTCCGCAACGCCAACACCGCTCTCGACCTGGCCGGCTACCGCTCGGGGCGGGCCCGGGCCGACATGTTCCGGGCCTTCCTGCTACTGCGTCGGGGTGAGCGAAGGGCGGCACAGGAACTGCTGCTCCACTCGGCACGGGAGCTGGAGGCCTGCCAGGTCTATCCTTCGCTGATTCTGACCATTCAACGCGCGGCCGAACGCACCGGTCTCATCGATCCCGAGCTCACAGCGGCCGCCGAACGCGCTCGTCCCTCACTGCGCCTGCTCGGAGCGCCGCAAGACCTGCACAGCCGCACGGATGATGTTCTGTCGACGCTGCTCGAGGTGACCTCGTGACCTGGCTCAGGCTCTACCAGCAGGCATCGGAGGCGGACGGTGCCGCCGGGTACTACAACCGCAATGTCGGGGTGGACACCCCCGAAGGGAAGGTCAACGTCCGTATCCCCCTGGCGGGGGCGGACATCATGGACGTACGGCTGTGGCGCGAGGAGGAGGTACTCGCCTGCATCAGGCCCTACGTCGGCCAGGCGCCCGAGCTGCGCCATGTGTCGGACGAGCCACGGTTCCAGGTCCACCACTTCATCGAGGGACGGGTGCTCGACGGCTTCTGCCCGCGCGGACGCTCCGTTCCCGCCCATGTGATGGGCGATGTCGTGGCGCTGATGGACCAGCTGACGCGGATCCCGGAGGAGAAGGTGCCCGGGATCCCCGCCCATTGGCCGGCCTGCGGCGACAGCAGCGGATTCGCCCGGCTGCTGGCCGACCTCACCAGAAGCATCCATCGGACGCATGTCGAGGAATACCGGCAGGTCTTCGCCGACTTCGGCATCCCGGAAGAACCGCTGGCAGTCGTCGATCCTTTGTGGGACGGGCTCACGCCCCGGCCGTTCACCGTGCTCCACGCCGACCTCCACCGCAAGAACATGATCGTCCACAACGGCGTCACCTGGTTCCTCGACTGGGAGCTGGCGCTGTGGGGCGATCCGGCGTACGAACTCGCGATCCACTTCCACAAGATGGACTATCCGGACGAGCAGCGGGCCGAGGTGATCCGGCAGTGGCAGGAACGACTGCCGGCACCGTCCACCGCCGGACCGCGCAGCGATCTCGACCTGTACATGGCGCACGAGCGCATCAAGTCGGCGATCGTCGACACGGTCCGCTACTCCAAGCAGCTCGCAGGCGCGCGCCCCCCGGAGCGCGAGGTCCTCCTCACCCGGCTGGCGAAGAAGGTGAACGCCGCCCGCCTGGTGTGGGGATCGTCTCCCGACATCACTCCCGAGCGGGTTGCCACCGCGCTCGCCCCCTGGTCGGAGACGTAGTCATGGACCCTGTTGCCCTCTACGAAGAGGCCTGCGCGCGGGAGGGCGAGTCGGGGCACTACAACCGCAACGTCCGGATGGAGGCGGACAGCGGTCCCGTCGTCGTCCGGATGCGCGCCGACGACCCCGAGGCCATGGATCTCACCCTGTGGTCCGAGGCCGACGTGCTCTCCGCCATCCGCCCTCATGTGCCCGCGGCTCCCCGCCTCCTGCACGCCAGCACCGACCCCGGCTTCCAGATTCACGAGTTCGTGCAAGGCCGGCGCGTCGACGCTCTCTTCCCCGACGGCAAGCCCCTGCCCGAGCCGGTGCTGGACAGCATCGAGACTCTCTTCGGCCGACTGCTGCGGGTACCGGCCCGCGCCCTGCCCGAAGTGCCCGGCGACTGGCCGCACGACGGGGACACGGAAGGCTTCGCCGGACGCCTGTTGGACCTGGTCCGCGTGATCCGGCGCAGGCACGACGCCACTGCCGGCGGCCTGTACGAGGCGCTCGGTATCCCGGAGGACCCGTGCGCTCTGCTCCAGGAGCGGGCTGCCGGTCTGGCCGAGCGGTCCTTTCGGCTGCTGCACGCGGACATCCATCGCAAGAACATGATCCTGGGCCGTCAGGGGCAGGTCGTCTTCCTCGACTGGGAGCTCGCTCTGTGGGGCGATCCCGTGTACGACCTCGGCGACCACCTCCACAAGATGTCCTACTCACCGGCCGAGCGGCATGTGGTGGCCGAGGGCTGGGAGCGCGCGGCACCGAGCGAGTGCCGAACGCGGTGGAGCCGCGATCTCGGCTACTACCTCGCCTACGAGGCGGTGAAGTCGGCCGTCGTGGACACGATCCGCTGGGGACGGCGCATCGCCGCGGAGCGGGACCGGGAAGCCCGGTCCACGCTGGCCGGGGAACTCGCGGACAAGATCACCGCGGCCCGGCCCCACTGGGCTGCCGGGTCGCTGCCGGCGCCCGAGCCGGGCGACGTCGAGTCGGCGGTCGAGCGCTGGATGTCCTGAGAGCGGCCGCGACGCGGCCGTGGTCCACACCCGCGCGTCAGAAGATGTCCGGGCACCACGGCCGGCGTGGGGTGCGGAAGAGGGTGTCCGCCAGGGCTGCCGCGCCCGGGCGTTCCTCTGTGACTCGGCCCAGGGCCTGCAGGCGCAGTACCGATTCGTCGCCGAGGTAGAGGGCGCCCAACTCCCGTACGTCCATGGAGAGGTCGGCCGTGAGGGCGGTCGGGGAACACTCCGCCGCTCCGTCGGGGCGCACGTCCAGCCGGAATCGGCCGGCCGCCGTCCCCGCCGGGTCGTGGAGGTCCAGGACCAGCGTGCCGGGGGCGCTGTACGTACGCGCTTCCAGGGCCCGTACGACGTCCAGGACGCGCACCCACAGGGAGTCCGAGTGGGTGACCGTGCGGGCCGCACGGGGGTCGGGGAAGAAGTGGGGGAGGAGGTCGTCGGGGGCGCGGCAGCCGGTCCGCACCGTGGTGACCCAGTCGATCGAGCAGAGGAAGTGCCACAGGGCGCGCTCGGCGGCGGGCGAGGTCGCGATCAGTTTCTCGACGACCGCGGTGTTGTCGGGCTGCCCGGCATCGGTCCAGTGCGGCTCGGACCGGTAGACGACCAGGCCCTCCACGTCACCGGCAGCCGAGCGGTACAGCGCGTAGTACGGCTCCTTCCAGGGCTCGCCACCGACCGGCTCCTGGCCCGTGTTGGTCGCCCACCAGTGCTCGTCGCGGTCGGTCGCCCCGGCCTGGCCGGTGCGGAAGCGGTCGTACAGCTCGGGGCCGAGCTTGCGAACCTCCGCGGCGTCGACCAGATCGATCCGGCCGCCGTCGTCGGGAACCGGCCGGCGTGGGTCGAGGCCGGTGCGGCGGACGTCGATGCTCCACTCGGTGAACCAGGTCGCGGGGCCGAAGCCGTACCGCCCGTAGATCGGGTACTCGGCGGCCACCAGCGTCGAGACGGCCTCGCCGCGCTCCTTCGCGGCCGCGAGATCCGTGGTGATCATCCTGGTCAGCAGGCCGCGGCGGCGGTGCGTCGGGCTGACGGTGACGTTGGAGACGGCGTTCGCCTGCACGACGGCACCGCCGGGGACCGTGAGTTCCTGCGTGAAGGAACGGTACGTCGCCACGCAGCGGCCGCCATCGAAGGCGCCCAGCACCCGGGGCAGGTCGGAGTGTGCCAGCCGGTTCGCCGCGTACGCCGAGGTGATCACCGGGGACTGCAGGAAGCCGGTCCTGCACGCGCGCAGCCAGTCGGCGAACTCGGACTCGTTCACGGGACGCACTTCAGGGCGCGCATCGGTGCTCATGGCGCCACGCTATGCGCGACCGTCCCGCCCGTCACGGGATTTTCCCGAACGGGGATCCCGACACGGAAGCAGGGCTTCAGAAGGCCGCCCGGATCTCCCCGACCGGCCTGCCGCCACCGTGGACCGGGGCCTCGGCGATGCGCGCCACGACCGGGTCGTCCACGCCAAGACCTTCCAGCAGCCGCGCCAGCACCGGGCCCAGCGCCCGCGTCCCACCGTCGTCGATCTTGAAGGCGAGGGCCCGCCCGTCGGCCAGGGCCACCGCCTGGACCGCCTCGGCGCCCACCTTCGAGAGTGCGCCCGGCACGGCCCGCATCAGCCAGGTGTCCGGCCGGTTCGTCCCGGCGACGTACTCGGGGTGGGCGCGCATCGCGTCCGCCACCCGTCGTTCGGCCGAGCCCTCCGGGGCCAGGACGAACAGTCGGTACGCCCGCGCCAGGCCCAGCAGGCTGATCGCCATCAGCGGCGCCCCGCAGCCGTCCGTCCCGATCGCGGCGACCGGCTCCGCCGCGGATTCCTCCACGACCGTGCGCGTCAGCAGCTGGAGCGGGTGGGACGGGTCGACGTACGTGTCCAGCTCCCAGCCGTTCAGGCGGCACGCCGCCAGCATCGCCGTGTGCTTGCCGGAGCAGTTCATGGCGATCCGGTCTCGTCCCCGGCCGGACGCGAGGTACCTCTCCGCCTCGGCCGGGTCCAGCGGCAGGGCGGGCGGGGTGCGGAGGTGATCCGCGGTCAGCCCGTTCTCGGCGAGCATCCTGCGGACCAGCTCGATGTGGAACGGCTCGCCCGAGTGACTCGCCGCGGCCAACGCCAGCCGCTCCCCCGCGAGGTCGAGGCCCGCGCGCAGTACGGCCGCGGCTTGCATCGGCTTGTTCGACGAGCGCGGGAAGAACGGCGCGGCCGGGTCGCCCAGCGCCAGCTCCACGCTGCCGTCCGCCGCCAGGACGACCAGGGAGCCCCGGTGCCTGCCCTCGACGAAGCCGGAGCGTACGACCTCGGCGAGGATCGGGTGGGTCCCGGTCGGCAGCACAGGCACAGGCACAGACGCGGGCAACGACGCGGACGTCGTCGCGGCCTCGGACACGGGTACGGGCTCGGACACGGGTACGGGCTCGGACACGGGTACGGGCTCGGACGAGCTGGCGGGCATGCGGCGGCCTTCCGGAACAGGGACCCGCCCCGGAGGCCACGCCGCCGGAGGCGGCCCGGCCGGAAGCGGCCACGCCCCCGGACGCCGCACCCCGCGCGTCAGGTGAGCAGGTCGTCTACTTGCGCTTCGCCCTCACGGTACCTGCGCGCGATCTCGGCGCTGCAGTCGTCCGCGGTGCGCTGCAACTGCTGGCGCTGCCGCGAGACCTGCTGCTCATAGCCCGCGAGCCGCCCCATCGCCGCGTGCAGTTCGTCGTCCGTGCGCGCGTCCAGGTCGGAGAGCTCCACCTCGGCGAGCATCTCCGCTGCCAGCAGCCGGTACTCCTCGCCGCGCGGCGTGGACAGCGTGACGTGCCGGGCCGAACTGCCGCGCCGCGACGGCGGGTCGGTGAGGATCTGCGAGAGCCGGTCGACGACCGCGGCGTCCGGGCCGGTCAGTCCCGGCCCGCCGGCCGAGGCGGAGAGTACGGGCGCGGGCGCCGGCGGTGCCGTACGCCGGGACAGCTCCGCGCGGAGGATGTCGATCCGGCCCTGCAGCAGTCGCCGCACATAGCTGAGGTCCGCCTCGTCACGCTGCGAATCCTTGCGCAGCGCGCGCAGCTCCGGCAGCCGCAGGGTGGCGAGGTCGTGTGCGCGGGGCTCGATGTACGAGGCGGCGGTGCGTTGCGCGGGCGGGCGGACGGCGCCCGTCCCGGAGGCGGAACGGCGGGTCGTCGGTACGGGACCGGGCGACTGCCCGGCGCCAGGAGTGCTCATGCGTGAATCAGTCCCCTCGACCGGTGCATGGGGTCTCCCCGGGCAAGGAGGGCCGAGGGGATGCACCGACTCCGTGCATCGTGCCACTACGGACGGTACCGGTGCAGGCGGTCTGCACCCGTTCAGCCCCCGATAGGTTGGTCTGTATGCGTGCAGTGGTGCAGAGGGTCGACGGCGCGAGCGTCGTGGTGGCCGGTGAGACCGTGGGTGAGATCGTCGGCCAAGGGCTGTGTGTACTGGTGGGAGTCACCCACGGGGACACGGCGGAGAAGGCGGCGCAGCTCGCCCGCAAGCTGTGGTCGGTGCGGATCCTCGAGGGCGAGAAATCCTGCTCCGACGTGAATGCGCCCTTGCTGGTGATTTCCCAGTTCACTCTCTACGGGGACGCCCGCAAGGGCCGCCGTCCCACGTGGAACGCCGCGGCGCCGGGAGAGATCGCCGAACCGCTCGTCGACGAGGTGGTGGCCCGGCTGCGGGAGCTGGGAGCCCAGGTGGAGACGGGCCGGTTCGGAGCGGACATGCGGGTCTCGCTCACGAACCACGGCCCGTTCACGGTACTGATCGAGGTGTGAGGCCCTGGGCGAAGCCGGCCGCCCGGGGGGCCGGGCGTGGCGGCTCTACGGCTCGACCACGACCTCCTGGGCCGCCGCCGTGTCGCCCGCCAGCAGTTCCGCGTCCACCGGCACGTTCCGCTTCACCAGCGCGAGCGCGATCGGGCCCAGCTCGTGGTGGCGGGCGGACGTCGTGATGAAGCCGAGCTGCCGCCCTTCCTCACCGTCCGCGGCCAGGCGTACCGGCGTGCCGTGCCCCGGCAGGTGCACCTCGCTGCCGTCGAGGTGCAGAAAGACCAGCCGGCGCGGCGGCTTCCCCAGGTTGTGGACGCGCGCCACGGTCTCCTGGCCCCGGTAGCAGCCCTTCTGGAGGTGCACGGCGCTGCCGATCAGCCCGACCTCGTGCGGGATCGTGCGATGGTCGGTCTCGAAGCCGAGCCGTGGACGGTGCGCCTCGACGCGCAGCGCCTCGTACGCCAGGACACCGGCCGCGGGGCCGTTGGCGGCGGCGTACGACTCCAGGGCGGCCCGGGGCAGGAAGAGATCACGGCCCTGCGCCGTCTCCCGTACGACCACGCCCTCCGGGGCCTCGGCGATCGAGCCGGCCGGCAGGTGCACGACCGCGAACTCGTCCGTACGATCGGCGACTTCCACCTGGTAGAAGAACTTCATCGACTCCAGGTACGTGAGGAGCGCCTCCTGCGTGCCGGGTTCGATGTGCGCCCAGACCGTCTCGCCGTCGTCCACGAGATACAGCGCGTGCTCGATGTGGCCGTGCGCGGACAGGATCAGGGCCTCGGTGGCCTCGCCGGCGGGCAGCTCGCTCAGGTGCTGGGTGAGCAGCAGGTGCAGCCAGCTGAGCCGGTCGGGGCCGGAGACGGCGATGACGCCGCGGTGCGAGAGGTCGACGAACCCGCTGCCGTCGGCGAGCGCCCGCTGCTCGCGGAACAGGTCGCCGTAGTGCGCGGCGACACCTTCGTCGCGCCCCTCGGCCGGGACAGCTCCGGGCAGGGACAGCAGAGGGCTGATCGTGGAATGTCGCTGCATGGACATAAGCCTACGACTGGCCGGCAGCTGCCTTCCCGGCGCACCGGCCGCACTGGCCGAAGATCGCGAAGTGCTTCATGTCGGTGGTGAACCCGAACTGCTCACGGAGCTCGGCCGTGAAGCCGGCGGCCACGTCGACATCGGCCTCGATCACGTCGCCGCAGTCCCGGCAGACCAGATGGAGGTGGTGGTGCCGGTCGGCGAGGTGGTAGGTGGGCGCGCCGTGCCCCAGATGGGCGTGCGAGACCAGGCCCAGCTCCTCCAGCAGCTCCAGCGTCCGGTAGACCGTCGAGATGTTCACCCCGGAAGCGGTCTTGCGCACCTCGACGAGGATGTCGTCGGGGGTCGCGTGCTCAAGGGTGTCGACGGCTTCGAGGACAAGCTGGCGCTGCGGAGTCAGACGGTAGCCGCGCTGCCGCAGATCGCTCTTCCAGTCGGTGCTCACCACGCGTCCAGTGTAGGCAGCCCGCACGGTCCTGGCCCGGTCCCGGCGGAACAGCCGGGAGGTCCGGGCTCGACGACCTGCGTCGACGGCCTACTTGAAGAACGCGATGCCGTCGTCCGGGAGGTCACCGAGGTCCTTGGCCCATGACTCGACCTGCTCCGGGGTGACGACCTTCTTCAGCTGCGCCGACATGTACGGCCGCAGCGGCACCTCGGGGGTGGCCTTCTCGCCGACCCACATCAGGTCGCCGTTGACGTAGCCGTAGAGCCGCTTGCCGCCCGAGTACGCCGAGGAGGCGGCGGTGCGCGCGACCGCGTCCGTGGCCAGGTCGATCTGCGGCTTCTTGTCGGCGAGGTCGCCGTACCAGATCTCCACGATGCCCTGGTCACGGACCATGACGATCTCGACCTTGCGGTCCTTGTCGATGCGCCAGTAGCCCGACTCGGACTCCAGCGGCCTCACCTTGTTGCCCTCGGAGTCCAGCACCCAGCTGTGCGACACGTACTCGATGAAGTCCCGGCCGTCGTGGCTGAACGTCACGGACTGGCCGAAGTTGCACTTCTCCGAGCCGGGGAAGTCGGACACACCCGCGCCCTCCCACGTGCCCAGGAGAAAGGCGAGGGGAACGAGGTCGGGATTGAGGTCGGACGGGATCTCGATCATGAGTGGCTCTGTCGATCTGTGGGAGTCGATCTGCGGAATACGGGACTAGCGCTGGCCCTGGTACAGCTTCTTCACGGCCAGGCCGGTGAAGGCGAGCACGCCGACACAGACCAGGACCAGCAGAATCTCGAAGAACAGGATCACGGGTACTCCTCGGATGGGCGTGCAGGCTGTACGGGCCGGACCCCAGCTTAGTGGGCAGGGGCCCGGCCCTCTCTGCGAGGTCAGCCCAGGAGCTGGTTCTGCAGGACGACCGTCTGGTGGAAGGGGACGCTCAGGGCCTCGCCCTTCCGGGACTGGAAGATCAGCGCGACGGTGTCACCGGCCTGGATGTACGCCTGCCGGGTCTGCACGGGCCCGATCGGCTTCACCTCCGTGTACACGGAGATCGCCGACTTCCCGACGGCGGGCCCCTCCACGTCCCACCCCTCGTCCAGCTCGGCCTCCCCCGGCGCGGCCGCCAGCGCCACATCGGGGGACAGCCCGACCCCGAGCTCGATGCTGTTGAACTCCTCCGCCGTGCCGGCCGAGTCGAACCGGAGGAGATAGACCCGGGACGTGGTGCCGTCGGGCATGGTCCAGGCACGGGCGGCGATGTGCCGTACGGCGTAGTCGGCCAGCGCCTGCTCGAGGTCGGCGCGGTGGTCCTTCGCGTACTCCGAGACGTACTGGGCGTTGCTGACCCAGCCGCCGTTCAGCTTCTTGTCCTCGGTGGCCCCCGCCGGTGCGGGCAGCAGCAGTTCACGCAGGTCGGCGTGGTGGATCTCGTGCTGGTTGCCATCGGTGAAAGGCCGGGGGCTGCCTTCGGGCAGGGCCGGCAGCGAAAGGCGTGGGTAGTCCCAGCGGCCGTCGCCCTGGGTGGCGAGGCCCGGAACGTCGGAGCGCTCCATGGCGGCGATCCCGTACGCCGTGCCGGTGCCGAGCCCGCCGCAGACGAGCACGGCGGCGGTCCAGAGTCCGACGGCGCGCAGCACGCGGCGCCGGTCGCGCGGCGGGGTGTCCGTCACCGGCTCCACGGCTTCCGCGGGCTGCTCGGTCTCCACCGGCGGCTCAGTCGTCCCAGCGGCCTGCTCGGACTGCTCGGCCTGGTCACTCTGCCCGACCGGGGCGCTCTGCTCGGTCTGCTCGGTCTGCTCGGTCTGCTCGGTCTGCTCGGTCTGCTCGGTCTGCTCGGTCTGCTCGGTCATACGTACTCTCCCGGCGAAGCGATGTGATCGAGCTGCTCCTGCACCATGTCGGCGATCGCCGTCTTGTCGAACGGCTCCATGCCCACCGCGTTGACGCTCACCAGCAGCTCGGAGTCGTACGCGAAGCAGCGCATCCCGTCGAGCTCCTTCCAGCCCTTGTCCTTCTCGGCCTCGTCCTTCTTCGCCTTCGGACCGACGAAGCAGGCCACGTTCTTGTGGCCCTTGATCTTCGGTCCCTTCGGGAGGTCGAGCAGTCCCACCAGTTCCGTCTGGAGCTTGTACGCGTCGCGCACCTGGCGCGTGTTCTTCATCCGGGTGATCTCCACGGTGATGACGACGTCCTGCTCGTACGCACCCCCGCGCTCGGCGAACTCGGTGGCGTACGAGCGGACGGCGATGCCCTGGAGCCCGAGCTTGTTCACCTGCTTCTCGTAGGTGCGGCGTTCGTTGCCGGACAGGCGGCTGCCCCACTCCTTCATCAGGGCGGTCGCCTGCTTCCCGCTCAGCTCGACGTCATTGCCGTACTCCTCGAAGTCGGGGCCGAGACGGTATCCGTCGGGCACCGGCAGCAGCAGCTTGCTGAGCGGGGTGGAGGCCCGACCGCGCCGGGCGTTCTCGGCAGGATCCTTCGAGGGCTTGCTCTTCGCATCGGCCCATGCGGTGGTGGGAACGGTGCGGTCCGCGCCGTCCACGGTGACGACGGTGTACGCGGTGCCACCACCGACCGCGCCCAGGACGAGCACGGCGGGCAGCACGATTCCGGTCAGTACGGATCTCAAGACAGACGCTCCAGCTGTCGCTCGGCCAGCGAGCGGATCTCGTTCTTGCTGATCCGCTTGGTGTCGAAGATGTCGATGTCGACCATCACGTCGCCGCGCTGGAAGATGGCCCGGGCCCGGTAGTGCGGCAGGTAGCCGGCCTTCTCCTTGACGGGGTACAGGTAGTAGCGGCCGCTACCGCTGCCCTTGAGCAGATCACCGTCGTTTCCGGCGGAGTACTCGAAGCTCTTCGGCATGTAGTCCTGCTGGCCCGTTGCGTGCTCCATGGCGTCGCGGCCCGAGTGGAACTGGACGAGCTTGATGTCCGTCATCTTGTGGGCGCCCTGCCTCCAGGCGACGAAGGCGACCCGGCGGATGTCGCTCTGCACGAAGTTCCCGAACATGCCGCCGGGGTCCTGGAACCGGTGCGCGTACTCCTCGACGTCCAGCCAGCTGCCGCCGGGCTTTGCGCCCGCGCCCTTGGCCGCACCCTTCGGCCTGGGCAGCAGCAGCTTGCGCAGATCGCCGTCGGTCTTCACCTGACGGTCCTCGGCGGCGCTCAGCGGCTCGGGCTCCTGCCCCTCGGGCAGCGCCTCTGCCGGATAGCCGAGTCCCGGCTGGTTGAGGGCGGGCAGCGGCGTCGGGGCACGGTCCGCCTGGACCTTGAAACCGACGGCCGTGCCCGCGCTGACGCCGATCACCGCGGCGACGGCGAGAACCAGCGCGGTACGCCCACGGCGCCGCGCGGGCCTCGCCGGCACGGGCGCCTCCTCGGGCTCCGGCTCGGGCGGTACCGCGCCCTCCGGCGGTGCCACGTGCTCGGGCGGTCCCGCGCTGTCAGCCGGTACAGCGCTCTCGGGCGGTACCGCGCTCTCGGCCGCCATCGGCTCCGGCTGTGTGCTGTGCAGTTCCAAAAGGGTCCCCCCCCACGAGACCTGGAGGCACGGATTCCGTTATCCGTGCTCACAGCACTGACCCGCGACCCGCGACCTGGGTTGTAGCTGCGCCGATTACAGTTCGGCATATGGCGAAGAAGCTCGTGATCAAGGTGACTGCCGGGGCCGACGCCCCCGAACGCTGCTCACAGGCCTTCACGGTCGCGGCCGTCGGCGTGGCCAGCGGTGTGGAGGTCTCCCTCTGGCTGACCGGCGAGTCGTCCTGGTTCGCACTGCCGGGCCGGGCTGCGGAGTTCGAGCTTCCGCACGCGGCTCCGCTGCCGGACCTGATCGAGTCGATCCTGGCCGCGGGAAAGATCACCCTCTGCACGCAGTGCGCGGCACGGCGCGAGATCACGGAGAAGGACGTGATCGACGGCGTTCGGATCGCGGGCGCGCAGGTCTTCGTCAGCGAGGCGATGGCGGACGGCACCCAGGCGCTCGTCTACTGACGCGCCACCACCGACCCCGGTGCGCGGTCACTGACGCGCCACCACCGACCCCGGTGCGCGGTCACTGACGCGGGCCCGAGCCCGAGCCCGACCCCGGCTTCCGCTTCCCGTCCAGCTCGTCCCACCACGCGTCGGACTGCGGATCACCGGAGGGGTCGTCCCACCACCGGTCCTCGGGGCCGCGCCGGTTCGCCACCACGGCCGCGAGCGGTGGGATCACCATGGCGACGACGCACATCCCGACGGCGACCGGAACCGACCACAGCCGCACGAAGGCCCAGGCGGAGACGAAGAGGACCAGGCATCCGCCCATGAGCAGGAAGTAGGCGTGACGGCGCCGCGCGTACATGACTCAAGCGTATGTCGCGGCGCCGGTAACGGCACGAAGGGCCGCACCCCGGTCCAGTGGCGTCCAACCCCCGGGGGTGCGGCCCTTCGGCCGGTCGAAGAGTGCCGTCAGACGGCGATGGCCACCTCGGAGAGGCCACCTGTCTGGGCGACGACCGTACGGTCCGCCGTCCCACCGGGGACGAGGGCGCGCACGGTCCACGTGCCCTCGGCCGCGTAGAAGCGGAACTGTCCGGTCGCCGAGGTCGGGACCTCGGCGGTGAACTCGCCGGTCGAGTCCAACAGACGCACGTAACCGGTGACGGGCTCGCCGTCGCGGGTCACCTGGCCCTGGATGGTGGTCTCACCGGGCTTGATCGTCGAGGCGTCGGGGCCGCCGGCCTGCGCTCCACACATGTCTTTCCGTCCTTACGGTCGAGGGGTCCGGAGGTCCCGGGGGCTTACTTGTTCGCGCCGAGCTCGATCGGCACGCCGACGAGGGAGCCGTACTCGGTCCACGAGCCGTCGTAGTTCTTGACGTTCTCGACGCCGAGCAGCTCGTGCAGGACGAACCAGGTCAGCGCGGAGCGCTCACCGATGCGGCAGTAGGCGACGGTGTCCTTCGACAGGTCGACCTGCTCCTCGGCGTAGAGCGCCTTGAGCTCGTCGTCCGACTTGAAGGTGCCGTCGTCGTTGGCGTTCTTCGACCACGGGATGTTGCGCGCGGTCGGGATGTGGCCGGGACGCTGCGACTGCTCCTGCGGCAGGTGGGCCGGGGCGAGCAGCTTGCCGCTGAACTCGTCGGGCGAACGGACGTCGACCAGGTTCTGGTTGCCGATCGCGGCGACGGCGTCGTCGCGGAAGGCGCGGATGGACGTGTCCTGGGCCTTGGCCTTGTAGTCGGTGGCCGGGCGCTGCGGGACGTCGGCGCCGTCGACGAGGTCGCGGGAGTCGAGCTCCCACTTCTTGCGGCCGCCGTCGAGGAGCTTCACGTCCTGGTGGCCGTAGAGCTTGAAGTACCAGTAGGCGTAGGACGCGAACCAGTTGTTGTTGCCGCCGTAGAGCACGACCGTGTCGTCGTTGGCGATGCCCTTCGCGGACAGCAGCTTCTCGAAGCCGGCCTGGTCCACGAAGTCACGGCGGACCGGGTCCTGGAGGTCCTTCTTCCAGTCGATCCGGACGGCGCTCTTGATGTGGTTCTTGTCGTAGGCCGAGGTGTCCTCGTCGACCTCGACGACGACGACCTTCGGGTCGTCCAGGTGGGCCTCGACCCAGTCGGCGTCTACCAGGACGTCGCTGCGGCTCATGCTGTTCTCCTCCGGGGCAGTGTGCGGCGGGTGGTGCGCGAAAGCAGGTTGCGGTGCAGGTACGCCGGAACGGCGCGAAGACACGCGGGTGGCCATGGCCGGAAGGGGCTCGGATGGCCCGGGGACACGGAAACCGACGGAGGCCGGGCTTCCGCTCAGATGGCGCGACAGAGCATGGCGGCGACGCGGCACAGGTCTACTGCCCGCCGCTTCGTGAGGTCCGCCTGTCGCTGCTTCATGGGGTCGATCGTAGGGACGACCGGGCGGCCATGTCACCGGTGTGTCGCATTCTGAGACGCGATCGTCCGAAACGTGGGACGTGTAGCCGGAACGGGCCCGGCGGGGCGGAGCGACGGAGACCTGCCGCCCCTCTCGCATCTGCGGACCGGACACCACCGTCTCAGTATCCGGCCACACAGCGCTGACCGCAGGGGTACGAGCCCGGGAGGGAGCCGGCCCGGGAGAAGGAGTCGGCCCGGGAGAAGGAGTCGGCCCGGCGGGGCACCAGCCTGGCCAGGGGCGTCAGCCCGCCAGCGGAACGTCCGTACCCGCGACCGTGATGACGAGACCCTTCTCGTCCGCCTGGACCTTCTGCAGCTTCATGCCCTCCGGCAGACCGCTGAGCTTCCGGTCGAAGTCGGTCTTCTGGCGGATCATGTCCTCGAGCCGCGGTATGCCCTCCCCCGGCACCTTGTCCGCACGCACGCGGATCGTGCCACCGTCGACCAGGCTGACCGTGGAGACGACACTCCGCGAGAGCGAACGGCCGAGGATGTCGACCGTGCCGGTCACCTTCAGCTTGCCGTTCCCGCCGTACGCGACGGTGACGTCCTCGTCGGCCGCCTTGGTGAGGTCGGCGTACGAGATACGGGCGGTGCCGGTCGCGGTCGCGGCCGTGGCGCTGGAGTAGTCGCTGCCCAGGCGCACGTCGTGGAGGGCGGCGGACAGCTCGGTGATGACGACCCTGCGCCCGTTGGCGCTCGTCTCGATGTCCCGGACGGTCACATCGACGCGCTCGAGCTCCTTGCCCACGACCTGGGTCAGGAAGGGGAAGCCCTCGATCGCCACCTCGGTCGCACCGGACAGGCCCTGGCGGGCCTTGATCTTCTCCGCGGCCTCAGACTCGGCGTAGTTGAGCAGGAGCCGGTCGGCGGCGACGAAGAGCCCGCCGAGGATGACGACGGTGATCAGCAGAATTCGCAGTGCGCGCATGACTCGGTGTTTCCCCCACCCCTGTCTCGGCCCTCCCGGATCGGAACGGCCTGAATGATCGACGTTCGGCGGCACGCTATTGGTTCCCGCCGGTCCGGGCCAGGGCATCACCGTCCGTACCCGACCCGGAACAGGCTCCGGTCGGGCGGTCGGGCGGTCGGACTGCCGGGCGGCCCGGAATCAGGCGGTCACGGAGTCGGGCGGTCACAGGGGCCGTGCGCTCAGGATCGCGGGTCAGATCAGTGCGCGGCCCAGCAGATAGACGGCGGGGACCGCTGCCGTGAGCGGAAGCGCGACGCCGGCCGTCATATGGACGAACCGGGACGGGTAGTCGTAGCTGGCCACCCGCAGGCCCACGAGCGCGCACACCCCGGCCCCGAGCCCCAGCAGCGCGCCCTCCGAGCCCACCCCGGTGGCCCCGCCCGCCGCGATACCCGCGCCGGCGGCGGCCAGCAGCGCGACCACGACCGACGCCGTACCCGGCAGCGGCAGCGCCCGCGCGAGCACCGCCGCCGCGACCGACGCGCCCGCCACGGCCACCGCCTCCGGGGCGACGGCGAGATAGCCGGCCGCGACGATCGTCAGCGCGGCCGAGGCGACCGTCGCCATCAGGCCGTACATCCGCTCGTCGGCGGAGGCGTGGCTGCGCAGCTGCAGCACGACGGTGAGCAGCACCCAGACGCCGAGGGTGCCGATGATCACGGCCGGGGCGTGCCCGGAGCCCGTGGCGAGCAGGACGGCGTCGGCGGCGAGGCCGCCGGCGAACGCGAGGGCGATGCCCTGGCGGGCGGGCCACATGCCGTTCAGCCGGAACCAGCCGGCGGCGGTCAGGCCTTGGAGCGCGATGAGCGGGATCAGCAGGAGGTACGGCGAGGTGCCCGCGGTCGCCGCGAGCAGCAGACCGATCACGGCCGTCAGCCCCGCGGGCTGCATCCCGGGCGGGATGATCGGCGAGCGCCCTTCCGCGCGGGCACGCTGCGCGTCGGTGATCCGTGCGTTGCCCAGGGTGGTGGGGGCGCTGTACGCGGGCTCACCGGCCGCCTGGGGCTCACCGGCCGCCGGCGGCGCGCCCGCGGCCCCGTGCCCGGCGATCCCCTGTCCGGCGATCCCCGGCTCGTACGCGGCGGACGCGGCGTACGCAGCGGCCGGTGCGCCGGGAGCGACGGGCACCTCCGGCGGCAGCGCGTACCCCGTCGCCGACGGGTCCTGCGGCGGCAGATACGTCGTGTCCGCGGCGCCCGGGTGGTACGGCGCGTGCTGCACGGGCTCGGCCACCGGCTCGATCGTCGGCTGGTACTGGGTGTCCCAGGTCTGGCCCTCCCACGTCTGGGTGACGTTGGGATCCTGGTGGTTCCGCTGCCCGTACGGATCCTGCGGGCCGTACGAGTCCTGCGGGCCGTACGGATACTGCTGATCGCTGCTCATGCTGTGCGGTTCACCCTCCTGCGAACGGCGGGAGCACCTCGACCGTGCCGCCCTCGGCAAGCCGTACGGTCTCATGGCCACGGGTCCCGACGGGGTCACCGTCGACGAGGAACGAACACCTCCGGAGCACGCGGACGAGCTCGCCCGGGTGCTTTTCACGGGCGGCGTCCAGCGCCTCGGCCAGGTTCTCCGCGGCGTACGGCTCCTCGGCCACCCCCGCGGCGGCCTTGGCCGCGGCCCAGTAGCGGATGGTTCCCGCTGCCATCGCGGCACTCCTCTCTCCGGCTCGTCGACTGTCCATGATGGGCTATGCGCGGGCGAGCCAGTCCGCGAGGCGCCCCAGAAGGCCGTCGTCCGCGGCGTTCTCGGCGTGCCCCATGCCCGGTTCCAGCCACAGCTCGCACGGGCCGGCGGCGGCCAGCATCCGCGGATGGTCCAGCGGGAAGTACGCATCGCGGTCGCCGTGGACGATCAGCAGCGGGGTCGGCGCGATCAGCGGGACAGCCTCGACCGGCGAGAGCGGGACGGGGTCCCAGTCCTTGTGGTGGATACGGGTCCGCAGGCCGTAGCGCCCGACCAGCCGCCCGACGGGCCGGGTGACGACCCAGTGGAGCCGCCGCATCGGCGCCGTACCTTGGTAGTACCAGCGGGCGGGCGCGCTGACGGCGGCGACCGCGTCGGTGCGTGCGTCCCGTGCGCCACGTATATCCCGTGCCTCATGCACGTCACGCAGGTCACGCGCGTCAGGCACATCGTGTGCGCCGCGTACGCCCCGTGCACCCGTACGCCCCTCGTGCTCTCGCGTGTGCTCCCCCGAGTGCTCGTCCGCCCGCTCCGCCGCGGCCCCGCCGTACAGGGCCGCATGCCGCAGCACCACCGATCCGCCCATCGAGAAGCCCACCGTGACGACCCGTCCGTACCCCAGCGAACGCGCCCAGGCGACGGCCGCGGCCAGGTCCAGCACCTCCCGGTCGCCGACCGTCGAGCGCCCGCCGGACCTGCCGTGGCCGCGGAAGGAGAAGGTGACGACCCCCGCACGGCCGGCGAACACGCCCGCCGCGCGGCGCACCGCGGGACGGTCCACCGAACCGGTGAATCCGTGCGCGACGACGATCGCCAGATCGGTCACCCCGGCCGTACAGGGCTGGTGCAGCGCCTCGATGCGCACGCCGTCGGAGGTCCTGAGGGTTGCGCGTCGAGGTCCGTCAGTGATCGAGGAAACATCCACATGGTGACATCGACCCTCTGCGACAGAGCTCATGTGGGCTATTGTGCTGGGCAGAGGATCCGGGCGACGCAGCCCCCGGGTCCTTTTGTGTTTCCAGTCCGTTGTTACAGACAGGTGAACGAAACGATCGCGGAACCCCGGGGCGCGGGGCCGTGGCCGGGCAAGAGGCAGTGCCGCAGACGTCCTCGCAGGGACCGAGGAGGAACCGACGTTATGGGCGAGCGAACCGTGCACGACCGAGAGACCACGAACCAGGCAGGGACGGCGGCCCGGGCAGGTGGGTCGCGATGAGTTCTCTGCTGCTCCTCACCAATGCCCTCCAGCCCTCCACGGAGGTGCTCCCCGCCCTCGGCCTGCTGCTGCACAACGTACGGGTGGCGCCCGCCGAGGGCCCGGCCCTGGTCGACACCCCGGGCGCCGAGGTGATCCTGGTCGACGGCAGGCGCGACCTCCCGCAGGTACGCAGCCTCTGCCAGCTGCTCCGCTCCACCGGGCCCGGCTGTCCGCTGATCCTCGTCGTCACCGAGGGCGGTCTCGCGGCCGTCACCGCCGACTGGGGCATCGACGACGTGCTGCTGGACACGGCCGGACCCGCCGAGGTCGAGGCCAGGCTCCGGCTCGCCATGGGCCGGCAGCAGCTCACCTCGGACGACTCGCCGATGGAGATCCGCAACGGTGATCTGTCGGTCGACGAGGCCACGTACAGCGCGAAGCTGAAGGGGCGGGTCCTGGACCTGACCTTCAAGGAGTTCGAGCTGCTGAAGTACCTGGCCCAGCACCCCGGCCGGGTCTTCACCAGGGCCCAGCTGCTGCAGGAGGTCTGGGGCTACGACTACTTCGGCGGCACCCGCACGGTCGACGTCCACGTGCGGCGGCTGCGCGCCAAGCTCGGCCCCGAGCACGAGTCCTTGATCGGAACCGTGCGGAACGTCGGATACCGCTTCGTCACGCCGGAGAAGGGCGACCGCTCGGAGAACTCGGCGGCGGCGAAAGCGAAGAAGGCGGCCGCGGAATCCGGCCGGAGGACCCGGCGGACGACATGACCGAGACCATCGAAGCTGCTGTACGCCCTGCCCAGAGGTAGGTCACCACGCGTAGACTGCGCGCGTGGCCAAGGTGACGCGGGACGATGTAGCGCGACTGGCGGGTACGTCGACCGCTGTGGTGAGTTACGTCATCAACAACGGACCCCGGCCGGTCGCCCCGGCCACGCGCGAGCGGGTGCTCGCCGCGATCAAGGAGCTGGGCTACCGGCCCGACCGGGTCGCGCAGGCGATGGCCTCGCGGCGTACGGACCTCATAGGCATGATCGTGCCGGACGCCCGCCAGCCGTTCTTCGCGGAGATGGCGCACGCGGTGGAACGGGCGGCGGCGGACCGCGGAAAGATGGTCCTCGTCGGCAATTCGGACTACCGCGACGAGCGCGAGGTCCACTATCTGCGGGCCTTCCTCGGCATGCGCGTCGCCGGGCTGATCCTCGTCAGCCAGGGCCCGAGCGAGCGTGCGGCGGCGGAGATCGAGGCGTGGGACGCGCGGGTGGTGCTGCTCCACGAGCGGCCCGAGGCGATCGACGACGTCGCGGTCGTGACGGACGACATCGGCGGGGCGCAGCTCGCGACCCGGCATCTCCTGGAGCACGGACATCCGTACGTCGCATGCCTGGGCGGCGTCGAGGAGACCCCGGTGGTGGGCGACCCGGTGGCCGACCACGTCGAGGGCTGGCGACGGGCGATGCTGGAGTCCGGGCGGTCGACGGAGGGCCGGCTGTTCGAGGCGCCGTACAACCGCTACGACGCTTATCTCGTGGCGCTGAAGATCCTCTCCGGCCCGGACCGGCCGCCGGCGATCTTCTGCGCCACGGACGACCAGGCGATCGGTGTGCTGCGGGCCGCGCGCGAGCTGCGGATCGACGTGCCGGGTGAGCTGGCGGTGGCGGGCTTCGACGACGTCAAGGAAGCCGGACTGACCGACCCGCCGCTGACGACGATCGCCTCCGACCGGCCGGCGATGGCGCGCGCGGCGGTGGATCTGGTGCTGGACGACGGGCTGCGGGTGGTCGGTTCACGGCGCGAGCGGGTGAAGCAGTTCCCCTCGGCCTTGATCGTCCGCCGCTCCTGCGGCTGCCACGGCTGACCGCACCGTCCTGATCTCATCGTCCTGACCTCACCGCCTGATCCCACCGGCTGACCTGAAGGCGCGGCGCCCCGGCCTTACATGGGGCATACATGCTTCTGTCGGGCTTCTCAGGCCGTCCTCAGCGTGCTCTCATCTACGGCCCCGAGAGTCGTCACCATGACGGACCACTACCGCGGCAGCGGCGACGAAGGCACGCAGCACACCCACCAGTACCCGTACACGGGGTTCGGGGACGGGGCGTACCCGCCGCCGCCCCCGCACGCACCGGCACCCGCCGCTCCCGGGCCCACCGCTCCCGCGCACGCCGCGCGTGCCAAGCGGCCCGTCGCGCTGATCGCGGCCGTCGCGATCGTCGCCGCGGCCGTCGGCGGCGGGGCGGCAACGCTGGTGGAGCGGTTCGCCGGGAACGGTACGGCCGGCGGGGCGGCCGGCGTCGACGGGACCACGGTGTCGCAGAGCAGCAAGGGCACCGTCGCCGGTGTCGCCCAGGCCGTCTCCCCCAGCATCGTGGAGATCAACGCGTCCTCCACCTCGGGCGAGTCCACCGGTTCCGGCGTGATCATCACCCGGGACGGTGAGATCGTCACCAACAACCACGTCATCGCCGGCGCCGACACCGTCAAGGTCAGGCTCAGCGACGGCAGGACGTACACCGCGGACGTCGTCGGCACCGACCCGGACAAGGACCTCGCTCTGGTCGAGCTGAGGGGCGCGAGCGGTCTGAAGGCCGCCGCTCTCGGTGACTCCGGCAGCGTCAAGGTCGGTGACGAGGTCGTCGCGATCGGCTCGCCCGAGGGCCTCACCGGCACCGTGACCAGCGGAATCATCTCGGCGCTCGACCGGGACGTGACCGTCGCCAAGGACGAGGGACGCAAGCGGCAGCAGGACCCGCGGCAGGGCTGGCCCTTCGAGTTCGGCGGTCAGGAGTTCAACGGGGACACCGGCGACTCCAAGACCACGTACAAGGCCATCCAGACGGACGCCTCGCTCAACCCCGGCAACTCCGGCGGTGCGCTGATCAACATGAACGGCGAGATCATCGGCATCAACTCGGCCATGTACTCGCCGAGTTCCTCGGGCGGCTCCACCGCGGGCAGCGTCGGCCTCGGCTTCGCCATCCCGATCGACACCGTCAAGGCCGATCTCGACAGCCTCCGCTCCGGCGGCGAGAACTGACCGGGCGCCGATCCGTGGACCGGGCGTACGAGCGACCGCGTGCGAGGCTGGGGCCATGACGACCGCACCGGGTGAAGGCGACCGCGAACGCATCCTCATCGTCGACGACGAACCCGCCGTACGCGAGGCGCTGCAGCGCAGCCTCGCCTTCGAGGGGTACGCCACCGAGGTCGCGGCCGACGGCTTCGACGCCCTCGCCAAGGTGGAGTCGTACGCGCCCGACCTCGTCGTCCTCGACATCCAGATGCCGCGCATGGACGGCCTGACCGCGGCCCGGCGGCTGCGCTCCCTCGGCTCCACCCTGCCGGTCCTGATGCTCACCGCCCGTGACACCGTCGGCGACCGGGTCACCGGCCTCGACGCCGGGGCGGACGACTATCTGGTCAAGCCGTTCGAGCTGGACGAGCTGTTCGCGCGGATCAGGGCGCTGCTGCGGCGCAGCTCCTACGCCTCGGCGGCGGGCACGGACCGCGAGGAGTCCGGCGACGTGCTGTCGTTCGCCGATCTGCGGATGGACCTGGCGACCCGCGAGGTCACGCGCGGGCCGCGCCGGGTCGAGCTGACCCGTACCGAGTTCACGCTGCTGGAGCTGTTCCTGGCGCACCCGCGGCAGGTGCTGACCCGCGAGCAGATCCTCAAGACCGTCTGGGGCTTCGACTTCGAGCCGAGCTCCAACTCGCTGGACGTGTACGTCATGTATCTGCGCCGCAAGACGGAGGCGGCCGGGGAGCCGCGTCTGGTGCACACCGTCCGCGGGGTCGGCTACGCGCTGCGGGAGGGATCGCCGGAGTGATCCACAGATTCCGGGCGCTGCCGCTGCGGTCGCGGCTGGCGCTGCTGACGGCGACCGCCGTGGCCGTGGCGGTGGCCGCCGTCGCCGTCACCTGCTGGCTGCTGGCCCGCGCCCAGCTCCACAACGAACTCGACACCTCACTGCGCAACACGAGCGCCCCGCTGGGCACGGTGCGCCAGGCCATGTCCGCGTGCCGCACGACGGGCAGCGAGCCCGCCGGAGCCGACAGGGGCTTCGCCTACGTCCAGGTCCTCTATCCCGACGGCACGCGCTGTGTGGCGCCGGACACCCAGCCCGTGCGGGTCGGGGTGGAGGACGTGGCCGTCGCCCGGGGCACCGAGGAGTACGCCCTCCACAGCAGTACGACCGACTCGGGCGCGGACGTCCGGGTGCACACCGAGCAAATGGCGGCGCCGGTGCCCGGCGCGCCGGGCGGGACGGTGACCGTCATGGTCGCCCGCCCGCTGCACGAGATCGACACCGCTCTGAATCGCCTCGCGCTCCTGCTCACCTTCCTCGCCGGCGCCGGTGTCGTCGCCGGCGGGGCCGCCGGACTGTGGGTCGCCCGCACCGGTCTGAAGCCCGTCGACCGGCTCACCGACGCGGTCGAGCACGTCGCCCGCACCGAGGACCTGACCGTACGGATCCCGGTGGAGGGCGAGGACGAGATCGCCCGGCTGTCGCGCTCCTTCAACCAGATGACCGCCGCGCTCGCCTCGTCCCGGGACCGGCAGGCACAGCTCATCGCCGACGCCGGCCATGAGCTGCGCACACCGCTGACCTCGCTGCGGACGAACATCGAGCTGCTGGTGCGCAGCGAGCAGACCGGCCGCGCCCTCCCGCCCGAGGACCGGGCCGCGCTGCTGGCCTCGGTCAAGGCGCAGATGTCCGAGCTGGCCGTGCTGATCGGCGATCTGCAGGAGCTGTCACGGCCGGACAGCGCGACGCCCGGCCCGGTCCAGGTCGTCGCGCTGCACGACGTCGTGCGGACGGCGCTGGAGCGGGCCAGGCTGCGCGGCCCGGAGCTGGCGATCACCGCCGAACTGCGGCCCTGGTACGTACGGGCCGAGCCGGCCGCGCTGGAACGGGCGGTGGTGAACGTTCTGGACAACGCCGTGAAGTTCTCGCCCCCGCGCGGGGCGGTGGAGGTGCTGCTGGACCGTGGTGTGCTGACGGTGCGCGACCACGGCCCCGGGGTGCCGCCGGAGGAACTCCCGTACGTCTTCGAGCGGTTCTGGCGCTCCCGCTCCGCCCGCGCGCTGCCCGGCTCCGGCCTCGGTCTGTCGATCGTGGCCAGGACCGTGCACCAGGCGGGCGGCACGGTGGAGCTGCGTCCGGCCGAGGGCGGCGGCACCGTCGCGGTGGTCGCTCTGCCGGGGGCGCCGGCGCCACCGCCCGTACCGCCGTCAGTTGTGCCGGATGAGCGAGTCGACCAGGCCTGAGCGGGTGTTGGGGAAGTCCATCGGCACGACGCCGAGGCCCTTCCAGCCGCTCGCCGCGCCGTCCAGGAAGCCGTGGACGCGCGGATTGAGGCTGTCGGAGTTCCAGCGCGGCGGCAGCGACGCTGAGGTGCTGACGAAGTTGATGAAGAGCTTGCCGGGCTGCTCGGCGGCCTTGCGGAAGTGGGCCTCGATCCTGGGGTACTTGTCCCACGGCGCGGCGTTCCAGTCGTCCTGGATGTCGATGGCCCCGCCGTCCCACCACTTCACTCCGGGCAGTCCGCCGTTGTCGGCG
Source organism: Streptomyces sp. NPDC091376 (assembly GCF_044757085.1). Lineage (NCBI taxonomy): Bacteria > Bacillati > Actinomycetota > Actinomycetes > Kitasatosporales > Streptomycetaceae > Streptomyces > Streptomyces sp. NPDC091376. Next base: position 30,498 of record NZ_JBIVUF010000011.1, on the reverse strand, counting down.
ATGAGGACGACCTTGCCGCGCGCCTGGCCGAGGGCCGGGAGGGTGTCGCCGATGTGGAACAGCGAGCGCCAGCCCCGGTTGTCGAGGTAGTCGTCGAAGATGCTCCGGAAGGTGGCGTCGCTGTCCGAGGAGTACTCCTGCTTGACCCGCATCAGCACGGTCTCGGAGGGGTGGGCGGCCAGGAAGGCGCGGCAGGCGATGAGCACGTCGCCGAACATCATGTTCTGGTAGGCGGGGCCGTGGTGGATCGCGAACGAGCCTCCGGTGACCCGGCACCGTACGTCGAGGAAGCGGATGCCGTAGTTCAGCTGGTCGGCGATCGTCGTGTTCTGGCACTCGGCCCAGGGTCCGCCGAAGCGGGCTCCCGAGTCGTGCGTGCCGGGAATCGTGAGCGAACCCAGCGTTCTGCCGCCGTCGATGCCGCTCATCCAGTCCTGGGTGCCCAGCGCCCGCCGCTGCGCGGCCGTGGCCGTGCCCGGTGCGCCGATGAGAACGGCAGCGGAGGCGACCGCCGCGCCCGTGAGGAAACCACGTCTGGTCAAGGACATGTGCTGTCTCCTTCGTCGACCGCCGCGATGTGGGGGGTCGCGGTCGGCAGACGGGATGATTGCAGACATGCCCATGACACAGAACGTCTTGCGCGGAAACTGGAAACAACTGAGGGGCGGCGGGCCGGCGGCCCACCACCCCTCAGTCGCACCACCCGTTACTTGACGACCGTGATCCGGCCGGTGGCCGGCGGCGCCAGCGGGGCGCCCGCGCTGGAGTGCGCGGCGAAGTAGGCGTTGAGCATGTCCAGGTCGGACGCGCCCACCAGCTTGTTCTTGTGCTCCTTCAGGACCGCGAAGCCGTCGCCGCCGCCCGAGAGGAACTCGTTCATCACGACCCGGTAGGTCTTGGCCGGGTCGATCGCCTCACCGTTCAGCTTCACCGAGCCGACGACGATCCGGTCGGCGCCGGTCTTCGTCATGTCCAGGGTGTAGGTGAAGCCCTTCGACACCTGCAGGATCTTCGGGGCGGCCTGGTTCGAGCCGCTGACCTGCTGCTGCAGCGCGGTGATCAGCTGGGCACCGGTGAGGTCGACCGCCGTCATCATGTTGGTGAACGGCTGCACGGTGAAGGCCTCGCCGTACGTCACGACACCGTCGCCCTCACCGCCCGAGGCGGCGCGGACCAGGCCCGCGCGGATACCGCCCGGGTTCATCAGGGCGAGCTGCGCGCCGCCCTTGTCGGCCGGGGCCATGCCTTCGAGCTGCGCGTCCGCGATCAGGTTGCCGATCGGCTTCTCGGGGGACTCGAAGGGGTTCTCGATGTCGGCGGAGATGTACCCGACGGGCCGGTTGGCGATCGGCGCGGCCAGCGTGTTCCAGCGGTCGATGAGCTGGGTCATGTCCGCGGCCTTGGGCACGTCACGGGTGACGACGTGGTTGGCGGAGGCGACGGACGTCCGCACGATGTCGCGGGTGCGACGGTCGTACGTGAGCGTCGTGTCGGTGTACAGCTTGCCGAACGAGGCGGCCGAGGTGACCGTGCGCGGCTTGCCGGACGGGTCCGGGATCGTGCACGCGTACGCCTGGTGGGTGTGGCCGGTGACCAGGGCGTCGACCTGCGGGCTGACCTTCTTGGCGATGTCGACGATCGGGCCGGAGATGCCGTCGCCGGGGCCGGGGCTGTCGCAGTTGTAGTTGTACGAGCCCGAGGCCGGCGCACCGCCCTCGTGCAGGAGCGCGACGATCGACTTCACGCCCTTGCGCTCCAGCACCTTGGTGTACTTGTTGATCGTCTCGATCTCGTCGCCGAACTTCAGGCCCTTGATGCCCTCGGCGCTGACGATGTCCGGCGTGCCCTCCAGGGTGACGCCGATGAAGCCGATCTTCACCCCGTTCCGCTCCCAGACGAAGTACGGGTCCAGGACCGGCCGGCCCGACTTCTCGTCGGTCACGTTGGCCGCGAGGTACGGGAAGTCCGCGCCGCGGAACTTCTTGGGCTTGCCGTTGGCCTTCTTCTCGTAGCAGCCCTCGACCGGGTGGCAGCCGCCGTTCTGGAGCCGGGCGAGCTCCTTGGCGCCCTCGTCGAACTCGTGGTTGCCGACGGAGGTCACGTCGAGCTTCAGCTTGTTCAGCGCCTCGACGGTCGGCTCGTCGTGGAAGAGCCCGGAGAGCATCGGCGAGGCGCCGACCATGTCACCGGCAGCGGCGGTGATGGAGTACCTGTTGCCCTTGCGGGCCTCGCGCAGATGCGTGGCGAGGTACTCGGCGCCGCCCGCGTCGATGGTCCGGGTGGTGCCGTCCTCGTTGGTGTGGGTGACCCTGCCCGCCGAACCGGCCGGCGGCTGCAGATTGCCGTGCAGGTCGTTGAAGGACAGCAGCTGTACGTCGACGGTGCGGCCGTAGCCGTGTCCGTGTCCGTGCCCGTTCCCATGGCCGTGTCCGTTGCCGTGTGCCTGGGCTCCGGCGGGCATCGCGGCGACCAGTGCGCCGACGGTGGTCAGTCCGGCGGCGACCGCGAGTACGCGGCGGCGCTTCTGATGCGATGTCGCTGACATCTGTCCCCTTGTCAGTTCAGCGTGACGACTGTTCTCAGCCGTGCAGCCTAGAGTCAACGCGCGTAGCACGACAGGGGATACCGGGTTACGAGCTGGTATCCGATCGGGTGCGGCCCGGCGCCGTACCCTCGTCGTATGACTGACGCAGCCCCCGCCCTCGAGCCCGGCCGGCAGATCCAGACGCTCGACGAGCTCACCCCCGAGCTGGCCGACGACGTCCTCCGCCTGCTGACCGTCGCCGCCCGTACCGACGGCATGCAGGCCGTCTCCGAGCAGGGCAGGCTCTATCTGCGCCACGGGCAACGCGAGGGCGTGCGCCACTTCCTGCTCACCGTCGCGGGGGACCTTCGCGGGTACGCCCAACTGGAGGACACCGACCCGGTGGAGGCCCCGGCGGCCGAGCTGGTCGTCCACCCGGGCCACCGTGGCCGCGGCCACGGCCGGGCCCTCGGCAACGCGCTGCTCGGCGCGTCCGGCAAGCGGCTGCGTGTCTGGGCCCACGGCGGCAAGTCCGCGGCCCGCCATCTGGCGCAGGTCCTCGGGCTGACGCTCTTCCGCGAACTGCGCCAGCTGCGGCGCTCGTTGAGCCCGCTCGATCTTCCCGACCCGGTGCTGCCGGACGGGGTCACCGTCCGTACGTTCCTCCCCGGACAGGACGACGCCGCCTGGCTCTCGGTCAACGCGGCGGCCTTCGCCCACCACCCTGAGCAGGGCTCGATCACCCAGCGCGACCTCGACGACCGCAAGGAGGAGCCGTGGTTCGACCCCAAGGGCTTCTTCCTGGCCGAGCGCGAGGGCGAGATCGTCGGCTTCCACTGGACGAAGGAGCACGCGGAGGAGCAGCTCGGTGAGGTGTACGTGATCGGCATCCGCCCCGACGCCCAGGGCACCGGCCTCGGCAAGGCGCTCACCGCGATCGGCCTGCGTCACCTCGCGGCACAGGGCATGCCGACGGCCATGCTGTACGTCGACGCGGACAACACGGCTGCGCTGCGGGTGTACGAGCGGCTGGGATTCACGACGCACGAGGTGGACCTGATGTACCGCACGGAGACCTGAGCGGCGATCGGCCGGGCAAGGGGGCGGTGGGTTCCGCCCTCGGGCAGGGGGCGGTTGACACCGCCCCCTCTCTTGCACCACCCTTTCACTACTTGATTAGTGAAAGGGTGGTGCATGATCGAGTACAGGATCGACCGGCGCAGCGGCATCGCCACCTATCTGCAGATCGTTCAGCAGACGAAGCAGGCCCTGCGACTGGGAATGCTGGAGCCCGGCGACCGCCTGCCCACCGCCCGCGAGGTGGTGGAGGCGACCGCCATCAACCCGAACACGGTGCTCAAGGCCTACCGCGAACTGGAGCGCGAAGGGCTCGTCGAGGCCCGGCGCGGCCTCGGCACCTTCGTACGGAGAGGGCTCGGCACCGCCGGAGCCGACTCCCCCCTGCGCGGCGAACTCACCGACTGGGCGCTGCGCGCCCGGGCGGCGGGCCTGGGCCGGGACGACGTGGCGGCGCTCTTCACCGCCGTACTCGACGCGCACTTCGCGGAACACGAGCGGGAACAGCAGGTCGGACCGGACAAGCAGCTCGAGCAGGTCGAGCGCGTCGGACCGAACAAGCAGGTCGAGCACGTCGAGCAGGTACGCAAGCCGGACGAGCAGGTCGGGCAGAAGCACGAGCAGGGGGACGACACATGAGCGACACCGCCATCGAGGCGGCGGGCCTCGGCAGGAGATTCCGGCGCACCTGGGCGCTGAGGGACTGTTCCTTCCGGCTGCCCGCGGGGCGGATCTGCGCCCTCGTCGGGCCCAACGGCGCGGGGAAATCCACCCTGCTGACACTCGCGGCGGGCCTGCTGCGGCCCACCGAGGGCGGCCTGCGGATCCTCGGCACCGACCCCGCGTCCGCGCGCGAGCGGATCGCCTACGTCGGCCAGGACAAGCCGCTCTTCCCTCAGCTCACGGTCGCCGAGACCCTGCGCACGGGCCGCGAACTCAATCCCGGCCGCTGGGACGACGCCGTGGCCGAAGAGGTCGTGCACGCAGGGGAACTCGACCCGGCCGCCCGCGTCCGCACGCTCTCCGGCGGCCAGCGCACTCGCGTGGCCCTCGCCCTCGCGCTCGGCAAACGCCCCGAACTGCTGCTTCTGGACGAGCCGATGGCGGACCTCGACCCGCTCGGCCGGCACCAGCTCATGGGCAAGCTGATGGCCGATGCCGCCGATCACGGCACCACCGTGGTGATGTCCTCGCACATCCTCCCCGAGCTGGAGAACACCTGCGACTACATCCTGCTCGTCGCCCACGGCCGCATCCGGCTCGCCGGCGACACCGACGACCTGCTCGCCGCACACACCCTGCTGACGGGCCCGGCCACGGCCGATCTCACCCCGCACACGGTGATCGAGTCCCGCACGACGGGCCGTCAACTGACCGCGCTCATACACAGGACCGAGCCGGGAGCGGACGTCCCGTCCGGATGGGACGCGGTGCAGCCGACCCTGGAGGAGCTGCTCCTGGCACACCTGCGCTCCCCGGACGCGCCGGCTCTGCTGACCCCTTCCGCAGACCCGTCCACCGGCCCGTCCGCCGAGGGGGTTGCGGTATGAACGAGGAGCGAACGATGGCGGAGAACACCACCCTCACGTACGACAGGCCGTCGACCGGCCGCGGAAGCCGCGGCATCGGCTTCCTCAAGGGACCGGTCCGATCGGTGTGGCTGCTGCACCGCAGGGCCCTGCTGCTCTTCGGGGCCTACCTGGTGCTCTCCGCCGGCTCGCTGGTGTGGCTGCGCTTCATCGCGCCGGGAGCGGAGCCGGGCCCCTGCGGATCGCTCGGTTCGGACCTGCCGCCATGCGGTCCGCCCCCGATGGACTCGATGTTCGACTTCTCGGCGAACCTGGGCTCCATCGCGTTCGTGATCGCGTGGCTGCCTCTGGCGGTGGCCTTCTACGCGGGAGCGGTGCTCGTCGGCGCGGAGCTGGAGCGCGGCACCGCGGGCCTCAGCTGGACACAGTCCGTCACCCCGGTCCGCTGGCTCGCCGCCAAGCTGGCCGTCCCCGCCGTGCTGCTCCTCTCCGGCGTCACGGTGCTCTCGCTGCTGTACCGCTGGGTCCGCGGCGCCGGCGCGAAGGCACTGGGCGACCAGTGGTACTTCACCGACGTCTTCCTGGCACTGGGCCCGGCGGTCCTCGCGTACTGTCTGTTCGCCCTCGCCGTCGGTGCGCTTGCCGGACTGCTGGTGCGGCGCGCCCTGCCCGCCGGAGTGCTGGCCTTCGTCGTCACCGCGATCGTGATGCTGTTCGCCGACGGCCGCCAGGACCGGCTGTGGCCGACGGCGGACGTGGTGTGGAGGAACTCACGGGGCGAGCTCCCGAACAGCGCCTTGGAGATGGAGAACGGCCTGGTCGTCGCCGGAAAGCGGGTCGAGCGGTGCTGGGACCCGCAGGTGGCGATGCCGCCCGGCTGTCACTCCGGGTCCGGGATCCGGGAGTGGTACGCCGTCTTCCACCCCTCCTCCCACTTCTGGCCGATCCAGCTGGTCGAGACGGGCATCGTCCTGGCACTGGCCGCCGCGGCGACGTTCGCGGCCTTCCGGGTCCTGCGCCGGCTCCACGCCTGACGGGCGGGCGACGGGCTCCGGCCTGCGCGGACGTGGTGGACGGGGGTCGCCACGTCCGCGCGGGCGGTCGGAGCCGCACGTCAGCCACGACCCGGCCCGCCGGGTGCCCCGGGCAGGCCTCCTGGTACCCACGGCGCGGCGTCCCGCTTGCCCAGGCGTCATGTTCTCGTTACCGGGCATTCAGCGACTCTTGCGACCCTCGGTGAATGCAGCCCGCTGTGCCCCCCGCCCCGCGAAACGGGCGCCCTCTGCCTACCGAGGCCCGCTCCGACGCGCCCGATCACCCCTTCGCGCGGAAGAATGGGTCCATGAGCCAGCAGCCCGCCGAGGTACCGGTCCAGCACGTCCAGCCGTCCGTCGGCTCCATCGCCGCGCACCGGCCCCACACGGTGTCCGCCGCGGTGTCCGACCTGGAGCCCGACATCGACGCCGACCTCGATGCGTACGAGGACGAGACGGAAGGGGCCGAGCTGCCCCAGGGCCGGTTCCTCGACCGTGAGCGCAGCTGGCTCGCCTTCAACGAGCGGGTGCTGGAGCTCGCCGAGGACCCCGCGACACCCCTGCTCGAACGGGCGAACTTCCTCGCGATCTTCGCCTCGAACCTGGACGAGTTCTTCATGGTCCGGGTGGCCGGACTGAAGCGCCGTATCGCGACCGGTGTCGCCACCCGGTCCGCCTCCGGACTGCAGCCCCGCGAGGTCCTGGAACTGATCTGGAACCGCTCGCGGGAGCTCATGGCCCGGCACGCCGCCTGCTACCAGCAGGACGTCGCCCCGGCGCTCGCCGACGAGGGCATCCACCTCATCCGCTGGCCCGAGCTCACGGAGAAGGAGCAGGCCCGCCTGTTCACCCTCTTCCGCCAGCAGATCTTCCCGGTCCTCACCCCGCTCGCCGTCGACCCGGCCCACCCCTTCCCGTACATCTCGGGCCTCTCGCTGAACCTCGCCGTGGTCGTCCGCAACCCGGTCAGCGGCCACCGCCACTTCGCCCGCGTCAAGGTCCCGCCGCTGCTCTCCCGCTTCCTGGAGGCCTCCCCGCAGCGTTACGTCCCGCTGGAGGACGTCATCGCGGCGCATCTGGAGGAGCTCTTCCCCGGCATGGAGGTGCTCGCGCACCACATGTTCCGGGTGACCAGGAACGAGGACCTCGAGGTCGAGGAGGACGACGCCGAGAACCTGCTCCAGGCCCTGGAGAAGGAGCTGCTGCGCCGCCGCTTCGGCCCGCCGGTGCGCCTGGAGGTCGAGGAGTCCATCGACCCGTACATCCTGGACCTGCTCGTCCGGGAGCTGAAGATCTCCGAGTCCGAGGTCTATCCGCTGCCCGGGCCGCTGGACCTGACCGGACTGTTCGGGATCGTCTCGCAGGACCGGCCCGAGCTGAAGTACCCGAAGTTCGTCGCCGGCACCCACCGCGACCTCGCCGAGGTCGAGTCGGCGTCCGCACCCGACATCTTCGCGGCGCTGCGCGAGCGGGATGTCCTGCTGCACCACCCGTACGACTCGTTCTCGACCTCCGTCCAGGCCTTCCTGGAGCAGGCGGCCGCCGACCCGGACGTCCTCGCGATCAAGCAGACGCTGTACCGGACCTCCGGCAAGTCCCCCATAGTCGACGCGCTGATCGACGCCGCCGAGTCCGGCAAGCAGGTCCTCGTCCTCGTCGAGATCAAGGCCCGTTTCGACGAGCAGGCCAACATCAAGTGGGCGCGCAAGCTGGAGGAGGCGGGCTGCCACGTCGTCTACGGACTGGTCGGCCTGAAGACCCACTGCAAGCTGTCGCTCGTGGTCCGCCAGGAGGGCGAGACCCTGCGCCGCTACTCCCACGTCGGCACCGGCAACTACCACCCGAAGACCGCCCGGCTGTACGAGGACCTCGGTCTGCTCACCGCGGACCCGCAGGTCGGCGCCGACCTCTCCGACCTGTTCAACAGGCTGTCCGGCTACTCGCGCCGCGAGACGTACCGCCGCCTGCTCGTCGCCCCGAAGTCGCTGCGGGACGGCCTGATAGCCCGGATCAACAAGGAAGTCGCCCACCACCACGCGGGCCGCCCCGCGTACGTGCGCATCAAGGTCAACTCGATGGTCGACGAAGCGATCATCGACTCCCTGTACCGCGCGTCGCAGGCCGGTGTGCCCGTGGACATCTGGGTCCGCGGCATCTGCGCGATCCGCCCCGGCGTCACGGGCCTCTCCGAGAACATCCGCGTCCGCTCCATCCTCGGCCGCTTCCTGGAGCACTCCCGGGTCTTCGCCTTCGGCAACGGAGGCGAGCCCGAAGTCTGGCTCGGCAGCGCCGACATGATGCACCGTAACCTCGACCGACGCATCGAGGCCCTCGTCCGGGTCACCGACCCGGCCCACCGCACGGCCCTGACCCGGCTGCTGGAAACCGGCATGTCCGACTCCACGTCGTCCTGGCACCTCGGCCCGGACGGGGAATGGACCCGGCACGCGACGGATCCGGACGGCCAGCCGCTGCGGCACGTACAGGAATCGCTCATTGACGCCCGGAGGCGCCGGCGTGCAAAGCCCTGACCTTCCCCTGGTGCCGCGGGGGGCCGGCGCCGACCAGGTCCTGGCCGGATATCTGCAGGCACGGGCCGGCGACTTCCTCCGCAGTCTGCGGCTGCACGGCGAGAGCGGTGCGGACACGGCGGGCGCGGAGGACGCGGCCCGTTCCCTGCGGCGGGCCGCCCGGCGCATCGGCGGCACCCTCCACACGTTCCGTCCGCTGCTGGACGTGGCCTGGGCGGACCAGCTCCGCACCGAACTCGCCTGGCTCTCCGGCGTGCTCGCCGACGAGCACGCGTGCACGGCCCGGCTGGCCCGGCTGCTGGACGCGCTCGCCCGCCTCTCGGGTACGAAGCCGGTGCCCGCGGCGCGGGCCGCGGACGACGAGGCCTCCGCGGAGTCGTCCGTTCCGGCGGGCGGGGCCCTCGGTCCCCAGACGGCCGGACGCGGCGCCCTCACCGTCGGGGCGGCCCGGGCCGGAGCCCTGCTGGAGCGGCAGCTGACGCTCGGACGCACCCGGGCCCACTCCGCCGCGCTGCAGGCGCTCGGGTCCTCACGGTTCCACGCGGTCGCCGACGCCGTCGCGCTGCTGGCCTCCGAAGTGCCGCTCTCCACGACCACCGCCGCGCCCGGCACCGCGCTCCCGGCTCTGTTCGCGCACGCCGACGTCGCCGAGCGCAGACTCCTGGAGGCGGTCACGACGCTGCCGCTGGCCCGCGCGGCACACCCGTACAACGCCGAAGCCCTGGTCCACGGCCTGGCCACCGCCTCCGCCGGCGAGGCCCAGGACGCCCCCTGGCACCAGGTGCGCCACCTGCTGCGGCTGCACCGCTACGCCAGGGAAGTGCTGTGCACCGGCGAGGGCGGCACCGGCCCGGACCCCCGGCTCACCGCCGCGGGCCGCACCCTCGACCGGCACCGGGACGCCGCGGAAGCCGCCGCGGCGGCCGCGGCGGCGGCGCGTACGCCCCGTATCGCCCCGGCGACGGCGTACGCACTCGGGGTCCTCCACGCCGACCAGCGCCATGAGGTCGAGGCCGCCCGCTTCGCCTTCCAGCGGACCTGGCAGGACGTACCCCCCGGGCCCGAGGGCCCCAGAGGAAGACAGACGGTGGCCGCGCCATGAGAACCACCGGAAGCGGCACCGTGCTCGCGGCCGGCTGCGTTCTGTGGCGCCGCGCCCCCCGGGCGGACCACGGCATCGAGATCTGTCTGGTCCACCGCCCCCGGTACGACGACTGGTCGCACCCGAAGGGCAAGCTCAAGCGCGACGAGGACCCGCTGGACGGGGCCCTGCGCGAGGTCCTGGAGGAGACGGGTCATCACGGCACCCCGGGGCCGGTCCTGCCGACGGTGCACTACCTCGTCGACGGCCGGCCCAAGCAGGTCAGCTACTGGGCGGCCGAGGCCGCCTCGCCCGGCGCGTTCGCCGCGGGCAGCGAGGTCGACCGGATCGTCTGGCTGCCGCCGGCCGCGGCCCGCAGTCGGCTCACCGAGCCGCGCGACCGGACCCTTCTCGACGCGCTGATGAAGGCGCTCGACACGACGCACTGACCCTGGACTCGTTCACGGGCCCGTTGCCATACCGGTCACGGGTCCGTTCACGGGTCCGTTCGCACACCGGTTCACGGATCGTTCATGGGCCCGAGGTCACGCGCAGATAAAGGGCGGAACTTCCTTGTCCGGCAGGGTTCACCTTCCGTTCACCACCCTCCGTTGGCGGCTTCACCTGATCTGCCTAATTTCGGGCTTACACGGTGACCGGCACAGAGCCGGGAGCCACCACCCCGACGCACGCCGCCGTGGAACGGTGAGGGCAATCAGAGCTCTCGACCGGGCCGGCGGCTCCTGGAAGGAACACCCGAAAGTGAAGCTTCAGCGCAAGAACGGGCTTCGCGCCACCGCGCTCGGTGCCCTCGTCGTCTCCGGCGCCCTGGTCCTCACGGCGTGCGGCTCGGACGACAACAGCGGAAGCACCGGCGGCTCCGGCGAGAAGACCAGCGCCGCGTCCAACATCAAGTGTGACGGTGCCAAGGGCCAGCTGATGGCGTCCGGCTCCAGCGCGCAGAAGAACGCCATGGACCTGTGGGTCAAGAACTACATGGCCGCGTGCACGGGCGTGGAGATCAACTACAAGGCCTCCTCCTCCGGCGAAGGCATCGTGGCCTTCAACCAGGGTTCGGTCGGCTTCGCCGGCTCGGACTCGGCGCTGAAGCCCGAAGAGGTCGAGGAGTCGAAGAAGATCTGCAAGACCGGCCAGGGCATCAACCTGCCGATGGTCGGTGGCCCGATCGCCATCGGTTACAACCTGCCGGGTGTGGACAAGCTCGTCCTGGACGCCCCCACCCTCGCCAAGATCTTCGACACGAAGATCAAGAAGTGGAACGACGCGGCGATCGCCAAGCTCAACCCGGGCGTCAAGCTCCCGGACACGGCGATCCAGGCCTTCCACCGCTCCGAGGACTCCGGCACCACGCAGAACCTCGGCAAGTACCTCGGCAAGGCCGCTCCGAAGGAGTGGAAGTACGAGGCCGAGAAGAAGTGGCCCGCCCCCGGTGGCCAGGCCGCTCAGGGCTCCTCCGGTGTCGCTGCCCAGGTCAAGCAGGTCCCGGGCGCCATCGGCTACTTCGAGCTCTCCTACGCCAAGTCGCAGTCCATCCCGGCCGTCTCCATCAACACCGGTGCCGCGGCCCCGGCGGAGGCCACGTCCGAGAACGCGTCCAAGGCCATCGCCGCCGCCAAGATCAAGGGCACCGGCAAGGACCTGGCGCTCGACCTCGACTACACCACCAAGGCCGACGGTGCCTACCCGCTCGTCCTGGTGACCTACGAGGTCGTCTGCGACGCGGGCAACAAGGCCGACAGCCTGGGCACGGTCAAGTCCTTCCTGACCTACACCGCCTCCGACGAGGGTCAGAAGATCCTCACCGAGGCCGGCTACGCCCCGATCCCGACCGAGATCAACGCCAAGGTCCGCGAGACGGTCAACGGCCTCTCGTAACCCGGCGTCCCCGACGGTAAAGGCGGCCGGTCCGGAGCAACATCCCGGACCGGCCTCCCCGCCGTCACCCTCCGGTGCACCGCCGCCAGAGGAACCGCAACCCGCGGATCCTCCAACCCAGACCGGAAAGATCATGGCTTCCACCACACCCATAGAGACACCACCGGCACGTCCGGCCGCCTCTCGTCGCGGCGCCACATCCACCGGCCGCGTGGGCGACAAGGTCTTCCTGGGCCTCTCCCGTGGCTCGGGCATCCTGCTGCTCGTGATCATGGCGTCGATCGCCGTGTTCCTCAGCTACCGCTCAGCGCTCGCGATCTCCAAGGACGAAGGCAACTTCTTCACGACCTTCGACTGGAACCCGGCGGGCAGCCCGCCGGTCTTCGGCATCGCCGTCCTGCTCTTCGGCACGGTCATCAGCTCGATCATCGCGATGGCCATCGCCGTGCCGATCGCCGTCGGCATCGCCCTCTTCATCTCCCACTACGCCCCGCGCAGGCTCGCGGCCCCGCTCGCCTACGTGGTCGACCTGCTGGCCGCCGTGCCCTCGATCATCTACGGCATCTGGGGCGCCCTGTTCCTGGTCCCGTACCTGAACGGGCTGAACCTCTGGCTCGACGAGTACCTCGGCTGGACGTACATCTTCGAGAAGACCGAGGTCGGCGTCGCCCGCTCGCTCTTCACCGTCGGCATCCTGCTCGCGATCATGATCCTTCCGATCGTGACCAGTGTGAGCCGTGAGGTCTTCCTCCAGGTCCCGCGGATGAACGAGGAGGCCGCGCTCGCGCTCGGCGCCACCCGCTGGGAAGTCATCCGCATGTCGGTGCTCCCCTTCGGCCGCTCCGGCGTCATCTCCGCCTCGATGCTCGGCCTCGGCCGCGCGCTCGGCGAGACGATGGCCGTCGCCACCGTGCTCTCCCCGAGCTTCCTGATCTCGCTGCACATCCTGGACCCGGGCGGCGGTACGTTCGCGCAGAACATCGCCGCGAAGTTCGACGAGGCCAACCAGTTCGGCCGGGACGCGCTGATCGCGTCCGGTCTGGTCCTCTTCGTCCTCACCCTGCTGGTCAACGGCGGAGCCCGGCTGATCATCGCGCGCCGCAAGGAGTACTCGGGGGCGAACGCCTGATGAGCGCCGTGCCCACCCGGGAGACGATCCCCGGATCCCCGGCCCGCGCCCCGCAGGCCACCCGCCACCGACGACTTCCCCGCCCCGCGGGCCGAGCCCACGAGAGGAGCGCCTCATGAGCCACGCGACCATCAAGGACACCCGCCCCTCCGGGCAGGCTCCACACCGCAGGAACAGCCTGAGCCGTCGCGGACTGCCCCGCTGGGCCCAGCCCGCCTTCGCGGTCGTGTCCGTCGCGCTCGGCTGCGGCATCGGCGCCGCCGCCGGCTGGGAGAGCCGCGTCCAGTGGGGCCTCGTCTCGGCCCTGCTGTTCGTCCTCATCGCGTACGTGACCACCTCGATCGTCGAGAACCGGCGCCAGGCCAAGGACCGCCTCGCCACCAGCGTCGTCTGGGTGTGCTTCGTCCTCGCCGTCGTCCCGCTGCTCTCGCTGATCTGGGTCACCGTCAGCCGTGGTGCGAAGGCCTTCGACGGCTACTTCCTCAGCCACTCGATGGCCGGTGTCCCCGGCTTCGAGGCCGGCGGCGGTGTCTACCACGCACTGATCGGCACCCTGGAGCAGGTCGGTCTCGCGACCGTCATCTCCGTCCCGATCGGCCTGCTGACCGCCGTCTACCTCGTCGAGTACGGCAAGGGCGCGCTGGCCAGGGCAGTGACCTTCTTCGTCGACGTCATGACGGGCATCCCGTCCATCGTCGCGGGCCTCTTCATCCTGTCGATCATGCTGCTGGCCGGGTGGCAGCCGTCCGGATTCATGGGCTCGCTCGCCCTGACGATCCTGATGATCCCGGTCGTGGTCCGGTCCACCGAGGAAATGCTCAAGCTCGTCCCGAACGAGCTGCGCGAGGCGTCCCTCGCCCTCGGCGTACCGAAGTGGCGGACGATCATGAAGGTCGTCATCCCGACCGCCGTCGGCGGAATCTCCACCGGTGTGATGCTGGCCATCGCCCGTATCGCCGGTGAGACCGCACCGATCCTGCTGCTCGTCTTCGGCAGCCAGCTGATCAACACCAACCCGTTCGAAGGCGCCCAGTCGTCGCTCCCCTTCTACATCTGGGAGCAGTACAAGGTCGGCAGCGAGGCGTCGTACGACCGCGCCTGGGCCGCGGCACTCGTGCTGATCGCCTTCGTCATGATCCTCAACCTGGTGGCCCGCGGCATCGCCCGCTGGAAGGCCCCGAAGACCGGCCGCTAAGGCCATCTGGAAGTGATGTGAACCATGGCCAAGCGAATTGACGTCAGCGGCCTGTCGGCCTTCTACGGCTCCCACAAGGCGATCGAGGACATCTCGATGACCGTGGAGCCCCGCTCGGTGACGGCCTTCATCGGCCCCTCCGGCTGCGGCAAGTCCACGTTCCTGCGCACCCTGAACCGGATGCACGAGGTCACCCCCGGTGGCCGCGTCGAGGGCAAGGTGCTCCTGGACGACGAGAACCTGTACGGCTCGCACGTCGACCCGGTCGCGGTGCGCCGCACGGTCGGCATGGTGTTCCAGCGGCCGAACCCGTTCCCGACGATGTCGATCTTCGACAACGTCGCGGCCGGGCTGCGGCTGAACGGCTCGTACCGCAAGAGCGAGCTGGCGGACGTCGTCGAGAAGTCCCTCAAGGGCGCGAACCTCTGGAACGAGGTCAAGGACCGCCTCAACAAGCCCGGCTCGGGCCTGTCCGGCGGCCAGCAGCAGCGTCTGTGCATCGCCCGCGCGATCGCGGTCGAGCCGGACGTCCTGCTGATGGACGAGCCCTGCTCCGCGCTGGACCCGATCTCGACGCTCGCGATCGAGGACCTCATCGGTGAGCTGAAGGAGCGCTTCACGATCGTCATCGTGACGCACAACATGCAGCAGGCGGCGCGTGTCTCCGACCGCACGGCGTTCTTCAACCTCTCGGCGGTCGGTCAGCCCGGCAAGCTCATAGAGATCGACGAGACCGAGCGGATCTTCTCCAACCCGTCCGTCCAGGCGACCGAGGACTACATCTCCGGCCGCTTCGGCTGATCAGTCCTCCCCATGGCAGCCCTGCGGTGCTGCATGGCGGTGCCACCGCAAGGCGAAGGGTCGGCCCCCCTCTCTGACGAGAGGGGGGCCGACCCATGTGGTGGCTGAGGAACACTCGTGCCGCTGCGGAAGGCCGGCCCCACCCGAAGGCGCCGGCACCAGGGCACCGCACCCCGCGTCCCGCGGGGACCACGCCCGGCTCAGCCGAACGCCAGATTCACGATCCAGAAGCTCAAGGCCGCCACCAGCACCGCCGCCGGCATCGAGATACCGCACCCCTCGGGGGACGACCCCCGAACCCCCAGCAACACCACGCCCGGCTCAGCCGAACGCCAGATTCACGATCCAGAAGCTCAAGGCCGCCACCAGCGCCGCGGCCGGCATCGTGATGAACCATCCCAGGACGATGTTCTTCGCGACGCCCCACCGCACCGCGTTCACGCGCTTCGTCGCCCCGACACCCATGATCGCGGACGTGATCACATGCGTCGTCGAGATCGGCGCGTGGAACAGGAACGCCGAGCCGAACATGATCGACGCACCCGTCGTCTCCGCCGCGAAGCCCTGCGGCGGGTCGAGCTCGATAATCTTCCGCCCCAGCGTCCGCATGATGCGCCAGCCACCCGCGTACGTCCCGAGCGACAGCATCACCGCACAGACGATCTTCACCCACACCGGAATCGGATCGCCGTAGTCCTCGAAATCGGCGATGACCAGGGCCATCACCACGATGCCCATCGTCTTCTGCGCGTCCTGCAGACCATGGCCGAGCGCCATCCCCGCCGCCGACACCGTCTGCGCGATACGGAAGCCGCGCTTCGCCTTCGACGGGTTGGACTTCCGGAAGAGCCACATGATCGCGCACATGACGAGATAGCCCACGCCGAGACCGACTATCGGCGAGACGAACATCGGGATGATGACCTTGTCGACCACCCCGCCCCAGATGACTTCCGTCCCGCCCGCGAGCGCCGCTCCCACCATGCCGCCGAACAGCGCGTGCGAGGACGACGACGGCAGCCCGAAGTACCAGGTGACCAGGTTCCAGATGATCGCGCCGACCAGCGCCGCGAAGAGGATGCCCATACCGCGGTCGCCCTTCGGCGTCTCGATAAGGCCCTCGCTCACCGTCTTGGCGACCCCGCTGCCGAGGAACGCACCGGCGAGGTTCATCACCGCGGCCATCGCCAGCGCGGCGCGCGGCGTCAGCGCCCGGGTCGACACGGACGTCGCGATCGCGTTCGCGGAGTCGTGGAAGCCGTTGGTGTACGTGAAGAAGAGCGCGACCGCGATGGTCACGACCAGCGCAAAGGTGTCCACGAAGCTCAGGACTCCTTGACCGCGATGGTCTCCACCGTGTTGGCCACGTGCTCGAAGGCGTCGGCGGCCTCCTCCAGCACATCCACGATCTGCTTGAGCTTCAGCACCTCGATGGCGTCGTACTTACCGTTGAAGAGGTGCGCCAGCAGCTTGCGGTGGATCTGGTCCGCCTGGTTCTCCAGCCGGTTGACCTCGATCCAGTACTCGGTGAGGTTGTCCATGGTCCGCAGGTGCGGCATGGCCTCGGCCGTCAGCTCCGCCGCCCGCGCCAGCACCTCGATCTGCTGCTCGACGCCCTTCGGCAGTTCCTCGACGTTGTAGAGGACGACCAGGTCGACGGCCTCCTCCATGAAGTCCATGATGTCGTCGAGCGACGACGCGAGAGAGTAGATGTCCTCGCGGTCGAAGGGTGTGATGAACGAGGAGTTCAGCTGATGGAAGATCGCGTGGGTAGCGTCGTCCCCGGCGTGCTCCGCTGCCCGCATCCGTTCCGCGATCTCGACCCGGGCGGGACCGTCCGCTCCGAGCAGTTCCATCAGGAGCTTCGAGCCCGTGACGATGTTGTCCGCGGACGCGGCAAACATGTCGTAGAAGCTCGTCTCCCTGGGGGTCAGACGAAATCGCACGTGGGGTCCTCGGGGTGCTGGGTTTCGGTCAGGCCGATGCTAGGCGCATCGTCCGGCCACGGCTAACCGGCGTCCTTCAGTGTCGCCCATCGAACACGGTGATCAGCACGGGGCCCTGCCCGAACCATCAGGGATCGGTACCATATACCCACGAGGGGTATACCGGACAGGTCTGCGGGAGGACGCGATGACGACCACGGAAACGGCCGGCGGACTTCCGGTCGCGACCCAGGACGAGCCCGGCCACGACCAGGGCGTGCACGGCTACCACAAGCAGAAGGACGAGCACCTCAAGCGGCTGCGCCGGATCGAGGGCCAGATCCGCGGGCTGCAGCGCATGGTCGACGAGGACACGTACTGCATCGACATACTCACGCAGGTCTCCGCCTCCACCAAGGCGCTGCAGTCCTTCGCGCTGCAGCTCCTGGAGGAGCATCTGCGCCACTGCGTCGCCGACGCCGCGCTCAAGGGCGGGGACGAGATCGACGCGAAGGTCGAGGAAGCGACGAAGGCCATCGCCCGCCTGCTGCGTACATGACCGTCGTCAGTCGTCGTCAGTCGCCGTCAGTCGTCGGCGGCCGACCTCAATCGGACTCAATCGGCGTCGGACGTGCCCACGTGCACGTTGAGCACCTCGTCGATACGGTCCGGGCTGAGCCGCTCCCCGTCCGCGGCCGACGCCGCGATCATCAACTCACCGCACAGCTCGATCTCGGCGAGGGCCAGGTGGTCCTGGACTGTCGGCGTACTGGCGGGAGCCACGTGCATTCACCTCTTCCGGCCGGTGTCGACTTCCTAGCGTAGGGAGCGGGATACGCACCGCGCATGGCACGTCCGGACCATTTACCGACAGCGCGTTGCCTACATCCGGACCCTGCCCGCGTAGATGTCGGCGGGCTCGGGGAGCCGTACGTCGACAGGACTGCCGAAGCCGTACAGCAGCGTCGTGGACGCGACGTCGACCGTACGCCCCTGGTTGGCGAAGCTGAACTGATGCCGCACCTTGCGCAGCCGCCCCTCGCTGTCGAGATACGCGTCGAACGGCACCGTGTCCTCGGCGAACCCCTTCGCCGCGGCCGACAGCGCACCGCGGGCCTGCGGCGACGCGGCCTTCGCGGCATGCGCGATGTCCGTGGTGCCGCGGTAGTGCGCGACCCGCACCCCGGCGAGCTCCTCATGGCCGACGAACGCCGCGCTGCGCACCCCGCGCAGCAGCTCGGCGGCCGCGGCCGGGTCGGTCGCGCCGCCGGTGACCAGATTGCCGTCCGTCAGCGTCGTCGTATCGACCCTGACCCACTTGTCCGGCGGTACACCCGCGCCGCGGTCCTTCATATAGAGCGCGCCAGGCGCGAGCAGCTCGGTGATCGGCTGATGCCCGCTGGCGCCGGCGGGATCCTTCGGCAGCACGACGCGCAGCCGGCCCATGGCCCGGCGGAAGTCGTATCCGCCCTCGCCGCGAATGGTGACCCGGGTACCGCCGGCGGCCGTCTCCATGGCGGTGCGCGCCCTGGCCGTACCCGCATCGACCAGGGTGTCGACGGCACTCCGTACGACGACGACGGGATCCGCGGAGGGGCGGGCATCGGCGACGGCGTCCCCACCGTTCGAACACCCCGCGGTCGCGGCCACACCCACCACGGCGGCAACGGCACATGCGCCGCGCCCGAGCCAGTGCTGCTGCACCACCATCGCCTGTCAACCCCCAACACGCTCGCCGCTGCATCGCATAACGACCGGTACCGTGGAAGGGTGCGCACCTCGGCCCACCACACCACCACCGTCGAACGCGGAGCCTTCGCCCTGGCTCGCTGTACCTGCGGCTGGGCGGGCCCGGCCCGCCGCTCCAGGGACCGCGCTCGAACCGACGCCAGATCCCACGAGTCGACGTCACATCCCGAAGCCTGACCGCCGGCAGCACGGCGGCAGCTCATGGCCGTGCCGCCCCGCGGCACGGGGCGGCACTCGACCGATCTCGACCTGTCTCGACCGGGCTCGCAGACGGGAGCAGGCCGGCATCAGTCCGATGACCGGTCGGGCCGATGGCCGGTCGGCAATGGCCGTTCGGGCACGAGGCGGCCTGTTGGCTCGTGGTTACGCCGCCAGGTCGTTCGGGCCGGGCACACCCGGGCGGGGGTCCGAGATGTCCAGCGTCTCGTGGTGGGGCTCACGCGACGCCGTACGGCGCGAGCGTACGAGCCACGCCGCGTGGTCCGAGCGCGAGAACGTCGCCACCAGCGGGGTCAGCAGCGCCAGCGCCAGGGGGGCGAGGAGCAGCGCCACGGCCGTGCCGAGGGCGAAGCCGCCGACGACGTCCGTCGGGTAGTGGACGCCCATGTAGACCCGGCAGAAGCCCTCCGCGAGGGCCAGCCCGATCGCGGCGAAGCCGAAGCCCCGGTGGGCGACGAAGACCCCGACCGCGATGGCCATCGCCATCGTCGAGTGGTCGCTGACGAAGGAGAAGTCGGTCTTGCCGGCGACGAGGACTTCGAGTCCCTGGTGGTCGACGAACGGCCGCGGCCGCTCCACGAACCCGCGGATCGGAACGTTGACCAGCACCGCGATACCCGCGGCCAGGGGCGCCCAGACCAGCGCCGCTACCGCGCCGACCGAGTCCTCTGAGGTGCCGCGCCGGCGCACGGTCCACCAGCACCACAGCACGACGAGGACGAGCGCGAGCATGATTCCGTACTCGCCGACGAACGCCATGACGCGGTCGAAC
This sequence comes from Streptomyces sp. NPDC091376, assembly GCF_044757085.1. Lineage (NCBI taxonomy): Bacteria > Bacillati > Actinomycetota > Actinomycetes > Kitasatosporales > Streptomycetaceae > Streptomyces > Streptomyces sp. NPDC091376. The sequence goes on along the minus strand of NZ_JBIVUF010000011.1, from coordinate 11,036 downwards.
CACGGCGGAGCCGACCGCGCCAGCCCGTTGATGTCGTGGAGCAGGCCGACATCGGGATTCGCCCCGTCACGTGCGAGTCCAGCCATCGCTTGCGGCCCCTTGCCTTCCGTCGCCTGCCGCGGCGCACGCCCGTGTGCGCCGCACTCCCAACCCCCCGTGGTCGGTGCGGTGTATACGCAACTGCTTCGGTCCAGGGAACGACTCGCCCCGCCGGTACGTTCCTCTCTCCACGGAACGATCACGATGACGTTATCGAAGAGTGACACATCGTCGCAGCTCAGGGCCGTGGCTTAACGCAGAGTTCTGGCCATCGCCGACGCATCGTCAGATTCCGGTCAGGCCGAGGGCGGTGGCGTCGGCAGTGCTGCGGCGCCGTCCTCGGTGACCCTCGTCGCACCGAAGTAGTCGGGGGTGTCGATCTTGTCGAAACGGATCACGGCCCCGGTGTACGGAGCGTTGATCATGTATCCACCGCCGACGTACAGCCCGACGTGCCGGATCGCCCGTGAGTTGGTCAGGTCGTCGGAGAAGAACACCAGGTCGCCGGGCAGCAGCTCGTCCCTCGACGGATGCGGCCCCGCGTTGTACTGGTCGTTCGCCACCCGCGGCAGTTCGATCCGGACGGTCCGGTACGCGGCCTGCGTCAGCCCCGAGCAGTCGAACCGCCCGCCCTGCTCCGGCGTTCCGTTCCCGCCCCACAGGTACTTCGTGCCGAGCTTCTGCTGTGCGAAGTAGATCGCCCCGGCCGCCTGCCGCGACGGCTCCACCCGCCCGGCAGGCCGGGCGAAGCTCTTCTCCAGCGTCCGGATGACCTTGACGTAGTTCCGCGTCTCCTTGTACGGCGGGACCCCGCCGTACTTGATGACCGCGTACGCGCCCGCGTTGTACGCCGCGAGCATGTTGTCCGTCGGATCGCCCGGGGCCTTCTTCACGTATCCGGCCAGCTTGCAGTCGTAGGAGGCCGCGGACGGAATCGCGTCGGCCGGGTCCCACACGTCACGGTCCCCGTCGCCGTCCCCGTCGACGCCGTGCGCCGCCCAGGTCCCCGGGATGAACTGCGCGATCCCCTGCGCGGCGGCGTGGCTCTGCGCCCTCGGATTCCAGCCACTTTCCTGGTAGAGCTGTGCGGCGAGCAGCGCCGGATTGATGGCCGGGCAGAGATTGCCCCACTTCTGCACCAGCGGCTGGTAGAGCGCCGGAACGGCCCCCTTGGCCAGCGCGACGGCTCCCTTCGCCCCGCCCGCGAGTCCCGCCGCGGCGGAGAACGTGCCGACGACGAGCAACGCGACGAAGCTCAGACAGAGCCCGACGGCCCCGCCCGCGACCAGCCACGCCTTACGCACCGTCAATCACCCTTCGTCGCAAGGCAGTCCACGTCATGGGCCAGTGTAGGTGGGGAGGGCACGGTTCAGGGGGCGGACGACGGGTCGGGGCGAGGAGGGCTGGTCCTGTTCCATTACCCGTAGGTAGCGTGTGTCCCATACACCTGTCAGCAGGGATCACCGGGAACGGCCGGGACGATCAGGGAGAGGCGGTCCGTCATGGCGGAACCCCAGGCGTTCTTCGAGCGGATGTCCGAGAACCGCTTCTCGCCCACCGAACACACCCGCGGCCCGTGGGACGCGGATTCCCAGCACGCCGGCCCGCCCGCCGCACTGCTGGGGCGGGCGGTGGAGGAGCGGCCGGGAGCACGGGAGGACATGCGGCTCGCGCGGGTGACGTACGAGATCGTCCGCCCGGTGCCCATACGCCCGCTGGAGGTGACCACGACCGTGCTGCGCAGCGGCAGGAGCGTGGAGCTCGTCGAGGCCGCCCTCGCACCCGAGGGCGGGGCACCCGTGATGTTCGCCAGGGCCCTTCGTATCCGTACGCTCGAAGAGCCCGGACCGGCGGTCGCGGCGGGGCCGCAGGTGCCCTCGCCCGGGGACACCGCCGAGACGCCCTTCTTCGCCGTGCCGTGGGACGTGGGCTACCACACCTCCATGGACACCCGGTTCACCGAAGGGGCGTTCCGCGAGCAGGGGCCGGGCACGTGCTGGATGCGGATGAGGATGCCGCTCGTCGCGGGCGAGGAGATCCGCCCCCTGGACCGCGTCCTGGTGGCCGCCGACTCCGGGAACGGCATCAGCAACGTCCTCGACTTCCGCCGGCACGTCTTCGTCAATGCGGACCTGACGGTCCATCTGCACCGCCACCCGGTCGGCGAATGGGTGTGCGTCGAGGCCCGTACAAGCGTCGACCCTGCAGGGATCGGCCTGGCGGACGCCCGGCTCCACGACGAGAAGGGGCCGATCGGCCGTAGCGCGCAGAGCCTGTTCATCGCGCCTCGCTGATCCGCACCGGCGCCCCCCGGAAGTGGTCTGGACCAGATACCGTTACGCTGTGTCACGCAGCCAGGAAGGCTGTGAACAACCCCGCCGATGACCAACGGCCGGGCGAGCAGCACAGGAGTAACAAGTGCAGAACCTGCAGAACGTGCAGAACATGGGGACCGGGACCAGGACGGCACGCCGCAGCGGCGACGCCGGGGGAACTTTCGCAGCAGTGACCGTCATCGCGCTCATCGCCGTGGCCATCGGGCTGCTCGGCTACATGATCGCCATGCGCTGACCCACCCCACCCTCACGCGGGGCGGCACCGGACTCCGGTGCCGCCCCGCGCTTTTGAATCCCCGTCAGCCGCGCGGCCGATTCCGGTTTCACGCCCTGAGTGCCACAACGACAGTCATTGCCCGAAGTCACGCTCCGTGATACACAGAGTGACTATACGTGTCCTCACAGCGGCGCCGACCCACGCCACCGCAGGCCAGAGCGGCCGGATCGGTCATCCGTGCGCGGATCGAGTAAAGAGAGCCGCCAAGTCGGCGCACGCGGACGGTTTCATCAGCGAAGATAGAGCGGTGGCCTGTGCCGTGGGGCAGGGGCGGACAACTACCCAACAGGGGCGGTGAGTTATATGTACCTGGCGGCCGAGAAGGGCGACATCACCACCATCATCGGTGGAATCGCCCCGAACTGGGGGCCTTTCGGGAGCCTCGGGAACGAGGCCCGCATCATGATCGAGGTCGTGATGGCCGTTGCCATCCTGCTCTGCCTGGGCATCGCGATCTGGGGAGCGGCCAAGCAGCGCATCGGCGCGACGGCCCTCCGGGACACCTTCAGCGCGGAACAGGGCAAGGGCCTGATCGTCGCCGGACTGACCGGCGTCTTCATCATCGGATCACTGGGGACCCTGTTCACCATCGTGTACGGGATGGCCGTCTGACTCCCCCGTACCCACCGTCATCCACCACACCCGACACCACCCGTCCGTCGCGCCCACCGGCAGAGGTTGCGTCTCCCTGATGTCGAGTCACCACACCCCGCCCGCGCGGAGAGCAGCACGGCTACCGTCGTACTACGGCACGGCTTCGCACACGGCTGAGGGGGCGCACGCGGCATGAGCCACGACGACGAGACCGACGGCTACGGCGGCGGCGTCGGAGGCACGGGCCAGACCCGCACCCGTCTCCCCGAAGGCACCGCCGGCGACATCTACGGCGGCGCCCGCCGCCCCAGCCGCAACTCACGCTCCCTCGTCACGCTCGTGGGCGTGGTCGTCCTCCTCATCGCCGCCATCGCCTTCGCGAACCGCGGCGACGGAACGAACTCCCCGAACACCACGGACACGGCCAAGGGCACGGCCCCGACGGCGGCGACGGGGGTACGCCCGGTGAAGGGGAAGAACGCGGGGGTCCCGGCGGGGTACGCACGGGACGAGCAGGGGGCGCAGAGCGCGGCGGCGAACTACGCGGTGACGCTCGGATCTGACGGCATGTTCAATGAGCAGCAACGTCACGACATCGTGGCGTCCGTGGCCGACTCCAGCACCGTTGGCAAGCTTCAGGCCGGCTTCGACGCCGATTACTCGACGGAGTTCCTGGCCCAGATCGGTCTGGATGCGGACGGGCGCGCGCCTGCAGGGACGACATTCGTCAGCCGCACCATGCCCGCCGGCACCAAGGTGAAGAAGTTCACGGGCGACGCAGCCGAGGTGGATGTCTGGTGCGTAGGACTGTTCGGCCTGACCGGCGAGAAGTCCACAAAGCCCGTGACGAATGGCTGGTTCACGGTATCCGTCAAGCTGAACTGGAACGGCTCGGACTGGAAGGTCCTGGAGACGAGCCAGAAGACCGGCCCTACGCCTGTCCCAGGTGACAACCCGGTCTCCGGATCCGAGGAAATCACCGATGCGGTCAACAATTTCGGAGGGTTCACGTATGCCCGCTAGCCTCCGTAGGGGAGCCCTACGGGTCTTCGGCACCGTGGCCGCCGTTCAAGCAGCCGTGGTGCTTCTCGCAGGGCGAGCAATCGCGGCACCCACACCCACCCCCTCCCCGGGCCAGAGCAGCGACCCGTGCGAGCTGATCGCCGGCCCCGCACGCGACTACTGCGAGAACGGCGAACCCGGCGGAGCCTCTCGTCGTAGCCCCTCGCTCAACGACCCCACCTCCCCCCTCGACCCCCTCTCCTCCCTCGCCCGCGGCTGCGCCGACGCCGCCGCCTGGGTCGTCGACACCCTCTCCAAGGCCGTGAAGTCCACCGCCGAGGTGGACTTCACCAACGCCACCTTCCTCGGCCAGTACGCCGTCGTCTTCGCCGCCGCCACCTTCCTCACCCTCCTCCTCTGGCTCCTCGCCGTCGCCAAGCGCGCCATCCGCGGCGTCCCCCTCGCCACCGCCATCTCCGAGGCGATCGGGTTCCTCTGGCTCACCGTCCTCGCCTCCGCCTTCACACCGCTGATCCTCTACACCCTCGTCTCCGCCACCGACTCGATCACCGACGTGATCGCGCAAGGCACCGGCGCCCAGACCGACGTGTTCTTCGGCAGCTTCAAGGAGGCCCTCCAGAAGGGCGACGACATCGGCGGCGGGCCGATCATGCTGATCGTCGTGTCGCTGGTGACGATCCTCGCCGCCGGCGTCCTCTACCTGGAGCTCTTCCTGCGGGCCGTCCTCCTGTACGTCGGCGCGCTGCTCGGCGTCGTCGTGTACGCGGGCCTCGTGGACAAGAACATGTGGGGGCACGTGCGCCGCTGGGCCGGGATCATGATCGCGGTGATCCTGGTCAAGCCGGTCATCGTCATCGTGCTGGGCCTCGCGGGAGCACTGTCCGCCGACGACGGACCGGACTCGTTCTCCGCCGTCGTCACGGGACTCGCCATCATCCTGCTCGCGATCTTCGCCTCCGCGATGATCTACCGTTTCGTTCCCGGCTTCGGTGACGAGATCGCCGCATCCCGCAACAACCGCATCCAGAGCAGCGCGGAGAACAAGGCCGCCGCCGTCATCAGTTCGCCCGCCGCCCTCGTCTCCCAGGGCATCAAGACCCACAGCAGCCGCAACCACCAGCAGGGCGGAACGGGAGGAGGCGGCGGATCCGCGAACCCGGTGTCCGGCGGAGTCGCCGCACACAGCTCACGCGGATCCGCGGCAGGCACCGGAGCCGGGACCGGGGGCGGAGCCGGCGGCGGAGCTGTCCCCTCCGCCGCGCCACCGCCCCGTAGCGGCGGCCCCGGCAGCACCCCGCACAGCCACCGCAGGAACTCAGGCAGCAACGCCGGCACAGGCACAGGAAGCACAGGAGGTGGAGGGCGTTGACGACGCAGTCCCAGCCCATCGCGCCCCGCCGTACGTATCTGATCGGCCGGGCCAGGCCGAACGCGATCGTCGGCAAGAACCGCGAGACCGGCGAGATCGCCCTGATCATCGCCGGCGCGTTCCTCGGCATGATGAGCGGACTGCTGGTCCCGGTCCTGTCCCTGCGGATCGTCCTGCTCATGGGCTTCCCCCTGCTCGCCCTGGCCGCCGTGTACGTCCCGTACAAGCAGCGCACGTTCTACCGCTGGTTCGAGGTCAACCGCAGTTACAAGCGCTCGCTCCGCCAGGGCACCGGCTACCGCTCCGCCGCCATGGAGGCCGGCACCCGTGTCGACGGCCGCGAGGTCGAGGTCGGCCCACCGCCCGGCATCGGCCGGATCAACTGGCTCGCCGCGCCCTTCGGCCCGGACGAGATCGCCGTACTGCTGCACGCCGACCGCCGTACCGTGACCGCCGCCATCGAGATCGAGGGCCCGGGCGTCGGACTGCGCGACAGCGAGGACCAGGAAGCCCTGGTGGACCGTTTCGGCACGCTGCTCAAGCATGTCGCCAACGGGGACGGCTTCGTGACGCGTCTTCAGATGCTGGCCCGTACGCTGCCGGCCGACCCCGACGCCCACGCGAAGGATGTCGCCCAGCGCGGCGACACACAGTCCCCGGCCTGGCTGCAGCAGTCGTACGACCAGCTCCAGTCGATGGTGTCCACCTCCAGCGAGCAGCACCGCGCCTACCTCGTCGCCTGCATGCACTTCACCCGCGAACTCGCCGCCGAGGCCCACGCCATGGCCCGCGCCGCCCGCCAGGCGTCCGGGACGAGGAAGCTCGACAAGGACGCCGGCCTCGCCGTCGTCATGGCGCGTGAACTCACCGACATCTGCGCCCGCCTCGCCGAGGCCGACATCCGTGTCCGCCAGCCCCTCGGCCAGGCCCGGCTCGCCTCCCTCGTGCACTCCATGTACGACCCGGACCATCCCATGGACCACATCCAGGCGATGACGAAGCGAAACGCCTGGCCCGCCGAACTCGACGCGGTGGAGCCCACCTACCTCCAGGCCAAGACCCGCGAGTCCGCCACCCGCGCCCCCTGGTGCCACGCCACCGCCTGGGTCAAGGAGTGGCCGATGACCCCCGTCGGCGTCAACTTCCTCGCACCGCTGCTCGTCCACACCCCGGACGTGATCCGCACCGTCGCGGTCTGCATGGACCTGGAACCCACCGAAGTCGCCATCGAGCGCATGCTGACGGAGAAGACGAACGACGAGGCGGAGGCGAGCCGCGCCGCCAAGATGAACCGTACGGTCGACCCGCGCGACATCGCCGCACACGGCCGGCTCGACCAGCGGGGTGAAGATCTCGCCAGCGGCGCGGCAGGCGTCAATCTTGTCGGGTACATCACTGTGTCGTCGCGTACGCCCGAGGCCCTGGCCAGGGACAAGCGCACGATCAGAGCCTCGGCGGGCAAGTCGTATCTGAAGCTGGAGTGGTGCGACCGCGAGCATCACCGGGCCTTTGTGAACACGCTGCCGTTCGCCACCGGCATCCGCCGATAGCGCGCTGATACGCGCCGACACGCGCCGTTAGGGGCCCTGATCCGATGCGAGATCCGCTGTCCGTCCTCACCGAATCCTTCACGTCCTTCCTCTTCGGGAAGGTCGAGACGACCCGGCTGCCCGTGCGTACCTCCACGGGCCAGGCGCAGGCCGTCTACCTGCCGACCGCCGCGCCAGGTCTCGGCGACTCGGGCGTGATCATCGGCCGCGAGGTGTACAGCGGAAAGGGCTACATCTACGACCCGTTCCAGCTCTACGGACAGCAGCTCCCCGCACCCCACTGGCTGGTCCTCGGCGAGTCCGGCAACGGCAAGTCGGCCCTGGAGAAGACGTACGTCCTGCGCCAGCTCCGCTTCCGCGACCGCCAGGTCGTCGTCCTCGACGCACAGGGCGAGGACGGCGTCGGCGAATGGAACCTCATCGCCCAGGAGCTGGGAATAACCCCCATCCGCCTGGACCCGATGGCCGCCCTGGACGGCGGCATCCGCCTCAACCCCCTCGACCCGTCGATCACCACCACCGGCCAGCTCGCGCTGCTCCGTACGATCATCGAGGTCGCGATGGGCCACGGCCTCGACGAGCGCTCCGGCTTCGCGCTCAAGGTCGCGCACGCCTACGTCAGCGACACCATCACCGACCGGCAGCCCGTCCTCACCGACATCGTCGAGCAACTCCGCCACCCCGAACCCGAGTCGGCGGAGGCGATGAACGTGGACATAGACGATGTACGCGCCTGGGGTCTCGACGTCGCGCTGGTCCTCGACCGGCTCGTCGACGGTGACCTGCGGGGCATGTTCGACGGCCCGACGACCGTCGGCATCGACCTCGACGCGCCGCTCATCGTCTTCGACCTGTCGCACATCGACCGTAACTCGATCGCCATGCCGATCCTCATGGCGATCGTGGGTGTGTGGCTGGAGCACACCTGGATCCGCCCGGACCGCAAGAAGCGCATCTTCCTCGTCGAGGAAGCCTGGCACATCATCAACAGCCCCTTCGTGGCACAGCTCTTCCAGCGGCTGCTGAAGTTCGGTCGCCGGCTCGGCCTGTCGTTCGTCGCGGTGGTCCACCACCTCAGCGACGTCGTCGACGGTGCGGCGGCACGCGAAGCTGCGGCGATCCTCAAGATGGCGTCGACGAGGACGATCTACGCCCAGAAGGCGGACGAGGCACGGGCGACGGGCCGGGTGCTGGGACTGCCCCGATGGGCGGTCGAGATCATCCCCACCCTCACTCCCGGCATCGCGGTGTGGGACGTCAACGGCAACGTCCAGGTCGTCAAACACCTGGTGACCGAGGCGGAGCGGCCACTGGTCTACACGGACCGGGCGATGACGGAGTCCTCGCTGCCCGATCTCCCCGAAGACGTACGCGCCGCGGATCGGGAGGCGGAGGAACGCGCGGCCCTGATGGAACACCACCAGCAGCAGCACGTGAACCCGTCCTCAGAGTCGACGGTGGCGTGACGTGCGACACGAGCGAGAGCGAGAACGGGGCAGAGAGCGAGGGTACGGGCCCGGTCCGGGACAGGGACGCGTGCACGGGCGTGAGGACGAACGAGGCATCCCGGACGGCCTGCTCATCGGCATCCTGGGCTTCCTCCTCGGCCTGACCCTGCTGGTCTGGACGGCGACCGGGCTCGCGGGCCTCTTCGCCCACGGTGCCTGGCCGGACGGCGTGACGTTCACGAACACGCCGCTCGCGATGCGCGGCCTCGTCTCCGAACCCCACGACCTCCCCGCCGCCTGGCCCGCCACCCCACCGGCCCAGCTGTCCGGCTACGGCCTCTTCTGGGGCCTGCTCATCGGCCAGTTGATGACCCTGGTCGTCCTGACCATCTTCATCCTCGGCACACTGGCCCGCTGGCGTGCGGTACGCGCCTCGCGAACGGCGGTGAGCGACGTGCCGGCCCTGGGCGACGGCGCCGTGCCCCATCAGCAGCCGAACGCCAACGGCAGCAACCCCGGACCTCAGCCCCTCGTCCATACGGAACAGCCCGAGCTCACCACGCAGCCCGGGCAGACAGCCGGTCAGCCAGGGCAGTTCGGTCAGTCGGAGCTGTCCGCTGAGGCCGGTCATCCCGCTCAGTACGCCGCGCAGTGCGGTCATCCCGCCCATGCCGGTCAGGCCGTTGAACCAGGGCCGAGCGCTCCGGCGCCGGCGACCCGGCAGGCCCTGCCGACCGAACCCGTCGTCCCGGCCCCGCGCCGCCCGCGCATCGTCTACGGAGAGCCGGCCACCCGTCGCCCCTCCACCGTCCAGGCCATCCGGGAAGCCGAGGGACCCGCCGTCGTCGTCACCTCCGACCCGACCGTGTGGGCGGAGACCAAGGACGCCAGGGCCAAGCTCGGTCCGGTCCTGGTCTACGACCCCAGCCATCTCTGTGACACACCCGCACGACTGCACTGGTCGCCGACCAGCGGCTGCGAGGACCCGGAGACTGCGGCTTCCCGCGCGACGGCGCTGTTCGCACCCGTACGCCCGCGCTCCCGGCTCGACGCCGCCGTCGCCGACACCGCGGAAACGCTCCTGCGCTGCTGGCTGCACGCCGCCGCGGTGGACGGACGCCCGTTCAAGCAGGTCCACCGCTGGGCACAGGGCAACAGTGCCCATGAGCCCGTGCGGATCCTGCGCACCCACCCCAAGGCCGCTTCCGGCCACGCCGGACTTCTCGAATCGGCGCTGACGGCCCACGCCGAACGCCGAGAGATGGCCCAGGAACTGACGGCCCGTACGCTCGGAGTGCTCTCCTCGATCCACATCCGCGAGGCCTGCACTCCGAACCGAGCAGATTCGCTCACCCTGGAATCATTTACGGACGAGGGGGGCACGCTGTATGTGGTGGGTGAACCGATCGAGGACCCTCGTACCCGCCCCGGCGCAATGCCCCTGCTGACCGCCCTCACCACAAGCGTGGTCGAGCACGGCCGCCGCATGGCCGCACGGTCATCCGACGGTCGGCTCGACCCACCACTCGCCCTCGTCCTGGACGACGTAGCCGCCGTGGCTCCGCTCCCCCTGCTCCCGGAGCTGCTGGAATCCGGCCAGGACCAGGGACTGCCGACGCTGGTCCTGCTCCGCTCCGAGGAGCAGGGCCGCGCCCGCTGGCCCGATCACAGCCTCAGCGGCTGACCTCCCGCCACAGTTCGTACTCCAGCTCCCGCGGCGGCGGATCGGACGGCCGCGCGGACGGCCGCGGCGGTCCCGGCACGGACTCACCGCTCGGCACGCAACCGAAGCGCCGGTAGAAGGCCGCCGCCCGCGCATTGTCCTCGTGCACGTACAGCCGTACCCGTTCGATGCGGGACCCGGGCAGCGACCAGGACCAGTCGACGGCTGCCCGGAACAACTCCTCCGTCACTCCGAGCCCACGCGCCTCCGAGCGGACGAACACCCCCACCAGATGCGTCTGGTCGACCCGGGCCGCCTCACCGAATCTCACCGCGGCCGCCGGCCGCTCCACGAGTGCGGTCACGGTGCCCGCCCAGCGCCCGCCGGGCTCCTCCGCGATGAACTGCTTACTGGCCACACCCGCCGCGGCGTTCCTCGTTCGCTCCCGCCAGAAGTCCGGCGTATGAGCGAGGCCCTGTTCGTAGGTCTCCATGAAGGCGATCGGCGCCGCGGGGTCCTGAAGGGCGGCGAGCCGGATCTCCCGGGCCTTCTCCCACTCGTCGGCGCGCACAGCGCGAATGATGTGCTCCATCCCCTGATCATCGCGGCAACCACCGCCGACCGCCAAGGGATTTCACAAGGGCCCTGGAACGCAGAAAAGCCCCGGACCAGTACCTGGTCCGGGGCTTTCCCCACAATTTGTTCGGCGGTGTCCTACTCTCCCACAGGGTCCCCCC
>NZ_JBIVUF010000010.1:0-315847 GCF_044757085.1 Streptomyces sp. NPDC091376 | reverse complement strand
GGTTGATAGGCCGGATATGGAAGCCCAGTAATGGGTGGAGTTGACCGGTACTAATAGGCCGAGGGCTTGTCCTCAGTTGCTCGCGTCCACTGTGTTAGTTCTGAAGTAACGAACATGCCGAGACCACCAGGTGGTCGGCCGGTTCGAGATATCTTCATAGAGTTTCGGTGGTCATAGCGTTAGGGAAACGCCCGGTTACATTCCGAACCCGGAAGCTAAGCCTTTCAGCGCCGATGGTACTGCAGGGGGGACCCTGTGGGAGAGTAGGACACCGCCGAACAAATTGTGGGGAAAGCCCCGGACCAGGTACTGGTCCGGGGCTTTTCTGCGTTCCAGGGCAAGACGTGTGTCTCCTTTGAGGTCGCATTCAGCATCGTTCGCGAACTGATTCAGAGGCGTCCTGCCGCCTTCAACGCCAAGTAGGCGTCAGCCACAGCAGGGGCCAGATTCTCCGGGGTGGCATCCACGACCGTCACGCCGTGCCGTTGGAGTTGTTCCGCCGTACGGCGGCGCTGGATCCGGGCCTGGGTGCCGGCCGCGGCTTCGTACACCGCGTCCAAGGTGCCGCGACTGTCGGCCATTTGCTCCACGTGAGGGTCGGCCACGGAGGCGACCAGCACGGTGTGCCGCTGTGTGAGCTGCGAGAGGACGGGCAGAAGGCCCTCCTCGATCGGAGCGGCGTCCAGGCTGGTCAGCAGCACGATGAGAGACCGGCGTGGGGCGTGCTTGAGCGCTGCCGCGCTGAGGCCGCGGGCGTCCGTCTCCACCAGTTCGGGTTCGAGCGGGGCCAAGGCGTTGACCATCGCCGGCAGGACGTCCCCGGCCGCCCGGCCCTGGACCTGTGCCCGGATACGCCGGTCATAGGCGAGGAGGTCCACACGGTCACCGGCGCGTGTGGCGAGCGCGGTGAGCAGCAGAGCGGAGTCCATGGCGGCGTCCAGGCGGGGGACATCGCCCACGCGACCGGCCGACGTGCGGCCGGTGTCCAGCACGATGAGGATGTGCCGGTCCCGCTCGGGTCGCCAGGTGCGAACGGCGACCGTTGTCTGGCGGGCGGTGGCGCGCCAGTCGATGGAACGGGTGTCGTCGCCGGGTACGTACTCGCGGAGGCTGTCGAACTCGGTGCCTTGGCCGCGGGTGAGCACGCTGGTGCGGCCGTCGAGTTCGCGCAGTCGGGCCAGTCGGGACGGCAGGTGCTTGCGGCTGGTGAAGGGCGGCAGGACGCGGACCGTCCAGGGCACACGGTGGTTTCCCTGGCGCGCGGCGAGGCCGAGCGGGCCGTAGGAGCGGACGGTGACCAGTTCCGCGTGGCGGTCGCCCCGGCGGGTGGGGCGCAGCATCGTGGCGATGCGTCGGCGCTCGCCTGCGGGGACCGTCACTGCGTGGCGGGATGCGGCCTGTTCGGTGCCCGGGATCCAGCTGCTGGGGGGCCAGGCGTCCCGGAGCTGGGCGCGCAGGCGCCGTGGGGACGGGTTCGTGACGGTGAGCTGGACTTCCGCGCTCTCGCCTAGTCGAACTGATGTGTCACCGGTTCGGGTGAATTGGAGTGTTCGTACTGGTGCGGCCAGGGCGTAGTCGCACAGAATTGCTACTACGAGCGGTGCGTTGACGGCGAGAAACCCTGCCCAGCTGGGTTCGAGTACGCCGACGGGGATCGATCCGAGGGCGGCGAGGAGGGCCGTTCGTCCGGTGAGGGCCATGGGTTCACTGCCTCAGCGGGGGACGGGGACATGGGCGAGGATCGCGGTGATGACGGAGTCTGCGGTGACTCCTTCCATCTCGGCCTCGGGGCGGAGCTGGATGCGATGCCGGAGGGTGGGGAGGGCCAGGGCCTTCACATCGTCCGGGATGACATAGTCGCGGCCGGTCAGCCAGGCCCAGGCTCGGGCGGTGGAGAGCAGCGCGGTGGCGCCTCGGGGTGAGACGCCGAGAGTGAGTGAGGGGGATTCACGGGTGGCACGGCAGATATCGACGACATAGCCTGCGATTTCGGCGGAGACCGAGGTCTTGGCGACGGCTGCTCGGGCGGCCTCGAGGTCGGCGGATGTGGCGACCGGGCGGATGCCGGCGGCCCGCAGGTCGCGCGGATTGAAGCCTTCGGCATGCCGGGCTAGGACGTTGATCTCGTCCTCGCGCGACGGCAGCGGCACGGTCAGCTTGAGAAGGAAGCGGTCGAGCTGTGCCTCGGGCAGGGGGTATGTGCCTTCGTACTCGACGGGGTTCTGCGTAGCGGCGACCAGGAAGGGCTCCGGGAGCAGGCGGGGAGTGCCGTCGACGGTGACCTGGCGCTCCTCCATCGCCTCCAGGAGCGAGGACTGGGTCTTCGGCGGCGTCCTGTTGATCTCGTCGGCGAGCAGCAGATTGGTGAACACGGGACCCGGCTGGAAGGAGAACTCGGCGGTCCGTGCGTCGTAGACCAGCGAGCCGGTGACATCGCTGGGCATGAGGTCGGGGGTGAACTGGACGCGCTTGGTGTCGAGTTCGAGGGATGCTGCCAGAGCACGGACCAGGAGCGTCTTGGCGACGCCGGGGACTCCTTCGAGGAGGACGTGGCCACGACAGAGCAGCGCGACGACAAGTCCGGTGACTGCGGAGTCCTGGCCGACCACGGCCTTCGCGATCTCGGTGCGCAGTGCCTCCAGGGAGGCGCGTGCGTCGTCCGAGTGATCAGCGGTCTCGGGGGTCGGGGCGCTCATGAAGTGCGTACCTCTCTTTCGAGGGCGTCGAGTTGGTCTGCCAGGCGGATGAGGGCGGCGTCGTCGGCGGGTGCCGGGCCGAAGAGCAGAGCCCGCAGGTCGCGGTCGCCGTCGTGAAGATGCGCGGAGACGGCCGGCAGGAGGGAATCGGGTGAGTGGGCGTCAGCAGGGCTGACACCCAGGAGAGGGGCGAGCCGGGTCCGGGTGGCCTGGCGGAGGGCGGAGGCGGCGCGGTCGCGGGCGTTGGCCTTGCGGTAGAGGCGGGCCCGGCCCTCCGTGGACTCCGAGGCGCGGATGGCGACGGGGAGCCGCTCGGTCACCAGCGGCCCGAGCCGACGTGCACGCCAGATGGCGGCGAGCACGGCGGCGAAGGCGAGCTGGAGCGTGCCCCAGAGCCATCCGGAAGGGATCAGTCCACCGATGCCGCTCTCGCCGGCTGCTTCACCGCGGTCGTCACCCGTGGCGTCGTCGCCGGCGGCGGATCCATCACTGGGAGAGGGGAGGTACCAGACGAGATGAGGCCGGGAACCGAGCAGTTGGAGGGCGAGCGAGGCGTTGCCTTCCTTGGCGAGTCGCTCGTTGTGGAGGAGGTCGGGGGAGCCGAGCAGGACGGTGTCGCCGTCCGCCGGCTCGTTGATCCTGAGCAGGCTGGGGAGGCCGTCGCTGAGGTAGCAGGCGTCGGTGCCGGTGGTCTCGTCGGTGGCGTAGCGCTCACCGCCGATGTCGACGCTTCCGGCCCGCCGGGCGGCCGGGAAGGCGCATTGCGGGGCGCGGGCGGAGACGGGCGCGGGCCTGTCCGCCGTTACTGCCGGGGCGAGAGTGCCGACGGAGGGCGGGCCCGGTGCGACGAGCAGGGTACGGCCGCCGGAGGGATCCATCGCCGTGCGCAGGGCGTCCTGTTGACGGCCGGTCAGCAGGTCGGGGGTGACGACCAGCAGCGTGGTGTCGGGACCCGCGGCGGCGGTGGCCTCGTCGAGGGTGGTGACCACGCGCGTGCTGACACCTCGGGCCTTGAGCAGTTCGGCGACGGCGCGGCTGCCGTAAGGGTCGGCGGACCGCGGGTCGAGGCGCCCGTGCTCGTCCCCGGAGCGGACGACGGCGATGACGAATCCGGCCACGATGAGGATGCCGAGCACGAGCAGTACGCCACGGCTGCGCGTCCAGATCTGGCGGGAGGTCGGGGACACCGAAGTGGCGCCGGCCATGGCCCCGGTCATTCGGCGGCTCCTTGGGCCGTGGTGCTCAGCTGGGGTTTGGCACGCTCCACATCGGCGTCGAGATCCCGCAGACGCAGATACGCCTGCTGGTCGGCCGTGCGTCCGCCGTATGTCACATCGTCGAACGTGCGGGCTGCCGCTCGGAGCGCGTCCGCGTGGGCGGGCAAGGGGCGGCCGGCGTCCGCGGCGGCTTCGTCGGCGGTGCGGCCAGGGCGCGGGTCGAGGAGAGCGCGCTCTTCCAGGGAGCGGACGATGGCACGCATCCGTTCCTGGACGGCCTGGCTCCACCTGCCGGCGGCTGCATGGGACTCCGCGGTCTCGCGGTGCTGGGCGGCGCTTCGGGGGCGGTCGTCGAAGAGAGCGTCGCCGGTGGTGAGGGTGCGGTGCGGGGTGCCGAGCCGCCACCAGAGGGCGGCTGCCAGGGCGATGACGATCAGGACGATGACGACGAGGCCGAGCGGACCTCCGGGGGCGGCGCCCGCCGCGGCGTCGAAGATGCCGCCGAGCCACTCCCAGAACCGGTCGAGACCCCGCTCCACGAGGTTCGGGTCGTTCTCGTGGTACATCGGCTTGGACAGCTCGCGCTCCGCCGCCTCCCGGGCGGGTACGCGAGGGATGTCCACCGGTACGTCGTCGTTCGCGCGGAACATCACTCGCGCCGTGGTCGTGCCCCCCGTGATGGACACCGCATCAGCTCCTGGAGGTGTCGTCGCCCGCGGACGTGGAGCCGTAGCCGGGAACGCCTGCCGCCCTGGCCAGTTCGAGGTCGAGGGCCTCGCGGCGGATGCGCTGGTCCACGTAGAGGAGGACCGTGACGCCGGCCGAGATCGGGTAGGTGATGGACGAGGCGATCACGGCACCGATGCCGGTGATGATCAGGAACGGCCAGCCGAACTCGGGGACGGAGCCGGAGAAGAGTCCGCTGAGGCCGTCACCGTCGACCGCGTAGGCGATCAGGCTGAACGGGATGGCGATGATCATCGAGACGAGGAACGTCAGCAGCAGCGTCAGCGCCAGGATGCCGAAGGTCCGCCACCACGCCCCGCGGACCAGCTTGGCCGAGCGGCGCATCGACTGGATCACTCCCTGCCGCTCCAGCATGAGCGCGGGGGACGCGAGGGCGAACCGGACCATCAGCCAGAGTGTGACGACGGCACCGGCGAAGCCGCCCAGAACGGCGAGGGCGACACCGCCCCCGGAGCCCAGGAGCAGGCCCGGCAGCATCCCCACGGTCATCACGACCGCGGCGATCAGGGGCAGCAGCAGGGTCAGGCCGAGGAGTTGCAGCAGCCGGGGCCGTGCCTCGCGCCAGGCCTCGGAGAGGGTGACGGGGCGGCCGAGGACCGAGCGGCTGATCACCACGGTCAGCAGGGCGGTGGTGAAGAGCGTGGCGATCAAGGTGATCGCCGTGACCGGCGCCAGCCCGATGACCGTCGCGTTGAGCTGGTCCATGGCCTGCCTGAGGGCTTCCTCGGGGCTGGCGTCCGGGTTCGTCGCGGGCGGCTGCGGCAGGAGATAGCGCTGGATGAGGATGTCGCAGATCTGGGTGATGACCGAGACGGTGATCGTGATGCCCAGCACCGTGCGCCAATGGGCGCGCAGAGTCGACACCGCGCCGTCCAGGATCTCGCCGACGCCCAGGGGACGCAGCGGGATGACCCCGGGCTTCGCGGCGGGCGGCTGCCCCCAGCCGCCGCGCTGCGGACCGCCGCCCCAGGCCGGCCCGCCGGCCGGCGGCACGGGTCCGCCGCCCTGAGCGGTCGGGGGAGCCCACCGGCCGGCGGGCGGCTGCTCCTTGGACCACTTCGAGGAGGCGTCGGGAGCGTCGGCGGGCCCGGGTGTTCCGGAGTCCCGGCCGTCGGAGGGGGAGGATCCGGGCGAGGCCCAGCCCGGAGTGTCGTTCACGGTCGTCCACCTCATGGATCTGTCGTGGGGCCGGCTCGGCGAACCGGCCGGAAATCGGCGCCTGCCCGCACGTCACGGCGGAGGCTGGCAGCCCATCGTGCCACGCGCCGCCCGCCCGCGGGCCGGGCGATGGATCTCCTTCTCACCTTCATTGTGCGTGCGTCAGCGGGCAGACTGGGCGGATGGCTGATCAGTACGTACAAACCCGCGACGGCGAGGAGTCGCCGCGGCTCGCCTCACTGCGCTGGGACGAGCTTCCGGAAGGTCCTGTGCTGGTTCTCCTGGACCAGAGAAGGCTGCCCGCCGAAGAGGCCGAGTTGGTGTGCACGGACGTTCCGGCGCTGGTGCAGGCGATCCGGACGCTCGCCGTGCGGGGGGCACCGCTGCTCGGGATCGCCGGCGCCTATGGAGTGGCGCTGGCGGCCGCCCGCGGTTACGACGTCGCGGAGGCGGCAGCACTGCTG
Organism: Streptomyces sp. NPDC091376; assembly: GCF_044757085.1. Classification (NCBI taxonomy): domain Bacteria; kingdom Bacillati; phylum Actinomycetota; class Actinomycetes; order Kitasatosporales; family Streptomycetaceae; genus Streptomyces; species Streptomyces sp. NPDC091376. Next base: position 309,565 of record NZ_JBIVUF010000010.1, on the reverse strand, counting down.
GAGACGGCGCGGCCCACCGCCGTCAACCTCGGCTACGGCGTGCGGCGCGCGGCCGGTGCGTACGAGGAAGCGGTCGGCAAGGGCGCCGATGCGCAGGAGGCGGCCGCCGCCGTGCTGGCCGCGGCGCGGGAGCTGCACCGGGAGGACGCCGAGGCCAGCGATCGGATGGCGCAGCACGGCCTCGCCCTGCTCGAGGAGCTGCTGCCGGGCGGCAGTCACCGGATCCTGACGCACTGCAACACCGGGCGGCTGGTCTCCGGCGGGGAAGGGACGGCGTTCGCGGTGGCGCTCGCCGCGCACCAGGCGGGCCGGCTCCGCAAGCTGTGGGTGGACGAGACCCGGCCGCTGCTGCAGGGTGCCCGGCTCACCGCGTACGAGGCGGCTCGGAGCGGGATGTCGTACACACTGCTCACCGACAATGCGGCAGGATCGCTGTTCGCGGCCGGGGAGGTCGACGCCGTGATGATCGGGGCGGACCGGATAGCGGCGGACGGCTCCGTGGCGAACAAGGTGGGGAGCTATCCGCTCGCGGTGCTCGCCAGGTACCACCATGTGCCGTTCATCGTGGTGGCGCCGACCACCACCCTGGATCTCGGGACGGCCCACGGTGCGTCCATCGAGGTGGAACAACGGTCCGGGCGGGAGGTGACCGAGATGCCGGTGTCGCGGGCGGCGGAGCAGGAAGCCGAAGCCGGGGGCCTGCCGCTGGCTCCCTTGGGGACTCAGGCGTACAACCCTGCGTTCGATGTCACACCACCGGAGCTGGTGACGGCGATCGTCACGGAAGAGGGGACGGTTTCGCCGGTCACGGGGGCCGGGATAGCCGAGCTGTGTGCCAGGTCACGCCAGGTAACGATTAGCTAATGGGATGATGTCGATTATGAAGGGACGCGTCCTTGTCGTCGACGACGACACCGCACTGGCCGAGATGCTCGGCATTGTGCTGCGTGGTGAAGGGTTCGAGCCGTCGTTCGTAGCGGACGGCGACAAGGCACTCGCTGCTTTCCGCGAGGCCAAACCGGACCTGGTACTGCTGGATCTCATGCTGCCCGGTAGGGACGGCATCGAGGTGTGCCGGCTGATCCGTGCCGAGTCGGGTGTGCCGATCGTGATGCTCACGGCCAAGAGCGACACCGTCGATGTGGTGGTCGGGCTGGAGTCCGGCGCCGACGACTACATCGTGAAGCCGTTCAAGCCGAAGGAGCTGGTGGCCCGGATCAGGGCACGGCTTCGCAGGTCGGAGGAGCCGGCGCCGGAGCAGCTCGCGATCGGGGACCTGGTCATCGACGTGGCCGGCCACTCCGTGAAGCGGGACGGGCAGTCGATCGCCCTGACCCCGCTCGAGTTCGACCTGCTGGTCGCGCTGGCCCGTAAGCCGTGGCAGGTCTTCACCCGTGAGGTCCTGCTCGAACAGGTGTGGGGGTACCGGCACGCTGCAGACACCCGTCTGGTGAACGTGCATGTCCAGCGGCTCCGCTCCAAGGTCGAGAAGGACCCGGAGCGGCCGGAGATCGTCGTGACCGTCCGCGGTGTCGGTTACAAGGCCGGACCGAGCTGACATGGCCGTGGGCAGCACTGCTCCGAAGCCCGGGGGGCCGGGAGTCCGTACGGGGCGGGCTGCCGGGCCCGGGCACGGGTCGTCACGTTTCGGCCGTCTGTTCCAGAGCGGACGGCTGCTGCAGGACGGGGCGCCGGGTGGGCCGGTGCTCCGGTTCGTCGTGCGCTGGGTGAGGCGTCCGCTGCTGCCCGCCCTGCGGCTGTGGCGACGGAACATTCAGCTCCGCGTCGTCGCCGGCACGCTGCTGATGTCGCTCGGTGTGGTGCTGCTGCTCGGTCTCGTCGTCATCGGCCAGGTCCGCAACGGACTGCTGGACGCCAAGGAACAGGCCGCGCTGAGCCAGGCCGCCGGCGGTTTCGCCGCGGCGCAGGAGAAGGCGGCCGGAGTGGCCGCGCTCGGTGGCCAGGACGGCGACGACACGGACGGCAGGCCCGGCCGTGGCTCCGTGAACTGGCGGTCCGAGCTGGTGAAGCAGCTGGCCAGCGGTGGCCAGGGCGCGTACCACGTGGTGGCGCTCAGTCCCGATTCCGACGATGCCGGGACGAGCCGGGCGCCGCGGGCGTCCGGCGATGTGGATGTCACGAGCGTTCCCGAGAGCCTGCGCAGTTCGGTCGCGCAGGGGACGGGCACGTTCCAGACGTACGTCAAGATCAAGTACTCGGTTCAGAAGGAGCCTGAGGCGGGGCTGGTCGTCGGCAAGCGGCTCAACGACGTCGCGGGCAGCTCCTACGAGCTGTACTACCTCTTTCCGCTGACGCAGGAGGAGGAGTCGCTGAGCCTGGTCAAGGGCACGCTGGCGACGGCCGGACTGTTCGTCGTCGTCCTGCTCGGTGCCATCGCGTGGCTGGTCGTGCGGCAGGTCGTCACCCCGGTCCGGATGGCCGCGGGGATCGCCGAGCGGCTGTCCGCCGGGCGGCTCCAGGAACGTATGAAGGTCACCGGCGAGGACGACATCGCCCGGCTCGGTGAAGCCTTCAACAAGATGGCGCAGAACCTCCAGCACAAGATCCAGCAGCTGGAGGAGCTCTCCCGGATGCAGCGCCGCTTCGTCTCGGACGTCTCGCACGAGCTGCGTACGCCGCTGACGACCGTGCGGATGGCCGCGGACGTCATCCATGAGGCACGCATTGACTTCGACCCGGTGACGGCGCGCTCCGCGGAACTGCTCGGGGATCAGCTGGACCGGTTCGAGTCGCTGCTGGCCGACCTGCTGGAGATCAGCCGGTTCGACGCCGGAGCGGCGGCGCTCGAGGCCGAGCCGATAGACCTGCGCGAGGTCGTGCGCCGGGTGATCGGCGGCGCCGAGCCGCTGGCCGAGCGCAAGGGCACCCGCATCCGCGTGGTCGGGGACGAGCAGCCCGTGGTGGCCGAGGCCGACGCCCGGCGCATCGAGCGCGTCCTGCGCAACCTCGTGGTCAACGCCGTCGAGCACGGCGAGGGACGCGATGTGGTCGTGCGGCTGGCGGCGGCGGGCGGAGCGGTCGCGGTGGCCGTGCGCGACTACGGTGTCGGGCTCAAGCCGGGGGAGGCGACCAGGGTGTTCAACCGCTTCTGGCGGGCCGATCCGGCGCGTGCGCGTACCACCGGAGGTACGGGACTCGGTCTGTCCATCGCCGTCGAGGACGCACGGCTGCACGGCGGCTGGCTGCAGGCCTGGGGCGAGCCGGGCGGCGGCTCCCAGTTCCGGCTGACCCTGCCGCGTACCGCCGACGAGTCGCTGCGGGGATCGCCGATACCGCTGGAGCCACAGGACTCCCGGCGGGCACGTGAGCGTGCCGCGGCGGACGAGACGAACGAGCATGCGCTACGGCTGTCGACCGTCCCGGCACAGCCCGGCGCGAATCGTTCGGGTCTGCCGATCCCGGTCGGGCCCCCGGTACCGCCGCAGGCCTCGGCGGCGGTGGATCCGGCTGCCCTGCCGGGCAACGGTGCCCGTGTGGTGGCCCGCCCCGCCGTCGAGCGGCCGGGCGACGACGGAACGATGGGATCGGTCCCTGGGGTCCCTGGACAGGTTGCGGAGCGGGAGGACACGACTCGTGGGCGCTGAGCGTCGTCGGTACGGCCAGGGACGCGCCACACGAGGGTGGGCCGTGTTCGCCTGCTCGGGCGTTCTGCTGGCCGGATGTGCGTCGATGCCGGACAGCGGCGACGTGGAGCAGGTGAAGGCCACCAAGGGCGCGGACTCCCAGGTGCGGGTCTATGCCGTGCCGCCCCGTGACGGGGCCAGGCCGGACGAGATCGTCGACGGCTTCCTGGAGGCCATGACCAGTGATGATCCGAGCTTCGCGACGGCACGCAAGTATCTGACGAAGCAGGAGTCGAAGGTGTGGCGGCCCGACGCGCTGACGACCGTGCTGACCGAGGCGCCCGAGTCCGAGGCCCGCGCCTCCGAGGCGCAGTCCGGCGAGGATGCCGACAGCCTGACCTACACACTGTCCGGTGAGCTGATCGCGACGGTGGACCGGCATGCGTACAGGTCGGTCGTGCCCACCCAGTACGGCGGGTCGCTGCGGCTCGTACGGCAGAGCGGACCGGACGGCAAGGGCAAGGAATGGCGCATCGCCTCCGCCCCCCCGGGCCTGGTGCTCGGAGAGAGCGACTTCCTGCGCAACTACCTGCCGGTCAACAAGTACTACTGGGCGTCCGGGCAGAACACGGTGGTCGCGGATCCGGTCTACATCCGGCAGCGGCAGGATCCGGTGACCCGGATGGACACGGTCGCACAGACCGTGTCGGCGCTGTTCGAAGGCCCGGCACGCTGGCTGACGCCCGTGGTGGACTCGCCCTTCCCGACCGGCGCGGGGCTGAAGAAGGGCGTCACGTCCCTGACGCCCGACGACCAGAACGTCCTGAAGGTGCCGCTCAACGAGAAGGCGTCCAACGTCGGGGGAGCGGTGTGCAAGCGGATGGCGACCCAGCTGCTGCTCACCCTGCGTGATCTGGCGTCGCCGCGTGTCGAGCAGGTGGAGCTCCAGCGGGCCGACCGCTCGCCGCTGTGTGTGCTTACCTCCGACCAGGCGGACGCGTACGCCCTGGAGCGGCCGAGCTCGGACAACGTGTACTTCGTCGACAGCGACAGCCGGATGGCCGTGGTCGGGGCGAGCAAGGCCAAGAGCGTCGACAAGTCGATGGTGCGCGGCCCCTTCGGCAACGGACAGCTGAAGGTGGGCACGGTCGCCGTCGCGCGCAGTCTGCACCGGGCGGCGTCGGTCTCGCACGACGGCAAGTCCCTTTACGTGGCCTCGATCGTCTCCGACGAGGCACTGCCCGATCCGTTGGTCCAAAGCGGTGCGCCGCTGGTCAAGGACCGGCTTTCGGCACCCAGCTGGGACCGGAACGACCTGTGGGTCGCCGACCGTGATCCGGCCGGGCCGCGGCTGCTGCGCTTCGCGAACGGCCAGGGCGAGGCGCAGGAGGTCAAGGTCGACGGTCTCGACGGCGCGCGGATCGAGTCGATGCGGGTGTCGGCCGACGGTGTGCGGATGGCGCTGCTGCTGTCCAAGAACGGCAAGAGCACGCTGAAGATCGGAAGGATCGAGCGGCGCGCCGAGGCCGGCGGTGAGCTCACGGTGTCCGTGGTGGACCTGCAGGCCGCGGCACCCCGGCTGGAGACGGTGACCGCGCTCTCCTGGGCGGGCCCGAGCAGGCTGGTCGTCGTCGGCAAGGAGGCCGGCGGAGTCCAGCAGGTGCGCTACATCGAGACGGACGGTTCCCTCACGCCTGCCGGCGGTCTGCCGGGCCTGAACAAGGTGTCGGCGGTCGCCGCCACGGAAGACGAGGAGCAGTACCTGGTCGCGGTCTCCGACGACGGCCTGGTGCGGCTCGTGCCCAACGCCAACTGGCAGACCATGATCGAGAAGGGCTCGTCGCCGGTCTATCCGGGCTAGCCCGTTCCGGCCGGCGGCCGAGTTGTCCACAGGGGTGGCAGTTGTCCACAGGGGTGGCCCCGGTCTCCGGGCAGGGGCACAGTGGTGGTCATGCGGTGGTGGTGGCGCGAGATCGCAGGGCTGGTGCTGCCCGTCGCCTGCGGCGGGTGCGGGCGTCCTCGTACGCCGCTGTGCGAGGAGTGCGGAGGACGGCTGATGGGCCCGCCGGGACGGGCGAGGCCGTGCCCCGAGCCCAGGGGCCTGCCCGTGGTGTTCGCCGCCGCACGGTACGAGGACGCGGTACGGGCGGTGCTGCTGGCCCACAAGGAACGCGGGGCGCTCGGCCTGGCCGGGCCGCTCGGCACGGCGCTGGCGGGGGCGGTGCGCGCCGCGATGCCGCAGGCGCCGGACGAGCGGGAGCCGCTGCTGCTGGTGCCCGTGCCGTCGGCGCCCCGGGCGGTGCGGGCGCGAGGGCATGATCCGGCCCGTCGTATCGCCGTCGCGGCCGCCGTGGCACTGCGGCGCACGGGGACGTACGCGCGAGCGCTTCCGGTGCTGCGGCAGCGCCGCACGGTGGCCGACCAGTCGGGCCTGACGGCGCGGAGACGGCTGGCGAACATGGCGGGGGCGCTGGAGGTGGCTTCCGGCGCGGAGCGGCTTCTGGCAGCTCACGGAGCGGTGCTGGTGGACGATGTGATGACCACGGGTGCCTCTCTCGCCGAGGCGGCCAGGGCACTGCGTGCCGCATCCGGGGGACGTTCGTCGAGATACACCCGGACGAGTGCTGCCGTGGTCGCCGCACCGCCGCTGTCGTTCGAAACGAACCGGAACTGACAGGTGAGTTGCAACGTTGCAGGTAGTGAGAGGGGGCAGGCCCTGAATGGACGTACGCGCTGGTAGCGGGTGCCGACAGGGGTCCGGGCGAGCTATGTTCGGTGGTAACGAATGGTGAATGCCCTGCTTCGTCGAATACATGGCCGGGTTACGGCAAGGTGTTCCCGGAGTGGCCGAGATCTTCGACTTCGGTGGGGTGGCGATCTTGCCGGTGGGGGAGGAGGAGGTGAAAGTCGCCAAGTCCGAGGCTCCGGTGCACACCGGGGCCTGGTGCAAAAGGGAGAAGCTCCGCGTTGAATGCGGAGCGATCCGGGAACGGAGTTCTGCGTGGACATCGTCGTCAAGGGCCGCAAGACCGAGGTGCCCGAGCGGTTCCGCAAGCACGTGGCCGAGAAGCTGAAGCTGGAGAAGATCCAGAAGCTCGACGGCAAGGTGATCAGCCTCGACGTCGAGGTGTCCAAGGAGCACAACCCGCGGCAGGCCGACCGTTCCGACCGCGTGGAGATCACACTTCTTTCACGCGGCCCGGTGATCCGGGCGGAAGCAGCGGCAGGCGACCCGTACGCAGCGCTCGACCTGGCTACGGCCAAGCTGGAGGCTCGGCTGCGCAAGCAGCACGACAAGCGCCACACACGCAGGGGCAACGGGCGGCTGTCGGCAGCGGAGGTCGCCGATGTCGTCCCTGGCGTGGCCCAGTTGAACGGAACCGGTGAGCCCATCATCGAGGAGGCTCCGGAGTCCATTCCCACCACGAGGATCGGCTCGCTCGAAGTGCAGGGCGAAGGCCCGCTGGTGGTCCGGGAGAAGACCCACGTCGCTGCCCCGATGACGCTCGACCAGGCGCTCTACGAGATGGAGTTGGTCGGGCACGACTTCTATCTGTTCGTCGACTCCGAGACCAAGGAGCCCAGTGTCGTCTACCGGCGACACGCCTACGACTACGGCGTCATCCACCTGAGGACCGACCCCCTCGCCGGCAGCGAGGCGGGCGGCGCCGGTGGTGCGCTCGGCGGCTGATCCCGTCCTTCGGTGGTGCCCCTGGAGCGCCCTGTGCGCCCCCAGGGGCATCCTCGTGCCGCCACAGGATCACACCACTGTCGGTCAGGCATGAAATCATGGCGACCCGAGCCAACCGGTGCGCTGTGGACTGCGGTTGGCAGACCGCAGATTGATGCAGGCCACGGCCTCAGGGGGAGGAACGATGGCGGACAGCTTCGGCCCGGTGCGCGACGCGGAACACGCCGATGGTCCGGACGGTGGTGACGGCACGGAGACCGGTGTGTCACGCAAGGAGCCGATCCGGGTGCTTGTCGTGGACGACCATGCTCTCTTCCGTCGCGGACTGGAGATCGTCCTCGCCCAGGAAGAGGACATCCAGGTCGTCGGCGAGGCCGGGGACGGCGCGGAGGCCGTCGACAAGGCGGCCGATCTGCTGCCCGACATCGTGCTCATGGATGTACGGATGCCGAAGCGTGGCGGCATCGAGGCCTGTACCTCCATCAAGGAGGTCGCACCCAGCGCGAAGATCATCATGCTGACGATCAGCGACGAGGAGGCGGACCTCTACGACGCGATCAAGGCCGGCGCCACCGGATACCTCCTCAAGGAGATCTCCACGGACGAGGTGGCCACGGCGATCCGCGCGGTCGCCGACGGGCAGTCCCAGATCAGCCCGTCGATGGCGTCCAAACTGCTCACCGAGTTCAAGTCCATGATCCAGCGCACCGACGAGCGCCGCCTGGTGCCCGCTCCCCGGCTGACCGACCGGGAGCTCGAGGTGCTCAAGCTGGTGGCGACGGGGATGAACAACCGGGACATCGCCAAGGAGTTGTTCATCTCGGAGAACACGGTGAAGAACCACGTGCGCAACATCCTGGAGAAGCTCCAGCTGCACTCCAGGATGGAAGCGGTGGTCTATGCGATGCGGGAGAAGATCCTCGAGATCCGCTAGGCAGACACGGCCCAGGCCCGCAGGGCACAGTGCTTCCGGCTCAGGCGAGGGCGGCGACCAGGGGCGCTGCCAGCTCCGGGCTGTCCACCCGCTCGACGCGGACCGTGTCGCAGCCGACCCACCGCGCCGCCTCCAGCAACGCCTGGGCCATGGGCCGCACCGCCTTCGGCGTGTCCAGCGAAACTTGCCTGGCGACCAGAGTGGTGCCCTCACGAGCAGGATCGACGCGGCCCAGCAGCCGGCCGCCCGACAGCAGCGGCATCGCGAAGTAGCCGTACACCCGCTTGGGCTTGGGGACATACGCCTCCAGGCGGTGTGTGAAGCCGAAGATCCGCTCGGTGCGTGCCCGCTCCCAGATCAGTGAGTCGAAGGGCGACAGCAGCGTCGTACGGTGACGGCCGCGCGGCTCGGTCGCCAGCGCCTCGGGGTCCGCCCAGGCAGGCTTCTCCCAGCCCTCCACGCGGACCGGCACCAGTCCCGAGTCGGCGACCACGGCATCGAACTGCTCGCCCTTGAGACGGTGGTAGTCCGCGATGTCCGCGCGCGTGCCCACGCCCAGCGACTGGCCGGCGAGCCGCACCAGACGGCGCAGGCACTCCTCGTCGGCCAGGTCGTCATGGAGCAGTGCGTCCGGGACGGCGCGCTCGGCGAGGTCGTACACCCTCTTCCAGCCGCGCCGCTCGGTGCACACCACCTCGCCGTACATCAGCGCCCGCTCGACGGCGACCTTGGCCTCCGACCAGTCCCACCAGGGGCCGCCGTTCTTCGCGCCGCCCAGTTCCGTGGCGGTGAGGGGGCCTTCGGTGCGCAGCTGCTTGATCACCGTGTCATAGGCCCCGTCCTGGAGGTCGTGGTACCAGTGCGGGCGGGAGCGGTAGGCGCGCCGGCGGAAGGCGAAGTGCGGCCACTCCTCGACGGGGAGTATGCAGGCCGCGTGCGACCAGTACTCGAAGGCGTGTCCCTCCGTCCAGTACGCGCTCTCGACGGCCTTGCGGCCGATCGCGCCGAGCCTGGCGTAGGGAATCAGCTCGTGCGAGCGCGCCAGCACCGAGATCGTGTCCAGCTGCACGGCGCCGAGATGGCGCAGCACCCCCCGAGCGCCGCCGCGGCGGTCGGGGGCGCCCAGGAACCCTTGGGCGCGCAGCGCGAGGCGGCGGGCCTCGTCGGCGGACAGCTCGGCGGCAGGCGGTGCGGTCTTCATGTTCCGCACCTTAGAGGGCGGCACCGACAATCGGTCCTCGGCGGTCGCGCCCGCCCGGGCGGCGCCCGTCAGGTGTTCGACGGCAGATAGGGGACCGGGCACGGGAGCCCGAGGTCGGACGGGAGCAGCGAGGCGATCCAGCAGTCACGGAGCGTGCCCCTGCCGTGGAAGCCCGACCGCTGGACGCCCTCGACGGTGAAGCCGGCCTTCTCGGCGACGCCGCGCGAGGCCGTGTTGCCCACCTCCGCGCGCCACTCCAGCCGGGTGCAGGCGAGGTCCGTGAAGGCCCAGCGGGCCATGGCGAGCACCATCTCGGTCGCATAGCCGCGGCCGCGGTGCTCCTTGGCCATCCAGAAGCCGATCTCCCAGGAGCCCGAGCGCGGGTGGTGCAGGCCCGACGACGCGATGAGCTCACCGCTCTCCCGCAGGCGTACGGAGAGGGTGTACTCCGAGTCGTTGCGCCAGCCGTCCGGCACGGTCACCTCGATGAATTCCTCCGCGTGCCGCAGTTCGTAGGGCGAGGGGACCGGGATCCAGCGCTGGATGTCGGGGTCCTGACAGGCCGCGTGGACCTCGTCGGCGTCACCGGGGGTGAAGGGGCTCAGCAGCAGTCGGTTGGTGGTGAGGGTGATGGGCTCCATAACGGAATTGTGGTCACTCTGCGTCGGTGGCGCGAACACTTTTCGAGATCTGCGGCACCTTCCGAGCCCTCCGCACGTTCTCTTGGTGCGCGGCAGTCGGCCATGGGTGACGGCGGCTCTCCCGGCGTGGCGGGGTCCTCGCTTACGATGGCCGTTGCGGTGGGGTCCACCTGCCGTGCCCGCGCCAGTGTCCATAAACGACCCAGTGCCAGGCCCGACCGGCAAGGAGACCCGCCTCAGTGTCCGTCTTCAACAAGCTCATGCGTGCAGGCGAAGGCAAGATCCTGCGCAAACTGCACCGCATCGCGGACCAGGTCAACTCCATCGAGGAGGACTTCGTCTCCCTCTCCGACGCCGAGTTGCGGGCCCTCACGGACGAGTACAAGGAGCGCTTCGCCGACGGCGAGAGCCTCGACGACCTGCTGCCCGAGGCGTTCGCCACCGTCCGTGAGGCCGCCAAGCGCGTCCTCGGCCAGCGTCACTACGACGTCCAGCTGATGGGTGGCGCCGCGCTGCACCTCGGCTATGTCGCCGAGATGAAGACCGGTGAGGGCAAGACCCTCGTCGGCACGCTCCCGGCGTATCTCAACGCGCTCTCCGGCAAGGGCGTCCACCTGATCACGGTCAACGACTACCTGGCCGAGCGCGACTCCGAGATGATGGGCCGGGTCCACAAGTTCCTCGGCCTCGACGTCGGCTGCATCCTCGCCAACATGACGCCCGCGCAGCGCCGCGAGCAGTACGCGTGCGACATCACGTACGGCACGAACAACGAGTTCGGCTTCGACTATCTGCGCGACAACATGGCGTGGTCGCAGGAGGAGCTCGTGCAGCGCGGCCACAACTTCGCGATCGTCGACGAGGTCGACTCGATCCTCGTGGACGAGGCGCGTACGCCGCTGATCATCTCCGGCCCCGCCGACCAGGCCACCAAGTGGTACGGCGACTTCGCCAAGCTGGTGAAGCGGCTGAATCGGGGCGAGCCGGGCAATCCGCTCAAGGGCATCGAGGAGACCGGCGACTACGAGGTCGACGAGAAGAAGCGGACCGTCGCCATCCATGAGTCGGGTGTCGCGAAGGTCGAGGACTGGCTGGGCATCGACAACCTCTACGAGTCGGTGAACACCCCGCTGGTGGGCTACCTGAACAACGCCATCAAGGCCAAGGAGCTCTTCAAGAAGGACAAGGACTACGTCGTCATCGACGGCGAGGTCATGATCGTCGACGAGCACACCGGCCGTATCCTCGCGGGCCGCCGCTACAACGAGGGCATGCACCAGGCGATCGAGGCGAAGGAAGGGGTGGACATCAAGGACGAGAACCAGACGCTCGCCACGATCACCCTGCAGAACTTCTTCCTCCTCTACGGGAAGCTCTCCGGAATGACCGGTACGGCCATGACGGAGGCCGCCGAGTTCCACCAGATCTACAAGCTGGGCGTCGTCCCGATCCCGACGAACCGCCCCATGGTCCGCAAGGACCAGTCGGACCTCATCTACCGCACCGAGGTCGCCAAGTTCGCGGCCGTGGTCGACGACATCGAGGAGAAGCACGGCAAGGGCCAGCCGATCCTCGTCGGTACGACGTCGGTCGAGAAGTCCGAGTACCTCTCCCAGCAGCTCAACAAGCGCGGCATCCAGCACGAGGTTCTCAACGCCAAGCAGCACGACCGCGAGGCCACCATCGTCGCCCAGGCGGGCCGCAAGGGCGCCGTCACCGTCGCGACGAACATGGCCGGCCGTGGCACGGACATCAAGCTCGGCGGAAACCCGGACGACCTGGCCGAGGCGGAGCTGCGGCAGCGCGGCCTGGACCCGGTCGAGCACGTCGAGGAGTGGGCCGCGGCACTGCCGCAGGCGCTGGAGCGCGCCGAGGCGGCCGTGAAGGCGGAGTTCGAAGAGGTCAAGTCCCTCGGCGGGCTGTACGTCCTGGGCACCGAGCGCCATGAGTCGCGGCGTATCGACAACCAGCTGCGCGGTCGTTCCGGCCGTCAGGGCGACCCGGGCGAGTCCCGCTTCTACCTCTCCCTCGGTGACGACCTCATGCGGCTGTTCAAGGCGCAGATGGTCGAGCGCGTCATGGCCATGGCCAATGTGCCGGACGACGTCCCGATCGAGAACAAGATGGTGACGCGCGCGATCGCGTCCGCCCAGTCGCAGGTCGAGCAGCAGAACTTCGAGACGCGGAAGAACGTCCTGAAGTACGACGACGTGCTCAACCGGCAGCGCAAGGTCATCTACGGCGAGCGCCGTCGCGTCCTGGAGGGCGAGGACCTGCACGAGCAGATCCGCCACTTCATGGACGACACGATCGACGCGTACATCCAGGCGGAGACCGTCGAGGGCTTCGCCGAGGAGTGGGACCTCGACCGGCTGTGGGGCGCGTTCAAGCAGCTCTACCCGGTGAAGGTGACCGTGGACGAGCTCGAGGACGCGGCGGGTGACCGGGCCGGGATCACCGCCGAGTTCATCGGCGAGACCATCAAGGACGACATCCACGAGCAGTACGACGAGCGCGAGAAGCAGCTCGGCTCGGACATCATGCGTGAGCTGGAGCGGCGCGTGGTGCTGTCCGTCCTGGACCGCAAGTGGCGTGAGCACCTCTACGAGATGGACTACCTCCAGGAGGGCATCGGCCTTCGCGCGATGGCGCAGAAGGACCCGCTCGTGGAGTACCAGCGCGAGGGCTTCGACATGTTCACCGCGATGATGGACGGCATCAAGGAGGAGTCCGTCGGCTACCTGTTCAACCTGGAGGTCCAGGTCGAGCAGCAGGTCGAGGAGATCCCGGTGCAGGACGCGGCCGAGAAGAAGTCCCTGGCCAAGGAGGACGCGGTGCCGGCGGGCGCGGGCCGTCCCGAGATCCGCGCGAAGGGGCTGGACGCACCGCAGCGTCCGGACCGGCTGCACTTCTCGGCGCCGACGGTCGACGGCGAGGGCGGTGTGGTCGAGGGCGACTTCGCGAACGGCGACTCGCCCCGCTCGGAGTCCGACGGGATGACGCGCGCGGAGCGCCGCAAGGCGCAGAAGAGCGCGGGGCGCCGCCGCAAGAAGTGACGCCGAAGGCGTGAGAACCGCGGGGCCGGACACCGGAAGGTGTCCGGCCCCGCGGGCATTCACACGGGCGCCGGCGTGGCTCGGGTCCCCTGGCCGAGCTGGCCGGCGACCGCCGAGGCGTCGGGGGCGGCCCGTGCGGTTCTCGGCCGTGCGCCGCGGTGGCCGGGGATCGCCGGGTCGGCGTCGGCTGTGCCCCGCTGTTCCCCCGGCAGTGGCCGTCGGCGACCGCTCGGGTGTCAGACTCCGGCGGTGACGCGTTCGCCGCCGAGTTCCACGGCTGCGCAGCGCCAGCGGAGGTCTCGGCCCTGTTCGAGGCGGAAGGCCATGGCGCGGACCTGCTCGCCCGCGGCGATGCGGGCGAAGGCCTCGATGACTCCTGGCCGCGGTACGTACTCGTCGCAGTGGCGGACCGCGGGCCGCAGGCCGTTCGTACGGAGCGGAGTGCCGGGAGCGAGGCGGACGAGCTGCTCGTAGGCGTCGCCGATGGTGTGGCCGAGCATCCAGTGCACGGGGCGGTGGCCGCTGAGGACCGAGAGCAGCCGTTCGGCGAACCAGTAGCGGGGAAGACGGGAGCGGCCGCCGGCGGCGGGCCCTGGGCCGGGCGCCACGGGCGGCGCTGCGGGGCGCCGTGCGGCGCGGCCGGGGCCGCGGCTGTCATGGCGGTCCCCGGGCTTCGTCCGCGTCCTGGCCGAGGTGTGGTGCATGGCGGTCGCCCCTTCGATACTCACAAGTAACTTTCCGGTGGGGATCTTGTACGGGCCGGGAAGCGGCCGCCGCAAGGACCACGGGACCGCGCGGACAGCGGCGCCGAGGATCACCTATCAGGGTGACGGCGGGCTCTGAGCGCCGGGAACCGCGCGGACCGCGGGTGCTCCGGGGCGACGCCGGAAGGGGCCTCCAGGGCAGCCCGAAGGGGGACTTCACACGTATCCTTAAGTGCTCACCCGACTACGAAAGCGGCCACCATGCGCGTCTACGTCCCCCTGACCCTCCCCGGTCTCGCAGAGGCGCACAAGGCGGGCGAGCTCGGGCCCGGTCCGCTGATCGCCTACGCCGTGACGCCCGCGCTGCGCGAGTGGTACGTGTCCGACGACATCGAGGAGCTCGAGTACGCGGCGCTGAACAGGGCCGCGGCGGCGTCGCTGCGGCAGCTGGCGGGCGACCCGGGTGTGGCGCGGCGGCGGGTCGTCGTCGCCGTCGACGTACCGGACGGCGCGGCGACCGCGGATCCGGGCCAGGCGCTGGGGTCCGCGTCTCTCGGTGAGGTGCGGATCGCGGCCGCGGTGCCGCTGGTGAAGGCGGCGTCGGTGCATGTGGACTCCGACGAGGCGGAGAGCGATGTGGCCGCGGCGGCCGGCGCGCTCGGTGCTGCGGACCACGGGGACGACGACGCTCAGTTCATCGTGGACGGCGCCGAGGACCACGAGCTGCTCTGGTACGGGGTGCAGGAGATCCCCGGGCTCATCGGCTGACGCGGCCTGCCTGGCCCGGCTGACGCGGTCCGGCCCGGCCCGGTTCGTTTCGGTTGCCTCGGTCGTTGTCGTACCCGGCCGGTACCGTTGCTCGACATGGGGAAGCACACGGCGCATCTGGTCTGGGACTGGAACGGCACACTGCTCGACGACATCCACACGATCATCGAGGCGACGAACGCGTCGTTCGCGGAGATAGGGCTCGCCTCGATCACGCTCGAGCGCTATCGCGAGCTGTACTGCGTGCCGGTGCCGCTGTTCTACGAGCGGCTGATGGGCCGGCTGCCCACGGACGACGAGTGGGCGGTCATGGACGCGGTGTTCCACAAGCACTACTGGCAGCGGGCCGACGCCTGTGTGCTCACGGCCGGGGCGGCGGAGCTGCTCGCCGAGCGCCAGGAGGCGGGGCGTACGCAGTCGCTGCTGTCGCTGGCCCCGCACGAGCAACTGATACCGATCGTGCGGCGGCACGGCATCGAGGCGCGCTTCGTACGGGTCGACGGGCGGATCGGCGCGTCGCACACGGGCAAGACGGAGCACATGGTGCGGCATCTGGCCGCGCTGGAAGGGGTGCCGCCGGAGCGGATCGTGGTCGTCGGCGACGCGGTGGACGACGCGGTCGCCGCGGCGCACGTCGGCGCGAAGGCCGTGCTGTACACCGGGGGCTCGCACAGCCGAGCGAGCCTGGAGTCCGCAGGGGTGCCGGTGGTGGACAGCCTGGCGGAGGCGGTGACGGTCGCGGAGGAGCTGGCGTAGCGCGCCCCGCCCTGTCCGCCCTCCGGCGCGGGACGGACCGGACAGCGCCAGCCGGCACCGCACCCCGCCCGTGCAGCGGCCCGTCGGCACGTACAGCCCCGTCGGCACATACGGGCCCCGTCACACGCACAGAGCCCCTCGACCCGCACAGAGCCCTCTGGGCACCTACAGCACTCTCAGCCCGGCACTGTGGGCCCCGTCGGCCTGTCAGCTCAGCGGAGCCTTCGACCTCAGCACCGTGAGGAACTCGCGCATCCAGGCAGGGTGGTCCGGCCAGGCGCGGGAGGAGATCAGTGTGCCGTCGACCACGGCCTCGGTGTCCTGGAAGGACGCGCCCGCCGCCTGCATGTCGAGCTCCAGGGCGGGATAGGCCGTGACCCTGCGGCCCGTGAGGCTGCCGGTGGCGGCCGTCAGCAGGGGGCCGTGGCAGATCTGGGCCACGGGCTTGTCGGCGTCGAAGAACGACTTGAGGATCTTGCGGAGTTCCGGGTCGTTGCGGAGGTACTCCGGGGCGCGGCCGCCCGGGATGACGATCGCGGCGTAGTCCCCCGGGTCGACCTCCGAGAAGGCCAGGTCGGCCGGCCACGTGTAGCCGGGCTTCTCCGTGTACGTGTCGAAGCCGGGCTCGAAGTCATGGACGACGAACCGGAGCTGTTTGCGGGCGGGGGCGGCGATATGGACCTCATAGCCCTCTTCGAGCAGCCGCTGGTACGGGTAGAGGACCTCCAGGGACTCGGCTGCGTCGCCGGTGACGATCAGGATCTTCACACTCATGGCTCCTGCTCCCCTGTATCGATATGGCTGTATCGATACGGCTGTATCGATTTGTCGGGCTTCGGTCCCACCGTCAACCTGCCTCCCCGACGCCGATTTGCCAAGAGGCCACGTGTCGCTGTCCAGACTGTCAAACTTCCGGCCCCGCTTTTGTACACATACGGCTCATGACGGGTCAGGGGTGAGGGGCGATAGCCTTGACCCGTGATCAGCGCGATACGCCGAGGGGGCAGCGGTGCCTCCTGCGGGCTCCGCCCAGCGGTAGCTGGGGGACTGCGCCCGGTACGCCACAGCGGCCGGGTGCGAGCTGATCTTCCCCGCGAGGTCGGGTCCTTTCCAGGACGGACCGGCCCGCACGGAGCGCGAAGAGCGCGTGGACCGCGCTGCGGTCACCTTCCGGGCCCGCGGCCCGCACGGGCCGGTCACGGTCCGGACTTCTCTCACCCAGGCATGACGCCGACCCCGACCGGACATTCCGCGTCGCGGCGTCGTGCCATCTTTTCCCCCTACGTCACGCAACGGCGCGCGACAGGAGCCAGAGGACATGCAGACCAAGCTGGACGAAGCCAAGGCCGAGCTGCTCGAAAGGGCCGCTCGGGTAGCTGAGCACAGCCCGGGCGGGGGGCAACTTCCGACTGGGTCCGACGGCGGGGAGCGTCCTGACCAGGGCCACCTCCTCGCGTTCCTCCAGCGCTACTACCTGCACACCGCCCCCGAGGACCTCGCCGACCGCGACCCGGTCGACGTCTACGGCGCAGCCGTCTCGCACTACCGTCTCGCCGAGAACCGACCGCAGGGCACGGCCAACGTCCGGGTGCACACCCCGACCGTCGAGGAGAACGGCTGGACGTCCAGCCACTCCGTCGTCGAGGTCGTCACCGACGACATGCCCTTCCTCGTCGACTCCGTCACCAACGAGCTGTCCCGCCAGGGCCGCGGCATCCACGTCGTGATCCACCCGCAGATCGTCGTGCGCCGTGATGTCACCGGCAAGCTGATCGAGGTGCTCTGCGGCGAGCCGAACGGCGCCAAGCTGCCGCACGACGCCTTCGTCGAGTCCTGGATCCATGTCGAGATCGACCGCGAGACCGACCGCTCCGATCTGAAGCAGATCACCTCCGACCTGCTGAGCGTGCTGTCCGACGTCCGCGAGGCCGTCGAGGACTGGGAGAAGATGCGCGACGCGGCGCTGCGCATCGCCGAGGAGCTCCCCGGCGAGCCCGTCGCCGACGATCTCAGCGAGGACGAGGTCGGGGAGGCCCGCGAGCTGCTGCGCTGGCTGTCCGACGACCACTTCACCTTCCTCGGCTACCGCGAGTACAACCTGGTCGACAGCGACGCGCTGGCCGCGGTCCCCGGCACGGGTCTCGGCATCCTCCGCTCCGACCCGCACCACACCGGCGACGACGCGCACGGCCACCCCGTGAGCCCCTCGTTCAACCGGCTGCCCGCGGACGCCCGCGCCAAGGCGCGCGAGCACAAGCTGCTGATCCTCACCAAGGCCAACAGTCGCGCCACCGTGCACCGCCCGAGCTACCTCGACTACGTCGGCGTGAAGAAGTTCGACGCCGAGGGCAACGTCGTCGGCGAGCGCCGCTTCCTGGGCCTGTTCTCCTCGGCCGCGTACACCGAGTCCGTGCGCCGTGTCCCGGTGATCCGCCGCAAGGTCGCGGAGGTCCTCGAAGGCGCCGGCTTCTCGCCGCACAGCCACGACGGCCGTGACCTCCTGCAGATCCTGGAGACGTACCCGCGCGACGAACTGTTCCAGACGCCCGTCGACGAGCTGCGGTCGATCGTGACGAGCGTCCTGTACCTGCAGGAGCGTCGCCGGCTGCGGCTGTACCTGCGCCAGGAGGAGTACGGCCGGTACTACTCGGCCCTCGTCTACCTGCCGCGCGACCGCTTCAACACGACCGTCCGTGAGCGGCTGACCGGCATCCTCAAGGAGGAGCTCGGCGGCACCAGCGTCGACTTCACCCTGATGAGCACCGAGTCGGTGCTCACCCGCCTCCACTTCGTCGTCCGGGTCCCGTCCGGCACCGAGCTGACGCACCTCACCGACGCCGACAAGGAGCGCCTGGAGGCCCGGCTGGCCGAGGCCGCCCGGTCCTGGGCCGACGGATTCGCCGAGGCGCTCAACGCCGAGATGGGCGAGGAGCGCGCCGCCGAACTGCTGCGCAAGTACGCCAACGCCTTCCCGGAGGGCTACAAGGCCGACCACTCGCCGCGCGCGGCGGTCGCCGACCTTGTCCACCTGGAGCAGCTCACCCAGTCCGGCAAGGACTTCTCGCTCTCCCTCTACGAGCCGGTGGGCGCCCTTCCCGGTGAACGCCGCTTCAAGATCTACCGCTTCGGAGAGCAGGTCTCCCTGTCCTCCGTGCTGCCCGTCCTCAACCGGCTCGGCGTCGAGGTCATCGACGAGCGGCCGTACGAGCTGCGCTGCACGGACCGTACGCACGCCTGGGTCTACGACTTCGGTCTGCGAGTGCCGGCCATCACGGGCAACGGCGGGGAGTACTTCGGCGACGACGCCCGTGAGCGCTTCCAGGCGGCCTTCTCCGCCGTGTGGACCGGCGCCGCGGAGAACGACACGTTCAACTCGCTGGTGCTCCGGGCCGGGCTCACCTGGCGCGAGGCCATGGTGCTGCGCGCGTACGCGAAGTACCTGCGGCAGGCCGGATCGACGTTCAGCCAGGACTACATGGAGGACACCCTCCTCAACAACGTCCACACCACCCGGCTGCTGATCAACCTCTTCGAGGCCCGGATGGCGCCGGACCGCCAGCGCGCCGGCACCGAGCTGACCGACGCCCTGCTGGAGGAGCTGGACGCCGCCCTGGACCAGGTCGCCTCGCTGGACGAGGACCGGATCCTGCGCTCCTTCCTCACGGTCATCAAGGCCACCCTCCGGACGAACTTCTTCCAGGAGGCGGAGGGCGGACAGTGGCACGGCTATGTGTCGATGAAGTTCGACCCGCAGGCCATCCCGGATCTGCCGGCGCCCCGCCCGGCGTACGAGATCTGGGTGTACTCGCCGCGCGTCGAGGGCGTGCACCTGCGCTACGGCAAGGTCGCGCGCGGTGGTCTGCGCTGGTCCGACCGGCGTGAGGACTTCCGTACGGAGATCCTCGGCCTGGTCAAGGCACAGATGGTGAAGAACACCGTCATCGTGCCGGTCGGCGCCAAGGGCGGATTCGTCGCCAAGCAGCTCCCGGACCCGTCCGTGGACCGTGACGCGTGGCTGGCGGAGGGCATCTCCTGCTACAAGACCTTCATCTCGGCGCTGCTCGACATCACCGACAACCTGGTGGGCGGCGAGGTCGTGCCGCCGCACGACGTGGTGCGCCACGACGAGGACGACACCTACCTCGTCGTCGCCGCCGACAAGGGCACGGCGACGTTCTCCGACATCGCCAACGACGTCGCGATCTCCTACAACTTCTGGCTCGGCGACGCCTTCGCCTCCGGCGGCTCCGCCGGTTACGACCACAAGGGCATGGGCATCACGGCCCGCGGCGCCTGGGAGTCCGTGAAGCGGCACTTCCGCGAGCTCGGCCACGACACCCAGACCGAGGACTTCACCACGGTCGGTGTCGGCGACATGTCGGGTGACGTGTTCGGCAACGGCATGCTGCTCTCCGAGCACATCCGGCTGGTCGCGGCCTTCGACCACCGCCACATCTTCATCGACCCGGAGCCCGACGCGGCCGTCTCGTACGCCGAGCGCCGCCGGCTCTTCGAGCTGCCCCGTTCGTCGTGGGCCGACTACAACACGGAGCTGCTGTCCCCGGGCGGCGGCATCCACCCGAGGACCGCCAAGTCGATCCCCGTCAACGCCCATGTGCGCGAGGCTCTCGGCATCGAGCCGGGGGTCGTGAAGCTGACTCCCGCCGAGCTGATGAAGGCGATCCTGCAGGCTCCGGTGGACCTGCTGTGGAACGGCGGCATCGGTACGTACGTCAAGGCGTCGACCGAGTCGAACGCCGATGTCGGCGACAAGGCGAACGACGCCATCCGCGTCGACGGCAACGAGCTGCGGGTCAAGGTCGTCGGCGAGGGCGGCAACCTGGGCCTGACCCAGCTGGGCCGTATCGAGTTCGCCCGCGACGGCGGCAGGATCAACACCGACGCCATCGACAACAGCGCGGGCGTGGACACCTCCGACCACGAGGTGAACATCAAGATCCTGCTGAACGGCCTCGTCGCCGAGGGCGACATGACCGTCAAGCAGCGCAACAAGCTGCTCGCCGAGATGACCGACGAGGTCGGCCGGCTGGTGCTGCGCAACAACTACGCGCAGAACGTGGCCCTGGCCAACGCCGTCGCCCAGTCGCCGAGCCTCCTCCACGCCCACCAGCGCTTCATGCGCAGGCTGGGCCGGGAGGGCGCGCTGGACCGGGCGCTGGAGTTCCTGCCGAACGACCGGCAGATCCGCGAACTGCTCAACAACCGGCAGGGCCTGTCGCAGCCCGAGCTGGCCGTGCTGCTCGCCTATACCAAGATCACGGTGGCGGACGAGCTGATCGGGACCTCGCTGCCGGACGACCCGTACCTGCGCGGGCTGCTGCACGCGTACTTCCCGAAGCCGTTGCGGGAGAACTTCACCGACGCGGTCGACGGACACGCGCTGCGCCGCGAGATCGTCACGACCGTCCTGGTCAACGACACCGTCAACACGGGTGGTTCGACGTTCCTGCACCGGCTCCGCGAGGAGACCGGGGCGTCGATCGAGGAGATCGTCCGGGCGCAGACCGCGGCCCGCGCGATCTTCGGCCTCGGCGAGGTGTGGGACGCCGTCGAGGCGCTCGACAACGAGGTCACCGCCGACGTCCAGACCCGTATGCGGCTGCACTCGCGCCGGCTCGTCGAGCGCGGCACCCGCTGGCTGCTCGGCAACCGGCCGCAGCCGCTGGAGCTGACGGAGACGATCGGGTTCTTCTCGACCCGGGTCGAGCAGGTGTGGGCCGAGCTGCCGAAGATGCTCCGCGGTGCCGACCTGGAGTGGTACCAGGGCCTGCTGGACAAGTTCATGGCCGCGGGCGTCCCGGAGGACCTGGCCACGCGGGTCGCCGGATTCTCCTCCGCCTTCCCGACGCTGGACATCGTCGCGATCGCGGACCGTACGGACAAGGACGCGCTGTCCGTCGCCGAGATCTACTACGACCTGGCCGACCGGCTGCGGATCACCGAACTGATGGACCGGATCATCGAACTGCCGCGGGCCGACCGCTGGCAGTCCATGGCCCGCGCCTCCATCCGCGAGGACCTGTACGCCGCGCACGCCGCGCTCACCGCGGACGTGCTGTCGGTGGGCAACGGCGCCTCGACGCCGGAGCAGCGCTTCAAGGCGTGGGAGGAGAAGAACGCGGCGATCCTGGGCCGGGCGCGGACGACCCTGGAGGAGATCCAGGGGTCGGACACCTTCGACCTGGCCAACCTTTCGGTCGCGATGCGGACGATGCGCCAGTTGCTGCGTACGCACAGCTGACACGACGGCCGTCACCACGGCTGCCACGACGGCCGTCACCCACGGCTGACGCGACGGTCGTCCCGACGACGGACGCTGCTCCGAGCCGCGCGGGGGGCGCCCACCACCATGGTGGGCCCCCCCGCGTCGTCATGTCGCGGCCGTCCACAGCCTGCGCGCCGACAGCAGCGCCGCGGTGAGCAGCAGAGCGTTCCGTACGAGGACGACCGCGCAGCCGAGCGGGGTGACCGCGATGACGTCGTCGTACAGCAACGGGTAGGCGAGGGAACTCAAGGCCGCCGCGGGCAGCAGCAGGAGTGCGACGGGCCGCTGGCCGGTGTGCGGGGAGGTGAGGCAGACCGCGCCCAGGCCGAGCAGCCAGATCAGGTACTGCGGGCTGATGACGCGGCTGGTGACGGTGAAGAGGAGGACGGCGCAGAGCGCGGCGTCGAACGGCGTGGCCGTGGTCCAGCGTTTCGCCCGCACCCGCCACAGCAGCAGGAAGACCAGGGCGGCCGCGGTGAGCAGGAAGGACACGCCGGCCACGGCCGCCACATGGGGGCCGGTGAACTCGAACGCGCCGTAACGGAATTCGACGCGCCCCTCCCCGCCGGTCAGCCGGATCAGGGCGAGCGCGGTGCCGCCGAGTGACTCGATCTGGATGCCGCGGCCGCCCTGTTGACGCAGGAAGTCCAGCGGGTGGGAGAGGCCGAGTGAGAGGACGGCGAGCAGCGCGAGGACCGCGCCCGCCGCCGACGCCCAGGCCGCCCGGGTGCTCCGGCCCCGGGGCGTGCCCAGCAGTGCGAGGGCCGGCCAGAGCTTGACCGTCGCGCCGAGCCCGGCGAGTACGCCGCCGAGCCGGGGGCGGCGGTTCAGCGAGAGGAGCGCGAGGACGGCGAGGGCGGTGACCTGGACGTCGTAGCGGGCGAACGGGATGTGCAGCAGCAGCGGCAGGCCGCCCGTCCACATCCAGACCCCGCCGCCGCGGACGCCGCCGGCCCGGGCGAGTGCCACGGTGACGGCGGCGTCGGCGAGCAGCGCCAGCGCCACGAAGGCCTGGAAGTAGGTCAGCGCCGGGACGAGAGCGGGAGCGAGGAACAGGGCCCCGGCGCCGGGCGGGTACTGCCAGGTCGGGTCGTCCACCGGGAAGGTGCCGCGGGTGAGTTCCCCGTACCAGTGCGCGTAGAGGAGGTAGACCTCGCGGGAGACGCCTCCGAAACCGATGTCGTCCCGTACGAGCAGGACGAGCATTCCGAGACGGGTCGCGGCCCAGACGGCGCCGAGAGCGAGGAGGGGGAGTACGGCGACGCGGGAGCCTGCCGTGACGAGGGTGGGGGCCTGCGGGGTCGTCATCGACCCGCACCCTAGTCTGTTTTGTGTCCCTTTCCTGCTATTTCTTCCGTTCGCTATTTCTTCTTGGTGAAGGCCTCGTACGCCGCCACGACGTCCTTCGCCGGACCGTCCATCCGCAGCGTCCCGGACTCCAGCCAGAGCGCGCGGTCGCAGGTCGTCGTGATCGCGGAGTTGCTGTGGCTGACCAGGAAGACCGTGCCGGCCTCCTCGCGCAGCTCGGCGATCCGCTCCTGGCTGCGCCGCTGGAACCTGGCGTCGCCCGTCGCCAGCGCCTCGTCGATGAGCAGGACGTCGTGGCTCTTGGCGGCGGCGATGGAGAAGCGGAGCCGGGCCCCCATGCCGGAGGAGTAGGTCCGCATCGGCAGGGAGATGAAGTCGCCCTTCTCGTTGATCCCGGAGAAGTCGACGATCTCCTGGTAGCGCTCGCTGATCTCCTCGCGGGTCATGCCCATCGCGAGCCCGCCGAGGATCACGTTGCGCTCGCCGGTCAGATCGCCCATGAGCGCCGCGTTGACGCCGAGCAGGGAGGGCTGGCCATGGGTGTAGATCCGGCCCTTGGCCGTCGGGAGCAGGCCCGCGACCGCCTTCAGCAGGGTGGACTTGCCCGAGCCGTTGGAGCCGATCAGCCCGATCGCCTCACCCTTGTACGCGGCGAAGCTGACGCCCTTGACCGCGTGGACCTCGCGACCGCCGCCGCTCTTGTCGGACCTTCGCGACAGGATGCGGCTGAGGGCCGCCGTGGCGGCGCCGCGGCCGGTCTTCGCGCCGTTGACCTTGTAGGTGATGTGGACGTCGTCGACCACGACGGTCGGCGTCCGTTCGGTCGCTTCCGCCGTCCCGGTCGCTGTGCCGGTCGCTGTAGCTGTAGCTGTAGCTGCCGCTGTGCCGGTCGCTGTCGCTGTCGTCGGGATCGTTGTCGTTGTCTCAGCCACGGCCGTACTGCTCCTCCGCCTTCCAGAAGTACAGGAATCCGCCCACCCCGAAGAGCACGGCCCAGCCGAGGGCGACCGCCCACACGTGCGGCGGCAGCTGGGCCGAGGTGTAGCTGTCGATGAGCGCGAAGCGCACGAGGTCGATATAGACCGCGACCGGGTTGCACTGCAGCGCCAGGACCACGGCGTGCGGCAGCTCCGCCTTCTTGAGCACCACCGGGATGCTCCACATCACCCCGGACACGTACATCCAGGTGCGCAGCAGGAAGGGCATCAGCTGGGCGATGTCCGGCGTGCTCGCGGCGAGGCGGGCGACGACCATCGAGATGCCCGTGCTGAAGACCGCCTGGAGCGCCAGGGCGGGGAGCGCCAGCAGCCAGGACGCCTTCGGGAACTCCCCGAAGCACATCAGGATCACGACCAGTGCGCCCAGGGAGAACAGCAGCTGCTGGAGCTGTTGCAGGGCGAGGCCGATGGGCAGGGCGGCGCGCGGGAAGTGCAGTGCCCGTACGAGCCCGATGTTGCCCGAGATCGCGCGGGTGCCGGCGGTGATCGAGTTGGCCGTGAACGTCCAGATGAACACGCCCGTCACCAGGAACGGGACGAAGTCCGGGACGTGACGGGCGGTGTCGAGCAGGATCCCGAAGATGAAGTAATAGACCGCCGCGTTCAGCAGCGGAGTCATCAGCTGCCAGACCTGGCCGAGCTTCGCCTGGCTGTACTGCGAGGTCAGCCGGGCGGTGGCGAACGCGGTGATGAAGTGGCGGCGGGACCAGAGCTGTCCGATGTACGCGCCGAGGGGCGGTCGCGCTCCGCTCACGGTCAGGCCGTGACGGGCGGCCAGCGCGCCGAGGTCTTCCACCTGCGGCGGTGAGGGCGGGGTGATCGTCTGGCTGCTCACGCTGGTCACTCGCTCGCTTTCGCCGGGGGGTGGTCGATGGAACGCTGGCGTTGGGACGGACCCGTATCGTCGCTACGGGGAGAGTAGAGCGGATCTACGTCGCAACGCAACCGTCTCGTCGTCACGGGTATGCTCCTCGGCATGCCCACGGACCCCCGAACCCCACGACGCGCCCCCGCGGGAGCCGCAGTGCTCCGGGAGGACGTGACCGAAGCGATCCGCGTCGCCGTCTTCGAGGAACTGGCGGCGGTCGGTTTCGCGCGGATGTCGATCGAGGGCATCGCCCGCCGCGCCGGTGTCGGCAAGACCGCGGTCTACCGGCGCTGGAAGTCCAAGCTCTCGCTCGTCCTCGACCTGGTCTCGGCCTTCGCCGCGAAGGGCCTGCCTGCGCCGGCCACCGGTTCGCTGTACGGGGACGTCCGCGCGCTTCTCGAAGTCGCCTCGCACGCCCTGCGCCACCCCGTCGCCTCCCAGGTCATCCCCGACCTGCTCGTGGAGGCCGCCCGCCATCCGGAGATCGCGGACGCGATCAAGGCCGCCCTGCTCGACAGCCAGCAGGGTGTGGCCGCGCTCGTGGTCCGCGACGCGGTCGCCCGCGGTGAACTCCCGGAGACGGCCGACCCGGACCGCGCCCTGGACCTGATCATCGGCCCGCTGTACTGGCGGCTCGTGGTCGTGCGCAGCGGCCTGCCGAAGGGCTATCTGGACGACCTGGCGGCCTCGGCGGTGGCGGCGCTCACCCACGACTGACGTCGGGCCGCGACTGGCGGCGCTCACCCGCGACTGGCGGCGCGCACCCCGCGACCGAGGCCGTGCCGCGCCTGGCGGCGGCGCGGCGGACAGCGGCCGGCGGGTGCGCGTTCAGCCGGATGGGTGAACGCGCTTCACCGGTGCGTAGCCCGCGCCGGTGGAAGGTCGTTGCCGTCTCGGGCGGGCGCGGAGCGCCCGCGAGTGAGTGGAGGGCACGCCATGAGCTCATCGAGCACGGCAGGCATCCCGGTCGTTCCGTACGACCTCGATGACCCGCACGACCTGAACGACCTGAACGACCCGCAAGACCCGGACGGCTCGGGCGGCGTTCCCGACGTCACCGTCGTCGTCACGGTCCGCGCGGCGGCTTCGCTGCTCATCCGGTGTCTGGACGCGCTCGCGGGCCAGACCATCGGGGAGGACCGCGTCGAGGTGTTCGTCGCCGACGACGGCGGCAGTCGGCTGCCGGAACGGTTCTCCGTCGGCCGCACCGGCACCGTCAACCAGGCCCTGGAACGTGCCCGCGGCCGCTATCTGTTCTTCCTCGACGCAGGTGACTTCCTCGGGCGGGAGGCGCTCGCCCGGCTCGTCGACGCGGCGGACAGTCGCGGTGCCGACGTCGTCTACGCCAAGGCCGCAGGCTCGGACCGCACCGTGTTCGAGCGAACTCGGCACGGGGTGCCGCTCGACACCCCCGGGCTGTCCTCGGAGCTGTCCAGCACCAAGCTGTTCCGGCGTGAGCCGATCGCGCGCCACGGGCTGCGGTTCGCCGAGGACATCCCGGCCGGCCTGGCGGATCAGGCGTTCACCCTCGAAGCGCTCTTCCGGTCGCGGGCCGTCTCCGTGCTGGCCGACTACGACTACCGTTTCGACGGCGAACCGGGCGGCGACGCGCCCCGCACCGGCACCGGCACCGGGCCCGGACCCGGACCCGGACGCGACATCGGACCCCGCTCCGGACGCACCACCGGGCCCCGCTCCGGACCCGACATCGGGCCTCGCACCGTGCCACGCACCGCACCCGGACGCGGCCTCGGGCCCTACACCGGCGACGGCATCGGGATCGAGGACGTGCTGCGCGGGACCGCAGCGGTGATGGCCGTCACCGCCCGCTTCACCCGACCCGGCCCGCTCCGCGACGGATTCCACCACCGCCACTTCGCCCAGGAGGCCGACCTGCTGACCGGCCCCGCCCTCCTCTCGGCGTCCGAGCCGGTGCGGCGCCGCGTCTTCGCGGGACTGCGCAGACTGGTCGCCGACCATCTCAGCGACGCCGTGCTCGCCCTGCTGCGGCCGGGACTCCGGCTACGGCTGTCCTACGTACGCGCGGGTGACCGGGCCGGGCTGGACTCGGTGATCCGCTACGAGGCCGGGCACGGCGTACCGCCGCTGCGCACCGACCTCGTCTCCGCGGACTGGCGGCGCACCGGCCCCGCCCGCCACACCCTCGTCGTCACCGCCCGCACCCCGCTGCCCGGCCTCGCGGCTCTCGACGTGGCCCCGGTCCGGCTCACGGGCTGCCCGGAGACCGGCCGCATCCTGCTGCGGCCGGCCGCGGACGGCGCCGGTACGGAGATCGAGGTACAGATCCCCGCCGACGCCTTTCCGCCCGGCAGGACCCGGGTCGGGCTGCAGACCGCGCTCGTCGGCACCGAGCACCCCGCCACCGTGGCGCCCGGAGCCCCGCCCCGCCGGGCCCACGGGCTGCGCGGCCTGCGGCCGTACCGGCTGAACGTGGCTCCCGACGGCACCCGCGGGCTCGTCGTCGCCGTGGCCCCGGTCGGGCTGCGCCGCACTCCTCGGGCCTAGAGCGGTCGTTCTAGCGGAACGCGCGCACCAGGGCGCGGGTCAGCAGCGGCGGCAGCAGGTCACGGACGAGCTTGCGGGTGCGCGGGGCGCGCCGCCCTCGTACCGCACCGGCGGAGGCGGGAGCGGAGGCCGAAGCCTGCGCGGGGGCGGCAGACGCGGGGACGGCCTCGGGAACGGTCGCCTTCGCCTCGTGGCGGGAGCGCGGGTGCGCCGGCGCCTTCGCCTTCCTGCCGTCGATCCGGATCATGGGCGCCCCGGCCACCTCCTCCACCCCGTGCCACATGTCCGTACGCGTCTCAAGCCAGCCGAGGAGCGCCTCGCGCGCCTTCTCCGCGTCGCCCCAGGTCGCGTACATCTTGGTGCCGGTGATACAGATCGGCCGCAGTCGCACGGTCGCGACCGCGCCCCACACGGCCGCCGCGACGCCCGGGCAGTGCTCGGCCCGGAAGTCGTCGAAGACCACGATGCCCTCGGGCGTGAGGAGCTGCTCCGCGGCCTCGATGTCGCCGTGGACGTGCTCGTACAGATGCGAGGCGTCGATGTGGACGAAGCGGCAGCTGCCCGTGCGCACCCGCGAGGAGATCACCGACGTCGGCGCCTGGACGAGGGTCGGCAGCTCCTCGTGGAAGGAGAGGTAGTTGGCCTCGAACGCGCGGCGGGTCAGCGTCGAGTACGAGCGGTCCATCTCGGCGCTGTTGGAGTCGTCCGGTGCGGGCGAGTCCCACAGGTCGCAGACGGTGAACTCCTCGCCCTCCCGCCGGTACGAGCCCACGAAGATCGCGCTCTTGCCCATGTACGCACCGAGTTCGAGCAGATCACCCGCGTGGCCCTGGTCGCGCTGATGGGTCAGGAACCAGTCGAAGAGCAGCTGGTCGACCGGCCGGAACCAGCCCTTCACATCGTCGAACCGGGTGGGCCTGGGCAGCTCCTCCGCGGTGGGCGCCGCGGCCTCGGCGGGGGACTGCACCTGTGCACTCGTCTGCGACATCGGAGTCTTCTCTCTGGGGTCGGCGAAGGCCATGTCCCGGTCGTAGTGGCCGAAGGTGTCGGGGGGTTTGCGGTCGGGTGTGGAGCGGATGTTGCCCCGGAGTCGGCCGTGAAAGAGCCCGCACACACGACCGCGAAGGCGATCATGTGTACGGGCATCGGGTCGTGCGGACGGGCCTCGCGCTGCCGGAATGAGGCGTTCCGTGCTACTTCACGGCGCCCGCCATCACCCCGGACACGAACTGTCGCTGGAACGCGAAGAACACGGCGAGCGGGATCACCATCGACACGAACGCGCCGGGCGCCAGGACGTCGATGTTGTTCCCGAACTGCCGTACCTGCTGCTGGAGCGCGACCGTGATCGGCGGCGACTCCGAGTCCGCGAAGATCAGCGCGACCAGCATGTCGTTCCAGACCCAGAGGAACTGGAAGATGCCGAGCGAGGCGATCGCCGGCCCGCCGAGCGGCAGCACGACCCGCGTGAACAGCCGGATCTCGCCCGCGCCGTCCAGCCGTGCCGCCTCCAGCAGCTCCCTGGGGATCTCCGCGAAGAAGTTCCGGAGGAGGAAGATCGCGAAGGGCAGGCCGAAGGCGACATGGAAGACCACCACACCGGCCGTCGTCTCGAACAGCCCGATGCTCCCGAACAGCTTCGACACCGGGACGAGCGCGACCTGTACGGGTACGACGAGCAGCCCGACCACGACCAGGAACCACCAGTCGCGGCCGGGGAACTCCATCCAGGCGAAGGCGTATCCGGCGAGCGAACCGATCACGACGACCAGGACCGTGGCCGGCACGGTGATCGCGACCGTGGACAGCAGTGAGCCGGTGATCGTGTCGTTCTCCAGCAGCCGGGAGTAGTTCGCGGTGGTGAGCTGCGCGGGTGCGGTGAACACCCTCCACCAGCCGCTCGCGTTGATGTCGGTGGGCGAGCGCAGCGAGGACAGCAGCAGCCCGATCGTCGGCATCAGCCAGAACAGCCCGACCAGTACGAGGAGGACCCGCATCGCCCCGCCTCCGGTGCGGGCGGCGATCCGGGCCGCGAGCGACGGCTTCGCCTTCACCACGCCGTCGGACGTCGTCATCGGCGGGTCTCCCTTCGCATCCGGCGGATGTTGAAGGCCATCACCGGGATCACCAGGAGCAGGAGAAGGACGGCGATGGCACTGCCCACACCCAGGTCCGCGTCGGTGCCGAACGACGAGCGGTACAGCTGGAGCGCGAGGACGTTCGCGTCGTCCTGCGCCGATCCGGGCGCGATGATGAACACCAGGTCGAAGATCTTCAGTACGTTGATCATCAGCGTGACGAGGACGACCGCGAGGACCGGCGCGAGCAGCGGAACGGTCACCTTCCGGAAGACCTGCCACTCGTTGGCACCGTCCACCCGTGCCGCTTCGAGGAGTTCACGCGGCACGGCCGCCAGGCCCGCGGCGATCAGCACCATCGCGAAGCCCGCCCACATCCACACGTAACTGCCGATGATGGCCGGGGTCACAAGCGAGGGACCCAGCCAGTCGACACCGTTGTACGGCTCCCGGAAGTTGCTCTCGGGGAGCCGCAGCACGGCGCCGTCAGCCTCCTTCGGGAGGGAGAAGGTCCCGTCGGCGGCCGCGGTGGCCGTGGCGACCACCTTGCCGTCCTTGACCGCCTCGACCTTGAGGCCCTTGAGCCCCAGCTCCTTGGCGTCGACGGCGTTCACCGTCCCGCCACCGCCCCGGGTGAAGTCGAGCCAGGCGGTGCCGGTGATCCGGCCGTCGTCCGGTTGTGCGGCCTTCGCCGGGCGGGCGTCGGACGGCATCGTGTCGGCCGGTACGCCGACGAGCGGCAGCTCGACCGGGCTGCCCGCCGTGACCGGCTGCTCGGTGACGAACGCCCCGCCGCCGGCCGGTTTCAGCGGATGCGCGGGCAGGGGCCGCGCCTTGGGGAAACCCGCCGACTCGGAGAACGTGTCGTGCACCCCCACCCAGACCGCGTTGGCGACACCACGCTCCGGGTCCTGCTCGTAGACCAGCCGGAAGATGATGCCCGCGGCGAGCATCGAGATCGCCATCGGCATGAAGACGATCAGCTTGAACGCCGTGCCCCAGCGCACCCGTTCCGTCAGCACCGCGAACATCAGCCCGAGCGCCGTCGCGACGGCCGGTGCCACGACCACCCAGATCGCGTTGTTCTTGACCGCGGTGAAGATGGTGTCGTCGGTGAAGATCTCCACGTAGTTGTCGAATCCGGCGAAGCCGCTGCCGGACCGGTCGAAGAAGGACCGGTACAGCGAGTACCCGATCGGGTAGACCACGAGCGCGCCGAGCAGCACCAGTGCGGGCAGCAGGAAACCGGCCGCCACCAGGCCCTTCGTGCCGGTCACGCTCTTGCGTACGCCCCCGGTGGCGGGCGGTGTGGCCCCCGCCGCTCCGGTGGACGCCTCGGGAGACGTCATCGCCACGTCAGTTCTTGTACGCCTTGGCCGCGTCGGCCTCCAGCCGCGCTTGCGTACCGGCGACGTCCTTCGGGTTCTTCAGGAAGTCCTGGAGCGCCTTCCACTCGCCCTTGCCGGGGGTGCCGCCGAACGACTGCGGCATCTGGTCCGACATGTCGAAGCGGAAGTCGTCGCCCGCGGCGATGAGCGCCTTGGCGATGTCGCGCTGGACGTCGTTCGGATACGCGGCGACATCCAGGGACTTGTTCGGGGAGATGAAGCCGCCGGACTCGGCCCAGATCCTCGCCGCGTCCGGCGAGGCGAGGAAGGTCAGCAGCGCCTGTGCGCCCTTGGAGTCCTTCAGGGCCACCGCCGCGTCGCCACCGGTCACCACCGGTGGTTCGGCGCCGACCGCCGGGAACGGGAACACCTTCGCGTCTGTGCCGATCTTCGCCTCGGTCTGGGCGATGTTGACGGAGACGAAGTCGCCCTCGAACACCATCGCGCCCTTGGGCTGGTCGCCGCCGGTGAAGGTCTGGGTGACGGACTTGGGGAACTCCGTCTGCAGGGCCCCGTCGGCGCCGCCCGCGATCAGACCGGGCTTGCCGAACAGCTCGGCGAGGGTGGTCAGGGCCTTCGTGACGGACGGGTCCGTCCACTTGATCTCGTGCTTGGCGAGCTGGTCGTACTTCTCC
This sequence comes from Streptomyces sp. NPDC091376, assembly GCF_044757085.1. Lineage (NCBI taxonomy): Bacteria > Bacillati > Actinomycetota > Actinomycetes > Kitasatosporales > Streptomycetaceae > Streptomyces > Streptomyces sp. NPDC091376. Next base: position 278,143 of record NZ_JBIVUF010000010.1, on the reverse strand, counting down.
GGCCCGGCCTGCGAGAGATACACGTTCTCGAACCAGTCGGTGAGCGTCCAGCCGTCCGCGCCGCCGACCGAGACCGGAGTGACGCCGGACGCGGAGATGGTCTCCGCCGTCGTCAGGAAGTCCTTCCAGGTCTTGGGCTCGGCGGCACCGGCGTTCTCGAAGACCGCCGTGTTGTACCAGACGAGGGACTTGTTGGCGGCCTTGAAGTACACGCCGTACGGAGTGCCGTCGACGGAGCCGAGATCCTGCCAGCCCTTGCCGTAGTTCTTGGCGAGCTCGGCCTTGGCCTCCGGGCCCAGGGGCTTGGCCCACTTCTGCGCCACGGCCTGCTCGACGGCGCCGACCTGGGGCAGCATCGCGACATCGGGCGGGCTGCCGCCGGCGATCTTCGTTCCGAGGAAGTTCACGATCGGGTCCTGCGCGGGAACGAACGTGACCGTCGCTCCGGTGCGCTTCTCGAACTCCTTGAGAACCTTGGTGAAGTTCTCCTGCTCGGGGCCCGTCCAGACCGCGGCGACCTCGATCTTCTGGCCGTCCAGCCTCGGCAGCCGGACCGTCTGTGCGGAATCCGTGCCCTTCGTCGCGTCCGCCGCGCCTCCGTCGCCGCCCTTGCCGCCGTCGCCGCAGCCCGCGAGGGCGAGCGCGCCCAGCGCGGCGAGCGCCACGACGGTGGTGCCGCGAGCCGTACGAGCTTTGCGTGTTGTGCGCATCACTGCCCCGTCTCTTCCGCGCGTGCGGAGGGCGAAGCCGTGACGTAAAGGCAACGCCGCTCCCGTCCCGTGCGATCAGGTCTACGCCCGGGGGAGGGGAGAGGCAATACCGCCTTCGCTGTCAACTGGGTGATCGTGATGGGGCCGTGACGTTGCGTCAGGTACGTGGGTGGGCTCGGGGCCGTCAGGGGCCCTGCGCCGCCGCTGAGCCGGGCCCGGACAGGGGCCCGCTGAGCCGGGGGCCCGGACAGGGGCCCGCGCTGCGCGTCGGGACGCTCCGGTCGGGGGCTTGCCCCGTCCGGTCAGGGGCCCGCCCCGGTCCCGGCCGGTCAGGAGTGGGCCGGTGTCAGGAGTGGGCCGGTGTCAGGAGTGGGCCGGTTTCAGCGGCGGGAGCGGGGCGGCGTCGACCGAGCGGGCGGCGCGGTCCAGGGCGCTGGCCAGCAGGGCAAGATCCGTCGGACCGTTGCCCAGCTCGCGCACGGGCCGGCGGGCCGGCGGATCGCCCATCCGCTCCCAGGCCAGCTCCACCACCGTGGGCCGCAGTGTCGCCGTACGCGGGATACGGCCCGTCACCCGGCCGCCCTGGAACGGCGTCACCCGGCCGTCCGGATGCCCGAGCCTGCCGCGCCCCGGGGCCGGGTCGTCCGGGCCGGGGGAGACGGGCGGCGCGTCCAGCACGACCCTCAGCCGTGCGCTGTGCGCCAGTTCCGTGTCCGCCGTGCGGTCGGGCCGGGCGGACGTGGCGACCAGATGGACACCGAGCCGCTCGCCGTCCCTGGCCACCGCCTCCAGAGCCCGTACGACGGAACCGGCCGCGGGCCGTCCCGGGCTGCCGAGCGCCGGTGCGACCAGCGCGTCGTAGTCGTCGACGAGGACGACGAGCCGTGGCAATGGCACGTGTGCCTCGGCCTGGGCACGCGCGGCGGCGGGGCGGAGCCTGAGCGTGCCGCCGGTCGGCGGGTCCAGATCGCCGCGGGAGTCGCCCCGGGAGTCGCCGCGTGAGTCGCCCCGGGAATCCCCGCGTGGTTCGCCGCGTGACTCCTGGCGGGGCGCGGGAAGCGACTCCTGGCGGGGCGAGGGGAGCGAGTCCGGGCGGGATTCGGCGGGGCTCGGCGGGCGCTGCCCGACGAGCCGCTCGGAGACCTCGCGCCGTGTGTGCCGGTCCGTGAAGCCCTCCCGGCCGAGCAGCTCGGCCCGCCGCTTCAGCTCCGCGCCGAGCGCCTGGGCGAACTCCCGCATCCGTACCGGGTCCGAGGCGACCAGATGCTCCGTGACATGCGGGAGTTCGGTCAGCGCCGCGAGGCCCTCTCCGCGCTCTCCGCCCGCGCCGTCGACCAGCAGCAGCCCGAGCCGGTCGGGCCGGCCTCCCGCGGCAAGCGACGCGGCGAGCGCGCGGAGCAGCTCCGTACGACCGCTGCCCGCAGGTCCCTCGATCAGCAGATGCGGGCCGTCCGAGGCGAGGTCGACGGCGACCGGGCCGCCCGGTCCCGCGCCCAGCACGCCCGTGCCGTCCGCGGCGGACGCCCAACGGGCCATCAGCGAGGCAGGGGTGGCCCGGGCCAGACCCAGCTCGTCCAGCAGCCGCGCCGACTGCGGCAGCGGAGCCGTCACCACCCGGCCGTACGACGCGTGCGCGTCCGCGTCCGAGCGCAGCGGTGCGAGCGCCCGGCCGAACCGCTCGGCCCAGGCCGCGGACACCGCGTCCACCGCGGCGACCGTGCCATGGCCGGCCGGCTGTCCCGCCGCCGTACGCAGCAGCCGCAGCGCCGTGGCCACATCACCGCTGAGCAGCCCGACCGCGCCGCACTCCCGGAAGGCCAGCGACGCCGCGCAGGCCTCCTCGTACGTCGCCGCCACCGGGGAGAGCGGGGAGGCGGGCGGGGTCTCGGCCAGACAGACGACATGGACTCCGGCGGCAGCGCCGGCCCCGGCGAGCCGCGCCGTGGTCTCGCGCAGCGTGGCGGAACCCGGATCGCCGTCGAGGACGACGAGCGTCCGCGGCCCCGCGTACCGGGCCGCCGCCTGCTCGACCGCGCGGCGCTCGGCGCTCGGCCAGCCCGGCCCGAGCGGACCGTCGTCCAGCCGCCGGGTCAGCTCGGCGGCCCTGGCGGCCGCCTGGTCCCGGTCGTAGGCGAGGAGGAGCCGGCAGTCCTGGCCGTGCGCGGGCCGCAGATGCGGCAGCCAGCCGAGCCATCCCCAGGCGTGCTTGCGCTCCTCCAGCGGTCTGGCCCGGTCCGTGCTGATCAGCACGATCTCCAGATCCGCGGGCGAGTGCAGCGCGGCGAGCTGCGCGACGACGGACCGGGCGAGCCCGATGAGCCGCGGTCGCGGTCCCGCGAGCCCGAGCGACCCGGCCTCGCGCAGTCCCACCGTGACGGGGACGGCGGAGGTCTCCGCCCGGTCCACCGTGCCGAGCCGGACGACGAGGGCCTCGGGATGTCCGGGCTCCCGCTCCCACAGCCGGGGCCCCGGGCCGAGCGCGGTGAGCAGAACGGTGGCGGGATCGGGCCAGGTCTCCACGGCGGGCGTCGTGGAGGCGGCCGTCGGCCGTCCGCCGGCCGCCTCGGTCCCGCCGGTCTCGTCCCGCCCGCCGGCGAGCCGCCGGGCCCATGCCCCTATCCCGCGCCTGCGCCGCATACCGGCACCGCCCTGGTCGCTCCCGCTCCGTCCACCGGCCTCGCCGCCGGGGGCGCTCTGTCCGCCGGGGGCGGCCGGGCGGGTGCTGCTCCGGGTCTCGTCGCTGTCGTGTGATGTGCCGCCGGGCCGGGTTGCGGGGGCGCTTGGGGACCCGCCGGGAGCGCCGGGGGTGCTCTGGCCGCCGGGGGCCGCCGGGCGGGTGCTGCTCCGGGTCTCGTCGCTGCCGCCGGGCGTGCCGCCGGGCCGGGGTGCGGGGGCGCCTGAGGTGCGGCCGGGGGTGCCGGGGGCGCTCCGGTCGCCGGGCGCGGCACCGCCCGGGTGCCCGACACCGTGGCCCGTACCGCTTCCGTGGGTGGTGGTGCCACGGGCCTGCCGGACGCCGCCGGAACCCGGACCGCCGTCGGACGCGGCCGGGTGGGCGGGCGCGGCCACGCCGCCGTGCCCGCCGCGGGCCTCATGGCCGTACGCGTCCGCACGGCCGTGGGCCGGGGTGTCGTCGCCGGGGCGGGCGGGAGCGGCGCCGGGCGCCGTCGCACCGCGCTCGGCCGCCTCGCGCTCGCGGGCCCAGGACGGGATCCGGTCCGCCTGGCGGACCTGGTCCTCGTCGGGCTCGGGGGAGGGCCGGCGCACCCGCAGATGGCCCTCGCCGTCCGGGGTCGTCGCCGGGCGGTCGGCGAGGGCCGGAGGCGAGGCGGCCAGCCGGAGCGTCGACTCACCGATACGGAGCAGCGCGCCAGGGGCCAGCCGGACCGGCCGCGGGCCGACGTCGGCGCCGTCCAGCGTCGTGCCGTTCGTCGAGCCGAGGTCCGCCACCGTGACCGCGCCGTCCTCCGCGACCGTCACCTCGCAGTGCAGTCGCGAGACATCCGGATCATCGAGCGGAACATCCGCCTCCGCCGCGCGCCCGATCCTGATGCGGCCGTCGTGCAGCAGATGGACCCCGCCCGCGTCCGGACCCGCGACGACCTGGAGCTGCGTACGCGCGGCGCCCTCGGCGTCGGCCGTCTCGTCCTCGCCGGGCGCCTGGAGCGACAGCACGGCGCCGTCCACGAGCGGCGGCTCGCCCAGCGCGCACCGCTGGGCGTCGAGCCGCTCCCGGCCCGCGTAGAGCACGACGGTCCCGGACGGTGGCGCGTCGGGGCCCGACACGGCCGCGGCCAGTCCGGAGGCGACCGCCGCCAGCGCCGTGCCCGCGGGGGCGGTGACGAGCACGTCGCAGGCGCGCTCGGCGCCCTGCGTGGACTGGCCGCTGCGCGGCGCGAGGACGGTCAGCCGGATCTGCATCGCCGTCAGCGGTCCCTTCTGCGCGGGGTGCCCGGCAGGGGAGCCGCCCTGTGATTCCCCCCACCCGGCAGGTCGGCACGGCCGCAGGGCTCTCCCGACCCCACAACTCCGTGCTGGAGGCATCCTCGCATCCGCCGCCGACAACGCGCCCGGGACCCGGCAAGAAGTGATCTTGAATGGTCGGCTCTGGACGTAAAAGTTCCTGGTTGGGATCGTCACCGCCGCCCACCGCACGGCAGTTCGGCAACCATCGGCCCGCCGGGAACGTCTTACCGGCCAATCCGGAGGTCAGTCCGGTGACCCGATCGGCGGCACTACAGTGGGTCGGACACCCGCGCGGGACCAACCATGGACCGGAGACGGGACCACCGGGACGACCACGACGACCATCACCGGAACGACGACGGAACGACGACCGAACGACGATCCGACACGATCAGCAGGGAGCGCATGACGTGCGGCCGGTAGGCAGCAAATACCTGCTCGAGGAGCCGCTCGGGCGCGGCGCCACGGGCACCGTCTGGCGAGCCCGCCAGCGTGAGACCGCGGGCGCCGAGGCAGCCGTGCCCGGCCAGCCCGGCGAGACCGTCGCGATCAAGGTCCTCAAGGAGGAGCTCGCGAACGACGCGGACATCGTGATGCGCTTCCTGCGCGAGCGGTCCGTCCTGCTCCGCCTCACCCACCCGAACATCGTGCGCACCCGCGACCTGGTCGTCGAGGGCGACGTCCTCGCCCTGGTCATGGATCTCGTCGACGGCCCCGACCTGCACCGCTACATCCGGGACAACGGCCCCTTCAGCCCGGTCGCGGCCTCCCTGCTCACCGCCCAGATCGCGGACGCGCTCGCCGCCAGCCACGCCGACGGCGTGGTCCACCGCGACCTCAAGCCCGCCAACGTGCTGCTGGCCGAGCGCGACGGCGAGATGCACCCGATGCTCACCGACTTCGGCATCGCGCGCCTCGCCGACTCCCCGGGCCTGACCCGCACGCACGAGTTCGTCGGCACCCCCGCGTATGTCGCGCCCGAGTCCGCCGAGGGCCGCCCGCAGACCTCGGCCGTCGATGTCTACGGCGCCGGGATCATGCTGTACGAGCTGGTCACCGGCCGTCCGCCGTTCGCCGGCGGTACGGCACTCGAAGTGCTCCACCGGCACCTCAGCGAGGAGCCCCGCCGCCCCTCCACCGTCCCCGGCCCGCTGTGGACGGTCATCGAGCGCTGTCTGCGCAAGGAGCCGAACGACCGGCCGAGCGCCGAGAACCTCGCCCGCGGCCTGCGTGTCGTCGCCGCCGGCATCGGGGTCCACTCCACGCCCGCGCAGATCGAGGCGGCGGAGGGCGTCGGCGCGCTCCTCGCGCCCGATCCGTCGCCCGCCACCGTTCCCGGCATGCCCGGCGCGGCCGACCCGACCCAGGTGCTGCCGAGCGGCGCCACCTCCTACGGTGCGGGCGCGGGCATCGGCGGGTACGACCCGAACGCGGCGACCAGCGTGATGCAGCAGTCCGGCGGCCCCGGCGCCGCCGACCCGACCGCGGTCATGCCGCCCGTACCGCCGCGTCCTGACGGTCAGCCGCAGCCCGACGGTCCGCACCCGTGGCAGTCCCAGCTGCAGGCGGCCCGCGACCGCAACGAGCAGACGCAGGTCCAGTACCTCGACCCGGGCGAGGACCCGCTGCGCCGCCGTCCGCAGCGGCGGCCGGCGCCGCAGCCGCCGTACCAGCAGCAGCCCCACCCGCAGCAGCGTCAGCAGCCGCAGGGCCGCCGGCAGCCGCAGCCGTACGCACCGCCGCCGCAGCAGCAGTACGCGCCGCAGCCCCAGCGTCAGCAGTACGCCCCGCCGCAGCCGCCGCCCCAGCAGCCTGCGCCGCGTCCGCCGCGCGAGCCGCGGCAGCGGAGCGCCAACCGGATGCGGATTCCGGGTCTCGGCTGCCTCAAGGGCTGTCTCTTCACGCTGGTCCTGCTGTTCGTCGCGGGCTGGCTGGTCTGGGAGCTGACCCCGCTCCAGGACTGGATCGCCCAGGGCAAGAGCTACTGGCAGGCCATCGGCGACGCGGTGTCGAGCGTGAGCAACTGGATCTCGGAGCTCGGCGGCAGCACCCCCGACCCGGGTACCGGAACCGGCGCGGGTGCCGGTACCGGCACGGGTCAGTAGAGGCCGAACGTCCACCACGGGCGATCACTCTGTCGTTATGTCGACTTCTGCGGGGGAAAAAGCCCCGCAGAAGTGACGGTTGGCGCCATCCGGGGCACGAGGCACCCCGACAGCCGCGTAGTTTGATGCGCAACGCCAGCCGCTGAGGGAGCAGTCTTGGCACGGAATATCGGCAGCCGGTACTCGGCCCACCAGATCCTGGGCCGGGGCAGCGCGGGCACTGTGTGGCTCGGAGAAGGGCCGGAAGGCCCCGTCGCCATCAAGCTGTTGCGCGAGGACCTCGCCTCCGACCAGGAACTGGTCGGACGCTTCGTCCAGGAGCGCACGGCCCTCCTCGGACTCGACCACCCCCGGGTCGTCGGCGTCCGTGACCTCGTCGTGGACGGCAACGACCTCGCCCTGGTCATGGACCTGGTCCGCGGCACGGACCTGCGCACCCGCCTCGACCGCGAGCGCCGGCTCGCCCCCGAGGCCGCCGTCGCGGTCGTCGCCGACGTCGCCGAGGGACTCGCCGCGGCCCATGCCGCCGGCGTCGTCCACCGCGACGTCAAGCCGGAGAACATCCTCCTGGACATGGAGGGCCCGCTCGGCCCCGGCGGAGCCCACCCAGCCCTGCTGACGGACTTCGGCGTCGCCAAGCTGATCGACACGCCCCGCCGCACCCGGGCCACCAAGATCATCGGCACGCCGGACTACCTGGCCCCGGAGATCGTCGAGGGCCTCCCGCCGCGCGCCGCCGTCGACATCTACGCCCTCGCGACGGTGCTGTACGAGTTGCTCGCCGGCTTCACCCCGTTCGGCGGCGGCCACCCCGGCGCCGTACTGCGCCGCCATGTCACCGAGACCGTCGTCCCGCTCCCCGGCATCCCGGACGAGCTGTGGCAGCTGATCGTCCAGTGCCTGGCCAAGGCGCCCGCGTCCCGGTTGCGCGCCTCCGAACTCGCCGCCCGGCTGCACGACCTGCTGCCGCTGCTCGCGGGGCTGCCCCCGCTCGACGTGGACGAGCCGGACGCCGGGGAGACCTCGGAGGCGTACGAGGAGCCCGAGTACGCCACGCTGCCCGAGGAACCGCGCCGCCGCGGCGCCGTCCCGCTGGTCCGCGGCTCCGCCACGGACTCCAACCGGGACACCCACACCTCCATGCGCGTCCCGGGCCCCGACGAGCTCGCGGGCGGTGCGCGGGGTACGGCCCGCGCCCCGCGCACCCCCGGTCAGCGCCGCCCCGGCTCCGCCCGCCACAAGGCCGACGCGGTGCGCAGACGCCGCATCACGTTCGGTGTCGCGGGTCTGGTGCTGGCCGCGGCGGTGGGCGTCGGCGGCTGGCTCGCGACGAGCGGCGACGACGGCTCCGTACCGCCCCAGGACTCCAAGCAGTCGGCCCCCGCACAGCCCTAGGAGCCCGCGGGAGCCTTCCGGGCACCCCTCGGTACCCCCTGTTGTCCACAGGCGCGAGGGGCTGTCGCGTGATGCCGTTACCCTTGGACGCGTGGCAGTCGTCGATGTATCCGAAGAGCTGAAGTCCCTCTCCTCGACCATGGGGTCGATCGAGGCCGTCCTGGACCTCGACAAGCTGAGGGCAGACATCGCCGTGCTCGAGGAGCAGGCGGCCGCGCCGTCCCTGTGGGACGACCCCGAGGCGGCGCAGAAGATCACCAGCAAGCTCTCGCACCTGCAGGCCGAGGTCCGCAAGGCCGAGGCGCTGCGCGGGCGGATCGACGACCTCGAAGTGCTCTTCGAGCTCGCCGAGGCCGAGGACGACCCGGACACGCGCGTCGAGGCCGAGGCCGAGCTGGAGTCCGTCCGGAAGGCGCTGGACGAGATGGAGGTCCGCACCCTCCTCTCCGGCGAGTACGACGAGCGCGAGGCGCTGGTCAACATCCGGGCCGAGGCCGGTGGCGTCGACGCCGCCGACTTCGCCGAGCAGCTCCAGCGCATGTACCTGCGCTGGGCCGAGCGGCACGGCTACGGCACGGAGATCTACGAGACGTCGTACGCGGAGGAGGCCGGCATCAAGTCGACCACCTTCGTCGTCAAGGCGCCGTACGCCTACGGCACGCTCTCGGTGGAGCAGGGCACGCACCGCCTGGTGCGGATCTCCCCCTTCGACAACCAGGGCCGGCGCCAGACGTCCTTCGCGGGCGTCGAGATCCTCCCCGTCGTCGAGCAGTCGGACCACGTCGAGATCGACGAGTCCGACTTGCGCGTGGACGTCTACCGCGCGTCGGGCCCGGGCGGCCAGGGTGTCAACACGACGGACTCCGCGGTCCGTATCACCCACGTTCCGACCGGCATCGTGGTCTCCTGCCAGAACGAGCGCTCCCAGATCCAGAACAAGGCGAGCGCGATGAACGTCCTCCAGGCGAAGCTCCTGGAGCGTCAGCGCCAGGAGGAGCGGGCCAGGATGGACGCCCTCAAGGGCGACGGCGGCAGCTCCTGGGGCAACCAGATGCGTTCGTACGTCCTCCACCCGTACCAGATGGTCAAGGACCTCCGTACGGAGTTCGAGGTCGGCAACCCGCAGTCGGTGCTGGACGGCGAGATCGACGGCTTCCTCGAGGCGGGCATCCGCTGGCGCAAGCAGCAGGAGAAGTAACCCGCACTTCGCGGCACATGACGGCGCCGGGCCCCTCAGGGGGCTGCGGCGCCGTTCGCGTGCTCGGCCTGGCGCGCTGTCAGTCGCCAACGTGCCTGACGATCCGGCTTTCCGGGGTGAAGCGCTGGGCGAGATGCAGAAGGATGCATTTCCGGGACGGGACGGTCGCGGTGCGAGAAGAAGCACGAGAGGGCCGCAGTGACGCGGATGGGGGTCCACGTTGAGGAGAAGCGGCGCGGCGTCGGCGGTGTGCGCGCTGGCCATCGCAGTCGGGCTTTCGGCGTGCACGTTGCAGGCGCCTGACCCACCGGATTTTGGGGCTCGGCTGGAGGGCGGGGAAGTGGTGATCGCCTACCCGAGGTGCCCGTCTGAATCGGTCGTGGGGGCGCTCGTTTCTGTGACCGCAGTAGGCAAGGGGCGGGGGGACGGTTTCGAGACGCTATGGAGCGCCAGAGGCCCCGCCTCGGCCCAAGTGCGAGAGGGCCTGTTCTTCATAGGAAGTGCCCGGAGCTTCGCGGAGGAGGAGAAGCTTCTCGCCGGCCGGCTGCCTGACGAGTTCTTCGTCGAGACCCAAGTGCTCGTGGATGGCCATGCCGAGGATGGCCGCGACAGTCCCATCGATCTCGCCGAGGTGCGGAGTGCTCAACTGGCCGACGATGAGTACGTGACGTGGGACGGCAGGGTCATGACTCGCGGTCAGATCAATGCCCAGAGGAAGTGCGGAGGCACGTAAGCCTCCGATGCCATGGAGGCTTTGCGGAGCGCGACGACAGCTCTTGTCGATTCGCTGACGCAAGCGGAATCCGGGGTGCCAGCTCGCTTTGTCGACATGGGAACTGCCGCTGGTGGGGCGCCAGTTCCGGGTTTACGTCACAGTTGCATGCCCGTACCTCGGTCAACTGCCCTTATTTCGGGCATCGCACGCGCAACGACCTTGACGTGTCCGTGGAAAGTGGGAAGGGTGGCGCGCGGCATGCGTATCTATGGGGCGCGTGTGAGCAACGGGGCAAGCGGAAGCGCGACCCTCGGTGGCTGCAGCCCCGGACGCTGCACTACAGACGAATCAGCTACTGGGGGTAGCAGCAGATGACCAAGAAGACGCGTGTTCGCGTCGCGCGGATAGCCGCCGGTGCAGTGATCGCCGCCGGCGCGTCCCTGACCGCCGCGGGCGCCGCCCAGGCCGTCGGTATTGATGTTGGTGTTGGCGGCATCAGTGCCAGCGCGGAGGTCGACGAGAACGGGGTCGATGTCGGCCTCGGTATTCGTGAGGGTGAAGACGGGGGCGGTGACACGCTCGGTCAGACGACCGGTTCGACGACCGGTGACCCGGCCACCACGGGTTCGACGACCGGTGACCCGGCGACGACCGGTTCCACGACCGGTGACCCGGCCACCACGGGTTCGACGACCGGTGACCCGGCGACGACCGGTTCCACCACTGGTGACCCGGCCACCACGGGTTCGACGACCGGTGACCCGGCGACGACCGGTTCGACGACCGGTGACCCGGCCACCACGGGTTCGACGACCGGTGACCCGGCGACGACCGGTTCCACCACTGGTGACCCGGCCACCACGGGTTCCACGTCCGGTGACCCGGCGACGACCGGTTCCACCACTGGTGACCCGGCCACCACGGGTTCCACGTCCGGTGACCCGGCCACCACCGGTGGTTCCACCACCGGTGGCGCCGCTGCGACCGGCGGTTCGACCGGTGGTTCGACCGGCGGCGACGCCGGTGGTTGCACCGTCGACGTCGACGGTGCCGAGTGCGCCGACAACACGGACACCGACGCCGCCGGCTCCAAGCCGGTCGAGCAGGGTCAGGCCAAGGAGGAGCTGGCTGAGACCGGCGCCGCCGAGACCACGTTCCTGCTGCTCGGTGCCGCGACGATGATCGCCGGTGGCATCGGCTTCAGGATGCTGCCGCGCCTCGTCGGCGGCGGCCGCGCCGCGGTGTGATCAGCGCGTAACAGCATGTGACAAGGGCCCGGGCTGCCTCACGGCAGCTCGGGCCCTTGTGCTCCGTTCGTGGGTGGTGCGGGGGTCGTGCGGGAAGCCGGGCCGGATCGCTCGGACCTAGGCGGTCTGGTGCGCCAGCAGCGCCAGCGCCGCCACGAGGACCACCAGTAGTGCCACCAGCATCGCCGGGTTCAGGCCCGCGAAGGGGCCCTCCTGCTGCAGGCGCTCGCGATTCGCCCGGCAGACGGGACAGCGGCCCTCGGCGACCGGGGCCGCGCAGTTGGCGCACACCAGTCGGTCATAGGTCATGCGCTCTCCTCCTCCCGCGCGGCGGAGTCGCCGGCACAGTCCGTTCTCTCCGCGCAACGCTCCAGGAAACGCATCCGTTCCCGATACCACTGTGCCAGCTCTCGCGCGTTTCGGCGCGCCCCGTCGGATTACACCCGTTCCGTGAGGCTTACGAGCCGACCGCCAATCGGACAAATCGCGCAACTCCGGGCGGCGACTGCACGCGCCATGCCCATTCGCGTAAGGTCACGCACACATACTCCCGGCCGACCGTGGTGCACCCGTGATCCGATTCGACAACGTCTCCAAGAGCTATCCCAAGCAGAACCGTCCAGCCCTGCGTGACGTCTCCCTGGAGATCGAGAAGGGGGAGTTCGTCTTCCTCGTGGGCTCGTCCGGTTCCGGCAAGTCGACCTTCCTGCGGCTGCTCCTGCGCGAGGAGCGCGCCAGCCACGGCATGGTCCACGTCCTGGGCAAGGACCTCGCGCGCCTGTCCAACTGGAAGGTGCCGCACATGCGCCGGCAGCTCGGAACCGTCTTCCAGGACTTCCGTCTGCTGCCCAACAAGACCGTCGCCGAGAACGTGGCCTTCGCGCAGGAGGTCATCGGCAAGCCGCGCGGCGAGATCCGCAAGGCGGTTCCCCAGGTCCTCGACCTAGTCGGTCTCGGCGGCAAGGAGGACCGGATGCCCGGTGAGCTGTCCGGTGGTGAGCAGCAGCGTGTGGCGATCGCCCGTGCGTTCGTCAACCGCCCGATGCTGCTGATCGCGGACGAGCCGACCGGAAACCTCGACCCGCAGACCTCCGTCGGCATCATGAAGCTGCTGGACCGGATCAACAGGACCGGCACCACGGTGGTGATGGCGACCCACGACCAGAACATCGTCGACCAGATGCGCAAGCGCGTCATCGAGCTCGAACAGGGCCGGCTCGTGCGCGACCAGGCGCGCGGCGTCTACGGCTACCAGCACTGATCGGCCCGCTCGACCGAGCGGAGCCGACCCAGCGCCCACAGGTAGCAGCTACAGGCAGGCACAGGAAAGGCTGAAACACTCGCCATGCGCGCCCAGTTCGTACTGTCGGAGATCGGAGTCGGTCTCCGCCGCAATCTGACGATGACCTTCGCGGTCATCGTCTCCGTGGCCCTGTCGCTCGCCCTCTTCGGTGGCGCCCTGCTCATGCGTGAACAGGTCAGCACGATGAAGGACTTCTGGTACGACAAGGTCAACGTCTCCATCTACCTCTGCAACAAGAACGACGCGGAGACGGACGACAAGTGCTCCAAGGGCGCTGTCACCGCGCAGCAGAAGGAAGAGATCGAGGCCGATCTCGGCAAGATGGACATCGTCGAGAAGGTCCATCACGAGTCGGCCGACGAGGCCTACAAGCACTACCGCGAGCAGTACAGCGACACCGCGATCGCGACGGTGATCACGCCGGACCAGATGCAGGAGTCGTTCCGGGTCAAGCTGAAGGACCCGGAGAAGTACCAGGTCGTGGCGACCGCCTTCGCCGGCCGTGACGGTGTGCAGTCCGTCCAGGACCAGCGCGGCATCCTGGAGAACCTGTTCAACATGATGCGGGGCATGAACATCGCCGCCCTCTTCATCATGGGACTCATGCTGGTCATCGCGTTGATGCTGATCGTCAACACGGTGCGCGTCTCGGCGTTCAGCCGTCGGCGTGAGACGGGCATCATGCGGCTCGTCGGAGCGTCCAGCTTCTACATCCAGATGCCGTTCATCATGGAGGCGGCCTTCGCCGGCCTGCTGGGTGGCGCGGTCGCCTGTGTGCTGCTGCTGGTCGGCCGGTACTTCCTCGTCGACGGCGGTCTCGCGCTGGCCGAGAAGATGCCGTTGGTCAACTTCATCGGCTGGGACGCCGTGATAGCGGTACTTCCGCTGGTCCTGGTGATCGGGCTGCTGATGCCCTCCTTGGCCGCTTTCATCGCATTGCGCAAGTACCTGAAGGTGTGACGAGCGCCCCGGGCGCCGTACGGGTCAACAGCCCTACGGCGCCCTTCGCTTGTCCTAGAGTGGGCGCCATGTTGGGCCCCGAACCACCCATGATGTCCCGTGGACTCCGCCACGGGGCGGCCCTCACCTTGGTGTTCGCGGGCGTCCTCGCCACCGCCTCCGCCACCGGGCTGCTGCCCCGTGGAGAGGACGAGCCGGCCGCGCCCCGGGTGCGCGCGGCGGCCGCGACCGTCGACCGCGACGAGGTCGCCCGGGCCGCCGCCGAGGCCATGGCCGACGGCAAGTCCGGTGCCAAGGCGGCCGAGGAGGTCGTGAGCCGCAGCGGGGACCGCTGGGGCGCCGTGTACGACGCGGGTGAGTACGAGGAGTTCGAGCGCGCCCTCGACGGCTCCTACACGGGCGTCGGGCTGTGGGCGAAGCGCGGCGCCGACGGCCGGGCCGAGGTGTCCCGGGTGCAGCGCGGCGGGCCCGCCGACAGGGCCGGCATCCGGCCCGGCGACCAGCTGCGCACCATCGACGGCGCAGCCATAGACGGCCGCCCGGTCAGCGAGGTCGTCGCGCTCCTGCGCGGCGACGGCAAGGGCGCCACGACCGGCTCGTCCGTCGTACTGGGGCTGCAGCGCGGCGACCGCGCCTGGAACGAGACCCTGCGCAGGGCCCGGCTCGCCACCGAAGCCGTCACCGTACGTGACCTCGCCGGCCCGGCCGTGATGATCAAGATCGCGGCCTTCACCAAGGGCACCGGAGAGCGGGTGAGGCAGGCGGTGCAGGCCGCGCCGGCGGGCGCCGGGGTCCTGCTCGACCTGCGGGGCAACAGCGGCGGCCTGGTCTCCGAGGCCGTCACCACCGCCTCCGCCTTCCTGGACGGCGGACTCGTCGCCACGTACGACGTGCGCGGGGAGCAGAAGGCCCTCTACGCACGGCCGGGCGGGGACACCGAGCGGCCCGTCGTGGCCCTGGTCGACGGCGGCACGATGAGCGCGGCCGAGCTGGTCACAGGCGCCCTCAAGGATCGCGGCCGCGCGATCACGGTGGGTGCGCGCACCTTCGGCAAGGGCTCGGTGCAGATGCCGGAGCGGCTGCCCGACGGCTCCGTGGCGGAGCTCACCGTCGGTCACTACCGCACCCCGTCGGGCCATGACGTCGACGGCCGGGGCATCACACCGGACCTCGCGGTGAGCGGGCGGGCCGAGGAGCGGGCCCAGACAGTATTGAGTGGCCTCGGCACCGGGTCGTAGTGCGAAAATGACCGCACTATGGCTAAGGAAAAAGGGCGCAAGCTGATCGCGCAGAACAAGAAGGCGCGGCACGACTACCACATCCTCGACACCTACGAGTGCGGTCTCGTGCTGATGGGCACCGAGGTGAAGTCGCTGCGCCAGGGGCGGGCGTCGCTCGCGGACGGGTTCGTCCAGATCGACGACCACGAGGCGTGGCTGCACAACGTGCACGTACCGGAGTACAGCCAGGGCACCTGGACCAACCACAGCGCCCGGCGCAAGCGGAAGCTCCTCATGCACCGGGAGGAGATCGACAAGCTGGAGTCCAAGTCCCAGGAGACGGGTCACACGATCGTGCCTCTGGCGCTGTACTTCAAGGACGGCCGGGCCAAGGTGGAGATCGCGCTCGCCAGGGGCAAGAAGGAGTACGACAAGCGACAGACCCTGCGGGAGAAGCAGGACCGCCGTGAGACGGACCGCGCGATGTCGGCGGCCCGTCGCCGCCAGCGCGCCTGACCTGCCCCTGCTCCCGGGTTAATAGGCTGGCACGCGCGTGCCTCGGTCACGTACGATGGCACATGCCCTCCCAGAGGGGGCACGTTTGATAAGTCAACATGGGGATGATCGGTTTCGACAGCGGCTGTCGAAGCAGGGGAAGCGTGTCGAGGAAGCGGCAATGATCTCGTAAACCATATGTCGCAACCAATAATCGCCAATACCAAGCGCGATTCCTTCGCCCTCGCTGCCTAAGTAGCGACTTGCGAAGTGTCAGCCCGGGGCTGTTCCCGACCCGGATCCTGGCATCAGCTAGGGAACTAAACCTCTAGACCCGGTCACGGGGCCTGGAGGGAAATCAAACAGTGACTGAGCCCGTCGGAGACTTGTCCGCGTGATCTCCGGGGCCGAGAAAATCGCAGCGGACTGCACACGGAGAAGCCCTGATTCCGCACCGTTGGACGCGGGTTCGATTCCCGCCATCTCCACCACGGAGACCCCGGGGCATGTCCCCGGGATCACCGAAACCCCATGTGGGCGAAGGGCCCGGCTGTCACGACAGCCGGGCCTTCGTCATGCCTGCCCCCATCCGCGCCGGTACCAGCGACAGCAGCAGCGCCAGGCCCGCCGCGGCGGCCGGGATCGTGTAGCCGAGGGCCGGGCCCGCGTGCTCGACCGTCCAGCCGCCCGTCGCCGAGCCCGCCGCGATGCCGCCGAGCAGCGCGGTGACGGCCAGGGTCATGCCCTCGTTCAGCCGGCCCTCGGGGGTGAGGCGCTGGATCGTGGTCATGCCCGTCACCATCGTCGGGGCCGTCGCCATGCCCGCGACCAGCAGAGTGCCCGCGACGGCGAGCAGGGAGCCCGTGGTGTTCGCCGCCAGGAGCGGCAGGGTCATCAGGACCGTCATCGCGGCCAGACAGGTGCGCAGCCGGGCGGTGCGGTGGGCTCTGCCGTAGGCGAGGCCCGCCAGGCAGGATCCGGCGGCCTGCAGGGCCAGTACGACCCCGGCCTCCGGGCCGTCCGCGTAGGCGATGGTGACGACCTCCATCGAGCCGAAGACCGCGCCGGTGGCCAGGAAGACGGCGAGCATCGCGGCCATTCCGGGGGTGCGCAGCGGGGAGCTTCCGCGGGACGCGCGCGAGGAGACCGGCGGCTCGGTGGAGCGCTGGGCCGCGAACAGCAGCACCCCGGTCAGCAGCAGCGCCGCACCGGCCAGGGTGCCGGCCTCCGGGAAGAGCGCCGCGCAGAGCAGGGCGGCGAGCACCGGGCCCAGCATGAAGCACAGTTCGTCGGCGGCCTGCTCGAAGGAGTTCGCGGTGTGCCGGGCCGCGGGGTCGTCCTTCAGCAGATGGGCCCAGCGGGCCCGGGACATCCCGCCCGTGTTGGGTGTGGTGGCGGTCGCGGCGTAGGCGGCGAACAGCGTCCAGTCCGGCGCCCCGCGCCGGACGCACAGCAGCAGCGCGAGCGAGCCGAGCACGGCGAGCACGGTCGCGGGGACGGCGACCCGGGCCTGGCCGTACCGGTCGACGAGCCGCGCGGTCCAGGGGGCGACGACGGCGGTGGCGGCGAGCCCGGTCGCGGTGACGGCCCCGGCGAGGGCGTACGAGCCGCGCTCCCCGGCGATCATGATCACGGCGCTCACGCTGAACATGCCCATGGGAAGACGGGCGATGAGGTTCCCCGCGGTGAAGGCGCGGGCGCCGGGGATGCGGAAGAGGCGGGCGTACGGGCCCGGCGGGCGGGTGGATCCGGGCTCCTGGTGTGCGGGGGCCAGGACCAGAGTCCCGCCCGACGTGGTCATCCGTGGTGAGGTCGAATGCGGCATGGACCAAGGCTCGCCGCGAGCACCGGCAGCGGTCCAACACCTGTTCGGGGCGCATTGACGCACCTGTGTTGTAAATTCTCGTGCGTGCCCCAGGACCTCGAACCCCGGCTGCTCCGCGCCTTCGCCGCCGTCGCCGCCGAACTGCACTTCACCCGCGCCGCCGCCCGGCTGTACGTGGCCCAGCAGGCGCTCAGCCGTGACATCCGGCGGCTGGAGCGGGAGTTGGGCACCGAGCTGTTCGTACGGACCACCCGGCAGGTGACGCTCACGGCCGACGGCGAACGGCTGTTGCCGCACGCGCGCCGGGTCCTCGACGCCCAGGACGCGCTCGCCGCGGCCTTCGCGGAGACGGACCGGCCGCTGCTCTTCGATGTCGGCGCGCCGGTGGGGACGGCCTACCGGGTGCTGAACCACGTCCGGCAGGCCGCCCCCGGCCTGGAGTTCGTCGCCCGCTACCTCAGCGGTCTCACCGGCGCGGCCGCGGAGATGATCACAGGGCGGCTCGATGTCTCCTCCGGCAGAGTGGCCGGGCTCGATCCGTCGCTCCGCGCCGATCTGGCTCATCAGCCTGTGCGGTACGAACGCATGGCCGTACTGCTGCGGGACGACCATCCGCTCGCATCGCTGACGGAGGTACCCCTGGACGCCCTGGCGGGCGAGACCCTCTACGCGGGCGCGGGCAACGCGGCCACCGCCGAGTGGACGGACCTGGCCGCCCGGCTCTTCACGGGCCGCGGCATCGTCATGGCCGACCCCTTCCCGGAGATCGCCGGGCAGGAGGAGTTCGTCCGTGTGGTGCGCAAACAGGGATGGTCGGTGCTGGCGAGCACGGAGTTCCTGACGGTGCCGGGCATGGTCGTACGCCCGCTGGTCGACCCCGTACCCCTGTCGCCCATCTCGCTGGTGTGGCGCCGGGGCTTCACGCATCCCGGTCTGGACGCCCTGCGCACGGCGGCGGCGCAACTCGCCACAGCTGAAGATTGGCTGAAAATCCCCGCAGGTAGCTGGCTGCCCGAAACCGACCGGTCACTCATGGGGAGCAACTGCCGATAGCCCGGCCGCCCGTCGACGGTGTGCGCTACATTCATGGTCCGGGTGCAACGTGGTTGGGGGCGCTCGGTCCGGGTTTAGGGGGCCCGGTCCGACGGCAAGCGTCCGGTCTCGCCTGCGCTCCCGCCTCTCCGTTCAGTGGGGGAAGTGCGTACAGCAGTGGAAAATTGGCGAGAAAACTCCCGTATAGGGCATACCCATGAGCCCAATGAAGTCACCGTTCAGCTCGACGGTCTCGGCCGTCAGCTGTCGGAACTCAGGGCTACCGAGCCGCCCCCTCAAGAGGGCTCCGACGGGCCGGTGTTCGTGGACGAGAGCGGGCGTCGGAGCAAGAAGTTCCGGCGCGTCGGCTGGGTCCTGGCACTGATCTGTGCCGGCTACGCCGTGACCCTCGTCGTCGCCCTCATCGGCGGCAACTCGGATGCGCCGTCGCTGCTCATCCCCGGCGTCTCGGACGACAAGGACGACTCCGCCGGGGTGACCCCCGGTCCCACCGACGCGCCGTCCGACCCGGCCGCTCCCGCGGACGCCGCCGGCGGCCCGTCTCCCAGCGACACCCCGGCCGCCCTGCCGCAGCAGCCCAGCGGCACGGCCGGCGACCCGGCCGGCGGCGGGCAGCAGCCCAGTCCCTCGGCCGATCCGGGCACCAGTGCGCAGGTCACCACCGGCGGCGCCGGCGGCTCCGTCGGCACGTCGCCCGACCCGAAGCCCAGCCCGTCCCTGCCTGCGGGCGGCTCGGGCGGCGGAGGTTCCGGCGGCGAGGAGCCGACGCCGGACGATCCCGATCCATCGCCCAGCACCTCGGCATCGACGGAGCCCTCCGGCCAGCCGGTGGGCCAGGCGATGGAGCAGGGAAGCCGGCAGCTCGCAGCGGAAGGCGCACTCTAGATGGCCTCCTCCGGCAGACGGACCGCCCGGCAGGCAGCCGGCAAGAGGTCCGCCGTGCGGCGCAGACTGCCCATGCGCTATCTGCTGCCCTCGCTCTTCCTCGTCGCGCTGCTCGCGATGCTCATGCTGCGCGGGTACGTGCACAGCGAGATCCTCGCCGACCATCGCGTACGTCCCCCGGCCTCCAGCGGCCAGGTGCCCGAGCAGATCCTGGGCGGCGGCCCGGTCATCGACGCCCGCGTCCCCGGCGCGCCCAAGGCGCTCCGGATACCGGACAAGAACCTGGTGCTGACCTTCGACGACGGACCCGATCCGGTCTGGACGCCGAAGGTCCTCGACAAACTGAAGGAGTACGACGCGCACGCCGTCTTCTTCGTGACCGGCACGATGGCCTCCCGCCACCCCGAACTGGTGGAGCGGATGGTCGCCGAGGGCCACGAGGTCGGGCTGCACACCTTCAACCACCCGGATCTGGCGCTCCAGACGCAGAGCCGTATCGACTGGGAGCTCTCCCAGAACCAGCTCGCGCTCGCCGGCGCCGCCGGCATCCGCACCTCGCTCTTCCGGCCGCCGTACTCCTCGTTCTCGGACGCCCTGGACGACAAGTCCTGGCCGGTCACCGAGTACATCGGCAGCCGCGGCTACATCACCGCCTTCAACGACACGGACAGCGAGGACTGGAAGCGCCCCGGCGTCGACGCGATCATCAAGCGCGCCACGCCCCAGGGCACCAAGGGCTCCATCGTGCTGATGCACGACTCCGGCGGCGACCGCTCCCAGACCGTGGCCGCCCTCGACCGCTTCCTGCCCGACATGAAGCAGCGCGGCTACCGGTTCACCCACCTCACCGAGGCCCTCGGGGCGCCCACCGCGCACACGCGCGTCACCGGTCCGGAGCTGTGGAAGGGCAAGGCGTGGGTCGCGGCCGTCGCCGTCTCGGAGGAGACGACCTCGGTGCTGACCGTCGGCCTCGCCCTGATCGGCGGGCTCGTCCTCGCCCGCTTCGGCCTCATGCTGGTGCTCTCCTTCGGGCACGCCCGCAAGGTGCGCCGCCGGCGCTTCCGCTGGGGCCCGGCCGTCACGGAGCCCGTGACCGTGCTGGTTCCCGCGTACAACGAGAAGGAGTGCATCGAGAACACGGTGCGCTCCCTGATGGAGAGCGACCACCCGATCGAGGTCATCGTCATCGACGACGGCTCCACGGACGGCACCGCCGACCTCGTCGACGACATGTGGCTGCCCAACGTCCGGGTCGTCCGGCAGGTCAACTCGGGCAAACCGGAAGCCCTCAACAACGGTATCCGCAACGCCCGTCACGACCTCATCGTGATGATGGACGGCGACACCGTCTTCGAGCCGTCCACCGTCCGCGAACTGGTGCAGCCCTTCGGCGACCCACGGGTCGGCGCGGTCGCGGGCAACGCCAAGGTCGGCAACCGGGACACGCTCATCGGCGCCTGGCAGCACATCGAGTACGTGATGGGCTTCAACCTGGACCGCCGGATGTACGACGTGCTGCGCTGCATGCCGACCATCCCGGGCGCGGTCGGCGCCTTCCGCCGCCAGGCCCTCGAACGGGTCGGCGGCATGAGCGAGGACACCCTCGCCGAGGACACCGACATCACCATGGCGATGCACCGCGACGGCTGGCGCGTCGTCTACGCGGAGCGGGCCCGCGCCTGGACCGAGGCCCCGGAGTCCGTCCAGCAGCTGTGGTCCCAGCGCTACCGCTGGTCGTACGGCACGATGCAGGCGATCTGGAAGCACCGCCGCGCCCTGATCGAGAGCGGCCCCTCCGGCCGCTTCGGCCGGGTCGGCCTGCCGCTGGTCTCGCTCTTCATGGTGCTGTTCCCGCTGCTCGCCCCGCTGATCGACGTCTTCCTGCTGTACGGGCTGGTCTTCGGGCCGACCCAGAAGACCATCGTCGCCTGGCTCGCCGTGCTCGCCATCCAGGCCGTGTGCGCCGCGTACGCGTTCCGGCTCGACAAGGAACGCATGGTGCATCTGATCTCGCTGCCCCTCCAGCAACTGCTGTACCGGCAGCTGATGTACGTCGTGCTGCTGCAGTCGTGGATCACCGCCCTCACCGGCGGCCGGCTCCGCTGGCAGAAGCTGCGCCGTACGGGAGCGGTGGAGGCGCCCGGCTCGATACCGAGCCCGCGGAAGGCCAGTGAAGAACGGTGGCCGGTCGCATGACCGCCGCGACGACCACGTTCGAACAGGCGCGACACCGCAGGCCGGCCGACGACGCCGCGCCCGGGGCCGCCGTGCAGGGCCGCGACCGGTACTTCGACCTGCTGCGCGCGCTCGCGCTCTTCCGGGTCGTCCTCTACCACCTCGTCGGCTGGGCCTGGCTGCCGCTCGTCTTCCCGTCCATGGGCGTGATGTTCGCGCTCGCCGGCAGCCTGATGGCGCGCTCCCTGAAGCGGCCGGCGGTCCAGGTGATCCGTGGCCGTATGAGACGGCTGCTGCCACCGCTGTGGGTGCTGGGCGCGGTCGGTGTGACCGGCATGGTGCTCCAGGGATGGGGACCCGACTCCGAGGGGCACCCGGGCTGGTGGTGGACCCATCTGCTGTTCTGGATCGTGCCGGTCAGCGACCCGCCGTTCGCCGGGGAGCTCGCGGGCGTCCCCGGCCTCCTCGGCGGGTCCTGGGCCGAGGACCTCGCGGGCCCGCTCTGGTACATCAGGGCGTACCTCTGGTACGTCATGCTGTCGCCGCTGCTGCTGTGGGCCCTGCGGAAGGTGCCCTGGCCGACGCTGCTCGCACCGCTCGCGCTGTCCGCCGTCCTCACCGCCGGGTACGTCTCGCTGCCCGAACGGATCGACTCCGCGCTCACCGACTTCAGCACCTTCGGCGCGTGCTGGATCCTCGGCATGGCCCATCACGAGGGGCTGCTGCGCAGACTGCCGCGCTACGTCGTCCCGTCCGTCGCGCCCGTGATCATGGCCGTCGGCCTGTGGTGGGCGCTGCGCTCGGGCTTCCGTACGGACTTCGACCTCGACAGCATCCCGCCGGCACAGGCCCTCTGGTCCTTCGGATCGGTGCTGCTGCTCCTGCACATCAGCCCCTCGTGGTCCGAGTGGCCGCCGAGACTGCGCGGCTGGGACAGCACGGTCACCCTGCTCAACTCGCGGGCCGTCACGGTCTATCTGTGGAGCAACGTGTGCATCCTCGTGGCGAGCACCATGTGGGACCGGTTGTGGGACGTCGGCTTCCTGGAGGAGCACGCCGAGTGGCTGCTCGACAGCTGGGTGCCGGTACTCCTCCTCACCTGGGCCCTGATCGCCGTGTGCATCGTGCTCTTCGGCTGGGCCGAGGACGTCGCCGCCAAGCGGCGCCCCCGACTCTGGCCGAACGGTGCCGGGCAGGAGAGCGGCGCCCGGCGCGGAAAGCGGCGCTCACACCGCGCCTGAGCCCCGGGTGAGAGCAAGGTTGCGCACCGGTCACCTCGTGCCACGGGGGTGAAACCCGCTGTCCCTAGCGTCGGATCCACTACCCGGAGCAGCAGTGGAGGCGCGCCATGGCCGGCAGGTGGATCGAGCGGTGGGACCCGGAGGACGAGACCTTCTGGAAGGAGGAGGGGGAGAGGATCGCCCGGCGGAATCTCGTCTTCTCCGTGCTGTCCGAGCACATCGGCTTCTCCATCTGGACGCTGTGGTCCGTGATGGTCCTGTTCATGGGGCCCGAGTACGGGGTCGACCCGGCCGGGAAGTTCTTCCTGATCGGAACCGCGACCCTGGTCGGGGCCGTGATCCGGGTGCCGTACACCTTCGCGGTGGCCCGCTTCGGCGGCCGGAACTGGACCGTCTTCAGCGCCCTGATGCTGCTGGTGCCGACCGGCGCCGCCTATGTGGTGATGGAGCCGGGCACGTCGTACGGGACCTTCCTGGCGGTCGCGGCCCTGACCGGGGTCGGCGGCGGTAACTTCGCCTCCTCCATGACCAACATCAACTCCTTCTTCCCGCTGCGGAAGAAGGGCTGGGCGCTCGGGCTCAACGCGGGCGGCGGAAACATCGGCGTCCCCGTGGTGCAGCTCGTCGGACTGCTCGTCATCGGGACGGCCGGGGCCGCGCATCCGAGGCTCGTGCTCGGCCTCTACATCCCGCTGATCGCGATCGCCGCACTGTGCGCCGCGCTGTTCATGGACAACCTGGCGCCCGTGAAGAACGACACCGGCGCCGCGAAGGAGGCGGTGAAGGACGCCCACACCTGGATCATGGCGTTCCTCTACATCGGGACGTTCGGGTCGTTCATCGGCTACAGCTTCGCCTTCGGGCTCGTGCTGCAGACCCAGTTCGGGCGCACCCCGTTGCAGGCCGCGTCGTTGACCTTCGTCGGGCCGCTGCTCGGCTCGCTCATCAGGCCGGTCGGCGGATCGCTCGCGGACCGCTTCGGCGGGGCCAGGATCACGCTGTGGACGTTCGCCGCGATGGCCGGGGCGACGGGGGTCGTGGTGTACGCGTCCACGGCCGAGTCGCTGCCCGTGTTCCTCGTCGGCTTCATCGCCCTGTTCGTCCTCACCGGGCTCGGCAACGGCTCCACGTACAAGATGATCCCCGGCATCTTCCAGGCCAAGGCGCTGGCCAAGGGCATGACGGGCGAGGCGGCGGAGACGTACGGGCGCAGGCTCTCGGGGGCGTCGATGGGGCTGATCGGTGCGGTGGGCGCGCTCGGCGGGCTCGCGATCAACCTCGCCTTCCGGCAGTCGTTCCTGACGGCCGGGACGGGCACGGGCGCCTTCGTCGCCTTCCTCGTCTGCTACGGGGTGTGCTTCGTGGTCACCTGGGCGGTATACCTTCGCCGGCCCGCGGCCGGCCGTGTGCCGGCCGCCACAGCCGAGACGAAGCCGCAGCTCAGCTACGTCGAGGTGTGAGCCGGAGTGCCTCGTAACCACGGGGAAACGCAGCCGAACCGAGCCTGTCACGCTCCCTTGCCAGGCTCGGTCGGCATGTACCACGAACAGCACGTCGCTCCGGCGGTCGCCCCGCTCTCGGGCTTCACGGTCGGTGTCACGGCGGCCCGGCGCGCCGACGAACTGGGCGCGCTGCTGCGCCGCCGCGGCGCGACGGTGCTGCACGCCCCCGCGCTGCGGATCGTGCCGCTGGCGGACGACGGCGAGTTGCTCGCCGCCACGAAGGAACTCATCGACCACGCGCCGGACGTGGTGGTCGCCACGACCGCGATCGGCTTTCGCGGCTGGGTGGAGGCGGCGGACGGCTGGGGCTGCGGCGAGGAACTGCTCGCCTGTCTGCGCGGCGTCGAACTCCTCGCCCGCGGGCCGAAGGTGAAGGGCGCGATCCGTGCCGCCGGACTGACCGAGGAGTGGTCGCCGACGTCCGAGTCGATGGCCGAGGTGCTCGACCGGCTCCTCGGTGAGGGCGTCGCGGGCCGGCGGGTGGCGCTGCAGCTGCACGGCGAGCCGCTGCCCGGCTTCGTGGAGGCCCTGCGGGCCGGGGGCGCGGAGGTCGTCGTCGTACCCGTGTACCGGTGGATGGCGCCGGAGGACCTCGGTCCGCTGGACCGGCTGCTCGACGCCACGGTGGCGCGGTCGCTGGACGCGGTGACGTTCACGAGCGCGCCCGCCGCGGCATCGCTGTTCTCGCGCGCCGAGACCCGCGGGCTGCTCCCGGAACTCCTCGACGCGCTCGGGCACGACGTCCTGCCGGCCTGCGTGGGTCCGGTCACGGCCGTACCGCTGCAGAGCCGCGGCCTCGACACCGTCCAGCCGGAGCGCTTCCGTCTCGGCCCGCTCGTCCAGCTGCTCTGTGTCGAACTGCCCTCGCGGGCCAGGACCTTGCCGGTCGCGGGGCGCCGGGTGGAGATCCGTGGCCACGCGGTCCTCGTCGACGGCGACGTCCGCCCCGTCCCGCCGGCCGGAATGTCGCTCCTGAACACCCTTGCCCGCCGCCCCGGCTGGGTGGTCTCCCGTGCCGACCTCCTCCGCGCCCTCCCCGGCGCGGGCCGTGACGAGCACGCGGTCGAAACGGCGATGGCCCGCCTCCGTACGGCCCTCGGCGCCCCGAACCTCATCCAGACGGTCGTGAAGCGCGGCTACCGCCTGGCACTGGACCCGGCGGTGGACACGAAGTACGCGGACGCGTGAGCGACGGCGCACGTTTTGGGACGACCCGCGCCCCGTCCCCGCAGGAGGGGTTCCCGCGGGGCCTTCGCGCGGGCACCCTGAAGTCATGGGCAACGGCTCGTACGAGTGGCGGTTCGATTCCGGGCGCGTCTGCCTGGATCTCGTGGCGGTGACGCCGGACGGGCCGGAGGGGCTCGGGCGTTGGCTGGTGGCGGCCGGGTTGCTGCCACCCGGGACGCCGTTGGGCCCGGTGACCGGGCACTGGGTCGCGCCGTTCCTCGAACTCCGCGACTGTGTGGCGGGCCTGGTCGACGCGGAGATCGACCACGGACCGGCCGGGCCCGGCGCGGCGGACCCCGCTCTCGCGCGGCTGAACGCGTTCGCCGCCGACTCCGCCCCGCCCGCCGTCACCGCCGTACGCGACGACGAGGGCGTCCTCGTCCGCGCCCCGCTCGCCCGCCCCGAATGCGCCGCGCTGCTCGCCGCCGTCGCCCGGGACGCCGTGGAACTGCTCACCGACCCCGGCGCCCGCGCCCGGCTGCGCCGCTGCGAGGGCGACAACTGCCGCCGCGTCTACCTCGACACCTCCCGTGGGCGGCGCCGCCGTTGGTGCGCGAGCGAGGTCTGCGGGAACCGCGAGCGGGTCGCCAGGCACCGCCGCAGGACCGCCGTCGCCCGGGTCTGACGGCGGCTCGACCGGGGTGCGGCTCCGGCCCTGAGGCATGCCCGGGGACGACCCCGTAAAAGATCTTGAAAAGTTTTTCCGCCCGCGTTGAGTGGATCGGCGGGCTCTTCCGTAGTGATGGAGGACAGACAAGCAGCCACACATCAGACAAGGTCTCGACCGGGAGGTTCAGGTGCGCAAGGATGCCGCCGTGGCCGATGACCGTTCAGGCAGGGCCCGGCATCGCGCCGACTCGTCGCGCACCAGCACCTCCGTCCCGGACGAGGAACTGATGCGCGCGCTGTATCAGGAGCACGCCGGCCCCCTCCTTGCCTACGTACTGCGCCTCGTCGCCGGCGACCGCCAGCGAGCCGAGGACGTGGTTCAGGAGACGCTCATCCGTGCCTGGAAGAACGCCGGTCAGCTCAATCGGGCCACCGGCTCTGTCCGACCCTGGCTGGTGACGGTCGCTAGGCGCATCGTCATCGACGGTCACCGCAGCCGGCAGGCCCGGCCGCAGGAGGTCGATCCGTCGCCGCTGGAGGTCATGCCCGCGGAGGACGAGATCGACAAGGCGTTGTGGCTGATGACGCTATCCGATGCGCTCGATGATTTGACCCCTGCGCACAGGGAAGTACTCGTCGAGACGTATTTCAAGGGGCGTACGGTCAATGAGGCGGCCGAGACACTCGGCATACCCAGTGGGACCGTCCGGTCCCGTGTTTTCTACGCACTGCGTTCCATGAAGCTCGCTCTGGAGGAGAGGGGGGTCACGGCATGAACAGGCAGGACCAGTTCGGACAGTTCGGACAGTCCGAAGAGGGCTCGGTCCATGAAACCGTCGGGGCGTACGTCCTCGGCATTCTGGACGACGCGGAAGCCTCCGCCTTCGAGGCGCATCTCGCGGGCTGCGACATCTGTGCCGCCCACCTCGAGGAGTTCTCGGGCATGGAGCCGATGCTGGCGATGCTCGCGGAGGCCCCGGCCCGCCCGGCCGTGCCCCCGCAGCCCAATGTCCTGCCGTTCGACAGCAGGATCATGGAGCCCCCGCCCCGGACGGCCGCCCCGGCGGCTTCGGCGGGACAGGCCGGTTCGCTCGGCTCGATCCCGACGGCGCCGAGCCCGCAGTTGCTGAACCGGCTCGTCGACGAGGTCGCGGTCAAACGGTCCCGGAAGCGCCGCCGCAGCATGTACATGATCGCGGCATCGGCCGTCCTGATCATCGGCGGCCCGGCCGTCGCGGTGGTCGTCACCCAGGACGACGCCACGGCGGGCAATGTCGCGGCACCTCATCCCACCAGCCCCGCCGAGGACGCCTTCTTCAACCACATGGAGGAGAAGGTCCAGGCCACGGACGCGATCACCAAGGTCAGCGCCACGGTCGGTATGGAGAAGAAGGCCTGGGGCACCCACACGGTCCTGGAGCTCAAGAACGTCAAGGGACCGCTGAAGTGCAGCCTCATCGCCGTCTCCAAGACCGGTGAGGAAGAGGTCGTGACGTCCTGGTCGGTCCCGAAGTGGGGATACGGCATCGAGGACAGCACGCACAAGATGGCGAAGAACCCGCTGTACGTCCACGGCGGAGCCGCCATGGACCGCAACGAGATCGATCACTTCGAGGTCCGTACCTTCGACGGAAAGCGTCTGGTGGAGGTCGGCGCCGAGGCCTGAGCCACGACGCCGGTCCCGCCGCCTGACAGACCGGCCCCCTTCGCGTACGGTTGACGGCTGCCCAGTGCACGTCAGAAGGGGGCCTCGGTGGCCGCGCAGGAAGCCGCTGTCGACACGGTCCGGGACCGCGAGATCGGTGTCGAACAGGAACATCTGGACCAGGTGTACCGCAGGCTCGAGGAGAAGATCCACGAGGCGGAGTTCCTGATGAACGACGCCGCCAAACGCGGCCAGGTCGGCACACCCGGCGCGCTCGCCGAGCGCGACGCCCAGGTGTTCCGGGCCGGGATCCACCTCAATCGGCTCAACAGCGAGTTCGAGGACTTCCTCTTCGGCCGCATCGACCTGCTGCGCGGCAAGCACGGCAAGAAGGGGCCCGACGGCGCCTACACCTCGGTCGAGCCGGCCGAGGACGCCGTGCGGACCGAGGGGTCCGGACAGTACGCCGACATCGCCGAGACGCTGCACATCGGCCGTATCGGAGTCCTCGACTCCGACTACGCGCCGCTGGTCATCGACTGGCGGGCCCCGGCCGCCGCGCCCTTCTACCGCTCCACGCCGGTCGACCCGGGCCGTGTCGTACGCCGACGGGTCATCCGCTCCAAGGGCCGCAAGGTCCTCGGCGTCGAGGACGACCTGATGCGCCCCGAACTGACCGCGCGTCTCGGCGGCGCCGAGCTGCCCGTCATCGGCGACGGTGCGCTGATGGCCGCGCTCGGCCAGGCCCGCAGCCACACCATGCGGGACATCGTGGCCTCCATCCAGGCCGAGCAGGACCTGGTCATCCGCGCCCCCGCCGCCTCCGTCACCGAGGTCGCCGGCGGCCCCGGCACGGGCAAGACGGCGGTCGCGCTGCACCGCGCCGCCTATCTCCTCTACCAGGACCGGCGGCGCTACGCGGGCGGCATCCTCGTCGTCTCGCCGACCCCGCTGCTCGTGGCGTACACCGAGGGCGTGCTGCCCTCGCTGGGCGAGGAGGGCCAGGTCGCGATCCGCGCGGTCGGCTCCCTGGTGGACGGCGTGGAGGCGACGACGTACGACGATCCGGCGGTCGCCCGCGTCAAGGGCTCCTCACGGATGCTGAAGGTGCTGCGCAAGGCGGCGCGGGGAGCGCTCGAACTGGGCAGCGCCCCCGACCGCCTGCGCGTCGTGGCCTTCGGGCGGCGCCTGGAGCTGGAGGCCGAGGAGCTGCGGCGCATCCGCCACAACGTGCTCGGCGGCACCGCGCCGGTGAATCTGCTGCGGCCGCGCGCCCGCCGGCTGCTGCTGGACGCGCTGTACGCGCGGTCCGGCGCCGGGACGCGGCACACCGATCCGGAGCTCGCCGCCGAACTGCGGGCGTCCTTCGACGAGGACATCACCTCCGAGGACGCGTTCCTGACGTTCCTGGACGCCTGGTGGCCCGAGCTGACGCCGCGCGGTGTGCTCGCCGCGATGGCCGACGAGCGGCGGCTCGGCCGCTGGGCGCGACGCATCCTCAACCCCGGCGAGGTGCGCAGACTCGCCCGCAGTCTGAGACGCGACGGGTACTCCGTGCACGACGTGGCGATCCTGGACGAGCTGCAGTCCCTGCTCGGCGTCCCGGCCCGCCCCAGGAGGAAGCGCGAACTCGATCCGCTGGACCAGCTCACCGGGCTGGAGGAGCTGATGCCGCAGCGCGAGGAGACCCAGCGCGAGCGGGCCGAGCGGCTGGCGGCGGAGCGCACCGAGTACGCCCATGTCATCGTCGACGAGGCCCAGGACCTCACGCCCATGCAGTGGCGCCTGGTCGGCCGCCGCGGCCGGCACGCCACCTGGACGGTCGTGGGCGACCCGGCGCAGTCCTCCTGGTCGGACCCGGACGAGGCGGCCGAGGCCCGCGACGAGGCCCTCGGCACCCGGCCGCGCCGCCGCTTCGACCTCACCGTCAACTACCGCAACCCCTCCGAGATCGCCGAGCTCGCCGCGCGGGTGCTGGCCCTCGCGATGCCCGGGATGGAGGCCCCGCGCGCCGTTCGCTCGACCGGCCTCACGCCCCGCTTCACCGTCGCCCGCGACGATCTGGAGCGGACCGTACGGCAGGAGGCCGAGCGGCTCCTGGACGAGGTCGACGGCACCGTGGGCGTCGTGGTCGCGATGAACCGGCGCGAGGAGGCCGCGCGCTGGCTCGCCGGCCTCGGTGACCGGGCGGTGGCTCTCGGTTCGCTGGAGGCCAAGGGACTGGAGTACGACGCGACCGTGGTCGTCTCGCCCGCGGAGATCGCCGACGAGTCCCCGGCCGGGCTGAGGGTGCTGTACGTGGCGCTGACCCGTGCCACCCAGCAGCTGACCGTGGTGTCGGGCAAGCGTGACGAACCGGACGCGGACGGGGTCCCGGACCTGCTCAGGGACTGAGCCGTGGCGCCGGCGGCGCGGCCCGCGGCGTCCGCGCCGCGGGCGTCGCGGAGCCGTTCGGGGGTCAACTCGGCGTAGAGGGAATCACCTTCTGGGAGTCTTTGTTAGCCTGTCTGTGACACCGGCTCGATCCAAGCCCCCGGGCCCAACCTTCGTCCCTCAGAGGGACCACTTGCCGCGAGGCGAGCATGGCGGGTCGGTGTCGCTCAAACGCATCAGGAAGAGGTCCGCGTCGCCGTGAGTGACGCGGACCTCTTCCGTTTCCCGTGATCCTCTTCTGTTTCGTCGAGGATTCTCGTATCGTGGAAAAGGTTTTCCGAAACCGAAACGAACAGTATTACCTGCTACTCGCTGGTAGGTGCGACCATCGGATGGCCCCGCCCGGCCACCGCCGGGCGATGCAGCAATGAAGCTAGGGAAAGCAGAGGAACTCGGCCATGGCAACGGCGCCCAGCGTCTCGTACTCGATGACGGTCCGGCTGGAGGTGCCCGCGAGCGGAACCGCGGTCTCGCAGCTCACCACGGCCGTGGAGTCCTCCGGCGGCTCGGTCTCCGGCCTCGACGTCACTGCTTCCGGCCACGAGAAGCTCCGTATCGACGTCACCATCGCGGCGACCTCCACCACCCACGCCGACGAGATCGTCGAGAAGCTGAGCGGCATCGAGGGCGTCGTCCTCGGCAAGGTCTCCGACCGTACGTTCCTCATGCACCTCGGCGGCAAGATCGAGATGCAGTCCAAGCACCCCATCCGCAACCGTGACGATCTCTCCATGATCTACACGCCGGGTGTGGCACGCGTCTGCATGGCGATCGCCGAGAACCCCGAGGACGCCCGCCGCCTCACCATCAAGCGCAACTCCGTCGCAGTCGTGACGGACGGCTCCGCCGTCCTCGGCCTCGGCAACATCGGCCCGAAGGCCGCCCTGCCCGTCATGGAGGGCAAGGCGGCCCTCTTCAAGCGCTTCGCGGGCATCGACGCCTGGCCGCTGTGCCTGGACACCCAGGACACCGACGCGATCGTCGAGATCGTCAAGGCGATCGCCCCCGGCTTCGCCGGCATCAACCTCGAGGACATCTCCGCGCCCCGCTGCTTCGAGATCGAGGCGCGGCTGCGCGAGGCCCTCGACATCCCCGTCTTCCACGACGACCAGCACGGCACCGCGATCGTCGTGCTCGCCGCCCTCACCAACGCACTGCGCGTGGTGGGCAAGGCGGTTGGGGACGTACGGGTCGTCATGTCGGGCGCCGGGGCGGCCGGTACGGCCATCCTGAAGCTGCTCATCGCGGCGGGCGTGAAGCACGCCGTCGTCGCCGACATCCACGGCGTCGTGCACGCCGGCCGCGAGGACCTGGTGGATGCCGCGCCCGGCACGCCGCTGCGCTGGATCGCCGACAACACCAACCCCGAGGGCGTCACCGGCACGCTGAAGGAGGCCGTCCGGGGCGCCGACGTCTTCATCGGCGTCTCCGCGCCGAACGTGCTGGGCGCGGAGGACGTCGCGGCGATGGCCGACGGTGCCATCGTGTTCGCGCTTGCGAACCCCGACCCCGAGGTGGACCCGGCAATCGCCCGCCAGACGGCGGCAGTTGTCGCCACCGGCCGCTCCGACTTCCCGAACCAGATCAACAACGTGCTGGTCTTCCCGGGCGTCTTCCGCGGGCTCCTGGACGCACAGTCCCGTACGGTGAACACGGAGATGATGCTCGCCGCGGCCACCGCCCTGGCGGACGTCGTCACCGAGGCCGAGCTCAACCCGAACTACATCATCCCGTCCGTCTTCAACGACAAGGTCGCGGGAGCGGTCGCGGGAGCGGTTCGGGAGGCCGCGAAGGCCGCGGGCGCCACGGTGTCCGGCTGAGCACGGCGCGTCGCGAGTCGCGGGGTCGGGAAAGCGCCCTTAGGGTGGCGGACCATGAGCCCGCGACGGCCGCACGGCTCCATCAGGCCCCCAGGGCCGCGTTGGCTCCGTAGGGCCGGCAGGCTCTGTCCGAGTCGCGTCGGCTCCGTGGAGTCCGCACGGAGTCGACGGAACGTCACCGGAACGAGCCTGTGGCGCTTTTCGTGTGACTCCGGAGGGTGCCGGATTGGCTTTCCCGCCGCTGGTGGGGGCAGGATGCTCAATTGGGCGCGAGGGTCTGATGGCAGACCCGGGTCCGGGGAATGTCCGAGGGCCCTGGCAGCATCGGCTTCGCTGTACCCGACATGCGGCTTCCGCCGCGTGGCACGCCTCACAAGCAAGAAGAACACGGGAGTAAGAACATGAACCGCAGTGAGCTGGTGGCCGCGCTGGCCGACCGTGCCGAGGTGACCCGCAAGGACGCCGACGCTGTGCTGGCCGCTCTCGCCGAGACCGTCGGCGAGATCGTCGCCAAGGGCGACGAGAAGGTCACCATCCCCGGTTTCCTGACCTTCGAGCGCACCCACCGTGCCGCTCGCACCGCTCGTAACCCGCAGACCGGCGACCCGATCCAGATCCCGGCCGGCTACAGCGTGAAGGTCTCCGCGGGCTCCAAGCTCAAGGAAGCCGCCAAGGGCAAGTAAGCCCCTGCACTCAAGGGCGGTGCACCCCGTACGGGGTGCACCGCCCTTGTGGTGTCCCGAGGCCGCTGTGGAGTCCTGAGGCCGGTACGGGCCGCACGGGCCGGCGCCGGGCGATCCTCATAGACGTGGGCCCACCGGACGGTGTCCGGTGGGCCCACGTCGCTGCGTGCCGGAGGCGTCAGACGATCGCGCCGCGGGGCAGCTCGACCTTCGCGCCCAGCTCGACGAGCTTCTCCATGAAGTTCTCGTAGCCACGGTTGATCAGATCGATCCCGTGCACCCGGGACGTCCCCTGCGCCGCCAGCGCCGCGATCAGGTACGAGAAGCCGCCGCGCAGGTCGGGAATCACCAGATCGGCGCCCTGGAGCTTCGTCGGGCCGGACACGACGGCCGAGTGCAGGAAGTTCCGCTGGCCGAAGCGGCAGTCCGAGCCGCCCAGGCACTCCCGGTACAGCTGGATGTGCGCACCCATCTGGTTGAGCGCGGATGTGAAGCCGAGGCGGGACTCGTACACCGTCTCGTGGACGATCGACAGCCCCGCCGCCTGCGTCAGCGCCACCACCAGCGGCTGCTGCCAGTCGGTCTGGAAGCCGGGGTGCACGTCCGTCTCCAGCGCGATGGCGTTGAGCGAGCCGCCGGGGTGCCAGAAGCGGATGCCCTCGTCGTCGATCTCGAAGGCGCCGCCGACCTTGCGGTACGTGTTCAGGAAGGTCATCATCGAGCGCTGCTGAGCACCGCGCACATAGATGTTGCCCTCGGTCGCGAGCGCCGCCGACGCCCAGGACGCGGCCTCCAGCCGGTCCGGGAGCGCCCGGTGGGTGTAGCCGCCGAGGCGGTCGACACCGGTGATCCGGATCGTCCGGTCGGTGTCCATGGAAATGATCGCGCCCATCTTCTGCAGTACGCAGATGAGGTCCTCGATCTCCGGCTCCACCGCCGCGTTCGACAGCTCCGTGACGCCCTCCGCCAGCACCGCCGTCAGCAGCACCTGCTCGGTGGAGCCCACGGACGGGTACGGCAGCCGGATCTTGCAACCGCGAAGCCTCTGCGGAGCCTCCAGGTACTGCCCGTCCGCCCGCTTCTCGATCTTCGCGCCGAACTGTCGCAGCACGTCGAAGTGGAAGTCGATCGGCCGGCCGCCGATGTCGCAGCCGCCCAGACCGGGGATGAAGGCGTGGCCGAGCCGGTGCAGCAGCGGGCCGCAGAACAGGATCGGGATCCGCGAGGAACCCGCGTGGGCATCGATGTCGGCGACGTTGGCGCTCTCGACATGCGTCGGGTCGAGCACCAGCTCGCCGGGCTCGTCACCCGGTCGCACCGTCACACCGTGCAGCTGCAGCAGCCCGCGCACCACCCGCACGTCGCGGATGTCGGGCACATTGCGCAGCCGGCTCGGCTCGCTGCCGAGCAGCGCGGCGACCATAGCCTTCGGCACCAGGTTCTTGGCGCCGCGGACGCGGATCTCGCCCTCCAGCGGGGTTCCGCCGTGGACAAGCAGTACATCGTCTGTGCCGGTCATGAATCTCGCGTTCCGGAGGGTCCCCCCAACAAAGCAAGGGGGAGGTCGGGCAGGGGGCCAGAGAAAAGGTTAAGGCCCACCTACCCCTGTGTCGTAAGGCCAAGGGCACCCCACAGGTGTAATGAATTCGGCACAATACGCACCGTTTCGGCGCGCCTGCGGAGGGTGACCGTCCGCCTTGTCCGTACGGGCGCGCGCTCCCGCTGCCGCGGTGCGCCCTGAGCTGCGTCGGCTCGCACTCGGACGCCTGCTCCCCCTGGAGGGCGAAGATGCGGGATCATGTGTCGCATGACCGAGGTGTCCTCCCTCACAGGGCGGCTGCTCGTCGCCACTCCGGCACTGGCGGACCCGAACTTCGACCGCGCGGTGGTGCTCCTGCTCGACCATGACGAGGAGGGTTCCCTCGGCGTGGTCCTGAACCGGCCCACCCCGGTCGGCGTGGGCGACATCCTGGAGCCCTGGGCGCGGCTGGCCGGCGAGCCCGGTGTGGTCTTCCAGGGCGGTCCCGTCTCGCTCGACTCGGCGCTCGGCCTCGCCGTCATCCCCGGTGACGAGGGCCCGCTCGGCTGGCGGCGGGTGCACGGCGCGATCGGGCTCGTCGACCTGGAGGCGCCGCCCGAGCTGCTCGCGGCGGCCCTCGGCTCGCTGCGGATCTTCGCGGGATACGCGGGCTGGGGTCCAGGCCAGCTGGAGGACGAGCTGACGGAGGGGGCCTGGTACGTGGTCGAGTCGGAGCCCGGTGACGTGTCCTCGCCGCAGCCCGAGTCGCTGTGGCGGTCGGTGCTGCGCCGGCAGCGCAACGAGCTCGCGATGGTGGCCACCTATCCGGACGACCCGTCGCTGAACTGAATCGGCGGGGCTTGAGTACCCTTGGCAGCTATGAGCACTCTCGAGCCCGAGCGCGGGGCAGGTACGGGCACCCTCGTGGAGCCGACACCTCAGGTGTCGCACGGCGACGGCGACCACGAGCGCTTCGCCCATTACGTCCAGAAGGACAAGATCATGGCGAGCGCCCTCGACGGCACTCCCGTGGTGGCACTGTGCGGCAAGGTCTGGGTGCCGGGGCGCGACCCCAAGAAGTACCCGGTCTGCCCGATGTGCAAGGAGATCTACGAGTCCATGGGCGCCGGCGGGGACAAGGACAAGGACAAGAGCGGCAAGGACAAGAAGTAGGCGGGTCCTTCCGTCGGAGAACGGCCCCTCGGGGCGCGCTTGGGCGCGCTCCGGGGGGCCGTTCGCGTTGCACGGAGTGCGTCCACTGGTCACAGAGTGGTTGAGACCTCTTGTCGGGCTGTTTGGGTCGCCCTAACCTCCTGCCTGTTGTGCAGTACGAAACGAACGTTGCGTATGTTGCAACGCTGTCGGAGGGGACCCCACTGTGAAGCTTCCTGCCCGAATAGCCGCCCCGGTCACCGCACTTGCCCTGGCCGGCCTCACCGCCACCGCGTGCGCCCCGCAGACCTCCGACAACAGCGCCAAGACCGACGAGAAGAGCGGCACGCTGCGTGTCTGGCTCTTCCAGGAGGTCAGCAACAAGCCGAAGGAACAGGTCGTCGACGCGGCAATCGCCTCTTTCCGCGCCACGCACAAGGACGTGAAGGTCGAGGTCGAGTACATCCCCGTCGACACCCGCGCCCAGCGGATCAAGGCGGCGTTCAACGACCCCGGGAGCGCGCCGGATCTGATCGAGTACGGCAACACGGACACCGCCGGGTACGTCAAGGACGGCGGCCTCGCCGACATCAGCGAGGAGTTCGGCGCCTGGGCGGAGGCGAAGGACACCGACCCGACCGCGAAGCGGTCGGTCACGGTGGACGGAAAGGTGTACGGCGCCCCGCTCTTCGTCGGTGTCCGCGCCCTGTACTACCGCACCGACGTCTTCGAGGACCTCGGCATCCAGCCCCCCAAGACCCAGGCGGAACTCGTCTCCACCGCGAAGAAGGTCCACAAGGCGAAGCCGGAGCTGTACGGGATCGCCGTCGGCGGGGCGTACACGTACGGCGCGATGCCCTTCCTCTGGGCGAACGGCGGCGAACTGGCGACGGAGAGCGGCGGTACGTACAAGGCGGCCGTCAACAGCCCGGCGGCGCGCAAGGGCATCGAGTCGTACACCTCGCTCTTCGGCGACGACAACTGCCCGGCCGCGAAGTGCGCGTCGATGGGCGGCAACGCGACGGTGACGGCCTTCGCCTCCGGGAAGGCCGCCATGGCGATCGGCGGCGACTTCAGCCACGCGGCGGTCGAGGCGGGCACGGTCAAGGGCAAGTACGCGGTCGTCCCGCTGCCGGGCGTCACCGCCGGGTCCATCGCCCCGGCCTTCGCGGGCGGCAACAACATCGGCGTACTGAAGAGCAGTTCGCACCGCACGCTGGCGGTCGAGCTGATGAAGTCCCTCACCGGCAAGGAGACGCAGGGCAAGCTCTTCGACGCGATGGGCTTCCTCCCGACGTACACGGACGTCCGGACACAGGCGGCGACGAAGGAGCCCTTCGTCAAGCCGTTCATCGACACGCTCGCCGCCGACACCAGGTTCGTCCCGGCATCCCCCGGCTGGGGCCAGATCGACGCGTCGCTGGTCCTGCCGACGATGTTCCAGGAGATCGTCAGCGGCAAGAAGAACGTGGCATCGGCCTCGGACGACGCGGCGAAGAAGATGGACGCGGCGTTCGCGTCCGCGGGCTGAGCGAATGACGAACCGTACGCCGGGCGGCGTGCCCGCCGGCCCGCACAGCGGGGCCGTGCCCGGCCCACGGCCGGAACCGGCGACGCCCGGTGGCCCGTCCACGAGCCCGACCGGCGAGGCGATCGCCACGCGGCCCGACCCCGTCGAACCCGGCTCTCCCGCCTCCGGGAGCTCGGCCGGCGAGGCACCGGTGGTCATCCCGGGCGGGACGAAGGAGCCCCGGCCGAAATCCGCACCCCCCGGCCCCCGTACCGCCCGCGGTGCCCGGCGGCCGGGGGCCCCGGGGCGCCAGGGGGGCCCGACCCCGTGGATCTATCTCGCGCCCGCGCTCGTCGTGCTGGGCGGGCTGCTCGTCTACCCGATCTACCAGCTCGGGCTCATCTCGTTCCTGGAGTACACCCAGGCACAGGTCAGCGGCGGCGAGCCCACCTCCTTCCAGGGACTCGGCAACTACAGAGCCCTGTTCCGCGACGGACAGTTCTGGCAGGTCCTCCTCGCCACCGTCGTCTTCGCCGCGGCCTGCGTCGTCGCGACCCTCGCCGTCGGGTGCGCCCTCGCCGTACTGCTCACCCGCATCCGCGCCGTGCCGCGGCTCGCGCTGATGCTCGCCGCGCTCGGTGCCTGGGCGACGCCCGCCGTCACCGGTTCGACGGTCTGGGTCTTCCTCTTCGACCCGGACTTCGGCCCGGTCAACAAGGTCCTCGGGCTCGGCGACCTCTCCTGGACGTACGGGCGCTACAGCGCCTTCGCCCTCGTCCTGTTCGAGGTCGTCTGGTGCTCGTTCCCGTTCGTGATGGTGACCGTCTACGCCGGCATCAAGGCCATCCCCGGCGAGGTCCTCGAAGCCGCCTCGCTCGACGGCGCCTCGCAGTGGCGGATCTGGCGCTCCGTCATGGCACCGATGCTGCGGC
Source organism: Streptomyces sp. NPDC091376 (assembly GCF_044757085.1). Taxonomy (NCBI): domain Bacteria; kingdom Bacillati; phylum Actinomycetota; class Actinomycetes; order Kitasatosporales; family Streptomycetaceae; genus Streptomyces; species Streptomyces sp. NPDC091376. Next base: position 240,618 of record NZ_JBIVUF010000010.1, on the reverse strand, counting down.
CGATCCTCGTCGTGGTGACCATCCAGTCCATCATCTGGGACTTCAAGGTCTTCACCCAGATCTACGTCATGACGAACGGCGGCGGAATCGCCGGCCAGAATCTCGTCCTCAACGTCTACGCCTACCAAAAGGCCTTCGCCTCCTCGCAGTACAGCCTCGGCTCGGCGATCGGCGTCGTGATGCTGCTGATCCTGCTCGCGGTCACGCTGGTCTATCTGCGGTTGCTGCGCCGCCAGGGGGAGGAACTGTGAGCGCGCTCTCCACGCGTATCCGCGTCCGCGTCCGCGTCCGCATCCGCAGGCCGTGGCGGCTCGCGGCGGAGGCCACCGCCCTGGTCGTGGCCGCCGTAGTCGCCTTCCCGCTCTACTGGATGGTCCTCTCCGCCTTCAAACCCGCAGGTGAGATCCAGTCCACCGAGGCGCGCCCCTGGACCCTCTCCCCGTCCCTCGACTCCTTCCGCCGCGTCTTCGAACAGCAGGAATTCGGCCGGTACTTCCTCAACAGCCTTTTCGTGGCGGGCGCCGTCGTGATCGCCTCCGCGCTGATCGCGTTTCTCGCGGCGACCGCCGTGACCCGGTTCCGTTTCCGGTTCCGTACCACCCTGCTGATCATGTTCCTCGTCGCACAGATGGTGCCGATCGAGGCGCTCACCATCCCGCTGTTCTTCCTGATGCGGGACTTCGGTCAGCTCAACACCCTCGGGGCGCTGATCCTTCCGCACATCGCCTTCTCGCTGCCGTTCGCGATCTGGATGCTGCGGGGATTCGTCAAGGCGGTCCCGGAGGCGCTGGAGGAAGCCGCCTGTATCGACGGTGCGAGCCGGACCCGCTTCCTCTGGCAGATCCTGTTCCCGCTGGTGTTCCCGGGCCTCGTGGCGACGAGCGTCTTCTCGTTCATCTCGACCTGGAACGACTTCCTGTTCGCGAAGTCCTTCATCATCAGCGACACCTCGCAGTCCACCCTGCCGATGGCGCTGCTGGTGTTCTTCAAACCGGACGAGAACGACTGGGGCGGGATCATGGCGGCGTCGACCGTGATGACGATTCCGGTACTCGTCTTCTTCGTCCTCGTACAACGGCGTCTGGTTTCCGGGCTGGGCGGAGCGGTGAAGGACTGACGTCATGACCTTCGACGAACTGATCCCCGCTCCGAACACCGTGCGTGCCGTACCGGAGGCGGGCGACTTCGTTCTCGACGGGGCGACCGTCGTGGACGCCGGCCCCGGAACCGAGGGGGCCGCGCGCTGGCTGCGCGGCACTCTCGGTGCCGCCACCGGACTGCCGCTGGAGGCCGGGTCCGGCGAGGACGGCACGACGATTCGGCTGCGTGTCCGATCGGACGAGGCCCGTGAACTGGGCCCCGAGGGCTACCGGCTGCACGCCGACGCCGACGGCGTCACCGTGCACGGCGGGGGAGCCGCCGGGGTCTTCCGGGGCGTCCAGACGCTGCGGCAGCTGCTCGGACCGGACGCCTTCCGCCGCGCCCCGGTCGCCGCCGGCCGGCGCTGGGCCGTGCCCGGAACGTTCGTCGAGGACGCGCCCCGCTTCCGCTGGCGCGGTCTCATGCTCGACGTCGCCCGGCACTTCCTCCCCAAGGACGACGTCCTGCGCTACCTCGATCTCATGGCCGCGCACAAACTCAACGTGTTCCACTTCCACCTGACCGACGACCAGGGCTGGCGCGTCGAGATCAAGCGCTCTCCCCGCCTCACCGAGGTCGGCGCCTGGCGTTCGCGTACGAAATGGGGGCACCGGGCGTCGGACCGCTGGGACGAGAATCCGCACGGCGGTCACTACACGCAGGACGACATCCGCGAAATCGTCGCCTACGCCGCCGAACGGCACATCTCCGTCGTCCCGGAGATCGACATCCCCGGCCATTCGCAGGCCGCCATCGCCGCGTACCCGGAACTGGGCAACACCGACGTCGTCGACACGACCGCCCTTTCCGTCTGGGACGACTGGGGCATCAACCCGAACGTCCTCGCTCCCACCGACGCCGTCCTCCGCTTCTACGAAGGGGTCTTCGAAGAGATCCTCGACCTCTTCCCCGCCACCGTCTCGCCCTTCGTCCACATCGGCGGCGACGAGTGCCTCAAGGACCAGTGGAAGGTCTCGCCCACCGCCCAGGCCCGCATCGAGGAACTGGGCCTCGCCGACGAGGACGAACTGCAGTCCTGGTTCATCCGCCACTTCGACAGCTGGCTGCGTGCCCGCGGCCGCCGCCTCATCGGCTGGGACGAGATCCTCGAAGGCGGTCTCGCCGACGGCGCGGCGGTCTCGTCCTGGCGCGGCTACGCCGGCGGGATCGCCGCCGCCCGCGCGGGGCACGACGTCGTCATGTGCCCCGAGCAGCAGGTCTATCTCGACCACCGCCAGGCGCCCGGCGAGGACGAGCCCATGCCCATCGGGTACGTGCGCACCCTGGAGGACGTCTACCGCTTCGAACCCGTTCCGCCGGAGCTGGCCGGCACCCCCGAGGCCGCGCATGTCCTCGGCACCCAGGCCAATGTCTGGACCGAGGTGATGCAGGACCGCTCCCGCGTCGACTACCAGACCTTCCCGCGTCTCGCCGCCTTCGCCGAGGTCGCCTGGTCCGCGCTGCCCGCGCCCGCCGACCGTGACGTCGCGGATTTCGAGCGGCGAATGTCGGCCCACTACCGCCGCCTTGACGCGCTCGGCGTCGGCTACCGGCCGCCCGGCGGCCCGTTGCCGTGGCAGAAGCGACCGGGTGTGCTCGGACGCCCGATCGAGGGGGCGCCCCCAAACGTGTGAGCCCTGCCTCAACGGGGTGTCCCGTGTGCGAGTCCCTGGGACCGTGGTGGGCCACGGGGAAAAAGTCGTACAAGGAATGCCTTGAACCGGCAATCCGCATGTGACGGCAATGCCGTATCAAAACGGGCATTTCTCTTGCCCGGGGAGGTCCGGGGCGGATGCGTCCTTCGCGGACCCTCGCGTCGGACCGCTCGGAAGATGTGCCAGAGTTGCCACGTCCGGGCTGTGAGCACGTACGGTACGGCAACACAGGCGGACAGCCGGGACACCGGGAAGGGGCAGCTGGGTTGACCACGCACGCACCGCAGGCGGCGCAGTCCGTGACGCTGCCGGCCTCGCTCGACGAGGCCGTGGCGGCGCTCACCGCCATGCCCGCCGCCGTGCCGGTCGCCGGTGGTACGGACCTGATGGCGGCCGTCAACAAGGGCCGGCTGCGGCCCGCGGGCCTCGTCGGACTCGGCCGTATCAGCGAGATCCGCGGCTGGCAGTACCAGGACGGGCACGCGCTCCTGGGCGCCGGCCTCACCCACGCCCGGATGGGCCGGCCCGACTTCGCCGCGCTCATCCCCGCGCTCGCCGCGTCCGCGCGCGCCGCCGGGCCACCGCAGATCCGTAACGCCGGCACGCTCGGCGGCAACATCGTCACCGCCGCCCCCACCGGAGACACCCTGCCCGTACTGGCCGCCCTGGAGGCGGACCTGGTGATCGCGGGACCCGGCGGCGCGACGCGGGAGATCCCCGTCTCCCATCTGCTCGCCGGCCGCGAGATGCTCGGCCCCGCCGAGCTGATCGGCTTCGTCCGCGTACCGCTGCTGCACGCCCCGCAGGTGTTCCTCAAGGCCACCGGGCGCACCGGCCCGGGCCGGGCCTCGGCGGCGGTCGCCGTCGTCCTCGACCCGGCGCGGCGCGGCGTGCGTTGCGCGGTCGGCGCGATCGCGCCCATGCCGCTGCGCCCGCTGGAGGCGGAGCGCTGGATCGCCTCGCTGATCGACTGGGACGGTGAGCGCGGGCTGGCCCCGGAGGCGCTGGCGGCGTTCGGCGAGTACGTGGCGGCCGCCTGCATCCCGGACCCGCAGGGCGAGGAACAGCTGCCGCCGGCCGTCCAGCATCTGCGGCGGGTGGTCGCCGCGCTGGCCCGACGAGCACTGGGGAGGGCGCTGTCATGAGCTCCGAAGAGAACACGTCGCGCAACCGCGCCCCGCACGGCGGCGGCTGGCAGCCGATCCCGCAGGGCGGTGAGTACGACGCCGAGGCCACGGCGTTCGTCCAGCTGCCGCCCGAGGCCGAGATGGACATTCCGCTCGCCGCCCCCGGGCACGGGTACGTGCCGCCGCAGATCCCGCCCGTGACGCCCGAGGCCGCCACCGATCCGGCGGCGACGGGCGGCTGGGCCGCGCCGCAGCAGGGGGCGCCGCAGGCCTCCCACGATCCGCGCGTTCACGATCCGCGAGCCCACGATCCCCGAGCCACGGGCCAGTGGACGTTCCCGGAAGCCGTGGACCCGTCGGCGGCCCCCGCGGAACCGTCCCCGGAAGCGGGGAGCGACCTCACGGGGCAGTGGACGATCCCGGTCGCCCAGGGGGACATCCCGGAGGAATCGGGCGAGTTCACCACGTCGGCCCTGGCGTCCCAGTGGGGCGGCGGCACCCCGCCGGCCACCCTGCCGGGCGGCGCGACGGCGCCCTGGGCCACGACCCCGGACGGCGGCACGCCCGCCGCCGGTACGCCGGTGCCCGAGTCGGGGCCCGAGGTGTCGTACCCGGCGACCCTGCCCGGCGGCGCGTCCGCGCCCTGGGTGACGGAGGGGCCTGTCGGAGGTGACGCCGTACCCGCTCCCGAGCAGCAGGGCGAGCCGGCCGTACCCGACGCCCGCCCCGACACCTCTGAGGCCACACGCCCGACGAATCCCGCGGAGCACGCGGAGTCGGCGGAGCCGGTGTCCGCGGAAGCCGTGGTGCCCGGCGAAGCCGTGGTGCCCGGCGAAGGCGCGGTGCCCGGCGAAGGCGCGGACACCTCCGCCGAACCCTCCGCGGCCCGCAGCGACGAACACCCCCACGGCTCGTACATCCTGCGGGTGAACGGCGCCGACCGCCCCGTCACGGACGCCTGGATCGGCGAATCGCTCCTGTACGTGCTGCGCGAACGCCTCGGCCTCGCCGGCGCCAAGGACGGCTGCTCACAGGGCGAGTGCGGCGCGTGCAACGTCCAGGTCGACGGCCGGCTCGTGGCCTCCTGCCTGGTGCCCGCGGCCACGGCGGCCGGCTCCGAGGTCCGTACGGTCGAGGGCCTTGCCGCCGACGGCGAACCGTCCGACGTCCAGCGCGCCCTCGCCAAGTGCGGAGCCGTCCAGTGCGGCTTCTGCATCCCCGGCATGGCCATGACCGTCCACGATCTGCTGGAGGGCAACCACGCCCCGACGGAGCTCGAGACCCGCCAGGCGCTCTGCGGGAACCTCTGCCGCTGCTCCGGCTACCGCGGCGTCATCGACGCCGTGAGCGAGGTCGTCGCCGAGCGCGAGGCGAGCGCCGCGGCGGCGGCCGAGGCCGTCGAAGAGGCCCGCGGGGGCAACCACGACGGTGCCCATGACGGGACCCACGAGGGGATCCATGAAGGGGCCCGCATCCCGCACCAGGCACCCCCCGGCGGCGGTAGTGTGCAGCCCCACCCGCACGACGGAGGCATGGTGTGAGCAACGACGCGGCCATCGCGGCCCCGGCGGTCGACGGTCCCCAGCAGGAACTGCCCGCTCACGGCCTCGGTGCTTCCCTTCCCCCGGCCGACGCCCGCGCCAAGACCGAGGGCACCTTCCCGTACGCCTCGGACCTCTGGGCCGAGGGGCTGCTGTGGGCGGCGATCCTGCGCTCCCCGCACCCTCATGCCCGTATCACGGCGATCGACACCTCCGCCGCGGCAGAGATGCCCGGCGTACAGGCCGTCATCACCCACGCCGACGTGCCGGGCGACGCCGCTTACGGGCGCCGGATCGCCGACCGCCCCGTCTTCGCGTCCGACGTCGTGCGCCACCACGGGGAGGCCATCGCGGCGGTCGCCGCGGACCACCCCGACACGGCCCGGCTCGCCGCCGCGGCGATCTCGGTCGAGTACGAGGTCCTCGAACCGGTCACCGACCCCGAGAAGGCCTTCGCCGCCGAGCCGCTCCACCCCGACGGCAATCTGATCCGCCACATCCCGCTGAGCTTCGGCGACCCGGAGGCGAGCGGAGAGACCGTCGTCGAGGGGCTCTACCGCATCGGCCGCCAGGACCCGGCCCCCATCGGCGCCGAGGCCGGCCTCGCCGTGCCGCGCCCCGACGGCGGCGTCGAGCTCTACACCGCCTCCACCGACCCGCACACCGACCGCGACCTGGCCGCCGCCTGCTTCGGCCTGGACCAGGAACGCGTCAAGGTCGTCGTCACCGGCGTCCCCGGCGCCACCGGCGACCGCGAGGACCCGGGCTTCCAGATCCCGCTCGGCCTGCTGGCCCTGAAGACCGGCTGCCCGGTCAAGCTCGCCGCCACCCGCGAGGAGTCCTTCCTCGGCCACGCCCACCGCCACCCCACGCTGTTGCGCTACCGCCACCACGCGGACGCCGAGGGCAAGCTGGTGAAGGTGGAGGCGCAGATCCTGCTGGACGCGGGCGCGTACGCCGACGCCTCCTCCGAGTCCCTCGCCGCCGCCGTCGCCTTCGCCTGCGGCCCGTACGTCGTACCCCACGCCTTCATCGAGGGCTGGGCCGTCCGCACCAACAACCCGCCCTCCGGCCATGTGCGCGGAGAGGGGGCGCTGCAGGTGTGCGCGGCCTACGAGGCCCAGATGGACAAGCTGGCCGCGAAACTGGGTCTGGACCCCACGGAGATCCGTCTCCGCAACGTCCTCGCGACCGGCGACATCCTCCCCACCGGCCAGACCGTGACCTGCCCCGCCCCGGTCGCCGAACTCCTCCAGGCCGTCCGCGACTTCCCGCTGCCCACGCTGCCGATGGACACCCCCGAGGAGGCCTGGCTGCTGCCCGGCGGACCCGAGGGCGCCGGCGAGCCCGGCGCGGTGCGCCGCGGCGTCGGCTACGCCCTCGGCATGGTCCACATGCTCGGCGCGGAAGGCGCCGACGAGGTCTCCACGGCCACCGTGAAGGTCCAGGACGGCATCGCCACGGTCATCTGCGCGGCCGTCGAGACCGGACAGGGCTTCGCCACCCTGGCCCGCCAGATCGTGCAGGAGACCCTCGGCATCGACGAGGTCCACGTCGCCTCCGTCGACACCGACCAGCCCCCGGCAGGCCCGGCCGCCCACGGCCGGCACACCTGGGTCTCCGGCGGCGCGGTCGAGCGCGCGGCCAAGATGGTCCGCACCCAGCTCCTGCAGCCCCTCGCCCACAAGTTCGGCATGTCCACCGAACTGCTCCAGATCACCGACGGCAAGATCACGTCGTACGACGGCGTCCTCTCCACGACGGTCACCGAGGCCATGGACGGCAAGGAACTCTGGGCCACCGCCCAGTGCCGCCCCCACCCCACCGAGCCCCTCGACGACCACGGCCAGGGCGACGCCTTCGTCGGCCTCGCCTTCTGCGCGATCCGCGCGGTCGTCGACGTCGACATCGAACTCGGCTCCGTACGCGTCGTCGAGATGGCCGTGGCCCAGGACGTCGGCCGCGTCCTCAACCCCGCCCAGCTCGCCACCCGCATCGAAGCGGGCGTCACCCAGGGCGTCGGCGCCGCCCTCACCGAGAACCTCCGCACCGCCCGCGGCCTCGTCCGCCACCCCGATCTCACGGGCTACGCCCTGCCGACGGCCCTCGACGCCCCGGACGTCCGCATCGTCAAACTCATCGAGGAACGTGACGTGGTGGCCCCCTTCGGCGCCAAGGCCGCCAGCGCGGTCCCGGTCGTCACCTCCCCGGCCGCCGTCGCCTCCGCGGTCCGCGCGGCAACGGGCCGCCCGGTCAACCGCCTCCCGATCCGGCCTCAGGCGGCGGTGGCTTCCTCCGCCTGAACTCTGCGACGGGACATGGGAGTTGGAGTCGTCGACCCGTGTCCACCGCGCTGAGAGCGGCCAGTTGAACGTGACGTACCGATTGCTCTTGCGAGTACGTGAAGCCGTTCACTAGGTTCGACCGAAGTGTGCCCGGACGACGGGACGCACGGGGGAGGAACCTTCATGTCCTGGGACGAGTGGGAGCAGCTCAAGAGCGCGGCGGGCGAGCGGCAGCCGACCGGCATGCAGCTCAATCAGGTGCCCGCGGATCCGGGTGGTTCAGGTACGGGCGGTTCCGGCACGGGCGGGCTCGTCGTGAACCAGGACGACCTGGGAGCCGTCGGGCACGAGGCGTTCATTCTGCACGGCGAGCTGAGCAAAGGGGCGGACCTCGCCGGGATGGGGGCGGACAAGAGCGGGGCGGGGTCGACGATGCAGGCCTCTTCGGAGCTCTCGCGGAACCACTTCGCCCTGGGCCCGGCCCTCGGGACGGCCCTGAGCGTGTGGGACACCTCCCTGAAGACCCTGCTGCAGGCCTGCGCGCACATCTCCAACCACCTCGACTACAGCAAGGCGCAGCACGCGAACGACGACGCGCAGATCGCCGCTTCGCTGCGGCACCGGGACGGCAGCGCGGAGTCCTGGTCGAAGATCAACGAGTACTTCAAGTAGACGCGGGGAAACGGGCGGAACAGGGGGACAGCGGTGGGCAGCCTCACTCTCACGGACCTCGTCGAGGTCGATCTCGGCAAGCTGGGCACGGCCGTCGCGGACTGGAAGAAGGTCGCCGACAGCCTCAAGAAGCTGGCGAGCAACGCCGACAGCGGCATGTACGCCAAGTCGGAGCGTGCGCGCTGGCGCGGTGACAACGCCACGGTGACCCGCGACTTCGTCCGTAAGACGAAGAAGGAGTTCGCCGACGCGCAGGCGCAGGCCCAGACGACGTACCAGCTCCTACAGGACGCCCACACCGAACTCGTCGGCATCCAGAAGAAGGTGAAGACCGCGGTCGGCACGGACGCGGCCGATCTCGGCTGCCGGATCGAGGACATCGGCGGCGGAGCCGTCCGCTGGTTCTTCCCGCACGTACGGGGCGACACCGACGACCGCACCGACGCACAGAAGGGCGCGGCCCAGGCCCTGGCCGACCGCGTGACCGGGCTGATCGGGCACGCGACGGAGATCGACGCCTCCGTGTCGCGGGCGCTCGGCAAGTCGCACGGCAACGACCCGAACAACTTCGGCCACACGAACTACGACTCGCTCGACGCGGCCCAGGAGGAGCGCGCCGCCGAGCTCGCCCAGAAGAGCCTCAAGCTCTACAAGGAGGGCAAGGAGCTGTCGGAGGAGGAGCTCAAGGAGCTCCGCACGATCCTCCGGTACAACGCCGACGACCAGCCCTTCGCCACCAAGCTCTACCGCGACCTCGGCCCCGAGGGCGCCCTCAGGTTCCAGGCACAGCTCTCCCTCGACGGCACCGCCGAGGGCGGCACACAGCTCCAGCTCGCGCGCAGCATCCAGGACAGCATGGGCATCGCCCTCGCCACGGCGCAGCCGAAGCTCGGCGACGAGTACACCCAGGAGCTGATGAAGCTGGGGCGCAGCAACCTCGACCTGGAGATGCTGGGCAACCGCATCGAGCCCAAGGGCTACCAGGTCCTCGGCACCCTGCTGCGCCACGGCACGTACGAGAAGGACTTTCTCGACAAGGTCGGCAACGACATGATCGCGTACGAGCGGGAGATGGACGGCGGCGCCTGGTCCCGCCCGGACGGCAGCTACGCGGGCATGGAGGGCTTCGGCCTCAACGCCGACGCGACCGGCGGAGGCGGCTGGGATCCGCTCACGGGCCTGCTGGAGGCGTACGGCCGCAACCCCGACGCCTCCACCGCATTCCTGCAGGCGAACGTCGCGGGCCCCGGCGAGAGCATGACCAACCTCGACTACCTGATGGGCATGGGCTCCGACGGCAAGGGCGAGGGCGCCCGCACCTGGATCCCCGACGCGACCTCACCGATGACCGCGGGCGAGGACAAGGTGTTCGGCAAGGACGCGCTCGGGCACGCGCTGGAGGCGGCGACGACGGGCATGCCGTTCGACCACGGCCCTGTGTCCCCGCACCCGGAGCACACTCCGGAGCGCCTGGCCATCATGGAGAAGGTGGTCAACTCGCTGGCGGGGGACCCCAAGCTGATGGACGACAAGATGGCCGACAGCATGGGGCGCATGGCGGGCGAGTACATGCCGGAGATCAACAACACGCTGCGGCAGAGCGACAGCTTCGCCGATCTCTACGGCAACCCCACCGGCTTCAACGCCCTGGCGACGACCGAGTTCCTGGACACCATCGGCCGGAACCCGGAGTCGTACGCCGAAGCGACACTCGGTGCGGAGAACTACTCGGCGTCCCTGATGCACCAGGTCGTCAACAACCCGGACGGGTTCACGGGCAACCCGGCAGACAACCTGAAGCACATCGCCTACGGAACCGGCACGATCGAGGGGATCCTGGGTGGCGCACGCCACGACGAGATCGTCACCAAGGGCCAGTTGAGCGACCAGGACTACAACGACCAGCTGCAGAAGCGCGCCGACATGTTCAACACAGTGTTCGGTTCGACGGTCGGTCTTGCCACCGAGCGCGTCCCCATCGCCGGCGAGATCGTCACCGGCGTTACCGAGACCGTTGTCGGTGAGATCGTCGAGGGCGCCGAGCGGAACACGTCGGCGGAGACGGCTCACAACGCGGGCGAGAGCTCGTTCAAAGCGCGTGAGAACGCCGTTGACCAGGCCCTGAACGGGCTCTCCACTGCCGGGACACCGAACGGGGTCGACCCGACCGTGCTGCGGCAGGAAGTGGACACCCGGACCGGCGACGGATACGACCACGGTAAGGAACTGCAGCGTGAAGCCAAGGACCACTACAAGCGCAACCCTCCGAAGTAGGCGAGCATGTCGGTGACAAGAATGTCCGTGCGGGGCAAAGTCCTTGTTCTCGCCGGAGTGGTGGCGGTCGCGGCCGCCGGGCTGGGTGTCTGGCTCTGGGTGGGCGACGGCACGGCGGAGGCCAAGCCGCTGAGCGCGCCCGCGAAGCCGTGTTGGGACGGGACGCCGAGCCGGGCGTCGCTGCAGAAGCTGCTCGGGCCCGGCAAGGAGCTGCTCCACGAGAAGTCGGAGTTCGCTGTCGTCGAGGACCATTCGCCCGCCCACTGCCAGTACGAGGCACTCGGCGACAAGCGGCTGGACACGGTGCTCGACATGGATGTCTCCTGGGCGCAGGAGCTGCCCGGAGCCGACGACCCCCTGAGTGCCGATGCCCGCCCTGGAGACAAGCCCACGCCCTTCGCCGCCGGAGCGTACGCCTCCTACCTGCGGGCCACCCAGCGGGTCTACTTCGAATGTCGGCCGGACTATCCGGCCGACACTCCCGCGCACATGAAGAAGAGCCGGTACGTGTCGGTGGACGTCCTGGCCCGCCCCATGCCTTCCGCCCACCTGAGCGCGAAGCAGGCCCGCGAAGTCGGCCTCGACATCGTGCTGCAGGTCGCCAACAAGGTCGCGGACCAGGCTGGTTGCGCCAACGACACCAACCTTCCGAAGTCCGCGCCCAAGGTCGACGAGGTGAACTGGCCCGACTTCACCTAGGGACGTCCTCCGGCGAGGGCAGCTCTACGCGACGCCTCCCGACACCGCCGTGACGGTCTCGTTCTGCGGCATGAAGAGCCTCTTGCCGTCGGACGTCAGCTTCAAGGACTTCCTGCTGCCCTGGGCGTGGGCCCAGGCCGGTTTGCCCCGACTGCAACGACCGGCCGCGGAGAAGGCCCGCCAGGGATTCCGTGTATCGCGGGTGTATCGACAATCACATACGCCACGGCAACGGCCCTCCGTCTCCAATGGGGTCATGAACCACAACGCGTCCCCGTCGGCACCGCCCCGCCGCACGCGCAGGATCGTGCTCCTCGGCCTGGCGATGCTCGGCGTGGGGAGCGCCTTGTTCGTCGTGCGGCGGCCGCTCATGATGTCCGCTCCGAGGTGCTTGTCCGGGCGGTGGCACGGCTGCCTCGACACGTTCAACGGTGTGGTGCTCATGACGTTGGTCGCGCTGCCCTTGGCCGTGCTGGTGGCGTGGGCTCTGGCGCGCCGTCGGCGTGCCGCCGGCGTCGCATGGGCGTGGCGGATGTCGCTGGCCGAGGTGGGCCTGGTGCACGGGACCGTGCCGTTCGTGTGGATGACCATGATGCCGGGCGCCGGCGCCGGTACCGTCCCCGCCCGGCTGAGCCTGGTTCCGCTGCGGGACCTGGTCACGATGGGGCCGCTCGGGATCGTCGGCAACCTGCTGGTCTTCGCGGCGCTGGGGTTCTTCGCCCCGATGCGCTTCCGGGCGGCGGCGTCCGTGCCGCGGATCCTGGCGCTCGGGGCGGGCTGCTCGGTCCTGGTCGAGACCGCGCAGTACGTCCTGCGGCTGGACCGGGTGTCCTCCGTGGACGACGTCCTGGTCAACGCCGCCGGCGCCGTGCTGGCCGCGCTGGCCTCGCGCCGCTGGTGGCGCAGTACGGCGGACGCGCCGTCGGGCCGGCCGCGCCCCGAGCCGGCACCGGCACCGGCAGGCTGAGTGTCCGGTGCGCAGACGTCGCCGCATACGTCGGCGATATGGGGTGCTGCTTAGGCTTCGGACATGCGCGTACTGATCGTGGAGGACGAGCCCTACCTCGCCGAGGCCGTCCGTGACGGTCTGCGGCTGGAGGCGATCGCCGCCGACATCGCCGGTGACGGCGAATCCGCCCTGGAACTGCTCAGCGTCCACTCCTACGACCTCGCGGTCCTCGACCGCGACATCCCCGGTCCCTCCGGCGACGAAGTCGCGCGGCGCATCGTCGCTTCCGGCAGCGGCATGCCGATCCTCATGCTCACCGCCGCCGACCGGATCGACGACAAGGCTTCCGGTTTCGGGCTCGGCGCCGACGACTACCTCACCAAACCGTTCGAGCTGCGGGAGCTCGTCCTGCGGCTGAGGGCGCTCGACCGCAGACGCGCGTACGCCCGGCCCCCGGTCCGGGAGATCGCGGGCCTGCGGCTCGACCCCTTCCGCCGGGAGGTCTTCCGCGACGGACGCTACGTCGGGCTCACCCGCAAACAGTTCGCCGTGCTGGAAGTCCTCGTCGCCGCCGAGGGCGGGGTCGTCAGCGCCGAGGAACTGCTGGAACGGGCCTGGGACGAGAACGCCGACCCTCTCACCAACGCCGTGCGCATCACCGTCTCCGCACTGCGCAAACGGCTCGGCGAGCCATGGATCATCGCGACGGTGCCGGGCGTCGGCTACCGGATCGACACCGGCACGGACACCACCGACTCCGGCACGGGCATCACCGACTCCGGCCCTACGCGTGCGTAGACGCCCGGGCCTCAGCGCCCGAATGAAACTCACCCTCAGCTATGCGGGGTTCCTCGCCGTCGCCGGTGCTCTCCTGCTGGCCGTGGTGTGGGTGTTCCTGCTGCGCTACGTACCCGACAGCCCCAAGGGCCTTCTCGGGATCGCGCCCAACCGCTACCTCCTGGTGCGCACCTTCGCCCCCGCCGCGGCCGTGGCGATGGTCTGCCTGCTCGTGTTCGGCCTCCTGGGAGGCTGGATCCTCGCCGGCCGGATGCTCGCACCGCTCACACAGATCACGGATGCGGCACGGATGGCCGGGAATGGGTCGTTGTCCCACCGGATCCGCATGAAGGGCCGCCAGGACGAATTCCGTGAACTCTCCGACGCGTTCGACTCGATGCTCCGACAACTGGAGTCCCACGTCGCCGAGCAGCAGAGGTTCGCCGCGAACGCCTCCCACGAACTGCGCACCCCGCTGGCGATCTCGCGCACCCTCCTCGACGTCGCCCGCAAGGACCCCACGCGGGACCGGGGCGAACTCATCGAACGCCTGCACGCTGTCAATACGCGGGCGATCGACCTCACCGAGGCCCTGCTGCTGCTCAGCCGCGGCGACCGCGGGAACTTCACCAGCGAGAGCGTCGACCTCTCCCTCATCGCCGAGGAAGCCGCCGAAACGCTGCTTCCCCTCGCCGAACAGCGCCGGATCTCGCTCGACGTCACCGGCGGTGCGGCCCGGGCCGGCGGCTCCGCGGAGCTCCTGCTGCGGATGGTGACGAACCTCGTCCAGAACGCCATCGTCCACAACCTCCCCGTCGGCGGCACCGTGACGGTCCGCACCGAGGCGCGCGGCGACACGAGCGTGCTGCGGGTCGAGAACACGGGCCGTCGGCTCCCACCGGAACTGGTCCCGACCCTCACCGAACCCTTCCAGCGCGGAACGGAACGCGCGCGCACGGACGAGCACGCCGGCGTCGGCCTCGGCCTGGCCATCGTGCACAGCATCGTCCGCGCCCACGACGGGACCCTCGACCTCGTCCCCCGCGCCGCCGGCGGTCTCCTCGTCACGGTCCGGCTTCCCGCCATTCCCGCAGTGCGTGGTCGCAGCTGAGACGGAAACTGAGAGGGACGACGCGAAGGGCGGCACCCCGCGAGGGTGCCGCCCATTCGTTCCGCCTGCTGAAGGCAGGTAGAGACCGTGATCGGATTCGAACCGACGTAACTCGCTTTGCAGGCGAGCCCCTGAACCACTCGGGCACACGGTCGTGTGCATCTCGGTGCCTCGAACCTACGGGCGGGGCCGAGCGGGGCTCAAGGACTTCGGCGGGGCCGCAATACGACTGCCACACGCCGTTCACGGTCGGGGCGCCGGCGCCCTGCGGCGCGCGGCGGACTAGGACCAAGGGATGAGGACGAGCCCCGTCCTGCGACAGGGGCGAGTCGAAACGATGCCCCTTACCCTGGGGCGCATGGCCGCCCTCGACGCACGCGACACCGATGACACCGATGACACCGATGACAGAGCCGCCGACCTCGATGACCGAGGTGGTGTCCTCGGGCGCAGTCACCGTGCGCTCAGCATCGGGATCGTGTCCGTCGTACTGCTGATCGCGTTCGAGGCGACCGCCGTCGGGACGGCGATGCCCGTGGCCGCGCGGGAGCTGGACGGGGTGCCGCTGTACGCGTTCGCCTTCTCCGCGTACTTCACCACCAGCCTGTTCGGGATGGTGCTGTCGGGGCAGTGGGCCGACCGCAGCGGGCCGCTCGGGCCGCTGACCGCCGGGATCACCTGCTTCGGGGCCGGGCTGCTGCTGTCGGGGGCCGCCACCTCGATGTGGCAGTTCATCGGCGGCCGGGCCGTCCAGGGACTGGGCGGCGGGCTGGTGATCGTCGCGTTGTACGTCGTCGTCGGCCGGGCCTACTCGGAGCGGCTGCGGCCGACGATCATGGCGGCGTTCGCCGCGAGCTGGGTGGTCCCGTCCGTCGTGGGGCCGCTCGCCTCCGGGACGGTCACCGAACAGCTCGGCTGGCGCTGGGTGTTCATCGGTATCCCGGCCCTGGTCGTCGTACCGCTCGCGCTCGCGCTGCCCGCGATACGGCAGCGGGCGGCCGGGCCGCCGGACCCGGCGGCGCCGGTCGCGGCGTTCGACCGGCGCAGGATCCGGCTGGCGCTCGGGATCTCACTGGGCGCGGGCCTGCTGCAGTACGCGGGCCAGGACCTCAGACCGCTGTCGCTGGTCCCGGCCGTGGCGGGCGCCGCGCTCCTGGTGCCCGCCGCGCTCGGACTGCTGCCGCCCGGGACGCTCCGTTCCGCGCGCGGGCTGCCGTCGGTGGTCCTGCTGCGCGGTGTGGCCGCCGGATCCTTCATCGCGGCCGAGTCCTTCGTACCGCTGATGCTGGTCACCCAGCGCGGGCTGTCGCCGACGCTCGCGGGAATGTCGCTCGCGGTGGGCGGGGCGACCTGGGCGCTGGGGTCGTTCGTCCAGTCCCGGCCGCGCGTGGAGCCGTACCGGGAGCGGCTGATGGTCGCCGGGATGGTGCTCGTCGCGGCGGCGATCGCGGCCGCGCCGAGCGTGCTGATCGCGTCCGTGCCGGTGTGGATCGTCGCCGCCGCATGGGGCTGGGGCTGCTTCGGCATGGGCCTGGTCATCTCGTCGACCAGCGTGCTGCTGCTGAAGCTGTCGGCCCCCGAGGCGGCGGGCGCCAACTCCGCCGCCCTCCAGATCTCCGACGGCTTGTCGAACGTCCTCCTGCTGGCCGTGGGCGGCGCGGCCTTCGCGGCGCTCGGCGGCGGTGCGGCGGGCGCACACATGGCAGCGGGCGCGGACGGTGCGCACCCGGCCGCCTTCGCCGCCGTGTTCCTGCCCATGGCGGTCGTGGCGCTGCTCGGCGCGTGGGTCGCGACCCGCCTCCACGCCCGCCGTCCGGCGTAACGCGGATCGCGTGGAATTCGCCGCGCGGTGCCGCGGGGGCGCGCTTAGCATCGGGCCATGCATGAGCTCACGATCATCCTCACCGATGCCGAACGCGACGCGCTGCACGATCTCGCGGACGCACAGGACCGGGCCGCGGAGGAGCTCGCGCACGATGCGGTGCATCACTATCTGCGGGTGCAGAACGACCGGCTGGAGGCGCTGGCCGGGAGGTTGGCGCAGCAGCACGCGGGGCTGCTGAGGAGGCTCGGCGAATGACCCACCAGACCACCACCCAGACGCGTCATCTCACCGTGAGCGAGGTGACCGGCATCGCCCGGATCGCCTTCGGCGGTCATCCGCCGGAGCTGCGCGCGGGCGGTCTGCTGGAGTCCGCGGTGCACCGGCCGCGCTCGCGGATGTACGGAGTCGCCGCGTACCCGGACCTGTACGAGCAGGCCGGCGCGCTGCTGCACGCCATCGCCGCGAACCATCCGTTCGTCGACGGCAACAAGCGCACGGCCTGGCTGTCGACCGCCGTCTTCCTCGCCCTCAACGGCTCCGATCCCGCAGGCATCGACCAGGACCGGGCGTACGACCTGGTCGTCTCCGTGGCCGCGGGCGAGCTGACCGATCCGGCGACGATCGGGGCGGTGCTGCGCACACTGTGAGCCGGACGGCGTGGGCTGTGAGCCGGGTCTCAACCCCGTCCGCCATGGCGCGATGACGCCCGTCCCGGAGCGGTCGCACCGGTAGGGTGGCCCGGTTGTCGTACGTAACGCCGTAGCCCCTGCCTCGAACCGGAGACCGTGACTACTACCGCCTCCCACCACCTCTCACCTGCCTTTCCCGGCCGGGCCCCTTGGGGTACGGCCGGCAAGCTGCGCGCCTGGCAGCAGGGCGCGATGGAGAAGTACATCCAGGAGCAGCCCCGTGACTTCCTCGCGGTCGCGACCCCCGGGGCCGGCAAGACGACGTTCGCGCTGACCCTCGCGTCCTGGCTGCTGCACCACCATGTCGTGCAGCAGATCACGGTGGTCGCGCCGACCGAGCATCTGAAGAAGCAGTGGGCTGCCGCGGCGGCGCGGATAGGCATCAAGCTGGATCCGGACTACAGCGCCGGTCCGCTGAGCAAGGAGTACGACGGCGTCGCCGTCACGTACGCCGGTGTCGGCGTAC
Organism: Streptomyces sp. NPDC091376; assembly: GCF_044757085.1. Classification (NCBI taxonomy): domain Bacteria; kingdom Bacillati; phylum Actinomycetota; class Actinomycetes; order Kitasatosporales; family Streptomycetaceae; genus Streptomyces; species Streptomyces sp. NPDC091376. The sequence continues at coordinate 223,408 of NZ_JBIVUF010000010.1, read as the reverse complement.
GCCCGATGCTGCACCGCAACCGCAGCGAGCAGCGCAAGACCCTCGTCATCCTCGACGAGATCCATCACGCCGGTGACTCCAAGTCGTGGGGCGAGGCGTGCCTGGAGGCGTTCGAACCGGCCACGCGCCGGCTGGCGCTCACCGGTACGCCCTTCCGCTCCGACACGAACCCCATTCCCTTCGTCACGTACGAGGAGGGCAACGACGGCATCCGGCGGTCCTCCGCCGACTACACGTACGGCTACGGGAACGCGCTGGGCGACGGCGTCGTCCGGCCCGTGATCTTCCTGTCCTACAGCGGCAACATGCGCTGGCGCACCAAGGCCGGGGACGAGATCGCCGCGCGGCTCGGCGAACCGATGACCAAGGACGCGATCTCGCAGGCGTGGCGGACCGCGCTCGACCCGCGCGGCGACTGGATGCCGAACGTGCTGCGCGCCGCCGACCAGCGGCTGACCGAGGTCAGGAAGGCCGTTCCGGACGCGGGCGGTCTCGTCATCGCCTCCGACCAGGACTCCGCGCGCTCGTACGCCAAGCTCATCCGGGAGATCACCGGCACGAAGGCGACCGTCGTGCTGTCCGACGACGCGGGCGCGTCGAAGCGGATCGACGAGTTCAGCGAGAACGAGGACCGCTGGATGGTCGCCGTCCGGATGGTGTCCGAAGGCGTCGACGTCCCGCGGCTCTCGGTCGGCGTGTACGCCACGACCATCTCGACGCCGCTCTTCTTCGCCCAGGCGGTGGGCCGTTTCGTACGGTCGAGGCGGCGCGGCGAGACCGCGTCCGTGTTCCTGCCGACGATCCCGATGCTGCTCAGCTTCGCGAACGAGATGGAGGTCGAGCGTGATCATGTGCTCGACCGGCCGAAGAAGGAGGGGGAGGAGGACCCCTACGCCGAGTCCGAGAAGGAGATGGACGAGGCGAACAAGCAGGAGGACGAGGACACCGGCGAGCAGGACATGCTGCCCTTCGAGGCGCTGGAGTCCGACGCCGTCTTCGACCGGGTGATGTACAACGGCGCCGAGTTCGGTATGCAGGCGCACCCGGGCAGCGAGGAGGAGCAGGACTACCTCGGCATCCCCGGGCTGCTGGAACCGGACCAGGTGCAGATGCTCCTCCAGAAGCGGCAGGCGCGTCAGATCGCGCACAGCCGCAAGAAGCCGGACGAGGAGGCGGACCTGCTGGAGCTGCCGGCGGAGCGGCGTCCGGTGGTCTCGCACAAGGAGCTGCTGGAGCTGAGGAAGCAGCTGAACACGATGGTCGGCGCGTACGTCCATCAGAGCGGCAAGCCGCACGGCGTGATCCACACCGAGCTGCGGCGCGTCTGCGGGGGGCCGCCGAGCGCGGAGGCGACGGCGGGGCAGATCCGGGAGCGGATCAAGAAGGTGCAGGAGTGGGCCACGCGCATGCGCTGAGTGCCTGGCGCGGCATGAGCTGACGGTCCGCCAGGCCCTGAGCCCGCGCCGCCCGCGTCCGGCTCACAGCGCCCGCGCTCGGCCCGCGGCGCCCGCGCCCCGGTGCTTTCTCGCCGTACCGACCGGTGCTTCCGTACCGGCCTTCCCGCCGTACCCGACCGGTCCCGGAGCACCTCGTCGCCAGAGGCTTCGGCAGCGGCTTCGGCAGAGGCTGAAGAGGTGCGTATCGGACCGAATCGGCGATCGTCCGGACATACCTCCCGATGGTGGGTGTCCCGTGCTCGCGACGCCCGGATTCTGGACGAGGTCTTCCGCTGAGCGGACCAGGTCGCTAAATTCCACCGCAATGAAACGCCCCGTGGCAGCGCCGCCGCGGAGCGCAGCCGGTGTGCCATGGCCTGCCGGCGGCCTCTCCGTGCGTCGCCGATGGGACCGGTGCCGCTGGCCTCCTGAGAGCGTCGCCGTCACTCACCTCGAAGGAGAGGGCGTCGTGACCGCGGAGACCTCCCAGACGCTCGACCGGGGACTGCGTGTCCTCAAACTGCTCGCCGACACCGACCACGGGCTCACCGTCACCGAGTTGTCCAACCGGCTCGGCGTCAACCGGACCGTCGTCTATCGTCTGCTCGCCACCCTGGAGCAGCACGCCCTGGTCCGTCGTGACCTGGGTGGCCGGGCCAGGGTCGGGCTCGGCGTGCTCCGCCTCGGACGGCAGGTGCATCCGCTCGTACGGGAGGCGGCACTGCCCGCGCTGCGTTCGCTCGCCGAGGACATCGGCGCGACGGCCCATCTGACGCTGGTCGACGGCGCGGAGGCGCTCGCGGTCGCGGTCGTGGAGCCGACCTGGACGGACTACCACGTGGCGTACCGGGCCGGGTTCCGACACCCGCTGGACCGCGGCGCCGCGGGCAAGGCCATCCTCGCCGCCCGGCAGGGCGGTCTGACCGAGCCCGCGTACACCCTCACCCACGGCGAGCTCGAGGCGGGCGCGAGCGGTGCGGCCGCACCGCTGATCGGCGTGACCGGCATAGAGGGCAGTGTCGGTGTCGTCATGCTGGCCGACTCCGTGCCGGAACGCGTGGGCCCCCGCGTCGTCGACGCGGCCCGCGAGGTCGCGGACGCCCTCCGCTGACCCACGAAGGCTCCCTCGCCCGTGCCCCCCTGCCGTGACCCTCGCCCGTGCCCCCTCCCGTGATCCCCGCCCGTGCCCCCCCCCGGGCTCGACCCCGCCCGTGCCCCCCGGGCTCGACCCCGGTCCTGGCCTCCCGGGCGGACCGATACATTGACACCGTGTTCTCACGCCTCTCTCGTCTCTCGCGCCCCTGGGCTCTCGCCGTCTGCGCCGTGCCGGTCGTCGCGCTGCTCGCGGTCGCGGGTCTCGCGCCGCTGCCGTTCACCGTGGCCCAGCCCGGGCAGACCACCGATGTGCTGGGGGCGGACAAGGGGAAACCGGTGATCACGATCTCCGGGGCGCCCGTGCGGAAGACCGACGGGCAGCTGCGGATGACGACGATCGTGGCGACCGGGCCGTCGGTCGACGTCGACTTCGGGGACGTCCTGGACGCGTGGATCCGTGCCGACCGCGCCGTGCTCCCGCACGACGTCGTCTACCCCTCGGGGCAGTCCGACGAGCAGATCGAGAAGCACAACACCGCGGAGATGGTGAAGTCCCAGAACAGCGCGGTGCAGGCTGCCCTGGGCTACCTGAAGAAGGACCCGGACACCGTGAAGGTCGGCCTGAACCTCGCCGACGTGGGCGGCCCCAGTGCCGGGCTGCTCTTCTCGCTCGGCATCGTGGACAAGCTCGACGGCGACGGCGCGGGCGGCGACCTCACCGGCGGCCGCACCGTCGCCGGTACGGGAACGATCGACGCCGAGGGCAAGGTGGGCGCGGTCGGCGGCGTGGCCCTGAAGACCCAGGCCGCGGCCCGCGACGGAGCGACCGTGTTCCTGGTCCCGAAGGCCGAGTGCGACGCCGCCGAGGCCGAACTCCCGGACGGGCTGCGGCTGATCCCGGTCACGGAGCTGAAGGACGCGGTGTCCTCGCTCAGGGCGCTGGAGAAGGGCGGACAGGTCCCGCAGTGCTGACTCGCGGGTCCGGGGACGTGTCCCTCACGCTCAGCCCTCCTTGATGAACCCCTCCTGGATCAGCCACTCCTTCGCCACCGTGTGCGGATCCTGCCCCGCCACGTCCACCTTCGCGTTGAGGTCCTGCGCGACCTGGGTGTTGAGCTTCTTGCTGAGCGGGTCCAGCAGCTTCGCGATGTCGGGGTACTTCTCGTACGTCGCTCGGTGCAGCACCGGAGCCGCGTTGTAGTTGGGGAAGAAGTGCTTGTCGTCCTCCAGGGTGATCAGGTTCATCGCCTTGATCCGGCCGTCGGTCGTGTACACCTCGCCGAGCAGGCACGAATCCGACTTCGACACCTGGGTGTAGATGATCCCGGCGTCCATCTTCCGGATGTTGGCGGCCGGGATGTTCATGCCGTACGCCTTCTCCATGCCCGGCAGTCCGTCCTCGCGCGAGGCGAACTCGTTCTCCACGCAGAGCGTCACCGCCGACGGGTCCTTGTGCGACAGGGCTGCCACGTCGGACAGCGTCTTCAGCCCGTACTTCGCGTTGTTCTTCTGGCTGATCGCCAGCGCGTAGGTGTTGTCGAGGGTGGAGGCGGGCAGCCAGACGACGCCGTGCCCGCGGTCCGCGTCCCGTACCGCCAGCCACTGCTGGTACGGGTCCACGATGGGCTCCTGGTGGCCCAGGTACGTGATCCAGGCCGTGCCCGTGTAGTCGTACATCGCGTCCGCGTCGCCGTTGACGATCGCCTCGCGCGCGCTGATCGACCCCGGCAGGTTCGTACGGTCCAGGACCTCCGCGCCCGCCGCCTTGAAGATCAGCCCGATCATCGAGCCCAGGATGATGTTCTCGCTGAAGTTCTTCGAAGTGACCGTCAGCGAGGCGCCCTTGAGCGGCTGACCCTGGCCGACCGATCCCGGCTTCACGTCGTCCACCAGCGGCGAACCGCTCTTGAGCCCGCAGCCCGCGAGTCCCGCCGGCGCGGCCAGGAGCAGCAGCGCGCAGCCGGCCAGCGCGGCCCGCAGCGACCGTCCGCGCCCGCGCATCTAGCCCGCCTCCAGTCCGCGTGGCGTCAGCACCAGCTCGACCAGCGAGGCCAGCCAGTCCACCAGCAGGGCGAGGGCCACCGTCAGCACCGAGCCGAGGATCAGCACCGGCATCCGCTGGGTCTGGATCCCCGAGGTGATGAGGTCGCCGAGGCCCCCGCCACCGACGAAGGTGGCCAGCGTCGAGGTGCCCACGTTCAGCACCAGCGCCGTCCGCACCCCCGCGAGGATCAGCGGTACGGCCAGCGGAAGCTCGACCCTGGTCAGCGTCCCCGCCGCGGACATGCCGATCCCGCGTGAGGCCTCCACCAGCTGGGGATCGATCGCCTTCAGGCCGGCCACCGTGTTGGCGAGCACCGGCAGCACGGCGTAGACGACCATGCCGATGATCGCGGTGGACGGGCCGATGCCCAGCCAGATCACCAGCAGCGCGAGCAGCCCGATCGCCGGGGTCGCCTGGCCGATGTTGGCGAGCGCGGTGAACAGCGGTGCGGCCCGGGAGATCCCGGGCCGGGTCAGCGCGATGCCCAGGGGAATGGCGATGATCAGCACCCAGAAGGTGGAGATCGCGGTGAGCTTGACGCTCTGCCAGGTGCGCAGCGGCACGTTGCCGCCGGCCAGGGAGTTCTGGGCGATCGTGTCGAGCTGGACGTTGCTGATCCACAGATACGTGGCCAGCAGCACGAGGACGAGGACGGCCGGCCTCACCACCAGCTTGCGCCAGGTGATCCGGCGGCCGGGCACCCGCGGCGGTGGTGCCGGTTCCTCCTCCTCGTCGCGGAAGGCATGGCCCTTGACGTCGTGCTCTCCGGGAGGGCGCTCGGGGGACGCGGTGTTCACGTACTCACCCACCACCCTCCAGCTCCTGCTCGGTCCTGTGGTGGCGCAGCTCCTCCAGCTGGTGCTGGTGCTCGATGGCGGCCAGCCGGTCCGCCTCCAGCATCTCGTGCACCGAGTTCATCAGCGTCTCCATGTCGACGACGCCGATGTACTCGCCGCGCCGGCCCGTCACGGCGACCCGCCCGCCGCTGTCGATGAGGACCGCCTCCAGCGCGTCGTGCAGCGTCGCGTCCCGGGTGACGGTGTCGTGCACCAGCTGGCCCGCGCGCGCCAGTGAACCCTTGGCCCGCATCAGGTCGCCGCGCCGCAGCCATTTGTACGGCCTGCCGCGCCGGTCCAGCATCAGCAGCTCGTTGTGGGTGCTCAGCCGCAGCTTGTTGAAGATCGACTGGAGCGGGTCGTCCACGCCGACCGTCGGGAAGTCCGCCACCTCGACGTCCCGTACCCGGGTCAGATTGAGCCGTTTCAGCGCGGCTCCCGCGCCCACGAACCCGGAGACGAAGTCGTCGGCCGGGTTGGTGAGGATCGCCTCCGGGGTGTCGAACTGGGCGATGTGCGAGCGTTCCCGCAGCACCGCGATCCGGTCGCCGAGCTTGATCGCCTCGTCGAAGTCGTGGGTGACGAACACGATGGTCTTGTGCAGTTCGTGCTGCAGCCGGATCAGCTCGTCCTGGAGGTGGTCCCGGGTGATCGGGTCGACGGCCCCGAACGGCTCGTCCATCAGCAGCACGGGCGGATCGGCCGCGAGCGCCCGTGCCACGCCCACCCGCTGCTGCTGCCCGCCCGACAGCTGACGCGGATAGCGCCCGTGGAACTCGCGCGGATCGAGCCCCACCAGATCGAGCATCTCCTCGACCCGCTCCCGCACCCTCGGCTTCGACCAGCCGGCCATCTTCGGTACGAGGGCGATGTTCTCCGCGACCGTCATGTGCGGGAAGAGGCCCGAGGCCTGGATCGCGTACCCGATGTTGCGGCGCAGCTTCACCGGGTCCATGTCGGTGACGTCCTCGTCGCCGATCCTGATCCGTCCGGACGTCGGCTCGATCAGCCGGTTGATCATCTTCAGCGTGGTGGACTTCCCGCAGCCGGAGGGCCCGACGAAGATGACCGTCTCACCGGCCTTGATCTCCATCGAGACGTTGTCGACGGCCGGGTTGGGGTTGCCCGGGTAGCGCTTGGTCAGCTCGTGCAGCTCGATCGCGGCTCCGGAGGACTCAGGCACGGATCCCCCTCGCAATGGTGAGCCTGCCGAGCCCGACGTACGCGGCGTCGAAGAGCAGGGCGAGGATGACGATGCCGAGCGTGCCCGCGAGCACCTGGTTCAGCGCGTTGGCGCTGCCCAGCGAGGCGATCCCGCGGAAGATCTCGTTGCCGAGCCCCGGCCCCGAGGCGTACGCGGCGATCGCGGCGATGCCCATCAGCATCTGGGTGGAGACCCTGATGCCGGTGAGGATGGGCGGCCACGCGAGCGGCAGCTCGATCCGCAGCAGCCGGGCGATGGGGGACATCCCGATGCCCTTGGCCGCGTCCACCAGCGACGGGTCCACGCCCCGCAGCCCGACGATCGAGTTACGGACGATGGGCAGCAGCCCGTACAGCGTCAGCGTGATCACGGTCGGCGGCACGCCCAGGCCCACCACCGGGATCAGCAGACCGATCAGGGCGAGCGAGGGGATGGTGAGGATCATCGCCGTCGTGGTCATGGCGAGATTCCCGCCCCAGCCGCTGTGGTAGGTGACCAGGCCGATCAGGACGCCCAGCACGGTGGCGATCACCATGCACTGGAAGACGACGCTGGCATGCTGGTAGGTGTCGGTGAGAAGCTGCTGGTGGGCCGTGACCAGGTACTCCCAGAAGCTCATCCGCCGTCACCTCGGTCCCTGCTCGCGTCAGCCGGCGTCCTGCGCGGCCTGTTCCACCAGCGGGATGATCCGCAGGGGCACGGGGTTCTCCATCACGATCGCCGTCGACGCCCGCACGATGCCATCAAAACCGACAACCCGGTCGATCACCCGCTGAAGGTCGGCGTTGGAGCGGGCGACGAGCCGGCAGAGCATGTCGCCGTGACCCGTCGTCGTGTGCAGTTCCAGCACCTCGGGGACGCCGGCCAAGTGGGCCCGTACGTCGGCGCCTTGACCCTGCTTGATCTCCAGCGTCGCGAACGCGGTGACGGGATAGCCGAGGGCCGACGGGTCGACGTCGGGCCCGAATCCGCGGATGACTCCGTTCGACTGAAGCCGGTCCAGCCGCGCCTGGACGGTGCCGCGCGCCACCCCGAGCCTGCGGGAGGCCTCCAGCACCCCGATCCTCGGCTCCCGTGCGAGCAGCACGATGAGCCTGCCGTCCAGATGATCGATCGCCACAGCAGCCTCCCGAGTGGTCATCCTGTACAGATCGCCCGAACAAATCGGACTGCGACCGAGCACATTGCCCAGCCGATACACGAACTATTGCGCAGCTTGTGGATCGGCGGGAGTCTGCCGCCATGACAGAGACCCTGGGACACACCCCCGACACCGCCCGGCAGGCCGACCCCTTCCCGGTGAAGGGAATGGACGCGGTCGTCTTCGCCGTCGGCAATGCCAAGCAGGCCGCGCACTACTACTCCACGGCCTTCGGCATGAAGCTCGTCGCCTACGCGGGCCCCGAGACCGGCAGCCGTGAGACCGCCTCGTACGTCCTCACCAACGGCGCCGCCCGCTTCGTGTTCACCTCCGTCATCAAGCAGGCCACCGACCGGGGCCGCTTCCTGGCCGAGCACGTCGCCGAGCACGGCGACGGCGTCGTCGACCTGGCCATCGAGGTGCCGGACGCCCGCGCCGCCTACGCCTACGCGACCGAGCACGGCGCCCGCGGGGTCGAGGAGCCGTACGAGGTCAAGGACGAGCACGGCACCGTCGTCCTCGCCGCCATCGCCACGTACGGCAAGACCCGCCACACCCTCGTGGACCGGTCCGGATACGACGGCCCGTACCTGCCCGGCTTCGCCGCCGCCGACCCGATCGTCGAGCCCCCGGCCAAGCGCACCTTCCAGGCCATCGACCACTGCGTCGGCAATGTCGAGCTCGGCCGGATGAACGAGTGGGTGGCCTTCTACAACAAGGTCATGGGCTTCACCAACATGAAGGAGTTCGTCGGCGACGACATCGCGACCGAGTACTCGGCGCTGATGTCGAAGGTCGTCGCCGACGGCACGCTGAAGGTGAAGTTCCCGATCAACGAGCCGGCGATCGCGAAGAAGAAGTCGCAGATCGACGAGTACCTGGAGTTCTACGGCGGCGCCGGCGTCCAGCACATCGCGCTCGCCACGAACGACATCGTCGCCACCGTGCGCACCATGCGCGCGGCCGGGGTGCGCTTCCTGGACACGCCGGACTCGTACTACGACACGCTCGGCGAGTGGGTCGGCGACACGCGTGTGCCGATCGAGACCCTGCGCGAGCTGAAGATCCTCGCGGACCGCGACGAGGACGGCTACCTGCTGCAGATCTTCACCAAGCCGGTCCAGGACCGTCCGACCGTCTTCTTCGAGATCATCGAGCGGCACGGGTCGATGGGCTTCGGCAAGGGCAACTTCAAGGCGCTCTTCGAGGCGATCGAGCGCGAGCAGGAGAAGCGCGGAAACCTGTAAGCGGCACCGTTTGAAACCCGTACACCGCACCGGCTCCGGCCCGGTCCGCCCGCGGCCCCACGGCCCTGACCGTGGGGCCGCGCGGCGTTGCCGTACGGGGATATCGTCGTCGTATGGCCAGGATCAACGACGTCGGCGGAATGCAGGGCTTCGGGCCCATCGACACCGCGGACGAGAGCGAGCCCTTCCATGCCGACTGGGAGGCCCGGGTCTTCGCGCTCAACTGCACGCTGATCGCGGGCAAGGTCTACAACCTCGACGAGTTCCGCGACGCGATCGAGTCCATGGCGCCGGCCGAATACCTTGCGGCGTCCTACTACGAACGCTGGTTCTTCGCGATCCGTACGCTCCTGGAGCGCAAGGGCGTGATCGAGGCGGGCGAGCTCGATGACTGACCGCTTCCGGGCCGGGGCACGGGTCCGCACCGTGCACCACGATCCGCCGCACCACACCCGGCTGCCGCGGTACGCCCGGGGCAAGCGCGGCACCGTCGTTGAACCCGAGGCCCGCTCGCTCCTGGCCGACCGGAACGCACAGGGGCGCGGCGACGCCCCGCTGGAGCAGGTCTACGCGGTGAGTTTCGCGGCCGGTGAGCTGTGGGGCGAGGGCGACCACCACGTGGTCCTCGACCTGTTCGAGAGCTATCTGGAGGACGACCAGTCATGACCGGCCGGCACACCGACGCCGAGATCTCCCGACGGGTACGGCGTCTCGAAACCCTCCTGGAGGACCGCGGCATCGTCGCGGGCGCCGCACTCGACGAGGCCCTCGACGCGTTCCTGACGAGCGCGTCGCCGGCGAACGGCGCGAAGGTCGTCGCCCGGGCCTGGACCGACCCGGACTTCCGGGCCAGGCTCCTCGCCGACGGCACCTCCGCCGTCGCCGAACTCGGCTACTCCGCCGGCGGCGTCCAGCCGCAGCGGCTGCGCGTCGTCGAGAACACCCCCGAGACGCACAACGTCGTCGTCTGCACGCTCTGCTCCTGCTATCCCGTACGGCTGCTGGGCCCGTCCCCCAGCTGGTACAAGAGCGAGGCCTACCGCTCCCGCGTCGTGCGCGAACCACGCGCGGTCCTGGAGGAGTTCGGCGTCCGCCTCCCGGACACCACCCGCATCACGGTCTGGGACTCCACCTCGGAAACCCGCTACCTGGTGCTCCCCATGCGGCCCGCCGGAACGGAACATCTCGACGAGGCGGCCCTCGCGGGGCTGGTCCGGCGCGACGCGCTCATCGGGACGGCCGTGCTGTGAGGAGGCGGGGCGGCGCGTCAGCCACCCGACCGGGACCGTGACGAGGACGAGGACGAGGGCACGGCCGACGAGGACGACGGGGACGGGGAGCCCGAAGCGCTGGACGGCTCGTCCTCCTCGTCCGCTGCCCCGCTCGCCTCTCGCGACGGTCCTTCCGACGGCTCCTCGCCGCCTTCCTCCTCCGTCGCCTCCTCGTCCTCCTCCGGAAGCGGCTCGTCCGTCCAGGGTTCGCCCTCGACGTCCACCGGGCCGCCCGGCGGCGGATCGCCGAGGGCCGAGACGGCACGCTTCGCAGGGGCCACGAGCAGCGGCGAGAAGTACGGGTTGAGGCGCAGCGCCTCCCGCAGATGCCGGCGGGCCGGGCCGTCCTTGCCGAGCGAGCGCTCGATCTCGCCCTGGTGGTAGGTGAACAGCGCGTTCCGCAGCCCCAACGCCGTGGCCCGCTTCACGTACTTCAGCCCCTCCTCGGCCCGTCCCGCCCGGAACAGCGCCCACCCGAGCGCGTCCGCCACGTACACGCTGCGGTGCCCGCGCTTCCACTCCTGGGCGAGGCGCTGCACCGCCGCCTTGGCCAGGCCGTGGTCCGCCTCGTACCGGGCGAGCGTCAGCTCCTCGCTCACCCCCAGCTTCCGGGCTTTGGCCACCAGCCTGCGCAGCTTCTCGAAGTGCGCTCGTGACTCCCCGGTGAGCCCCAGCGACTGGTACAGCTCGCCCGCCTCCAGCGCGTACTGCGGCAGCGGCGCCCGTTCGATCGCCGCCCGGTAGTCGCGGAACGCGTCGTCCGTACGCCCCAGCGCCGCCAGCGCCCGCGCCCGCCCGGCGAGCGAGGGATGGTGGCCGGGCTCCAGCTGCAGCGCCGCGTCGAAGTTCGCCACCGCGGCGGCCGGCTCGCCCCGGTCCCACGCCAGCTCGCCCAGCCGGTGCAGGGCGGCAGCCTTCTCCGCCCTGCCGTGTGCGAGGGCCGTCGCCTCGTCCGTCATCGCCTCGGCGTCGTCGAGCCGGCCGCGGTCGCGGTGCACCTGCGCGGCCCGCAGCAGGGTCTGGACGGTGCGCGGCCGCAGCTTCTCCAGTGTCAGCAGGGCCTTCGCGGCCGCACTGTACGAGCCGAGCCCGCTGTACGCGTCGATCAGCACCGGATACGCCGTCCACTGCTCGGGCGACCGGGCCTTGACGCTCTCGCCCCACCGCTTGGCCGTCGCGAAGTCCCGCCGCGCGTTGGCCAGCGCCGCCATCCCCAGCTGCGCGTCGGCGTTGCCCTTCTCGCCCGGCAGTGTCCCCAGCGACCGCTTCAGGGCCTTCTCCGCCCTCCGGTAGTCGGAACGGTCACCGATCATCGACGCCTGCGCCACGTACGCCGAGCCGAGCACCGCCCAGGAGACATGGTCGTCCGGGTACCGTTGCAGCCGCCTCTCCTGGCCCTTGATCAGTGCCGACAGCTCGATCGGCGACAGCGGCGCCCCCGGTCCCCCCGCGAGCATGGCCCGGGCCTCGGGGCCCGGTGAGGGCGGCGGCGGACCGTCGTCCGTGGCCGGGCCGAAGAGAACGATCGCGGCGGCCAGCGCCCCGGCGACCACCGAGGCAATCGCGGCATTTCTGACATTGGGCGCGTATCGCGGCGTCATGGCGATCACTGTGCGCCAATCGTCGATCCATACGAAGAGCACACCCGGCGGAGCGACGCGGATCGCAGACGGGTTCACACCGATGGCCCCCGGTGCGAATCTGGGATCATGGACGATCTCCTCTCACGGCTCCGCGAGGGCCTGCCGGCCGAAGCCCTGATCACCGATCCCGACGTCACGGCCTCCTACGCCAACGACATGGCGAGCTTCTGTGATGCGGGCATTCCCGCCGTCGTCGTACTGCCGCGCACGGTCGAGCAGGTCCAGCACGTCATGCGGACCGCGACCGCACTGCGCCTCCCCGTCGTGCCCCAGGGCGCCCGCACCGGGCTGTCGGGGGCCGCCAACGCCTCGGACGGCTGCATCGTCCTCTCGCTGACCAAGATGGACCGCATCCTGGAGATCAGCCCGGTGGACCGGATCGCGGTCGTCGAGCCCGGCGTCATCAACGCCGTGCTGTCACGCGCCGTGGGCGAGCACGGTCTGTACTACCCGCCGGACCCGTCCAGCTGGGAGATGTGCACCATCGGCGGCAACATCGGCACCGCCTCCGGCGGGCTGTGCTGCGTCAAGTACGGCGTCACCGCCGAGTACGTCCTCGGTCTCGAGGTCGTCCTGGCCGACGGCAGGCTTCTCAGCACCGGCCGCCGCACGGCCAAGGGCGTCGCCGGCTACGACCTCACCCGTCTCTTCGTCGGCTCGGAAGGCAGCCTCGGCATCGTTGTCAAAGCGGTCCTCGCGCTCCGGCCCAAGCCCCCGCAGCAGCTCGTCCTCGCCGCCGAGTTCCCCTCTGCCGCCACCGCCTGCGAAGCCGTCTGCGCGATCATGGAGCGCGGCCACACGCCCTCGCTCCTGGAGATCATGGACCGTACGACCATCAGGGCCGTCAACAAGATGGCGCAGATGGGCCTCCCGGACACCACCGAGGCGCTGCTGCTGGCCGCCTTCGACACCCCCGACCCGGGCCCCGACCTGGCCGCCGTCGGCGAGCTGTGCACGGCGGCGGGAGCCACCCAGGTCGTCCCGGCCGAGGACGCCGCCGAGTCCGAGATGCTGCTCCAGGCGCGCCGGCTCTCGCTCACCGCCCTGGAGGCCGTGAAGACCGCGACGATGATCGACGACGTCTGCGTTCCGCGGTCCAGGCTGGGCGCGATGCTCGACGGCACCGCGGCCATCGCGGAGAAGTACGACCTCACCATCGGTGTCTGCGCGCACGCGGGCGACGGCAACACCCACCCCGTCGTCTGCTTCGACCACGCCGACCCCGACGAATCCCGGCGTGCCCGCGAGTCGTTCGACGAGATCATGGCTCTCGGCCTGGAGCTCGGCGGCACGATCACCGGCGAACACGGCGTGGGCGTACTGAAGAAAGAATGGCTCGCCCGCGAACTCGGGCCGGTGGGCATCGAGTTGCAGCGCGGCATTAAGCAGACCTTCGACCCGCTCGGCATCCTCAACCCGGGCAAACTGTTCTAGGTCTCCGGGACCAGGACCAAAGCCGGATGGTACGGACACGGCTCCCCGCATAGCGTGAAAGCACACGATGAAGAAGGAGGAGCCGTGCCCGCACGTCTTGACCACACCATCGTCCACAGCAGCGACCGCTTCGCCTCGGCCCGCTTCCTCACCGAGCTGATCGGCGCGCCGGATCCGACGCCGTTCGGCCCGTTCGCCGGCGTCCCGCTCGCCAACGGGGTCACGCTGGACTATCTCGACGGGCAGACGGACTCGGACATCGTCTCCCAGCATCTGGCGTTCCTCGTCTCCGAGGAGGAGTTCGACGAGATCTTCGGCCGGATAAAGGAGCGGGAGCTCGCGTACTGGGCCGACCCGATGCACGCCGAGCCGCAGCGGATCAATCATCTCTTCGGCGGCCGCGGGGTCTACATCGACGACCCCGACGGCCACTCCATCGAGTTCATCACCCATACCTACGTGTGACCACCCGGTCACCGGCCCGCCCGCCTACGCCTCACCGTCCGTCGAATCGTCCGTGAGCCACCGGTCGCTCAGATACAGATCGTCCGCCGGCGTCGGCGCGAGGAGTTCGGCCAGTTCCTCGTCGATCCCGAGGTGCTCCCGCTCGGACCCCGGGGGCACGACCCGCAGTGTCCGCTCCAGCCACGCGGACACCTGCGCGGAGGGCGCCTCCAGCAGGGCTTCGCCGTCCGGCGACGACAGCGCTATCAGAATGACGCTGCGCCGGTCCACCTTGGTCGGCCAGATACGGACATCTCCGTGCCCGCACGGCCGGAAGACCCCCTCGACCAGAAGCTCGCGGGCGAAGGTCCAGTGCACGGGATGCTCGGAACCGATGTGAAAGGTGATGTGCACGGCGTACGGGTCCTCCGTGCGATAGCCGAGCCTCGCGGGCACAGGGATGCTCCGCTCCGGCGACAGGACCAGCTTGAGCTCCAGCTCGCGTTCCACCACGGTGTGCATGAGAGTGCGACTTCCTTTCCTGGTACGAGGCCCCGGAGCGGGCCACGCAGGGAGAGAGCGCCATCCCCGCAGTCCATTACGCGACTTCGGGCAACAACTTCTCAGTGACTCGGCACACGGCCGTGGTGGTGGGGCACAGCGGTACCGGAAAGTGGTCCTTAGGGCGGGACGGGCCCAGGGCGGTGCGAGGGTCTGATAGATGTGGACCCTTCAGTCGATGCCCTCGACAACCTCGATGCCCTCCAGGAGATACGGGACCACGGTGATGAGCGCCCCAACCCCGGCAACCGGCGACGGCAGCCCCACGCCCGGCTACTACCCCGACCCGTCCATCCCCGGATACGTCCGGTACTGGAACGGAACCGCCTGGGTGCCGGGTACGAGCCGTCCGGCGCCCAAGGACGGTGAGGCGATGCCGTCGTCACCGCCCTCGGCCACCGCGACCGCGGCCCCGGCCGCCACACCGCCCGCCCCTGCCGTCCCCTCGGTCGAGGAGACCGGCCCCGTCTTCCTGGACGAGGATCCGGACCCGGCCGCCGGGGCCCGCCCCGAGCCTTCCACCGCCTGGCAGGCCGACGCCTCCCGCCAGACCGGCTTCGGCGGCGACCGCGACCGCCGTGTCTCCTGGGGCTCGGCCGACCAGGACCCCTATGGGGGCGGCTCGCCGGGCACCGGCGCGGACGCCTCGGCCCCCGTCCCCGGCCAGGCCTGGGACCGGCCCGCCGCCGCGGTGCGGGACCCGCGCACGGCCGGCGCGGCCGAGGGCGCGGCGCCTTCCGGCGTCCGGTTCGACCGCGAGCCCGGACGGCCGGCGGCCGGTGTCGGCGACCCGACCGGTGGCGCCCTGCCCGGTGTCCGCAGCGTCGGCGGAGCCGCGGACGAGCAGGCGCCCCCGCGGACCGGCTCCGAAGGCGGCGACACGGTCCGCCCCCAGCGCGCTACGCCGCCCGCCGAGGGCACCATGACGATCCGTACGATGACGCCGCGCCCGCAGACGCAGCAGCCTGGCGGGCAGCAGGCACAGCCCACGGCTCAGCCGCAGCAGGCACCGCAGCCGCAGGTCCCCGCACAGCAACAACAGCAGCAGCCGCAGCACGAGCAACAGCACCAGCAGACGCAGCAGCCTGCCGGGCAGCAGCCCCTGTCCGCCGGAGTCGGCGGCGGGGCCGCGTCCTGGGCCCAGCAGGTGCACCAGCTGGCGCAGGCGCAGGCCGAGGAGCCGCCGGTCGTTCCGTGGAAGCCACCGGTCGACGACCCGTTCCTGCTGGCCGCCCGTGCGCAGGCCTCGGCCCGCCCGGCCGGTCTCGGCAAGCGCCTCGTGGCACGGCTGATCGACACCGTCGTTCTGGGCGCCCTCGTCGGCGCCGTGTCCTTCCCGTTCGTCTCCAAGGCACTGACGCACATCGACGGCAAGATCCAGGCGGCGAAGATGTCCGGCGAGACGGTCACCGTCTGGCTCCTCGACGCTACGACCGCCACCCAGTTCGGCATCGCCCTCGCCGCGCTCCTGGTCCTCGGCACGCTCTACGAGGCACTGCCGACCGCCAAGTGGGGCCGTACGCTCGGCAAGAAGTTGCTGGGCCTGGAGGTGCGGGACATCGAATCGCACGCGCCCCCGTCGTTCGGTGGCGCGCTGCGCCGCTGGCTGGTGCACGGGGTACTCGGCGTGCTGCTCATCGGCGTCGTGAACGTGCTGTGGTGCGTCTTCGACCGCCCTTGGCGGCAGTGCTGGCACGACAAGGTGGCGCACACGTTCGTCACCGGCTGACGTCCGGCCCGCCGGTTCCCGGCGGCCGGTCCGCTCGGTCCGCGCCGTCCTTCAGGTCCCGTCGGCCCTGAGGGTCCCGTCGTCCCCCGAACGGCATGCGAGCCGTTGCGGGGCCCGGTCCGGCGGGGTGCACTGGCCCCCATGAGCAACGATCAGCCGCCCGGACCGCCGCCGCCCGAGGACGACCCGTTCCGCAAGCGGCCCCAGGAGCCCCAGGGGCCTCAGGAGCCCATGCCGCCGGGTGGTCCACCGCCGGGCGCGCAGCCACCGCCCGGCGGGCCTCCGCCGGGTGAGGGCCCGTACGGCGCGCCACCGCCCGGGGCCGGCTCCCCCTACGGCTCACCGTACGGCGGCGGTGCCCCGCCTCCGCCGTACGATGCGCACGCCTACGGTGGCGATCCGTACGGGGGAAGCGATCCGCTCCACGGGATGCCGCCCCTCGCGGACACCCCCAAGCGGTTCCTCGCGCGCTTCATCGACTGGCTGATCGTCACCATCCCGCTCGCGCTCATCGGTATCCCGTTCGGGATCTACGACCGGGTGGGGACCAGAGGCGGTGACTTCGACGAATTCCTCACGGGTGCGAACAGCGGCGTTCAGTGGGTGTTCCAGCTCATCTCGATCGTGGCCTTCGTCGGGTACGACACCCTGATGGTGCGCAGCTCCGGCCGGACCATCGGCAAGAAGCTGATGAAGATGCGCGTGGCGATGCTCAACGACGGCAGCACGCCGGACACCGGCGCTTCCCTCATGAGGGCCTGCGTGCTCTGGCTGCCGCAGCTGATCTGCTGCCCGTGCCTGTGGCCGCTGATCCTGGCGATCATGATCCTGGTGGACAAGCCGTACAAGCAGGGTCTGCACGACAAGGCGGCCAAGACGGTGGTGGTGTCAGCGGCGCAGTGAGTGGTGGCCGACGCGGGCCTCGGCGCCCGCGTGGGCGACCGGCAGCCGGGCGGAGGATTTGGCGGGGGTGTCCCCGGGCAGGGCGTGATCCGCGAGGGCGGCCGTACGGTTCACCTGGACCGTGCGTGCCGCCCTCGCCCTCGTCCCGGCCTTCGCGGGCACGGGCACGGTCACGGCGACGAGCAGGCCCAGGGCGAGCGCGGCGACCCCGATGACCGCGACGCCGATGCCCGTCGTCGTGCGGGAGAGGAGAAGCATGGCGACGGTCGAGATGACGACGGTGGCCGAACCGTAGGCGAGCTGTGCGGCAGTCGGACGCGGCATGACGGTTTCCGTCCCTCGGAGCATCGATGTCGGTGGTGTGTCGCAACGGGTCGCACTCTCCGGCGACCTTACGACGGTGGATGCCCGAGAGGAACCGGTAGTAAGCGTGACCTAACCCACGGTACCGGTGCACTGGGGGCGCATGGAGTCACTCGTCTCGCCAACCGGTCCGGCCGGTGCGCCTGTTGACCGGCCGGCGGGGGTCCTGGGAGGCTCGCCCGAGGCGCCTGTGACCTCCCGGGCCGCGCGTGAGTGCCGCGTCCGATATCCGGAACTGCACTACTGCATAGTGCAGTTGCTGTGTTCAAGTCAAGGTCTGTCTTTTCTCCGCCAACTCCGGTCGAATGTCGTCACTTGTGACGCGCTGCCGCGCGCGGATCACCCCACATCCTTTGGTCCGCGGAACGCCGGTGCGCGGGGGAGGACACCTTCAAGTGACCAACAGACGACGGGCGATCAGAGCGTCCGCGGTGATCGTGGCCCTGGCCACGACCGGCGCGACGGCCGCGGCCCTCACCACGGCCCAGGCCGACAACAAGCCCTCGGGCCCGGTCAGTGTCGAGCGCCATGATCCGGCGCCCGGCGCGGACCACCACAAGGCCGAGAAGGGCCATGTGGACCACGACCTCGAGGGTCCGTTCAGCAAGCAGCAGGAGCAGCAGCGCCAGGCGGCGCTGGAGCAGGTCATATCCGGGGACGCGACCGTGCAGAAGCGCGGCGGGTCCAACGTGGTGAAGCTGGACAACAAGAAGTACGTCGAGCTGGGCCGGGAGAAGACCGACAAGATCTTCACGATCCTGGTGGAGTTCGGCGACAAGGTCGACGACACGACGATGGTCGACCCCGACGGCGACGGCCCCAAGCCGCCCGTCAAGAAGTACGGCGGCACCCCCGGTCCGCTGCACAACAAGATCGCGGAGCCGGACCGCAAGGTCGACAACTCCACGGCCTGGCAGAAGGACTACAACCAGCAGCACTTCCAGGACCTGTACTTCGGCGAGGGCAAGGACAAGAAGGGGAACCCCAAGCACTCGCTGAAGACCTACTACGAGCGCACCTCCTCCGGCCGCTACTCGGTCGAGGGCACGGTCTCCGACTGGGTCAAGGTCGACTGGAACGAAGCCCGCTACGGCTCCAACTACTGCGGCCAGTCCAACTGCAGCAACGTCTGGGACACGGTCCGTGACGGCGTCACCGCCTGGGCGGCCGACCAGAAGGCCAAGGGCAAGACCGACGCGCAGATCAAGGCGGAGCTGTCCCAGTACGACCAGTGGGACCGCTACGACTTCGACGCCGACGGCAACTTCAACGAGGCCGACGGCTACATCGACCACTTCCAGATCGTCCACGCCGGTGAGGACGAGTCCGCGGGCGGCGGCGCCGAGGGCCCGAACGCCCTGTGGGCCCACCGCTGGTACGCGTACGGCACCGACGCCGGCAAGACCGGCCCGGCGAACAACAAGGCCGGCGGCGCCCAGGTCGGCACCACCGGCATCTGGGTCGGCGACTACACCATGCAGCCGGAGAACGGCGGCCTCGGTGTCTTCGCCCACGAGTACGGCCACGACCTGGGCCTGCCGGACCTGTACGACACGTCCGGCGGCGGCGAGAACTCCACCGGCTTCTGGTCCCTGATGTCGTCGGGCTCCTGGCTCGGCACCGGCAAGGACTCCATCGGCGACCTGCCGGGCGACATGAACGCCTGGGACAAGCTGCAGCTCGGCTGGCTCAACTACACCAAGGCCAAGGCGGGGACGAAGTCCACCCACAAGCTGGGTGTGGCCGAGTACAACACCAAGAACCCGCAGGCCCTCGTCGTCGAGCTGCCGAAGAAGAAGGTCACCACCACCATCGTGAAGCCCGCCGAGGGCTCCAAGCAGTGGTGGAGCGACATGGGTGACGACCTCAAGAACACCCTCACCCGCTCCGTGGACCTCACCGGCAAGTCCAAGGCGTCCCTGGAGCTCTCGGGCTGGTGGGACATCGAGGCCGACTACGACTTCCTCTACACCGAGGTGTCGGCGGACGGCGGCGCCACCTGGACCGCCGTCGACGGCACGGCCGACGGCAAGGCGATCCCCCGCGACGCGAGCGACGCCCCGGCGCTGACCGGTCCCTCGGAGGGGAACAAGAAGCTCGTCTACTCGCTGGACGCGTACGCCGGCAAGAAGGTCGACGTCCGCTTCCGCTACCAGACCGACGGCGGCGCGGGCGGCAAGGGCTTCACGGCCGACGCGATCACCGTCAACGCCGATGGCGCCCCCGTGTTCTCGGACAACGCCGAGGGTGACGACAACGGCTGGACCGCGAAGGGCTTCTCCCGTATCGGTGAGTCCTTCACCAACGAGTACGAGCAGTACTACCTGGCCGAGAACCGCCAGTACGTCTCGTACGACCAGACCCTCAAGGTCGGGCCGTACAACTTCGGCTTCAAGGCGCCGAAGGACAGCTGGGTCGAGCACTACCCGTACCAGAACGGCCTGCTCATCTGGCAGTGGGACACCTCCCAGAAGGACAACAACACCAGCGCCCACCCGGGCCAGGGTCTGATCCTTCCGATCGACGCCAACGCGAAGGCGCTGAAGTGGGCCGACGGCACGCTGATGCGCAACCGCATCCAGGCGTTCGACTCGACCTTCAGCACCTTCCGGTCGGATGCGCTCACGCTGCACAAGGCGGACGTCGCGCAGCGGATCGCTTCCCACAAGGGCAACTCGGTCTTCGACGACCGCAAGGGCGTCTACTGGTTCGAGGAGAACCCGACCGCCGGTGTCAAGGTTGCTGACACCAACACTCGTATAGCAATCGTCAACGAGCCGAAGAACGGCCAGACGATCACGGTGAAGGTCGGCCCCTCGACGAAGTAAGCAGCATCGTCGCAGGTCAAAGCATGATCGGCCGTCGCCCTCTAGCGGGCGGCGGCCGATCGTGTTTAGGTGCGTCTGACGAAGTTCTTATTGACAGCGAGCTCACGGGGGAGTGATGCGGCATGCCCGGCGGAGGTTTCTGCAAGCTGCCAGGAGGCAGTGTCGTGGTCGCGATCGGCCTGCCCGACCCGGCAGGCGACGGACGCACGGTGCGGATCCTGGTGCACGCGGCGAACCGTGCGCGCGCACTGACGCGGCTGCGGAATCTGGGGCTGCGCGCGGTGTACCTGCGCGGTAACGCGGAGCCGCCGACGCCGGACGAGATCACGGCGGTCCTGCACCACCCCGACGGCCTGCTCTGGCGCACCCACGACCCCCTGACCCAGGAGCTCTGGCACCCCATACGCGCCCTGCTGCGGCCGGCGGGCGGAGCGTAACGGCCCCGCGGCAGCGCCGGGGCGCCGCGGCGCCGTGGGCGGGGGAAGCCCCCGTCACACCACCGGCTTCCCCGACAGCTCCACGCCCGCGTCCCGCAGCTCCTCCAGAGCACGGTCCGTCGTCGCCTCGGCGACGCCCGCGGTGAGGTCCAGCAGCACATGGGTGCGGAAGCCCTCGCGCGCCGCGTCCAGCGCGGTGGCCCGCACGCAGTGGTCGGTCGCGATGCCGACGACGTCGACCTCGGTGACGTCGCGGGCGCGCAGCCACTCCGCCAGCGCCGAGCCGTTCTCGTCGGTGCCCTCGAAGCCGCTGTACGCGGCCGCGTAGGCGCCCTTCTCGAAGACCGCGTCGACCGCGCCGCAGGCGACGGCCGGCGCGAAGTTCGGGTGGAAGCCGACGCCCTCGGTCCCGGCGACGCAGTGCGAGGGCCATGTCGCCACGTAGTCGGGGTGCTCCGAGAAGTGGTCCCCCGGGTCGATGTGGTGGTCGCGGGTGGCCACGACATGGCGGTACCCCGCCGTGGCCTGGCCGATCAGGTCGGTGATGGCGGCGGCGACGTCCGCGCCCCCGGCCACCGCGAGGCTGCCCCCCTCGCAGAAGTCGTTCTGAACGTCCACGACGATCAATGCGCGGTGCATGGCGGGTGTCCTTCGGGGAGGGGGGCGGTATGGGGGCGACGTTCTGAGGGTAGAGACTTCAACCGTCTTGTGGGAGGGGGCCCTTGCCCGTTGGCGACGCTGCCGTCGGCTCTCGGGTGCCCCGCGGATCACCTCGTGTTCACCCGGGTCACATCCGGTACTCCGTAGGGATCACCGGCTCACCACGGGACAGCTGCGTCGCGGACATCGGCAGTCCCGACCGCGCCGCGATGTGCCGTTCCCGCGCCGCGTCCAGCGGCTCACGGGCGACGACCTCGCCGCCCTTGACCAGCTCCACCAGCAGCTGCCGGTCCGCGAGCTCGTCGGGCACCGGTCCGGTGCCGAGCACCTCGGCCTCGGCGACGCCCTGCCCGTCGAGGCGGCGGGCGGCCCACTTGCGGCCCCCCACGGACAGTTTCCCGCCCGAGGACTTCTTCGCCACAGCGGTCAGCGGCGCCCCCGCATCGGCGGAGCCGGCCCGCGCGACCAGCTTGTAGACCATCGAGCAGGTCGGCTGCCCGCTGCCGGTGACCAGCTGCGTTCCGACGCCGTACGCGTCCACGGGCGCCGCGGCGAGCGAGGCGATCGCGTACTCGTCCAGGTCGGACGTCACGACGATCTTCGTGTCGTGCGCCCCCAGCTCGTCCAGCTGCTGCCGCACCCGGTGGGCCACCAGCAGCAGGTCGCCGGAGTCGATGCGCACGGCGCCGAGCTCCGGCCCGGCCACCTCGACGGCCGTACGGACGGCCTCGGCGACGTCGTAGGTGTCGACGAGCAGGGTCGTACCGCGTCCGAGCGAGTAGACCTGGGCCCGGAAGGCGTCACGCTCGGTGTCATGCAGAAGAGTGAACGCGTGGGCGCTGGTACCGACCGTCGGGATGCCGTAGCGGAAGCCGGCGGCGAGCACGGAGGTGGAGTCGAAGCCCCCGACGTACGCCGCGCGCGCGGAGGCGACCGCGGCGAGCTCGTGCGTGCGCCGCGCGCCCATCTCGATGAGCCGGCGTCCGCCGGCGGCGGAGGACATGCGGGAGGCGGCGGCGGCGATCGCCGAGTCGTGGTTGAGGATCGACAGGACCACGGTCTCCAGCAGCACGCACTCGGCGAAGGAGCCCTCGACGCGGAGGACCGGCGAGCCGGGGAAGTAGACCTCGCCCTCCGGGTAGCCCCAGATGTCGCCGCTGAAGCGGTAGTCGGACAGCCAGCGCAGCGTGGGCTCGTCGACGATTCGCCGGTCCCTGAGGAAGCGGAGCACGCCGTCGTCGAAGCGGAAGTTCTCCACGGCGTCCAGGACGCGCCCGATGCCGGCGGCGACTCCGTAGCGCCTGCCCTCGGGGAGCCGGCGGGTGAAGAGCTCGAAGACGGAGCGACGCTCCGCCGTACCGGCCTTCAGCGCCGCCTGGAGCATCGTGAACTCGTACTGGTCGGTGAAGAGCGCGGTCGACGGCACCTCCACGGGAAGACCCAGATCCGCAGTGCTCACCATGGTCAACCTCGAACTCTCGTCTCGGCCGCCGGCCGAGCCGGCCGGGGGTCCGGGGGCTGCCCCCCGGGAATCGCTGCCATACGAGCGATGCTAGCGCACATCTCGTCAGAGTGACGAGATGTCGGCGATTCGGCCGGGGTCGTTTATGCGACGGGGCCCCTCGGGTGGCAGCATGGGTGGAGTGACTGTGCCCCTAGAGATCGAAGAGACCCAGTCGGCCGAGGAGACCTTCGCCGTACCCGAGCCCGATGTCCCCTGGGTGACGATCGTCCACAACGATCCGGTCAATCTGATGAGCTACGTCACGTACGTCTTCCAGGCCTACTTCGGCTATCCCAAGGACAAGGCCCACAAACTGATGCTGGACGTCCACCACAAGGGCCGCGCGATCGTCTCCAGCGGCAGTCGCGAGGAAATGGAACGTGACGTGCAGGCGATGCACGGCTACGGGCTGTGGGCCACGCTCTCCCAGGAACGTCAGTGATGGCCGGACACTTCGAGGCGCTGCCGGGCGGCGGCGCGGCCGTCGCGCTCGACGAGGTCGAGATCTCCATCCTGCGCTCGCTCACCGTCCAGTTGCTGGAACTCATCGGCCCCGGCGACGAGCCGGCCCAGGGCGAGGACCCGCTCGCCGCGCTCTTCGCCGAGGGCCCGAGCGAGCCGCCGTCCGACCCGGCGCTGGCGCGTCTGTTCCCCGACGCGTACGGCGGCCCGGAGGCCGAGGACGGCGAGAGCGAGGAAGTCCGGGAGTTCTCCGCCGAGTTCCGCCGCTACACGGAGAACGACCTGCGCACCCGCAAGCGCGACGACGCGCTCGTGGTCGTCCGCAACCTCGACGCGCTGACCGCGACGGGGGAGGGCGGCGCCGTCCTCAAGCTCACCGCCGACGACTCGCTGCACTGGCTCGGCGCGCTCAACGACCTGCGGCTGACCATCGGCACCCGGCTGGAGGTCGCCGACGAGGACGAGGGCGGAGACCTCTACCGGCTGCCGGACTCCGATCCGCGCAAGCCGATGGTCATGGCGTACCTCTGGCTCGGCGCGCTCCAGGAGACGCTCGTCGAGACGCTGACCCCGTAGCGACACCGTCGCGCCCGGTGGTGTTCGCTCAACGGACGCTCAATTCCGGATAACGATCCCGTCACTCGGGCGCTCCGCTTTGCTGAGCCAAGGGGTTATTGTCCGGTTCTTCCTGTGCGGTGCGTCACATCGCCCTGGCTGGATCAATGTTGCGGGCGTGATAGATCTTCACGACCTGCCGGGGACGCCACCCATGTTCCCGGGGGCGCTCGGACCGGCAGATCGCCGGTGGCACTCCATCCATATCCGGGGGGATCAGGACCTGGTCCGCAGCCGCAGGCAGTCGGCGCGCGGGTCAGCATGGAGAAAGGCGCACCATCCATGACCTCAGCGCGGGTCGACAAGCATGACGGCAATGAGGCCGCGGGCATTTCGAGTGAGGGCTACGAGCGTGGGCTCGGGCCCCGCCAGGTCCAGATGATCGCCATCGGCGGCGCCATCGGCGTAGGTCTGTTCCTGGGCGCCGGCGCGAACATCGCGAAGGCCGGACCCAGCCTCATTCTCATGTACGCCCTCGCGGGCGTGATCATCTTCTTCATCATGCGAGCGCTCGGCGAGCTGCTCCTCTACCGGCCGGTCTCCGGCTCCTTCGCGGAGTACTCCCGGGAGTTCCTCGGCCCGTTCTTCGGCTATGTCACCGGCTGGACGTACTGGCTGATGTGGATCGTGACCGGCATGGCGGAACTCACCGCCGCCGCCATCTACATCAACTACTGGTTCCCCTCGGTCCCGCAGTGGGTCACGGCCCTGGTCTTCCTGGTCGTCCTCTACATCGCCAACCTGATCTCGGTGAAGCTGTTCGGCGAGATCGAGTTCTGGTTCTCGATGGTCAAGGTGACCGCGCTCATCGGCATGATCGTCATCGGTCTCGGCGTGCTGACCTTCGGCTTCAGCGCCGCGGGTGACACCGCCCAGGTCTCCAACCTGTGGGCCTTCGACGGCTTCTTCCCCAAGGGCATCGGCTCCAGCCTGATGACCCTGCAGGGCGTGATGTTCGCCTACCTCGCCGTCGAGCTGGTCGGCGTCACCGCCGGCGAGTCCGAGAACCCCGAGAAGACCCTGCCCAAGGCGATCAACTCGCTGCCCTGGCGCATCGCCCTCTTCTACGTCGGTGCCCTCACGGTCATCCTCTGCGTGGTCAAGTGGACGGAGTTCGCGCCCGGCGTGAGCCCCTTCGTCGCCGCGTTCGCCAAGATCGGCATCCCGGCCGGTGCGGCCATCGTCAACTTCGTCGTCCTCACCGCGGCCCTGTCGTCCTGCAACTCCGGCATGTACTCCACCGGCCGTATGCTGCGCGACCTGGCCTCCAACGGCGAGGCTCCGAAGGCGCTGGGCAAGCTCGCCGCGAGCAAGACCCCGGCCATCGGCATCACCGTCTCCGTCGCCCTCATGGGTATCGGCGTGCTGCTCAACTACGTCGTCCCGGAGAAGGCGTTCGGCTACGTCACCTCGGTGGCCACCGCGGCCGGTATCTGGACCTGGATGATGATCCTCATCAGCCACATCCGCTACCGCCGCGCGGTCGAGGCCGGCCGGCTGCCCGCCTCCTCCTTCCCGGCCCCCGGCGGCGCGGTCTGCAGCTGGATCGCCCTGGTGTTCCTGCTCTTCGTGACCTGCCTGATCGCGTACGACCCGGACTCCCGCGTGAGCCTGTACGTCGGCGCCGGCTGGGCCGTCGCGCTGGCCATCGGCTGGTTCGTCATGAAGTCCAAGAAGCCGCAGGGCCCCGCCGAGCCCGCCCGCGAGTACGCGGACGCCGCCAAGTAGCGGCACGCTCCCCTCGCACCAGTCATCGGGCCATGCCGGGCTCTCCCGCCCGGCATGGCCCGATGTGCGTCCCCGGTCGCGGGACACGGCTCAGGTGAACCGCACGCCGTCCGCGCGGGCGTGGAGCGTTACCCCGGCGTCGCCGACCGAGACGCCGGTGGGGGTGAGCCCGCCGGGCAGCTCCGGCACCGTGCGCTCCCGGCCGCTGAAGGCCGCGGAGATACGGGGCCCCGCCGGGTCCACCGGACGGCCCGCGAACGAGGCGGCGACGGGCACCACGGTGACGGTGCGCCCGGCCAGGCGCACCTCGGCGACGACGGTCAGCGGCAGGCCGAGGACATCACGGTCGATGCGAAGGCGCCCCTCCTCGTCCGCGGAGAACGAGGCTCCCTCGCCCAGGTCGTCACCGAAGGAGCCGAAGGGCGCGGTGAACCGCGCCTCGGCGGTGGCGGCCGTGTACGCGCCCGCCCGCTCGGAGACCTCGCGCAGCTCCAGCGACGCCTGCACGGTCCGCCCTTCCCGGGTCACGGCGTCGGCCCGTACCGCCACCCGTGGAAGGGTTCCCTCCGCGGCTGCCGGCAGGAACGGGAAGGCGTCGATGCTCACCTGCGGGGTGCCGACCAGGGCGCTCTGCCGTCCCGCGATCCGCTCGGCGATCCGCTCCTCGGCGACCGCGGCGGCGATCCGGTCGGCGACGGGCAGCGCGGCGAGTACGGCGGCCGCGGCGAGCATGACCCGCAGCAGCCTCCGACGGCCGGCGGCAGGACGCCGGATCATGACGCCCCCCGGGTGCCGGTGAGGGCGGTGCCACCGGCCGGGGCGGCGGGCGGGGACGCGTCGTCATGGCCGTCGTCCTCGATGGCCAGATGCGGCAGCAGCCGGTCCAGCCGGGCGGGCAGCCACCAGTTGGCGCGGCCGAGCAGCACCATCGTGGACGGTACGAGCACGCCGCGCACGACGGTGGCGTCGAGCGCGACGGCCGTGGCCAGACCGATGCCGAACATCTTCACCACGGGGTCGTCGGACAGCAGGTAGCCGAGGAAGACGCTGACCATGATCAGCGCGGCGGAGGTGATGATCCGTCCCGTTCCGGCCAGCCCGGCGACCACCGCCCGCCGGTTGTCCCCGTCACGCAGGTAGGCCGCGCGGACCGCGCTGAGCAGGAAGACCTCGTAGTCCATGGAGAGACCGAACAGCACGGCGAACATCAGCAGCGGGACGTATCCGGGGATCTGCACGGGCCCTTCGAGCCCGATGAGGGTCGCGCCCCAGCCCCACTGGAAGACCGCGGTCAGCACACCGTACGAGGCGGCGACCGCGACCAGGTTCATCAGCGCGGCCGTCACCGCGACGACCAGGGAGCGGAAGGCCACCAGCAGGAGCAGCGCGGCGACGGCGAGGACGAAGCCGACGACCAGCGGCATCCGTCGGGTCAGCCGGTCGTTCAGGTCGGCCTGGGCGGCCGTGGCCCCGCCCACATGGGTCACCTGACCGGTGCCGGCGGTCGCCTCGGGCAGCGTCTCGTTCCTCAGCTCGCGTACGAGCGCGGTGGTGGCCGGGTCCGCGGGCGCGGTGGTGGGAGTGACCTGCCAGCGCGCATGAGTGCCGTCGGCGGACAGCTGCGCGGGCCCGACGGACGCGACGCCAGGGGTGCCGCGCAGGGCGGCGGTGACGTCCGTGACCAGGGCGTCCTTGGGGCCGGACACCGGGGCGGGCAGCGTGGACACGACCTGCAGCGGGCCGTTGGCGCCGGGACCGAAGGCGTCGGCGAGCCGGTCGTACGCGATGCGGCTCGCCGTCCCGGCGGCCTTGTCGCCGGCGTCGAGCTGACCGAACGTCAACTGTGCGGCGGGGGCGGCGAGCACGCCGATCAGCGCGAGCGCGGCGATCAGGAAGCGCCACGGCCGTGCGGCGACGGACGCGGCGATCCGGCCCCAGCCGGCCGGCCGTGCCCGGGCGGCGGTCGTTGACGCCTCGCTCGTGGCCCCGGTCGCGCGGACCTTGGGCGTGAGCCGCCGCCCGAGCAGCGAGAGCACCGCGGGCAGCAGTGTGAGCGTGGCCGCCATGGCGACGAGCACGGCGATGCCCGGGGCCAGCGCCAGCGCGTGGAGCAGGGGCAGACCGCCCAGCGCGAGCCCGGCGAGGGCGGCGATGACCGCGCTGCCCGCGAACACGACGGCCTTGCCGGAGCCTGCCGTGGTGCGCGCGGCGGCGTCCTCGGGGCTCATGCCGCCCGCCCGGAGTTCACGGAACCTGGTCAGGCAGAAGAGCGTGTAGTCGATGCCCACGCCGAGGCCGATCATCGCCGCGATGGTCGTGCCCGAGGACGGCATGTCCATCAGATGGCCCGCCAGCCCGATCGCGCACAGGGAGACGGCCAGACCGACGACTCCCGTGAGCAGCGGGACCCCGGCCGCGACCAGGCTGCCGAAGCCCACGGCGAGGATGACGAAGGCGGCGGCGAGCCCGATGATCTCGCTGTGGCCGGTGGAGCCCTTGTCCGCGGCGGCGGCGAGGTCGCCGCCGGGGGTCACCTCGATCCCGGCCCTGGTTGCCGGGGCTGCCGCGTCCGTGATGCTCCGGGTGGTTTCGGGGGTGATGTCCCAGCCGGTGACGTCGAGTTCGACCGTGAGCCGGCCGGTGCTGCCGTCCGCGCCGAGGCCGCCACCGCCCGCCGTCTCGTAGGGCGTGGTGACGGCCACGACGTGATCCACCTCCGCGACGGCGCGGGCGGCCTCCTCCACCGCCTTCCGCTGCCCGGCCGCGGTGAGTGGCTCGGCATCCGCCGGTGCGTACAGGACGACGGGCTGGCGGCCGGACGCCGCGTCGTCGAAGGCCTCGGCGGCGTCGCGGGCGGCCTGGCTGTCGCTGCCGGGGATGGTCACGGCCTCGGTGGTGATCTTCCCGAAGGCCCCCAAGGCGGCGCCCAGGGCGATGAGCAGCAGCAGCCAGGCGGCGACGGTCCGCTTGGGTCTGCGGGCGCACCAGCGCCCTACGGACAGGAGCATCGGATGAGCGGACCTCTCGTGCGGCGAAAGTTATTGCACTCGGCGTGCAATCGGCACAGTTGCATCGGGAGTGCAACAATGTCAACGCCGCGATGAACGCACAGGACGGACCGAGGGACGGGAGGTGGCGCCGTGAAGCAGTCGCACCCACAGGCCGAACGCGCCCGGGGCGGAGCGCCGGACGGCCGTACCGAGCGCGGGCGGCAGACCCGCGAGAAGATCGCCGACGCGATGCTCTCCCTGCTGGACGAGGGGGAGACCCAGTTCCCCGCCGACCGCGTCGCCGAGCGCGCCGGGGTGTCCCGGCGCCTGGTCTTCCACCACTTCGCCGACATGGCCCAGCTCCAGGACACCGCCATCGCCCGGCGCCTGGACCAGCTGGCCGCACAGATCCAGCCGCTGCCGACGGACGGACCGCGGGAGGCGCGGGTCGCGGCGCTCGTCGAGCAGCGCGCCCGCGTCCTGGAGTGGGTCACTCCGTCACGGCGGACGATGATGCGGATCGAGCGGCCCTCCGAGCGGGTCGAGGAAGCCGTCCGGCACGTGATGGACTTCGCCCGCCGGCGGCTGGCCGACGTCTTCGCCGTGGAACTCGACCGGCTGCCCGGGGAGCGCAGGAACGACCTGCTCAACGGGCTGGACGCGGTGACCACATGGGGCGCCTGGTACCACTGGCGCAGCAGCGGCCTGGACACGCAGGCCGCCCGCCGTGCGATGGAGACCACCGTGCACGCGCTGCTCGCCGCGACCGACCGGCCGACCGACCGGCCGGACGACCGGCAGGAAGGCCGGTAGGACGACCGGTAGGAAGGGCGGCGCTACGACCGGCGGTACGACCGGCGGGGCAACCGTTAGGTCGACCTGCAGGGCGATCCGGCGTGATCTCACTCATTGGTCCCCGGATCTCAGATCCGCGCGCCGTCCGCCTATTCTCGTCATCATGCTGACCATCACCCAGGCCCTGTACGACCGGATCGTCGCCCACGCCCGCGAGGACCACCCCGACGAGGCCTGCGGCGTGGTCGCCGGACCGGTGGGCGAGGGCCGGCCCGAACGCTTCATCCCCATGCTCAACGCCGCGCGCTCGCCCACGTTCTACGAGTTCGACTCGACGGATCTGCTCAAGCTGTACCGGGAGATGGACGACCGCGACGAGGAACCGGTGATCATCTACCACTCCCACACCGCGACCGAGGCGTACCCCTCCCGCACCGACATCTCCTACGCCAACGAGCCCGGCGCCCACTACGTCCTGGTGTCCACGGCCGACGCGGACGACGCCGGCCCGTTCCAGTTCCGGTCCTTCCGGATCGTCGAGGGCGAGGTCACCGAGGAGGACGTCAAGGTCGTCGAGGCGTACTGAGAGCGGGTGTCGACGAGCCCGGCGTCCGCCAGTCGAACAGATCCCGTCCGCGATGCGAGATCACATGCCGGGAGCCGCACCGGGAATCGTTACGATGACCGCATGGTTTCGAACGACGTGAGCGAGAAGACGCCGGGCACCCCGCTGCTCGTGGCGCGGCTGCACGTCGACCTGTGCCGACTCGCCAGCGCCATCTGTACGTGCTGCGCGGACCGCCGTACGGCCTGACCACGGCTCCCGAGCGCACCAGCCCGCACCAGCCCCTGCGCGGGGGCCGAGCCGCGCGCCCCTCACGCAACGCCCTACGTCTCTCCCGACAGGAGCCCATGCCATGGCCATCGAGGTCCGCATCCCGACCATCCTCCGCACCTACACCGACGGCGCCAAGGCCGTCGAAGGCAGCGGGGACACGCTCGCCGAGCTGTTCGCCGACCTCGAGACCCGGCACGCCGGAATCCAGGCCCGCATCGTCGACGGGGACCAGCTGCGCCGCTTCGTGAACGTCTACCTGAACGACGAGGACGTCCGCTTCCTCGACGGCATCTCCACCAAGCTGTCCGACGGTGACAGCGTCACGATCCTGCCGGCCGTGGCCGGCGGCATGGCCTGATCGGCCCGGCTCCCGATGCGCTACGACTCCCCGCTCGCCGCGGTCGGCAACACGCCGCTCGTCCGGCTGCCCCGGCTGTCCCCCTCCGAGGACGTCCGTATCTGGGCCAAGCTGGAGGACCGCAACCCGACCGGCTCGGTCAAGGACCGCCCCGCGCTCCACATGATCGAGCAGGCGGAGAAGGACGGCCGCCTCACGCCCGGCTGCACGATCCTGGAGCCGACCAGCGGCAACACCGGGATCTCACTGGCGATGGCGGCCAAGCTCAAGGGCTACCGCATCGTCTGCGTCATGCCGGAGAACACGAGCGAGGAGCGTCGGCAGCTCCTCGCGATGTGGGGCGCCGAGATCATCTCGTCCCCGGCCGCGGGCGGCTCCAACACGGCGGTGCGCGTGGCCAAGGAACTCGCCGCCGAGCACCCGTCCTGGGTGATGCTGTACCAGTACGGCAACCCGGACAACGCGGGCGCCCACTACGCCACCACCGGCCCCGAGATCCTCGCCGACCTGCCGTCCGTCACGCACTTCGTCGCGGGCCTCGGCACGACCGGCACCCTCATGGGCGTCGGCCGCTTCCTCCGCGAGCACAAGCCGGACGTGAAGATCGTCGCCGCGGAGCCGCGCTACGACGACCTCGTGTACGGGCTGAGGAACCTCGACGAGGGCTTCGTTCCCGAGCTGTACGACGCCTCCGTACTCACCACCCGCTTCTCGGTCGGATCGGCCGACGCGGTCACCCGCACCCGTGAGCTCCTCCAGCAGGAGGGCATCTTCGCGGGCGTCTCGACGGGCGCGGCGCTGCACGCGGCGATCGGCGTCGGCAAGAAGGCGGTCACGGCGGGGGAGCCGGCGGACATCGTCTTCGTCGTCGCCGACGGAGGCTGGAAGTACCTCTCGACGGGCGTCTACACCGCCCCGACCACCGAGGCGGCCATCGAAACCCTCCACGGCCAGCTCTGGGCCTGACTCGCCCGGTCCCGTCCCGGTCCGCCCCCGCGGGCGCGGCCCGGGACGGGGCGAGCGGGCGTGGGTTCGCGGCCGGACGGGACGGGACCCGTCACGGCGGGGGAAGGGGCGCCGTCACGGAGACAGGTGCCGGAGCTGGTCCCACAGCAGCGGGTCCACCACCCCGACCCGCCGCCTGAAGTCCCGTACGCGCACCTCACGCAACTCGTCCGTCTCCAGGAAACTCGCGCGCCCCTGCGCATCGCCCACCGTGCCCGGCGGCAGCGGAATCACGCCCGGCCGTTCGTCGTGGTAACGGCTGGTGATCTTGGCGACGCGCGCCGCGCCACCGTGCACGGCCAGGACGAGACAGGGCCGGTCCTTGGAGCCCGGGCCGTCCTCGTAGGGAACGTCCGCCCACCAGATCTCGCCCGGCTGCGGCCGCCGCGCCGGCCCCGGCCGCGCACCCCGCTCCGCGGGCCTTCCCGGCGGTCTGCCCGGCGCCCTCCCCGGCCGCGTGCGCGGCCCGACCCGGCCGCCCGGCCGTACCCGCGTCACCGCGGCCACCAGCGCGACCACCACCACCGCGCCGAGCGCGAGCCACCAGGACGTGTCCATACCCCAGACGGTACCGGCGCGCATCCCGAGCCGCGCGCGCCGGGCACACGCCCCCGCACCTCGTCCTATCCGGTGACAGGGCAGGTGAGTTCCCCCACAACGGGTACCCGCAAAGGAGCGCCCGACCCTTTCGCGCCTTACGCTCGACGCACCGCACGAGCTCCCCGGCGCACGCTTCGGCCAACCCCGTTCCCCACCCACGTTCCCCGTCCACCGGACGACCGTCCACGGAGGTTCAAGCTCCATGAAGCTCACCGTCGTCGGCTGCTCGGGGTCGTTCCCGTCCGCGGAATCGGCCTGCTCGAGCTACCTCGTAGAGGCCGACGGCTTCCGGCTGCTCCTCGACATGGGCAACGGCGCCCTCGGCGAGCTGCAGCGCCACATCGGTCTGTACGACCTGGACGCCATCTTCCTCAGTCATCTTCATGCGGACCACTGCATCGACATGTGCGGCTACTTCGTGGCCCGCTACTACCGCCACGACGGCGGTCGCGCCGACGCCATCCCGGTGTACGCGCCGGAGGGCGCGGAACAGCGCCTCACCACCGCCTACGCGGACACCCCCTCCGACAAGTCGATGGGCGAGGTCTTCGACTTCCACACGCTCAAGCCGGGCACCTTCCAGATCGGCCCGTTCACGGTCCGCACGGAGAAGGTCGCGCACCCCGTCGACACCTTCGGCATCCGCGTCGAGCACGGCGGCCGTTCCCTGACCTACTCAGGTGACACGGGTGTCTGCGACCCCCTGGTGGACCTCGCCGAGGGCACCGACCTCTTCCTCTGCGAGGCGGCCTTCACCCACGGCAAGGAAGACATCCCGGACCTCCACCTCAACGGCCGCGAGGCCGGCGCCCACGCCGCCCGCGCCGGTGTGGGGCGTCTCGTACTGACGCACATCCCGCCGTGGACGGACGCCGAGCGGAATCTGGCGGACGCCCGTGAGGTGTACGAAGGACCGGCCGAGCTGGCCGTCCCGGGCGCGGTCTACGAGCTCTGAGGTCTCCGCCGTCCACGAACTCCAGGGTCAGGGCGCAGGTACCGCGAGATCAACTCGGCAGGCCACCCACGGCGTGTCCCGCTAAAATCGCATAAAACCGACACATCGTCCTGACCTGCGAGGACACATGGCCGATGACGTCACGGACACCCGCCCGCCCCCACCCAGCTCCCATACCGGGGAAGGGCCGGGGGAACTGAAGCACAACGCGATCGGCTTCCTCGACGCGCTCGTCATCGGCATCAACTCGACCTCGCCCGCCTACTCCCTGGCCGCGGTCATCGGATCGGTCGTGGCGCTCGTCGGGGTCTACGCCCCCGGAGTGGTGCTCGCCTCGTTCGTGCCGATGCTGCTGATCGCATCGGCGTTCTTCTACCTCAACCGGGTCGACCAGGACTGCGGCACGACCTTCTCCTGGGTCACCCGCGCCATGGGCCCCTGGGCGGGCTGGATCGGCGGCTGGGCGATCATGATGACCGGTGTGCTCGTCGTCGGTTCACTCGCCGACGTCGCCGTCGGCTTCGGGCTCCTCACCGTCGGCCTCGACAGCTGGGCCACCAACGACGTCGTCCGCCCGCTGCTGACCGTCCTCCTCATCCTCGTCATGACCGCCATCTGCGTCATCGGCACCGAGGCGTCCGCCCATGTGCAGAACGTGCTCATCCTCGCGCAGATCGCGTCCCTGCTCGCCTTCGCGGTCGTCGCGATCCACCGCGTCTACGCCGGTACCAGTTCACTCCCCGCCGTCGAACCCGAGATCGGATGGCTGAACCCGTTCGGGGCCGGAGGCGGGGCGCTCACCGCCGGCCTGCTGCTGGGCGTCTTCATGTACTGGGGCTGGGAGTCGGCGGTCAACCTCACCGAAGAGGTCAAGAACTCCGCCAGCGCCCCGGGCAGGGCCGGCATCTGGTCGACGATCATCCTGCTCGGCACGTACCTGTCGGTCTGCATCGCGGTCGTGGCCTTCGCCGGGCCCGCGTACCTCGCCAAGAACGCGACCGAGGAGGAGTTCATCTTCGCCTCGCTCGCCCGGCAGGTCATGGGCGGCTGGGACTGGCTCGTCCTCCTCGCGGTCTCGACGTCCGCCCTCGCCTCGACCCAGACGACGATCATCCCCGCGTCGCGCACCGGACTGTCCATGGCCCGCCGCGGCGCGCTGCCGTCCGTCTTCGCCCGCATCCACCCCCGCTTCCACACACCCCACGTGAGCACCTGGGCCGTCGCCATCGTCGCCGCCGTCTGGTACCTCGTCGTCAGCCGGATCAGCGAGAACGCCCTCCTCGACTCGCTCACCGCCCTGTCGCTGCTCATCGCGTTCTACTACGCGCTCACCGGCATCGCCTGCGCCGTCTACTACCGCCGCCATCTGACCGAGAGCGTGGGCAACCTCGTCCTCATCGGAATGGGCCCGCTCGTCGGTGCCGTGCTGCTGCTGTGGCTGCTGGTGGAGGCCGTCATCCACATGTCCGACCCGGCGAACTCCTACAGCGGCGTCTCGTGGCTCGGGCTCGCCCCGCCGCTCGTCATCGGCATCTTCATCGTGATCATGGGGCTGGTCTTCATGGTCGCGCGGCGCCTGACGAGCGACCGGTACTGGCAGGAACGCCCAGGCGTGTGCGACCCGGACCTCGTGCGCCGCACCAAGGAGCCCTGAGATGGCGGTCGTTCTGGGCTACGACGAGTCACCGGGCTCACTGCGCGCCCTGCGGGTCGCGATCGAGGTGTCCGCGGCCTTCGGCGAGCCGCTCGTGGTGGTCTTCGGCGCGGCGCCGCCGGGCGCGCAGGGCGAGGAGTACCGCGCCCACCTCGACGCCGTCCGCCAGACCGGCCGCGTCGCGCTCGCGCACGCGGTGGCGGAAGCCGACGACGCGGGCGTACCCACGGCGGTCGAGGTCCTCGACGAGAAGCCGGCGGAGGCTCTGCTGGACGCGGCCGCCCGCCATGACGCCCGGGTCATCGTCGTCGGCAGCTACGGTGAGAGCCCACTGCGCGGAGCCCTCCTCGGCTCCACCCCGCACAAACTGCTGCACCTGTCGAGGGTTCCGGTGCTGTGCGTCCCGGCCGGGGACTGACCACGGCAAGGGCGTCCCGGCCGGCAACCGACCACGGCGGAACACCGGGCACGGCAGGAGCCCCCGCCTTCCTGCTCGGAAGACGGGGGCTCCGGCGCGGCTGCCGTGGGCGGGCCTACTTGGCCTCGGCCTTCTCGAGCTCGGCCAGTTCCTCATCGCTCTCCCGGCCGGGTGTCGGGAGGTTGAACTTGGTGATCGCGAAGCGGAAGAGCACGTAGTAGACCGCGGCGAAGCAGAGGCCGACCAGCGCCAGGCCCCACGGGTTCGACGCGATACCCAGGTTGAGGAAGAAGTCGACCGCGCCGGCGGAGAAGCCGAAGCCGTCCTTCATGCCGAGGGACCAGGTCAGCGCCATGGAGACACCGGTCAGCACCGCGTGGATCGCGTACAGCACCGGGGCGATGAACATGAAGGTGAACTCGATCGGCTCGGTCACACCGGTGACGAAGGAGGTCAGCGCGAGGGAGAACATCATGCCGCCGACGACCTTGCGGCGCTCCGGGCGGGCGCAGTGCACGATCGCGAGGCAGGCCGCCGGGAGGGCGAACATCATGATCGGGAAGAAGCCGGTCATGAACTGTCCGGCCGACGGGTCACCGGCCAGGAAGCGGGCGATGTCACCGCTCTTGCCCTCGTAGGAACCGGCCTGGAACCACGGGAAGGAGTTCAGCAGGTGGTGCATGCCGACCGGGATCAGCGCACGGTTGGCCACACCGAAGATGCCCGCGCCCACGGCGCCGGAGTTGACGAGGCTCTCACCGAACGAGTGCAGACCGGAGCCGAGCCACGGCCAGATCAGGCCGAAGACGATGCCGGCGATCAGACCGGCGAACGAGGCGAGGATCGGGACCAGCCGGCGACCGCCGAAGAAGCCCGCCCAGGCGGGCAGCTTGGTGCGGTAGAACCGCTGGTAGAGCAGCGCCACGATGATGCCCATCACCACGCCGCCGAGGACCTTGGCGTCCACGGCCTGCTCGACCATGACGATCTTGCCGTCGACGATGGCTTCCTTCTTGGGCAGGCTGCTGTCCGTGAAGGTGCCGAGCACGCTCTTGAAGACCAGGTAACCGACGACGGCGGCCAGCGCGGTCGAGCCGTCCGACTTCTTCGCGAAGCCGATCGCGATGCCGACGGCGAACAGCAGCGCCATGTTGTCGAGGAGTGCGCCACCACCGGCCGACATGTACCCGGCTATCTCGGTGATGAAGGTCGGGAACGACTCCTTGCCGAGCATGTCGGGCTGGCCGAAGCGCACCAGAAGCGCGGCGGCGGGCAGCACCGCGACCGGCAGCATGAGGCTGCGGCCGATGCGCTGCATCACTGCCATCGCGCCCGCGCCCGTCTTCTTCTTCTGCGCCTCGGGGGCGGCGCTGGCCGTGGTCACAACTTCCTCCAGTGGGCAAGGCGCCGCCCGGAACCAGGGGAAGATGGGACGGCGGCGTCTCAGGGGGGAACGCGGTGGTCTGGACCGCGTGGTCTACACCAGTCAGAGGTGTAGACCTGTTGTAGCACGTGAGGGAAAGATAAGGAACCTGCGATTTCTGTGGCCTGGTTCATACCGGGCCAACAGCGACGGAACGCCCCCACCGCCCCCGGCTGCCTGATGGCGCCCCCGCCTACTCGATGCCCTCGCCCATGTGGTGACGCCCCGACTACGTGGCGACGCCCCGCCTACTTGGTGACGTCGCGCTCCATCTCGTCACCGATCTCGTCCGGCTCACGCCCCGGCGTCATCAGGTTGAACGTGGTGATCGCGAACCGGAAGATCACGTAGTACACCGCCGCGAAGCACAGCCCGATCGGGACGATCAGCCACGGTTTCGTCGCCAGGCCCCAGTTGATCACGTAGTCGATGAGCCCCGCCGAGAAGGTGAAGCCGTCCTTGACGCCGAGCCCCCAGGTCACCGCCATCGACACACCCGTCAGCAGCGCGTGGACCGCGTACAGCACCGGGGCGATGAACATGAACGAGTACTCGAGCGGCTCCGTGATACCCGTGACGAACGACGTCAGCGCCGCCGACATCATCAACCCGCCCACCTCCGCCCGGCGGTGCGGCTTCGCACAGTGCGTGATCGCCAGCGCCGCGGCCGGCAGGGCGAACATCATGATGGGGAAGAAGCCCGTGGTGAACAGGCCCGCGTGCGGGTCACCCGCCAGGAACATGTTGATGTCGCCGTGCACCACCGTGCCGTCGGGCTTGGTGTACGTACCGAACTGGAACCACAGCGGCACGTTCAGGAACTGGTGCAGCCCGATCACCAGCAGCGCCCGGTTCGCCACCCCGAAGATCGCCGCACCCCAGGCACCCAGGGCCGACAGCCAGTCGCTGAAGTTCTCCAGCCCCTGGCCGATCGGCGGCCAGACCCACAGGCACAGCGCCGCGAACGCGATCGCGACGAACGACATGATGATCGGCACCAGCCGGCGGCCGTTGAAGAAGCCCAGCCAGTCCACCAGCCTGGTGCGGTGGTACCGCTGCCAGAAGTACGCCGCCAGCAGGCCGATCACGATGCCGCCGAAGACGCCGGGGTTCTGGTACGTGAAGGCCTCGACCGATCCGTCGGCCGCCTGGCAGCCCGTGGCCACCGGGGTGGCCGGGTCGATGCACTCGTTCGGGAACTGCCGGATCACGCCGTAGTACACGAGGAAACCCGTCACGGCCGCGAGAGCCGTCGAGCCGTCCGCCTTCTTCGCCATACCGATCGCGACACCCACGCAGAACAGCAGGGGCAGCCCGAGGCCCGAGTCCAGCAACGCACCGCCGGCGCCCGCCATCACCTTCGCGACGTTGTCCCAGCCGAGCCCCTGAGCACCAAAGACGTCCGGCTGGCCGAGCCGGTTGAGAATGCCGGCCGCCGGCAGCACGGCGATGGGCAGCTGAAGACTGCGGCCCATCTTCTGCAGCCCCTGGAACGACTTGTTCCACCAGGTCTGCCACGGCGCGGCCGCGCTCTCGGTGCTCATCGGCGTCCTCCCGGAACTCGCCTGGTTTGGCAGGTGCCGCAGACTGGTGTAGACCAGTTCTCGTACGGCTGGGGACCAGTTGTCCCGCCGGTGATCGTCATCATTCGGTACGCAGCGGTCACCCGCCCATGAAGATGGGCCAACCGTGCATTACCGTGACGAAACCGGACCGATGGCGGGCCGAGGCAGCACCGGGCGCCCCGTACGGGCCTCATGAACGCAGGGAGAAGGACATGGCCAGCAAGGCTGAGAAGATCGTCGCCGGGCTCGGCGGTATCGACAACATCGAAGAGGTCGAAGGCTGCATCACCCGCCTCCGCACCGAAGTCGTGGACCCGAGCAAGGTCGACGAAGCCGCGCTGAAGGCCGCCGGCGCCCACGGCGTCGTCAAGATGGGCACCGCCATCCAGGTCGTCATCGGCACCGACGCCGACCCCATCGCCGCGGACATCGAAGACATGATGTGAGCCCTCTCCCCACTCACCCGTGAGGGGCCCCTCCCACACCGGGACGGGCCCCTCACGCACGGGCGGATAGGCTCACCACATGTCTCGAATCGACGGCCGCAACCCCGAACAGCTCCGCCCGGTCACCATCGACCGCGGATGGAGCAAGCACGCCGAGGGCTCCGTCCTCATCGCCTTCGGCGACACCAAGGTCTTCTGCACCGCCTCTGTCACCGAAGGCGTCCCGCGCTGGCGCAAGGGCAGCGGCGAAGGCTGGGTCACCGCCGAGTACTCGATGCTGCCGCGCTCCACCAACACCCGCGGCGACCGCGAATCCGTCCGCGGCAAGATCGGCGGCCGCACCCACGAGATCTCCCGCCTCATCGGCCGCTCCCTGCGCGCCGTCATCGACTACAAGGCCCTCGGCGAGAACACCATCGTCCTCGACTGCGACGTCCTCCAGGCCGACGGCGGCACCCGCACCGCCGCCATCACCGGCGCCTACGTCGCCCTCGCAGACGCCGTCGCCTGGGCCCAGAACAAGAAGCTCGTCAAAGCCGGCCGCAAGCCCCTCACCGGCACCGTCGCCGCCGTCTCCGTCGGCATCGTCGACGGCACCCCCCTCCTCGACCTCTGCTACGAGGAGGACGTCCGCGCCGAAACCGACATGAACGTCGTCTGCACCGGCGACGGCCGCTTCGTCGAGGTCCAGGGCACCGCCGAGGCCGAGCCCTTCGACCGCAAGGAGCTCAACGCGCTCCTCGACCTCGCCACCGGCGGCTGCGCCGACCTCGCCGCGCTCCAGACCGAGGCACTCGCCCAGACACTCGGCGAGTAAAGAAGCAACCAAGAACGCCACTGCCGGCGTCTCAGGCAGCACGGGCGTACGGGCCGAACCGTACTCCCCCTACGCCCTGCGGGCGTGGGGGGACCCCCACGCCCGCAACCCCAGGGAGGGACCGTTTTCATGCGCAGCCGCCGTATCGCACTCGCCGTCGTCACCGCCGTCGCGCTCACCGGAGCCGTCGGCTGCGGTGCCGTCGACAAGGCCCTGGACTGCGTCAAGACCGCCGACGCCATAGCCACCAGCGTCGACAGGCTCTCCCAGGCCGTCGGCACCGCGACCGACGACCCGACCCAGCTGACCGAGGCCCTCGACGACATCGACAAGGAACTCGGCAACCTCAAGGACACGACCGACAACGCCGACCTGTCCAAGGCCGTCGACGACCTCACCAAGGGCGTCGACAACGTCCGCACCTCCGTCGAGAACGGCGACGCCACCCCGGACATCAAGCCCGTCACCGACGCGGCCGCCGAACTCGGCAAGGTATGCACCTCGTAGCCAACGGGCCGACGGGCGGCGGGCGACCGGAGACGAGCGGCCTGCGGCGGTAGCCATCGGCCGGTGGCCGACCACGCGCCCCACGCGGAGATACTGGGCACATGACGCGCCTGATCCTCGCCACCCGCAACGCCGGAAAGATCACCGAACTCCACGCGATCCTCGCCGACGCAGGTCTGCCCCACGACCTCGTCGGCGCGGACGCGTACCCCGACATCCCCGACGTCAAGGAAACCGGCGTCACCTTCGCCGAGAACGCCCTCCTCAAGGCCCACGCCCTGGCCAAGGCCACCGGCCTCCCCGCCGTCGCCGACGACTCCGGCCTCTGCGTCGACGTCCTCGGCGGCGCCCCCGGCATCTTCTCCGCCCGCTGGTCCGGCACCCACGGCGACGACACCGCCAACCTCAACCTGCTCCTGGCCCAGCTCTCCGACATCTCCGACGACCACCGCGCCGCCCACTTCGCCTGCGCCGCCGCCCTCGCCCTCCCGGACGGCACGGAACGCGTCGTCGAGGGCCACCTCCGCGGCACGCTGCGCCACGCGCCGGTCGGCACGAACGGCTTCGGCTACGACCCGATCCTCCAGCCGGAGGGCCACGAGGTGACGTGCGCGCAACTGACGCCGGAGGAGAAGAACGCGATCAGCCACCGGGGGAAGGCGTTCCGGGCGCTGGTGCCGGTGGTGCGGGAACTGCTGGGCTGACGGTGGGGAGCCCGAAAGCCCGGCCGCGAATTCCGCGGTCCGGGCTTTCGAATCTATGGTCTGTGCGGCCGGTGGGATTCGAACCCACACGGGATTTCTCCCACTGCGATCTAAACGCAGCTCGGCTGCCTGTTACGACACGGCCGCTGGCCCCGCCATCCTAACGGGCCGACGACTCTGCCGGTACGGGGGAATCTACGCAGAATGGCTCGGGTTCCGGCGGCTGCCTCCTCGGCACCATGTACCGGTGATTGCGTGGCAATTGGGGCACAGCAGCCGCAGGTTGTCCGCGCGGTTGTCACTCCAGTCGCCGTTGGCGTGGTCGACCTCCAAGGTCATGGGGCGTCCCAGCCATTCAGGCCCGGTTCCGCACTCGGCGCATTCCTCCGGTACGCCGATCTCCCTGAGGGCGCGACGCAGGTGCGCCGACTTGCTGCGGCGCTTGCCCTCGTGTTTCACGAGTACGTCCTTGGCCGTGAGGGCAGGGGTGGTGCCCGGTTTGCCTCTCTGGTGTGCCTGGCCCAGGAAGTGGGCGGTGTCGAGACCGTCGTCGGCGATCCACTTCTTCAGCAGTGCCCGGCGGCTCGTGCTTTCCGGTCGGCCGATGCGGCGGAGCGTGTCCGCCAGGGAAACGGAACTCGCCACAGCCTGGGCGAGTTCCGCGGCCGACGGCCGTGGCCCGCCCCTTCGGTAGCCGCGACGGCGGAAGTGCGATACGTCGATGTCGTAGTGGGCGAAGCGCCGCATCAAGTAGCGGCCCAGGTTGCTGCGGGAGCGTGTGCCCAGGAATGCGATGACCTCGTCGATATCGCTGCACTGCCGAGCTGCCTCGGCCAGCAACTCGCGTGTGTACCGCTCTCTTTCGCTCATCGGTCCTCGCCCCCGCGGCCGTCCGGTCGCGCCAGAGCTCTGCGGGCCTTGCCCCGGCCGCGATAAGTGTCGGTCGTCGAATGGCAGTTGGGGCAGAGGAACCTGAGGTTCTCGACGCGGTTGTTGCGCCAGTCGCCGTCGATGTGGTCCACCTCCAACGGCAGTGCGTGTCCCCGCCAGACCGGAGCCGTCCCGCAGAGCGCGCACCGCTCGGGGACGCCCAGGACGGTCAGGGCCCGCTTGAGACGATCGCCGCGTATCCGCCGCGCCTGGGCCGGTTCCTGCTCGGTCAGCAGCTCTTCGGGTGCTGCCCGGCGCTGCCTCCCGGCTCGGGAGGGCTGCCGGAAGTGTGACGTGTCTATGCCGTAAAGCTTGATGCGGCGGCTGATGCTCGTGTGATGACCGCCGACGACGTCGACCCCGAGGCGGCGCAGCACCTCGCTCACAGTTGTCGACGCCGCTACTGCAGGTTCGAGTACTTCCTTGGTCCAGCGAACCCCTTCCCGCTGGAAGTGCGACGTGTCTATGCCCAGCCGCCTCATCCGGTCATGGATATACCGCCGCGACGGGCTCTTCGGATCCACCCCCAGCTTCGTCAGCGCCTCCGACAGCGTCCGCGACGCTTCCACCGCCTCTGCAAGGCGTTCGCGTGTGTACGGGCTTTCCGGCATCGCGTACCCCCTCCGTCCCGGCCGCGTGTTCGCAGCCTCGCACGGAGTAGCGAACCGAATATCGGATGGTCACGTCCGGTGATCGGTGCGCCAAGACGTCCGGGGCGATCCGGACCGGGCCGAACCGAGGCGGCCCTGGGCCGGCCCCGGGCCGGAAGAGGTCAGTCCAGTTCGCCGCGCGTCCCGCGGCCCTCGCGCTTCTCCAGGCGTTCGCGGCGGCGCGCCTCCTTCAGGCGCTGCTTGTCGGCTCGCCGGAGTTTGCGTTCGACGCCGACGCCGCCCATCAGGGCGAAGCCGGTGATCGTGACGCGGGGGGCGCCCGGTGCGATGCCGGTCTCGGCCGTGGGGGAGCCCGCTTCGCCGAAGCCGCCCATGAAGCCGAAGCCCTTGACATCGACCTGGATGTCCGGTGGGACGGTGACCTGGATGCCGCCCATGATCGTGATGCAGCGGATCACGATGTCGCGGTCCTCGAAGTTCGCCTCGCGCAGATCGATCTCCCCGCCCGCCTGCAGGGCGACGGCGGTGAAGTTGCGGGCGACGGTCCAGGTGCCCTTGCGGCCGAATCCGCCCCAGAACGCGAACGCGCCCTTGGACGTGGCCGGTTGGCCCACCCGTCGTGAGTAGTCGACCGCGCCCTCGGGAACGGCTGCGGTGGGCGTGGGGGTGAGCGCCGCTGTCGTGCTGCCGCCCGGCGCCGGGAGGTCCCGTACGAGGGGCACCAGCTCTCCGTGCGTACGGGCCTTGAATGCGGCGTCGAGCCGTTCCTCGAACTCGTCCATGCCGAGGCGGCCCTCTGCCACGGCGTCCCGCAGCCGCTCGGCGATCTGCTCCCGCTCGGCGTCGGAGGCCCGCATGTCCGGAAGATCGCTCGTCATGCGTTCAGCCTAGTCATATCGCCGGTTCCTGACACCGCCGCCGCGGCCGATCGCACGCCCGCCACGCCCGCCACGCCCGCCGCGCCCGGCTACGCCCGCTACGCCCGCCGCCGTCGCTCAGAGCGCCGTCGATCGCTCCGCGTACATCTTCGCGATCACCGCCTCGATGTCGGGTTCCCGCACCGACAGGTCGACCAGTGGATACTCCGCCGCGATCGCCGCCACGATCGGCGCCGCCGACGCGGACGCCGGGAACGCCAGCCACTGCCGCGGGCCTTCGACCCGTACCGGCCGGGCCCCCGCCACCTCGATCGGCGGAAGCCGGCGCTCCAGGTCGACCACGAGGGTCCGTTCGCTCGCGCCGACCTCGTGCAGTCCGGCCAGGGTTCCGTCGTACATCAGCCGTCCGTGGTCGATGACCATGACCCGCCTGCACAGTTGCTCGATGTCGGTCAGGTCGTGCGTGGTCAGCAGCACGGTCGTCGCCCGTTCGGCGTTCAGGTCCTTCAGGAACTCGCGGACCTTCGCCTTGGAGATGACGTCGAGCCCGATCGTCGGTTCGTCGAGGTAGAGCACCTCGGGGTCGTGCAGCAGCGCCGCCGCGATGTCGCCGCGCATGCGCTGTCCGAGCGAGAGCTGCCGTACGGGAACGTTGAGGAGCTCGCCCAGGTCGAGCAGTTCCACGCACCGCTCCAGGTTCTCCCGGTAGCGCGCGTCCGGGATCCGGTACATGCGGTGGACCAGCCGGTACGAGTCGATCAGCGGCAGGT
Source organism: Streptomyces sp. NPDC091376 (assembly GCF_044757085.1). Classification (NCBI taxonomy): domain Bacteria; kingdom Bacillati; phylum Actinomycetota; class Actinomycetes; order Kitasatosporales; family Streptomycetaceae; genus Streptomyces; species Streptomyces sp. NPDC091376. The sequence continues at coordinate 179,559 of NZ_JBIVUF010000010.1, read as the reverse complement.
CCCACCACAGGGTCGTGCGCTGTCCGAAGACCACGCCGATGCGCCGGGCCAGCCGGGTCCGTTCGCGTGACGGGTCGATGCCGGCGACGCGCAGCCGCCCGCCGCTGGGGGTCAGGATGCCCGTCAGCATCTTGATGGTGGTGGACTTGCCTGCGCCGTTGGGGCCGATGTAGCCGACGACCTCGCCGCGCGGCACCCGGAAGCTGATGCCGTCCACGGCCCGTACCTGTGTCTTCTCCCGGCGCAGCCGTCCGGTTCTGCGGCGGACATCGAAGACCTTCTCGACGCCGTCCAGTTCGATGAGGGCCTCGGCCGCGCCGGAGTCCTCGTGGTCCTCGTGGTCCTCGAAGCGCTCGTAGTCCTCGAAGCCCTCGAAGCCGTCGTGGTCCTCGGCTGCCTTGAGATCCTCTGCCTTGAAATCCTCGGTCACCGTTCAGCTCCCCGTGCTTCGGTACGAACGAAGGCCCGCCCGCCATGCGAGTCCGGCGAGCGCGCAGCACACGGCCGCGACGAGCGGCGGTGCGAACGCCAGCCCGCTGGGCAGGTCCAGTGGATAGGGGCGGCCGAGCACGTACAGCGCGGGCAGCCAGTTGACGAAGGCGAGCGGGACGACGAAGGTCACGCCGCGCACCAGATCCTTGGCGAAGACGGTCGGTGGGTACTGCAGGAGCGTGTTCCCGCCGTACGTGAAGGAGTTCTGCACCTCCGCGGCGTCCTGGGCGACGAACTGGAACGCCGCGCCGGTCACGAACATCGCGGCGAAGACGGCCGCCCCGCTCAGCAGCATCATCGGCACCATGGCGGCTTTGAGTGGTGTCCAGGCGATGTCGAGTGCGAACAGGGCGTAGCCGAGGACCAGGAGGCCCTGGGTGATCCGGCCGAGCCGGCGGAGTGCGAACCGGTCCGCCGCGACCTGGGCGAGTACGGGGGCGGGCCGGACGAGCAGGGTGTCCAGGGTGCCGTCGCGTACGCGTCGTCCGAGCCGGTCCATGGAGCCCATGACGAGGTCGGCGATGCCGAAGGCGGTGCCGGAGGCCCCGTACAGGAGCGCGATCTCGGGCAGGCTGTACCCGCCGAGGGTGTCGACGTGCGTGAACATCAGCAGGATGACGAGGAAGTCGAACGCGGTGGCGGCGAAGTTCCCGAGCGCCGTCATGGCGAAGGACGTCCGGTAGGTCATGGTGGAGCGCATCCACATGACGGCGATGAGCCCGTAGGCCCGCAGGCCGGCTCGTAGGGCCGGCAGTCGCTCAGCCACCCTGGACCACCACTCTCCTCGTCGCGATCGTCTGGAGGAGGCGTCCGGCGCCGAGGAGTGCCGCCGCCCAGCTCAACTGGAAGGCGTATGCCTGCACGAGTCCCCATCCGGTGTGCTTGCCCAGGAGGACGTCCACGGGGATCTGGAGCAGTGAGGACCAGGGCAGGATCCGTGCCAGTTCGCCGAGTGCGCCGGGGAAGAGGGTGAGCGGCAGCAGCATCCCGGAGAAGAACAGCCCTGCCAGCCAGGTGATCTGGGTGACTCCGGCGCCGTCCATCAGCCAGAACGCCGACAGTGCCACCAGGTAGCGGACGGCGAAGCTCACCACCACGCCGAGTGTCACGGCGAGCAGGAACGCGAGCCAGCTGAGTGGGGACGCCGGCAGTGCGAGGTCGAAGGCGAGGCCGCCGAGCAGTACGGGGACGATGCCGCGGCCCAGCAGGTGGAAGGCTGCCCGTCCCAAGTCGCCGGCGAGCCAGAAGAGTTGGAGGTCGGCGGGGCGGTAGAGGTCGATGGCGATGTCGCCGGTCCTGATCCGTTCGATCAGTTCGTCCTCGAAGCCGCCACCCATCATGGCGCAGGTCATCAGCAGGGCCTGGCCCAGCCACACGTAGGTGAGCGCCTCGGGGAGGTCGTAGCCGCCGAGGTGCGGTCGTTGGTCCCACAGGGCGATATAGGTGTAGGCCATGATGAAACCGAAGACGGTGTTGGTGAACACGCCCGCCGCCGTGGCCACTCGGTAGGTCGCATAGCGCCGGAACCCGCCTGTCGCGACAACCGCGTAGAGCCGCACCACAGCTCCTCTCCGTTCCGCTCCGTGTCGGCGCCGAAGCGCACGACGTGTCCGTACGGCACCAAAGCGCACGACCCTAGCCCGGCGGGACGGGCCGCCGCGACCGTATTTCGGCCGGGCATCCGGGGGTTAACAGGGCGAGAAGTGCAGTATGGGCACACCAAGCGAATCGCCCGAAATGACACTGTTGGGCCGGAGGGTGCGCCCCCGGCCGGCGCCGAGGAGTCCCCACAGACATGACCGACGAGCCACAGCAGCAGCGCCGGGACCCGAGGGAGCCGACGATCGTCGGGTCCGTCCCGGGCCCGCCTGGCGGGAAGGGCCGAAGCGACGCACCGGGCGGGACGTCCCGCCCCAGGCGCACCGGCGTGCGTCGTCTCGTCCCCACCTGGCGGTTGACGTGCGGTGCGTTCCTGCTGTTCGCGCTGGTCCTGATCGGCGGCTTCGTCACCGGCTACCTGCTCGTCGACATTCCGCCCGCGAACTCCGCCGCCATCGCCCAGTCCAACGTGTACCTGTACAAGGACGGCACCCAGATCGCCCGCGACGGAGAGGTCAACCGGCAGAACGTCCAGCTCTCCCAGGTCCCGGTGGCCGTCCAGCACGCCGTACTCGCCGCCGAGGACCGTGACTTCTACTCCGAACGTGCCATCGATCCGGAGGCCATGGTCCGCGGCGCGTGGAACACGGTCACCGGCAAGGGCAGGCAGTCCGGCTCCACCATCACCCAGCAGTACGTCAAGAACTACTACCTGGGTCAGGAGCAGACCGTCACCCGGAAGGTGAAGGAGTTCTTCATCGCGATCAAGCTCGACCGGGAGGAGAGCAAGGCCGACATCCTGACGGGCTATCTCAACACCAGCTACTTCGGGCGCAACGCCTACGGCATCCAGGCCGCCGCGCACGCGTACTACGGCAAGGACGTCAGCGCGATCGACTCCGCCGAGGGCGCGTATCTCGCCTCGCTGCTCAACGCGCCGAGCGCGTACGACCTCGCCGCCCATCCCGAGAACCGGCCCAGGGCGCTGGCGCGCTGGAACTACACGCTCGACGGCATGGTGAAGGAGGACTGGCTGTCCGCCGCCGACCGGGCCACCATGATCTTCCCGATGCCGCACACCGGCGGCCCCGCGACGGGGCTGTCCGGGCAGCGCGGCTACATCGTCCAGGCCGTCGAGGACTGGATCACCGGCAGCGGGATCCTCGACGAGAAGACCCTGGCCCGCGGCGGCTACCGGATCACGACCACGCTGGAGCGGAAGAAGCAGGACGCCTTCGCCGCGGCCGTCGACCAGCACGTGACGTCCCGGCGCGATCCCGCCCGGCCCGCCGACCGGAACGTCCGCGTGGGCGGCGCCTCCATCGACCCGGCGAGCGGACGGGTCGTCGCCATGTACGGCGGCATCGACTACACGAAGCAGTACGTCAACAACGCCACCCGCCGCGACTACCAGGTCGGCTCCACCTTCAAGCCGTTCGTCCTCGCCGCGGCCGTCGAGAACGGCTCGATGACGCAGGACGGCCGCCGTATCACGCCCAACACGCTGTACGACGGCAGCGACCGGCGCGAGGTCCAGGGCCGGTACGGGCCGACGGGCTACGCCCCGGAGAACGAGGACAACATCTCGTACGGTCCGCTCTCCGTCCGTATGGCGACGGACCGGTCGGTCAACTCGGTGTACGCGCAGCTGGCCCAGGACGTCGGCCCGCGACGGGTGCGGGAGACCGCGATCGCCCTCGGTGTGCCGGAGAGCACGCCGGATCTGACGGCGACTCCGTCGATCGCGCTGGGGGTGGCGACCGCGAGCGTCCTCGACATGGCGGAGGCGTACGCGACGCTCGCCAACCACGGCAGGCACGGCACGTACTCGCTCGTCGAGACGATCACCAAGGACGGTGTCGAGCTGGAACTGCCCGAGGTCCCGAGCAGGCAGGTCATCAGCAGGGAGGCCGCGGACACCACCACGTCCGTCCTGATGGGCGTGGTGCGGCAGGGTTCGGGCATGGCGGCGCTGTCCGCGGGGCGGCCGGCCGCCGGGAAGACCGGCACGGCCGAGGGCGACAAGGCGGCCTGGTTCGCCGGCTACACCCCCGACCTGGCGACCGTCGTCGCCGTCATGGGCCAGGATCCGGACACCGGTGTGCAGAAGTCGCTGTACGGGGCGCTGGGTCTGTCGCGGATCAACGGTGGCGGGGCGCCGGCCGGTATCTGGGGCCAGTTCACGGCAGCCGCGCTGTCGGGCTCCGAGGCCGAGGACTTCGATCTGATGCTCGCTCCGGGCGCGGGCGAGGAGCTGTACCCGCCGGACGAGCTGGAGGAGCCCGAGGAGGGTTCGTCGGGCCCGCCGGAGACCGACGGCCGGACCGAGGACGGCCGGCCGCAGGGCCAGTCGCAGTCGCCGTCGAACGGTGGCGCGGACACGGGCGGCAGCCCGACGGTCGGCGGGTCGCCGACGGACAGCGGATTCCCGTCGGCGGGCGGTCCCACCAACGGCGGCCCCTCCGGGGGCGATCCGACCGGTCCGTTCCCCACGACGGGCGGCCCGCTGAACGGCGGCGCGAGCCAGGGCGGAACGACGCAGGGCGGCGCCGACCCCCGGGGAAGGACGAGCGACGGCGGCTCCGGCGGGGACGCCCAGGGGACGGACGGCCCCGACGGCTGGGGTGTCGTGCCCCGCAGGCTGTGAGCGTCAGCCGGTTCAGGGCCCTGCGGGCCGAGTGCCTCGCGATCAGTGCCCCGAGGTGGCCTTCAGGCCCACGACCGCGACGAGTAGGAGGACGACGAAGAAGATCCGGGCGGCGGTCGCCGGCTCCCCGAGGACGACCATGCCGACGATCGCGGCGCCCGCCGCTCCGATGCCGACCCAGACGCCGTACGCCGTACCGATCGGCAGTGTCCTGGCGGCGTGCGACAGCAGCAGCATGCTCGCGACGATCCCGGCGGCCGTGAACACGCTGGGCCACAGCCGGGTGAACCCCTCGGTGAACTTCATCCCGATCGACCAGCCGACTTCGAGCAGACCGGCGAGAACAAGCAGAACCCAGGCCATGACAGGCACCTCCGAGACGCGGACTTCGTGCGGGGTGCGTCGTCTTTGCGATGCCCGGTACGGCGCGTCTCGTCGGGTTCGTCACACCGTAGCAAACGGCGTGCGAAAGGCCTGGTGAACTCGGTCACCAGGCCTTTTCCGGTTCCGGATGAGTGTGCGGGGCGGTGCGGTCCGGCGGGCCTGCGTCAGAGGTAGAGCCCCGTCGAGTCCTCGCCGCCCTCGAAGCGGTCCGCCGCGACGGCGTGCAGATCGCGCTCCCGCATCAGGATGTACGCGACTCCCCGCACCTCGACCTCGGCGCGGTCCTCCGGGTCGTACAGCACGCGGTCACCCGCCTCGACCGTACGGACGTTCTGTCCGACGGCGACCACTTCGGCCCAGGCGAGGCGCCGGCCGACGGCCGCGGTCGCCGGGATCAGGATGCCGCCGCCCGACCGCCGCTCGCCCTCGGGGGCGTCCGACCGGACCAGGACCCGGTCGTGCAGCATCTTGATCGGCAGCTTGTCGTGCTTGTCGAGGGTGTTGTGGCTCACGACTCGAACCTACCTGCCGGAAGCCGGTTCGGCCGCCGCCGGGGTCGAGCGGGTCATGCCTTCCGCTTCCTCGCGGTCAGCGCGAGCAGTCCCACCAGGCCCACGACAGCCAGCGCCACGGGCACCACGCGCTCCAGCCGGGGCGCGCCGTCGTGGTGCACGAACCGGGCCTTCACGTCCGTCACCGCACGGTTCACGGCGACGAACGCCCGTCCCGCGGTCTGGTCCACGGTCGACGCGACCTTGGCCTTCGCATCCCCGATGATCGTCTTCGGGTGCATCCGCACCCCGATCTCGTCGAGCGTCTCGGCGAGCTGGTCGCGCCGGCGGACGATGTCCGCCTCGATCTGCGCAGGGGTCCTGGCGTCCGACACCGCGCCGCCTCCGTCGTCGTATCCGGTAGTTCTTCCTCAGTTGTTCCTCGACAGTCTGTCAGCTCGACGGCGACCGCACCCCACGGCACCCCTATTACGCTCGGTGCCGTACGCCCACACTCCTGAGGAGAACCGAGAATGAGCGAGCGACTCCAGCCCGGCGACACCGCCCCGGACTTCGCCCTGCCCGACGCGGACGGCAACGAGATCTCGCTCGCCGACCACAAGGGCCGCAAGGTCATCGTGTACTTCTACCCGGCGGCCCTGACCCCCGGCTGCACCAAGCAGGCCTGCGACTTCACCGACAACCTGGAGCTGCTGGCGGGAGCCGGGTACGACGTCATCGGCGTCTCGCCGGACAAGCCGGAGAAGCTCGCGAAGTTCCGCGACAAGGAGGACCTCAAGGTCACGCTGGTCGGCGACCCGTCGAAGGCGGTGCTGGAGGCCTACGGCGCGTTCGGCGAGAAGAAGCTCTACGGCAAGACGGTGACGGGCGTGATCCGCTCGACGGTCGTCGTGGACGAGGACGGAAAGGTCGAGCGGGCGCTGTACAACGTGAAGGCGACCGGTCACGTGGCGAAGATCATCAAGGACCTGGGCATCTGAGAGCCCCCGGGCCCGGCAGCCCGGCCGGGTCCCGCCTTGCGCGGGACCCCGGCCGCGGTCCCGGGGCTGGGCTCGCTCCCCGTTCCTGAGACGGACGGGGACGGGGCGGGACCTGTACGGGGACGGGGCGGAGACGCGGACGGGGTCCCGGGGACGTGAATCCGGTGGTCCGGTCCGGTCTGGTCCCCGTACGCGTCACAGCCGGGCGGCGGACCGCTCGCCGATCAGTACGGCCAGGTCCACGCTCCGGGCCAGCTGCGCGTATCCCGCGTCGTTCGGGTGGAGATGGTCACCGGAGTCGTACGCCGGGAGGAGCCGGTCCGGCGCGTACGGGTCGCGCACCGCCCGGTCGAAGTCGATGACGTCGTCGAAGACCCGGCCCGCGCGGACGGCTTCGTTGACCTCTTCTCGTACCGCTTCCAGCTCCGGAGTGTGCCGCCGGTGGCCCTCGAACGGCATCAGCGTCGTTCCCACGACCCGCAGCCCGTTGGCCCGGGCCTTCTCCGCGAGCGTCCGAAGACCTGCCGTGATCGCGGCCGGATCCGCCGGGCGCGGTGGGCGGATGATGTCGTTGATGCCCAGTTCGATGACGACGACCCGGGCTCCCGACCGGTCGAGCACGTCGCGCTCGAAGCGGGAGAGTCCGCTCGGGCCGATGCCGTCCTGCAGGAGGCGGTTGCCGCCGATGCCCAGATTGAGGACCCCGTATCCCCAGCGCCCCGCGCGCAGCCGGTCGGCGAGGTGGTCCGTCCAGCGACGGTCCGTGTCCGAGGTGGAGCCGGCGCCGTCGGTGAGCGAGTCCCCGATGGCGACCACGGCGCCACGGGCGGCCGGGTTGTGGACGTCGACGGCGGTCAGGTAGTGCCAGGTCGAGGTCCGGTGCGTGAAGGCGGAGCCGTCGGTGTCCCGCGTACGGTCGCCGGGGCCGAGGTAGGAGGTCTGCCTCGCGCGTTCGTGCAGCGTGACGGTGCCGGCGGGGCCGGATGCGGGCACATGGAGGGTGACCAGGAGATGTCCGTCCTCGGGAACGAGGAGGGGAGCCGGATCGCCGACGACATGCCCGCCGGGCGGCACGATCACGGACGGGCGTCCCGCGAACAGCACCTCGCGCAGGGTGCCGGGCACGACCGAGGCGCCGTCCGAGGCGCCGTCCGAGGCCGCGGCGACCGCGATCGAGGCGTGCGCCATGTACAGGGGCTCCGTCCCGAAGAGGTTGGAGAGGGTGATCCGCACCTGGTCGCCGCCGAGGGAGGTGTGCACGACGTTGCGTACGGAGTGCGGTCCGGCGGGGCCCGTTCCGGCCTGTCCGGGTGCGGCGGACCAGGTCCCGGCCCAGCCGCCCGTGTCCACGGCCCGCGCGGTCGCCCCGCCGGGCCGGGTGCCGACAGGCCCGGCTCCGGCCGCGGGGTCCGTCCCGGGTCCGGCCGCGGCACCGGCGGGGGTCGGCTGTCCGTGGTCCGGGCCGGTGACGGCGAAGGTGGCGATGATCGCGGCACAGATCAGCAGAGTCAGGGCGACGAGGGCGGCGAACAGGCCGTATCCGGCCCGCTGGGTTTTCATGGACACATCATCCGATATGCCGGTGGGAACTCGACGTGCGCCCCGGGAGTACCTCAGGTAGGCAAAAGGCGTACGGCCGTTGGGTAGGGACGATGCGTACGCGGACGGGTGGAGTCGATGAAGCGAACGGAACGACCTGAACGCGCAGGTCCGGGCCCCGACGGTGCTGGTTCCGGAGGTCCGGGACCGGGTGGCCCCGGACCTGGCGTACCGGGCGGGGGCGGGGGGACGCACGCCGGTCCGACGATGCCGGGCGCCGACGGCGACCGGAGCGGTCGGCCGCCGGTGGCACCGCCCGACGCTGCCGCCGACCGGGCCGCCCAAGGCAGCACGAGCGCGCGCCCGGCAGCCCGGGACGGCGAAACCGGGCCGCTCGGAGGTTCGGGCACGCAGCAGCCGGGAGGCACCGAAGCCCGGCAGGAGGGCGGCAGCGAACGGACGCCCAGGCGGCCCGCAGGCTCCGGCGCGCGACCCGGTGATGCGAGCGATCGGGCCGGGGGCTCCGGCGATCGGGCCGCTGGTACGGGCGATCGGCCCGCGGGCTCCGGCGATCGGGCCGCCGGTGCGGGTGATCGGGCTGGAGGCAGCGGCACGCGAGCCGGTGATGCGGGCGATCGGTCCGAGGGCTCCGGTACGCAGACCCGTGATGCGGGCGATCGGCCCGGAGGCTCCGCCACCCCGCCGAGAAGCACCGGCCGGCCGTTCGGCAGGCGGTCCGGAGGGTCCGGCGCCCGGCCCGGGGAATCCGTCGTCCGCCCCGCCCCGCTTGCCTCGTTCGCGTACACCGCCGCCGACGAGGAGAAGCGCCGCGGCGTCCGACGTATGAAGGCCACGGCCACAGGTCTGCTGCTCCTCGTCGCGCTGATCTTCACCCTCGCCACCTGGGCGAAGAACGCGGGAATCGACGGATGGCCCGGCTACGTCGCCGCGGCCGCCGAGGCCGGCATGGTCGGTGCGCTCGCCGACTGGTTCGCCGTCACCGCGCTGTTCAAGCACCCCCTCGGCATCCCCATCCCGCACACCGCGATCATCCCCACCAAGAAGGACCAGCTCGGCGAGTCCCTCGGCTCCTTCGTGGGGGAGAATTTCCTCTCCGCAGACGTCGTACGGGCCCGCCTCAGCGGCCTCGCCCTCGGCGGCAGACTGGGCGCCTGGCTCGCCGAGCCCGCGCACGCCGACCGCGTCACCGCCGAACTGTCCACCGCCCTGCGCGGCGCACTCGCCGTCCTGCGGGACTCCGACGTCCAGGCCGTCGTCGGCGAGGCCATCACCCGCCGCGCCGAGACCGCCGAGATCGCACCGGGCATCGGCAAGACCCTCGACAAGATCGTCGCGGACGGCGCGCACCACCGTGCCGTCGACCTGATCTGCGCCCGCGCCCACGACTGGCTGACGGTGCACGGCGACTCCGTCATGGACGCCGTCCAGGGCGGAGCCCCGGGCTGGACCCCGCGCTTCGTCGACCGCAAGGTCGGCGAGCGGGTCTACCGGGAACTGGTCCGCTTCGTGACCGAGATGCGCGACGCCCCCAACCACCCCGCGCGCGGCGCGATCGACCGCTTCCTGGCCGACTTCGCCTCCGACCTCCAGGCCGACACGGACACCCGGTCCCGGGTCGAGCGCATGAAGTCCGACATGCTGTCCCGCCCCGAGGTGCAGGACATCATCGCCTCCGCCTGGTCCTCCGTACGCGCCATGATCATTTCGGCGGCCGAGGACGAGCGCAGCGAACTGCGGCTGCGCGCCCGCGCCTCCCTGATGTCCTTCGGCGCCCGCCTGGCGACGGACGGCAGGATGCAGCAGAAGCTGGAGGGCTGGATCGAGGACGCGGCGGTCTATGTGGTGACGACGTACCGCGAGCAGATCACGTCCCTGATCAGCGACACGGTCGCGAGCTGGGACGCCGAGCACACCTCCCGCAAGATCGAGGCGCACATCGGCCGCGACCTGCAGTTCATCCGTATCAACGGCACGGTCGTCGGTGCGCTGGCCGGTCTGCTGATCTATACGGTGGCGCACGCGCTCGGCGGCTGAGGAAGCGCTGGGCGCGCAATCGGACTCTGTCCGCCGGTTGCGCGCCCAGCCACCATGGGGGAGTTGCCCTTACGTACGTACGGGCCGCCGTCCCCGTTCAACGCTCTCGGGGCAAAGTCTCAGGCGGCCCGCCGGGTCACGGCCCAGGAAGCCAGCGCCACACCGCCGGCCACGGTGAACACCGCGGGCCACGCCCCCAGCTTCTTGGCCAGCGGATGCGACCCGGCGAACGCGGCGACGTACGCCGCACTCAGCCCGGCCGCCGCCTTCCCGCCGGCCTCCTGCTGCCACTGGCGCGCGGCCACGGCCCCGGCGGCGGCCAGCGCAACCCCGCCGAGCGGCCGCTTCCTGGTCCAGCGGGCGACGCCGTAGCCCCCGATGAGGCCGCTCGCCGCGACTGCCGCTGCCGGAATCCTGGCCATGGGATGCCCCCTTCGATCGTTTTCGACTGCCTGGAGCCTAACGAGCGGTTTGACCGGACCTGCCCCCGGCCCGGGGCGCCCGGGCGTCCCGGCCCCGACGCGAGGCATCAACGGGCAAGGTCTGAAGGGCGAGTGGTGCGTGATGTGTGATCGCGGCGGACGGCAGGCTTCCGGGCCGCTCCGGAGCCGCCGGATCCGTTGCGATGAAGCGCCACGGAACGCACCCTGGAAGGAGAGGCAGGGAGACCGTCATGCCCACTCTCGAGGAACAGATCGACATCACTGCGCCCGGTGACGTGGTCTGGGACCACTTGCACCAGGTCGAGGACTATCCACGGTTCGTCGGAGGCGTACGGGAAGCCCGGCGCGAAGGCGCTTCCGGCGTACACATGGACCTGGAGGCCAGCGGCGGCACGGCCCACGGGCTCGACGCCGCCACCACGGATCTCCGTCCCAACGAGACGATGACCTGGAGGACCACGGAGGCCCCGCACCTCAGCGGCTCCGTATCGCTCCTCCCCATCGACTCGACCCACACGAGGATGCAACTGCGCATGGACTACGACCCCGGCGAGGCGCACAACGCCTTCGGGGGCCCCAAGGGGTTTGCCCAGTCCTCCGCCATCGAGCGGACCGTCCGGGAGGATCTCCACCAGTTCAAGGACCTGGTGGAGCGGGCACACCCCACCACCTGACCGACAGTGCCCCGCACAAAGCCGGGGCTGACGGAACCGTACGGCGAAGGTGACCCGTCATGACGACGCAGAACTGGAACATCGACTTGTCGTTCGAGGAAGACGGAACGCGCACCGCCTGCAAGGCCTCCCTCAGCGGCCCCAATGCCCCCGGCGTCGAGGGCACGGGAATCGCAAGGCGCAGCCCGGGCGACACCCCGGACGCGAAGATAGGCGAGGAACTCGCGGCGGCCCGCGCCTGCTCGGAACTGGCCCATGAACTCGTCGGCCGCGCGGCGTCCGACGTCGAGGGCCATACCCACAGGCCGGCGGACATCGCCATGTGACCCCCACCCACCCCCACTCACGAGGAGAGAGCGAACCCCCTCACACGAGGAGAGCGCGAAGGCCGGGAGCGGGACTCCCGGCCTTCGCGTCATCAGCTGCTCCCGCCCCTCAGGGTGTGCCGCACCTCGAACCCGGTGAGCCCTTCGGGCTCCTCCTCACGCACCTCCACCCCTCGCACGTCAGCCGAGGGCGGCCCCTGCCGGGCCCATCGCACCAAGGTCTCGACGGCGTCCGTCTCCCCTTCGAACACGGCCTCGACGTCCCCGCCGGCGAGGTTCCGCACCCACCCGGCCACTCCGTACTCGTCGGCGACCCGCCGACAGGTGTCCCGGTAGAACACGCCCTGGACCAATCCGGAGACCACTACGCGCTTGCGCACCATGACTCCGGATCGTACGAGCCACTGGCCCCGGCGCCCCGTCCGACGCGAGCGGACATCACGGCCACAGCTTGTACGTCACGTCCTCCGCGAGGTGAGCCGGCCTGCCGTCGGTGAACACGAGGCGCATCTGCGTGTAACGCTGCTGACCTGGGTCCTTGGGCCAGGGCTTCGGCTGCTCCAGCGTGACCTCCACGGGATACGAGTGGAACTTGCCGGCGGCGCAGTAGGGCTTGCAGTCGTTGACGAAGTTGAGCCCACGTCCCGTCGCGGTCGTCTGCCCCCAGTTCGTCCACTTCAGCTGGGTGAGGCCGCTGTTGCCGTCCCCGCACGCGATGAGGAAGTCGCTGGGCCGTACCTGCGGCTTCGAGAAACAGTCGATGACCACGACGTCACCCCGTGGCTCCTGCGCCGGGGAAGCGGAAGCGGATGCCGGCACAACGGCCACTGCGAGCGACGCCGCGGCGTACACCAGGGCCGCTGCCTTCAGCTTGAGTCTCTGCATATCTGCTCCCAGCCGTCTCTCCCCGAGCCCACCTGACCGCCACGCGAACCGCTCCACGCACGCAGAGCGCCCGCCGGCCAGCGCTGCGCCGGACCTCCTCCCTGAGGTTGCTCCTGTATCGACGCTACGACCCCACCCGGGGACCCACCACCCGCGCGGGCCTCATAGCACCTGATCGGCGTCCGCGCCCGTCCAACGGCATCGCTAACTGATGTCGCCGTCCCGTAGAGCACCAGTGAAGCCATTCCATGCCCTGGCGGGGAACGCGAGGAGGGGCCCCAGAGGATCCTTGCTGTCCCGAACGGCGGTTCCTCCGGCTATGCGGGCAACCTCTACGCACTCCGTGCCGCTGCCACCGCTGTACGAGGACTTGAACCACTGGATGTCGTCGCGATCCATTACAGCTCCCTGCAAGCCTGATCGAGGAGCGCGACCGACGACGGGATGTCCAACGCCTGCGCGCGCAAGTATTCGAACGCCAACTTATAGCGCTCCAGCTCCTCGGGCTTCTCCATGAAGAGACCACCGCCGATGATGTCGACGTACACCACATCGAGCTCCGGCGCGGGTCCGCCCAGAACCACGAAGCTGCCAACGGCCGCGGCATGTGCCCCACTGGCGAACGGCAGTACCTGGACGGTGATGTGAGGCTCCTCCGCCAGCGAGCTCAAGTGCTCCAGCTGCTCACACATGGCTGCGCGCCCACCAACCAAGCGCCGAATGACGGCCTCGTCGATGACGGCCCAGATGTGTGGGGGATCCTCTCTCGTCAGCAGCTCCTGCCGCTTCATACGGATGTCCACCATGTGCGCGATCTCTTGTTCGCCGCACCGCATCTCAGACGCGCGATGGACTGCCTCGGCGTATGCGCGCGTCTGGAGCAGCCCTGGGACGTACATGCAGGCGAAGTGGTCCTCCCGCACAACCTCGTCTTCCAGCGTCAGCATGAGGTTCATCGACTCGGGGATCGGATCGGCGAGGGATCGCCACCATCCCTGGATCTTGGCGCCCTTGGCCAGCTCAACGAGGGTCTTACGCTCCTGTTCGGAGGCACCGTACTCGCGACAAAGCGCATCCACCGCAGGCCACTTGACGGTTCCTTCCTTCTTCTCGTACCGACTCAACGTCGCCTTCGAGATCCCGACGAGCGCACCTGCCTCTTCAAGGGTGAGGCCCTTGCGCTCCCGTAGGCGACGGAGATCCGCGCCCAACTGGCGCCTGCGGGTGGTCGGTCCAACTGCCATGGTCAAGGCCCTCCGTTTGTCGATCTCAACGAGCGTGCATGCGCCGGGGCTGCGCAGACAAGACGGCGTACGCCAGGGGCGCGCTGCCTCTCTCGTGCTCCCTCGAGGCGTTCGTGAGGGTTCCATTTTGGAAGTTCCGATGTCACGCTGAAGAGGCGAGAGGCTACGCAAGGCGACGACGGCAATCCACTGGAGGTTTGGCAGAGATGAACGAGTGCCGCTGTGAAGTGCCGCGCAAGGCTTGGGAACTCCCGTTCTTGGCTGAGGCTCGGGAGCTCGGCGGGCTGCGGCGCGTCATGCGTCTGCAGCTCTCTTTATGGGGTCTCCCGGAGCTCGTGGACGCGGCTCAGCTCTGTGTGACCGAACTCGTCGCGAACGTGGTCCGTCACGTTGGCCCCGAGACACCCACGACACTCAGGGTCTCGATGAGCGGAACGAACCTCCGCATCGAGGTCGAGGACCCAGACACGCGCGCCCTCCCCGCGCTCATGTCGGCGCAGGCCGACGACGAGGCCGGCCGAGGCATGGCCCTCGTGGATGCCATGGCCGAACGCTGGGGAGTTGCGCTGCGCCCGGACTCCAAGATCACGTGGTGCGAGCTGGCCACTAACCTCCTCGCCCCTGATGGGCATGGGGGCGGTCATCGAGTGGATGAGACCGAAGCTCTGCTGATGCTGTACCAGATGTGCGGTTCTCCTGAGATGTTGGGCGGCAGGCGGCTTAGTGTGAGGATCGCGGAGAAGGCGGCGATTCGCCTCATCGCCGACCTCCTCCACTGGCTCGTCGCTCACGGGTCTGATGTCGACTTCGCGCTCGACGAAGCCCAAGCGAGTCTTGAGGCATGCCTCTGAAGCGATGCCCGGCCTGGACTAGCGGTGGAGCCGACCCGAATCCCGAGCCTCACGAGGCCAGACAGCGACCGTGACGTCGCCGGCAAGGAGTTAGCCTGCGGCGATGGTCGAGTAGGTCCAGACGTCGGCGGGAATCTCGTGCCGGAGCTTCCACTTGATACCCATCGGCTTGCTGCCCTTGTGATCGACGTAGTCGGCAGGGCCCAAGAGCATCCACGGTTGGGGCCCGCCGATGTCGGTCTTCTTGTAGCGGCGGGCGAAGAGTAGAACGTGAGTGCCTTGCTTTGCGTGGGTCTGGTAGCGGACACCCGTTGGAGAGGTGTCGGACGTCTGATTCTGGGACTCCCAGTGGAACAAGGAGTCGCTCATGGCGTAGTCCCGGTAGCGCGTCTGAGGCGAGAAGTCCTTCTCGTCCTTCTCCAAGGTGATCAGGAGCGCGTCGGTCTGGATGCTTTCGCACCACTTCACGCCCTCACGGAAGTGGCCAGGCATGAAGCCGCCGATGAAGGACTGGCCGAGGGCGGGGAGAATCTCCTCGCGGCTGTATGAGGCGTGGACTGTAAGGGGGAGTTCGGCAAGATCGCCAAGGAAGGGGACCGGGACGTGGTCTGCGCGGTCTATGGCGTGTGCGAGAACCTGGCGGAGTTCGCTCCGGAAGGCGTGGTGCGGACGTAGCGAGTCCAGCGCCTCCTGGTATGTGGCGAATCCGCCGAGAGGCCACAGCGAGAAGTAGAGCATGCGCGCGTACCCCTGCTCCCGCTCGCTAAGGTCGTTGTAGGCGGGGGCATCGTCCACGAGAAGTTGTGTGTACGCCGCGAATCGCTGAGGGTCGTCGACGTGGAGGAACGCGGAGACTCGCTTGAGGAGGGCCTCTTCGCCTTCCGGGGCAGTTTCGACCAGGAGCTTGGCTCGGCGGAGAAGTCCGGTCCAAGAGCTGCCGTTGCCACGGTAGATCTCCTTGATTTCGCGGCCGCTCTCCTTGAGATAATCCGAGAGCTGAGGCTCGCCGTACTGGCTGACCTCACGCGCAAGCTGCGTGACGTTGACGCTGATCTGACTGCGGATGTTGTCGATGATGAGGTCCCTGGCCTTGGGCTCAAGGACGATTTGGCAGCCGGAAGGAAGCTGAGGGAAGCCATGCTCGATGTTCGTCAGCAGCCGGTTTCGTGTCAGATTGGTCAAGGCTCGGAACTGCTCTTCGAACCGGAACTCCCTACGGTGCTGGCCGATGAAGTCCAGCACGGTGAGCACTGCCTTGCTCTCCGTCCGTCGGAGTCCGCGTCCGAGTTGTTGAAGGAAGACAGTGGCGCTCGATGTCGGGCGCAGCAAGAGGAGCGTGTCGACGTCCGGGATATCAAGACCCTCGTTGAAGAGGTCGACCGAGAAGATAACCTGCAAGCTACCTGACCTCAGTGCATCGAGTGCCGCCTTGCGGTCATCGCGAGGTGTCTCGCCAGACAGCGCGACAGCGTTCAGACCGGCACGCCGAAAGAAGTCGGCCATGAAATGGGCGTGCGGCACGGACACGCAGAAGCCCAGGGCGCGCATGGAACCAGGGTCAGTGACCTTGTCCATGACGGCCTGAACCACGAGGCGGGCCCGGGCGTCATTGCCAGTGAACAGGCTGCTGAGTGCCGACGCATCGTAGGAGCCACGCTTCCAGGTGATGGCGCTCATGTCGGTGTTGTCAGTGACGCCGAAGTAGTGAAACGGGCTCAACAGGTCATTCTCAAGCGCCTCCCAAAGCCTCATCTCGGCTGCGATCCGACCGTCGAAGAACTCGTCTTGAACGTTGCGGCCATCCATCCGTTCCGGCGTGGCAGTCAGGCCGAGCAGCTCACGGGGGGTGAAGTGATCGATGATCCGTCGATATGTAGGCGACACCCCGTGATGGAACTCATCGATGACTACAACATCGAAGTGGTCGGGAGCGAAGCGCTCAAGCGAGCGGGCATTAAGTGACTGGACGCTGGCGAAGACGTGCTTCCAATCCGCGGGAACGATGCTGCTGTGCAGTTCCTCGCCGAAATTGGCGTCGACCAGCACGTCTTGGTAGGTGCGCAGCGACTGCCGAAGGATCTCTTGACGGTGGGCGACGAACAGCAGTTTTAGATCTCGGCCATATTTCTGCCTTAGGTGCTTGTAGTCGAGAGCGGCCATGACGGTCTTGCCGGTGCCTGTCGCGGCAACCAACAGGTTCCGGTGACGATCGTGGACTTCGCGCTCCACCTCAAGCCGTTCCAGCATGTCGCGTTGATGCGGATACGGACGCACCTCCAGCCCGGAGAGCGTGATGTGACGACCGTCGCTGCTGCTGGTTCCCCGCCCCGCCTGTTGTAGTGCGTCGTCGAGGCGTGTGGCATCACGATGGGGGTCGTACAGCTCGAAGGACGACTCGCTCCAGTAGGAATCGAAGGTCGCTTCAAACTTGCGCAGCACGTCCGGAGTGGCGATGGAGGAGAGGCGGACATTCCACTCCAGACCATCGAGGAGCGCGGCCTTCGACAGGTTGGAGCTGCCCACGTACGCCGTGTCATATCCGCTGTTGCGGCGGAATAGCCATGCTTTGGCGTGGAGGCGTGTGGACCGCAGCTCGTAGTTGATCTTCACCTCCGCCTTGAACTTCTGGACGAGTCTGTCCAAGGCTCGTCGCTCTGTGGCGCCGATATAGGTGGTGGTGATGACACGAATCGGAACGCCGCGAGCGTGAGCGGCCTCAAGGGATTGCTCAATGACTCGGAGCCCGTGCCACTTCACGAAGGCGCAGAGCAGGTCCACACGGTCAGCAGTCGCCAGCTCTGCTCGCAGTTCAAATCCGAGGCTCGGGTCTTCCGGAGAGTTGGTGATGAGCGCGGTTTCGGACAGAGGCGTCGCGGGGCGGATCGCGTACACACCCTTGGCCTTTTGCTCGGCGATAGCGAGCAATTGACGTGGGCCATCCGCGACCAGATCCACCCACTCGCGAGCGCCTTCGATGGTGTTCATCGACTCGAGGATGTGGTTGGCCGCGTGCACGCGTTCTGCCGATGGCAGCCGTTCCAGCACGCGCCTCATGGTTTCCGCGACATGGTGCGCGATGACGTGAGGTGCTGACTCGGGCCCCACCTCGTCATCGATGGCGTGCCAACGACCGCTGGCGTTGAGACTCTTGAGCTGGTTTTCCAGCCGCAAGGTGATCAGCTGCTCGTAAAGACCGGCAACTGGCTGATTGGCGTCGATGGAACCCGTCACTGTTTTCCCTCCCCGTCAGACTCTTCCAGTGATACCAGGCTTCACCGACAGACAGATCAGGCCTCCGGAGCCCCGTGGCACTCCCCGTACGCCGCCCCCGACCCGCACCAGCACGCCGCGCCCCGCGCCGGGGGCCAGGGGAGTGCGCGGCCGCGGGCCGCCAGGGTGGTGGCGTACTGGGGCAGGAGGTTCGGGTCCGCGGGGGAGGCGGCCTCGGAGGCCGCGAAGGCCTCGTAGGAGGGGACCGTGCCCGTGACGATGCCGAGGTTGCCCGTGCCGGTGGAGGCGAGGTCGCGCAGGGCGGACTCGATGGCGGTGAGGTGGGTCTCGTGGGTGGGGTACTCGGCGCTCAGTGAGGGGTACGCGGCGAGGAGTTCGGCGAGTTCGGGGGCCGGCCAGTGGAGGACCGCGACCGGGAAGGGCCGGGAGAGGGCCGCGCGGTAGGTGCCGAGCTCGGAGCGGAGACGGTCGATCTCGGCGCGCAGTTCGCTGGGGTCCGAGGAGCCGAGGGCCCAGAGGCGCTTGGGGTCGTGGAGCTCGTCGAGGGGGACGGCCGCGCTGTGGAGGCGGTCCGCGAGGCCGTCCCAGTCGTCGTGGTGCAGGCCCAGGAGGCGGCGGACGCGGTGGCGGCCCGTGAGGAGGGACTGCGCGGGGTAGGAGATCTCGTCGTCCGGGTCGACGAGGCGCGTGACAGCCGCCGTGAAGGTGGAGTGGGCCGCGTCGAGCTCGTCGTGGGCCTCCAGGGTCTCGGCGACGATCTCCCACGGTGCCGCATCGTCGGGGGCGGCCGCGCGGATGCCGTCGATGATCGCGCGGGCCTCCGCCTCGTGGCCGTACTCCCACAGGTTGGCCGCCTGGAGTGCCTTGATCAGGTGGACGTTCTCCGGGGCTTCGGCGAGGAGGCGGTCGTACAGGCCGGTCGCGCGGGCGCGGTCGGTCGCGAGCTCCAGATGGGCCGCGGCCTGGAGCAGCAGCGGCTCACGGTCCTCCGGGTACTGCTCCGCGGTGCGCAGCAGGCGCTCGGCTTCGGCGGTGTGGTCGGCAGGCGTGTCGGGGCGCATGCAGCACACCGTACTGCTGTACGGGGCTCCGCAGGGGCCTGGTCACTTGGAGGGGCTGCCCTTATCGTGCGGGCCGTGCGGGAGCGGATGCTTGAGCGGATTCCTGTGGTCGTCCAGCGGGGGCGGCGACCTGGGCGGGTGGCGCTCGCCCGCGGGCTGTGGGCGACCGCCGAGATCACCGTGACCCTTGGCGTGGTCGTGCTGCTCCTCGTCGTCCACCAGCTGTGGTGGACCAACCGGCAGGCCAAGGAGGGCGCCGAACGGCAGGTCCAGGCGCTCGAGAGGGAGTGGGGGGAGACCGCTGCCCCTGAGGCCGGGGCCGGAGCCGCTGATGTGGCCCCGGAGGCCGACGCCGGGAGCAGCACAGCGAAGCCGGCGCAGCAGGACGGCGGCGGCCGCCGGTCGAACCGGGCCGCCGCACCCCGTTGGGACCAGGCGTACGCCGTGCTCCGCATCCCCCGTCTCGGGGTCGTGGCGCCCGTCGCCCAGGGCGTCGCCAAGCGGGGCGTGCTGGACAAGGGGTACGTCGGCCACTATCCCGGGACCGCGCAGCCCGGCCAGGCGGGCAATTTCGCGGTCGCGGGGCACCGCAACACCCATGGCGAGCCGTTCCGTTACATCAACCGGCTACGGAACGGGGACAGGATCGTGGTCGAGACGCGCACGGGTGTTTTCACCTATCTGGTGGACAAGCGGCTGTCGCAGACCTCCGCGCGCGACGGCGGCGTGATCGCCGCCGTGCCGCGGAGTGCGGTGAAGCCGGGGTACGGCTACAGCGAGCCGGGTTACTACGTGACGCTGACGACGTGCACGCCCGAGTACACGTCCAAGTACCGGCTCGTGGTGTGGGGGAAGCTCACGTCGATGCGGCCCCGCTGAAGGCCCGAATGCGCCGAAGACCTATGCTCTGCCGATCTTTCGGCTCATGTGACGGAGCAGGCAATGGTGAGCAGACGTGGTCTGTTGGGCGGGGCGGTACTCGTCGGTGCGGGTGCGCTGGCAGGCGTCACGCACGGCGCACGGCCGGCGGCAGCGGTGGAAGTACTGGACACTCCGTTCACGCCGCTCACGGTTCCGCACCTCCTGCAGGCCGAGCAGATGGTGCAGTACCAGCGCATGCTTGCGGCCGGCCATCTGCCCGACGGGCTCGTCGGCCACTGGCCGCTGGACGCCAAGGGATTCGACCGGTCGGGATTCGAGCGGCCCCTCACCCTGGGGCCGGGCGCCACCTGGACGAAGCTGCGGGCCGGCGGTGAGCTGAGCTTCGACGGTACGTCCGGGGCGTACGCCGCCACCACGTCCGTGCTCGACACCACCGCCCCCTTCACGGTCTCGGCCTGGATGCGGCTCTCCGACGCCGCCCCGGGCGGAGCGGACCCGGCGAACTTCTACACGGGGGTGAGCCAGGACGGAGCCGTGTGCAGCCGCTTCCTGCTCTGTTACGAGCCCGCCGTCCAGGGGTGGGCGTTCAAGGTCCGTGACGAGGGCCAGACGGCCAAGGTGTCGGCCGTGGCCCCGGCCACCGCCGAGCCGGGTGTGTGGGCGCACCTGGCCGGAGTGTGGGACGGCGCGGCCATTCATCTGTACGTCGACGGGGAGCTCCGGGGCAGCGCGGAAACGGCGATCTCCTGGGCCGCCACCCAGGGATTCAACGTCGGCCGGGCCAAGTTGGGCGGCGCCGCGGTGAACCGCTTCAACGGCGCCATCGGCGACGTGCGTGCGTACGGCAGGGCGCTGACGGCCGACGAGGTGTCCGTCGTGAGCGGGCGTACGGCCCGGCAGAACAACACGTACCAGATCGGGGGGACGCCCTCGGTCGTCTGGGGCACGCCGTCCGACCCGGCGAGCTGGATCGCGCGTGCGCGCTGCTCCTCGTTCATCACCAGGGTGCTCAGGCAGACCTATCCGTGGGCGACGGACGACTACTTCCTGACGTACTTCCATGACCGGGGCCCGGAGGCCGCCGATTACCACGACGGCTTCCAAGCCGGTGCCGGTCCGCGGTTCAAGAAGATCCGCAAGGTCGCCGATCTGCGGCCCGGGGACCTCATTTCGGTGCACTACAACGGAACGGTTCCTGGCAATACGGGTCATATCGTGATGGTCCGCGAGGTCAAGGGCGTCCACTCGGGGTCCGTGAACTTCACCGGCGAGACCCAGTACGCGGTCGAGATCATCGACAGCACCGCCGACCCGCACGGCGTCTACGGCCTGTCGAGCTACGCGCAGTATCCCGACACGAGGATGGTCAACGACGTCGCGGAGGACAACCACGAGGGGGTCGGCATCGGGCACATGATGTTCTACGCCTCCAACGCCACCGGTGAGTTCACGCGGTACCGGTTCAGCGTCAACTCCGCCTCGGCGGACGCGCACACCGTCGCACAGCGGCCGATCTGCGCCGCGCGCATCGTCTGACGGTGCGCGCGAGGCCCCGTCTGCCCGGCGGCTACCGGGTGGACGGGGTGCGTGCTCCCTTGGCTTCCCGTCCGTCCCGCAGTGCCAGCACCACCACCGCGCCCAGCAGGGACAGCCCGGTCGAGACGATCAGTGCCGTGTTCGTGCCCGCCGTGGAGACCGCGATCGTCAGGGCCACGCCCGCGGCGGAACCGATGTAGCGGGCCGTGTTGTTGGCGCCCGAGCCCATGGCCGCGCGCTCCGGGGGTACGGACTCGACGGCGAGGCGGGGCAGCGCGGCGTTCAGCAGACCGCTGCCCACCCCGGCCACGGCGAGGCCCAGCAGCAGTCGCGCCCGGCCGTCGTCGGTGGAGGACACGGTTCCGAGCATGGCGAGAACGCCGGCCGCGGACAGGGCGAAGCCCAGGGCCAGTTGGTGCCGGGCGCCGACACGGCCCGCCAGCCGCTTGGTCTGGAGGGCGACCAGGAACGCCGTACCGGACCAGAGCAGGAACAGCCACGCGGTGCCGAGAGCCGACATCCCCGCCTGCTGGAGTATCGCCGGGAGGTAGCTGAACAGGCCGATCACGGCCAGGCCCGTGAACAGCGCGCCCGACGACGCGGCGAGGAACGGCCGGCGACGGAACAGTCCGAGGTCGATCATCGGGGCCGTGCTCCTGCGCTCGACCAGGACGAAGAGGGCGAGCAGGGCCACCGAAGCGGCGGCCAGCAAGCCGACCGGTGCGCGGAGCCAGCCGTCGCGGCCGAGGGTCAGGGCGGTGAGCAGCGTGGCCAGTGAGAGCCCGAGGGCGAGTGCTCCGGGCAGGTCGGGGCGGCCGCCGCGGGGTGCGCGGGATTCGGCGAGGGTGCGGGAGGCGACGGCACCGGTCGCGAGCGCGATGACGGCGAGGACGCCGTAGGCGAGGCGCCATTCGACGGTGGCGAGCGCACCGGCGATCAGCGGGCCGAGCGCGATTCCGGCGCTGACGAACGCACCCCACACCCCGGTCGCCCTGATCCTCGCGGGCCCGGCCGGGAAGGCGTGGACGAGCAGACCGAGGCTGCTGGCGAGGATCGCGGCGCTCGCGGCGCCCTGGGCGATACGGGCGAGGGTGAAGGTCAGGGTCGAGTCGGCGAACGCGCCGATCCCGGTGGTGAGGCCGAGCGCGAGCGTGCCGGCGACGAAGACGCGGCGGCGGCCGTAGTCGTCGGCGAGGCTGCCCGCGACGAGGAGGAGGGCGGCGAGACCGAGCGGGGTGCCGTTGAGCAGCCATGCCTGGGCGGAGGGCGGGGTTCCGAACGCTGCCGTCATGGCGGGGAGCGTGAGCATCGGCGCGGTGTAGTTCATCAGCGCGACGGTCGTCGCGGCGCTGGTGACGGCGAGTGTCACGCCGGGTCGGGCCCGCTCGGCCTCCTCGGTTCCCTTGGCCGCGGGCGGCGGCGTGGGATTCGGCGGCGCGGTGGGGGCGGGCGCCGCGGGTGCGGACGGCGTGGGGGCGGGCGTGGCTATGGGCCGCATCGGGCGTGCCATCAGGGTCCTCGGGTCGAGAGCTCGTGTACCGCGGCAATTCAAAGTTCGATGAATGAACCTGCTCGTACGGCGACCCTAACACGGTAGGTTCGGTCAGTGAACCTAGGCTGTTAGGCTGGCGTCATGGCTCTGGGCAAGGACTACGCCGCGCAGCAGTGCTCCATCGCCCGCGCGCTGGAGATCATCGGCGAGCGGTGGACGCTGCTCGTCGTGCGGGACGCGTTCTACGGCGTGCGCCGGTACAACGACTTCCTGGTCCACCTCGGCGCCCCGCGTGCCGTCCTGGCCGGCCGGCTGCAGGCGCTCATCGGCGCCGGGGTGCTGGAGAAGCGCCGCTACCAGGAGTCCCCGCCGCGTGACGAGTACGTCCTCACCGAGCGCGGCCTCGCCCTCTGGCCCGTCCTGCGCTCGCTCGGGCTGTGGGGGCGAGGGCTGCCCGGAGCCCGGCAGATGAGGATCTTCCTGCACGCGGCGTGCGGTACGGAGCTCGGTGCGTACGGCGAGTGCCCGGCCTGCGGGACCGGCGTCGCGCCCGCGGAGGTGGAGATGCGGCCGGGACCGGGCCTCGACCTGGACCCCGCCGACCCGGTCAGCCGCTCGCTGCTGCGGCCGCGCCGACTGCTGGAGCCGCTCGATCCGGAACGCGTGTGAGCGTCCGGAGAGGGGTGCGCGCATCGCGCGGCCGGGATGTCCACCAAGGGATCGACCGGGTTGTCCCTCAAGGGATCGGCCGGGTTGTCCACAGGGAACCCGGCGGCGATTTCGGTCGTGTATAACGAATGAAGGTTCGTATCGCTGGTACGGGATCGCTCGGCGCGAGGCGGAGCGAGGCACGGAGAGGAGAGGGACGCATGGCCGGACGCACCTGGCGCCTGCTGCAGCCGCTCGCCCTCCTGCTCTTCGTGCTCGTCGAAGTGTTCGTGGCCGAAGGCATCGGCCTGTCCACCGCCGTCGCCCTCGCCGCCACCGCGGCGGCCGGCGCCGCGCTCGTCGCCTGCGCGTTGATCCTCTCGCAGTCGGTGCCGCGCGTGCCGCCCACCCGCATACGAACGGCGATACGCGACCGCGAGCAGCGCACGGCGTTCCTGCCGCAGCGCGATCCCGACGCGGCGGGCCGTAGCAGGCCCCGAGCCCCCGGCCGTCCCTCGACGACGGCCGCGTAGGGGCGACACCTCACTCCCTCTGTCTCTGTGCCCCTTCGCGGGTCGTCATGCCGACTTGTCTGTTCGCTTCCCGGCACGACGAGACCCGGAGGGCCTCCATGTCCGCGCTCGCATTCGCTTTCTCCTTCTTCATGTCCTTGTTCGCTTCGCTGGTCGGGCAGCTCGCCGACCTGGTCCAGCCCCTCTTCCAGGGCTCGGCCACCGCCGCGGCGATCGTCCTGTTCACGGCGTTGGTACGGCTCGCCGTTCATCCCCTCTCGCGTGCGGCCGCCCGCGGGCAGAAGGCGCGCACCCGGCTCGCACCGCAGATCGCCGAGCTTCGCAAGAAGCACGGCAAGAACCCCGATCGGCTGCAGCAGGCGGTCCTTGAGCTGCACGCGAAGGAGAAGGTCTCGCCGCTGTCGGGGTGTCTGCCCGGTCTGCTCCAGCTGCCGGCGTTCTTCCTCATGTACCACCTGTTCTCCAGCCGGGAGATCGGTGGCGAGGCGAACGAGCTGCTCGGGCACAGTCTGCTCGGCGCCCCCCTCGGCGGCAGGTGGGTGGAGGCGCTCGGTGACGGAGGGCTGCTCGGACAGGCGGGGCTGGTGTTCGCGGCGCTCTTCGTGATCGTCGGCGTCGTGGCCACGTTCACGTACGTACGCACGAGGCGGCAGCTCGCGTCCTCCGGGCAGGGGCAGGGGCAGGGGCAGGGGCAGTTGGCGCAGGCGGAGCAGCAAGTGCCCGGGATGGGCGCGGTGATGAGGGTGATGCCGCTGCTTTCGTTCGCCACGCTGATCACCGTCGGCGTCGTGCCGCTCGCCGCCGGGCTCTACGTCGTCACCAGCACCACCTGGAGCGCGGTGGAGCGGGTGTTCCTCTACCGGGACGTGCCCGTGGCCGGTGCTCTGGCTACCGCCGGGTAACGGTCCAGGTTGTGAACGGGGTCTTGCGGGGTGATCTGAACTCTTGGAGGATCAGCCAATCCTCGATGATCCGCACATCCCCTCCGCCGCACGGCGGGGACTCCTCAGCCGGGGCCACCTCGACCACAGGGAGAAGAAAGATGAAGCTGCTGCGTGTCGGTACGGCGGGTTCGGAACGTCCGGCGTTGCTCGACCAGGACGGGACGACGCTCCGTGACCTGTCGGGACTCGTCGCGGACATCGACGGGGCGCTGCTCGCCGACGATGCCGCGCTCGGCCGGATCCGCTCGGCGGCCGAGGCCGGCGAGCTGCCGGTGCTCGACGCGACCGGGCTGCGCGTAGGGCCACCGCTCGCCCGCATCGGCAAGGTCGTGTGCATCGGGCTGAACTACCACGACCACGCGGCGGAGACCGGTGCCGCGACTCCCGCCGAGCCCGTCGTCTTCTTCAAGGCCGCGGACACGGTCGTCGGTCCGAACGACACCGTGCTCGTACCCCGCACGAGCGAGAAGACGGACTGGGAGGTCGAGCTCGCGGTGGTCATCGGACGTACCGCCCGCTACCTGGAGTCCCATGACGAGGCTCTCGCGCACATCGCGGGATACGCGGTCGCGCACGACGTGTCGGAGCGGGAGTTCCAGATCGAGCGCGGAGGCACATGGGACAAGGGCAAGAACTGCGAGACGTTCAACCCGCTGGGCCCCTGGCTCGTGACGCGGGACGAAGTGCCGGACCCGCAGGCGCTGTCCCTCAAGCTCTGGGTCAACGGTGAGCTGAAGCAGAACGGCTCCACCGCGGACCAGATCTTCCCGGTGGCCGAAGTGGTGCGGTACGTCAGCCAGTTCATGGCCCTGTACCCGGGAGATGTCATCAACACCGGTACGCCGGCGGGTGTGGCCCTCGGACAGCCCGACCCGAAGCCGTACCTGCGGGCAGGGGATGTCGTCGAGCTGGAGATCGAGGGACTCGGCCGCCAGCGCCAGGAGTTGAAGGACGCGTAGGGGCGGCGAGACGTGCCGAGGAGGAACCGCGGAGGGGGTGCGGGGGATTCACCCCCTCCGCGGGTCAGGTGGCGAGGAGGCGATCCAGCGCCTCCACCACCATCGCGTGGTCCTCGGCCTGCGGGAGGCCGGAGACCGTGACCGTGCCGATGACACCGGCGCCTTCGACGCGGATCGGGAACGATCCGCCGTGCGCCGCGTACCGGTCGGGATCGAGGCGGGACGACTCCTCGAACGTCGTCCCCTTCGCGCGGAAGCGGCTGCCGACGAGGAACGAGCTCTCGCCGTAGCGCTCGACGACCCGGCGCTTGCGGTCGATCCACGCGTCGTTGTCCGCCGACGACCCGGCCAGGGCGCAGTGGAAGAGCTGCTGCGCGCCGCGCCGGATGTCGATCGCGACCGGCGCGTTCCGCTCGCGCGCCAGCTCGACGAGCATCGAGCCGAGAGCCCACGCGTCGTCGTACGTGAAGCGGGGCAGCGTCAGGCGCAGTTCCTGCTCCTCGAGCGCGGCGACGCCGGTGAGACCCGGGTCCGTGGTGCCGCCGCTCATGAGCCGATCCTCACGGTGACGCCCTCGCGGGCGGAGCGGCGGGCCGCCTCCAGGACGTCGAGGGCGTCAGCGGCCTCGTATGCGGTGACCGGCGGAGCGGTGCCGTCGCGCAGGGCGGCGGCGATGCCCGCGTAGTACGCCGGGTAGTCGCCGGGCAGGGTCTCGACGGGACGTCCCCCGCCGGTCAGCGGCGACTCGCCCGAGCCGATACGTCCCCACAGCGACTGCGGTTCCGTGCCCCACGGCAGACCGGGACCGGGGCGCTTGCCGTCGCGGAGCGCGGCCTCCTGCGGATCGAGGCCGTACTTCACATAGCCGGCGGCCGAGCCGAGGACGCGGAAGCGCGGGCCGAGCTGGGCGGTGGTGGCGCTCATGTACAGGTGGGAGCGGACGCCGTTCGCGTGCGTGATGGCGATGAACGTGTCGTCGTCGGTCTCGGCACCCGGGCGGCGTGCGTCCGACTCCGCGTACACCTGGACCGCCGGGCCGAAGAGGACCAGCGCCTGGTCGACGACATGGCTGCCCAGGTCGTAGAGGAGACCGCCGATCTCCTCCGGGGCGCCGGACTCGCGCCAGCCGCCCTTGAGCTGGGGACGCCAGCGCTCGAAACGGGACTCGAAGCGCTGCACATCGCCGAGTTCGCCGTCCGCGAGGAGCCCGCGGAGGGTGAGGAAGTCGTTGTCCCAGCGGCGGTTCTGGAAGACGGAGAGCAGCAGGCCCCGCTTGTCGGCGAGGGCGGCGAGTTCGCGTGCGGCGGCGGCGGTGCCGGCGAGCGGCTTGTCCACGACGACGGGGAGGCCGGCCATGAGGGCGGCGGTGGCGACCGGGACATGCGTCTTGTTCGGGGACGCGATCACGATGAGGTCGAGATCGCCGGCGTGCTCCCACAGCTCGTCGGACGTGGCCGCGAAGCGGACGTCGGGGAACTCGGCACGGGCCTGCTCGCGGCGCTCCTCGTTCGACGTCACGATCGTGTCGAGGACGAGGCCCTCGGTGGCGGCGATCAGCGGGGCGTGGAACACGGAGCCCGCGAGGCCGTAGCCGACGAGTCCTACGCGGATGGGGGAGCCGATGCCGGTGCCTGTCATGACATCCACTTAAGCAACGCTGTTGCCAAAGCGCAAGCGCGCAGGACAATGGCGGGGTGAAGAGGACCAACACGGGTGCGAACCTCCCGGTGCTGCGCAGCCACAACGCGGCGCTGGTGCTGGATCTGCTGAGGGTGGCCGACCGCGACGGGATCAGCCGGCTGGAGCTCGCCGAGGGCACCGGGCTCACGCCCCAGGCCGTCAGCAAGATCACGGCGAGGCTGCGGGCGGAGGGACTGGCGACCGAGGCGGGCCGCCGTGCCTCGACCGGGGGCAAACCCCGCACCGTCCTGCGCCTCGTCCCGTCCGCGGCCCACGCGGTGGGCCTGCAACTCGATCGCGACGAGCTGACGGCGGTACTCGTCGACCTCGCCGGCACGGTCGTCGCGTCGCGCACCCGGCCGCTGGACCTGAGCGGTTCGGTGCCGGACGTCGTCGCGGCGGCGACGGACGAGGTCCGGGCCCTGCTGGAGCACGAACTGGACCACGAGACGGAGAGGGTGCTGGGCGTCGGGGTCGGGATGCCTGGACCGCTGGACCACTGGAGCGGGGTGCCGGGCCGCGTGACCGGGGCGCCGAGGTGGGAGGGAGTTCCGCTCCGGGCGGAGCTGGGGGAGCGGCTCGGGCTGACGGTCGTCCTGGACAAGGACACCAACGCCGCCGCGCTCGGGCTCGCACTGCGCGGACGGCCGACGGGTTCACAGGACTCCGGTTCCGGTTCCGTTTCCGGTTCCGATTCGGTTTCCGGTTCCGATTCGGTTTCTGAAGCCGCGGAGTCGTTCGCGTATCTCCACCTCGGTACGGGCCTGGGCGCCGGGCTCGTGCTCGGCGGGACGCTCCACCGGGGCGCACGCACCGGTGCGGGGGAGTTCGGCCATCAGGTCGTCCAGCTCGACGGGCCCGCCTGTTCCTGCGGCAACCGCGGGTGTATCGAGGCGCTGTGCCTCGCCGCCGTCGCCCGTGGCGAGCTCGACGAGGCGGCGCGCGTCCTCGGTACCGGTGCCGCCAATCTCGTACGGCTGCTAGATGTCGACCAGGTCCTGCTCGGTGGGCGTACCGTCGCCGCGGCCGGGGAGACGTTCGTCCGCGGGGTCCGCGCGGTGATCGGCGACGATGCCGTGTACGTCGCACTGGCGGACGCGGGCCCGTACCCCGTCGCGGAGGGCGCCGCGCAGCTCGTCCTCGCCCCGCTCTTCGGTCGCACGGACGGCGAAAGGCTCGGCCAGTAGGGCGTAATTGTGTGATTGTCCGGCCGCTCGGCGGCGTCGGTGCCGGGCCGGCGGGCGCCTGCGTGGCAGCGTCGGTTCTCCACGCCGCCCACGCTCGCGACCAGCAGAGGTTCTCATGCGCCTGCGCACCGCCCTTGCCGCCGGAGCCGCCACAGCCGCCATCGCTCCCGTCGCCCTGGCGGGCCTGGCCCCCGCCCCCGCGCAGGCCGCGGAGCCGTCACCGCATCCCTCTCCTTCGCATCCCGCTTCCGCCTCCACCTCCTCTTCCCCTTCGCGTTCCGCTTCCGTTTCCGGCTCCTCCGGCTCCGCTTCGTCCCGGCTCGCGGCATCGGCGTCCGCGTCGCCCGCGGCGCCCGGTGGCGTGCCCGTCGACGAGCTGCCGTCCTGCGGCGACGTGGGCGCGGCGGAGTTCCCGGTCGCCGCCCGCATCGTGGAGGGCCCGGCGCAGTACCGGGCCGGAGCGGGCGCTCATGAGTTCTCCGTCGAACTGACCAACACCACGGCCGAGCCCTGCCTGAACATCCACCCCGTCGTCGTGCTCACCGGACAGGGGCGGGCGCTCACCCCCGACCGGATCCGGATGGAGTTCCTCGACGCGGGAGTGCAGATCTGGCGCCCCGTCACCATCGAGAAGACGGAGCAGGGGGAGGCGGTCGGAGCCTTCGGCGCCGGGGCGGGCGGGTTCGCGGGTCTGTCCCTCCCCGCGCGGGGCACCTTCACCGTTCGGGTACGTCTCGGCTTCCCCGACCGCGCCACCGCCCCGGATACCGTGGTGGCCAACGCCGCCGTCGTCCAGCGGCGTGGGGCGGACGGCGACTGGGTCGGGGAGTCCAACGACTACCGCTTCAGCATCCTGGCCGCGGAGCCCACCGGCCGGGCCACGGAACCCGAAAGCCCGCCGGACGGGAGCAGCGAGCCCCAGTCCACGGGCGTGTCCGCGAACCCCTCCGGGAACTCGTCCGGCGATGTGTCCGGCACGGAGGACACCGGGACGACGTGGCAGGACGGGCACGAGCTGGCCGCGACCGGCACCGGACCCCGGTACGCGATCGGGCTCGCCGCGGCCGGCGGCGCGCTCCTGGCCGGATCGCTGGTCCTCCTCTTCGGGAGGCGTCGGCTCCGCTCCCGGCCCCGCTGACCGGGACCCTCCGCGGTCCCGCTGACCAGCCCCGCTCCCCGGCCCCTCCGCGGTCCCGCTGACCAGCCCCTTCACCGTCCCGTTCACCGCGCCGTCCGCCGGCCGTTCACCTGCCCGTTCACGAGGATCTGGCAACATCCCGGCGTGGACTACCCGAACTACCCGAACGACCAGGCGCCGGGCGCACCCGTACGCTCCGGAATCCCCGAGCACGGCCGCATCCCCAAGTACTACGCCGTCAAGGCCCAAGTGGCCGCCCTGATAGACGACTTGGGCGAAGGCGGGCTGCTGCCCACCGAACGTGATCTCGCCGTGCGGTTCGACGTCTCGCGTGAGACCGTGCGCCAGGCGCTGCGCGAACTCCTCCTCGAAGGCCGGCTGCGCCGCCAGGGCCGCGGGACCGTCGTCGCCGGCCCCAAGCTGGAGCAGCCGCTCTCGCTCGCCAGCTACACCGAAGGCGTACGCAGGCAGGGTCTTACGCCCGGACGTCACCTCATCTCCCTCGACCGTTTCCCGTGCCCGCCGCGGCTCGCCGAGGAGACCGGGCTGGAGCGAGGCGAGCCCGTCTGGCACATGGAGCGGTTGCTGCTCGCGGACGACGAGCGGGTCGGCCTGGAGAGTACGTACGTCTCCGTCGCGCGCGTGCCGCGCCTCGACAGCGACTTCGATCCCGACTCGTCCTTCTACGCCTACCTCCGCGACCGGCTCGGGATCGGCTTCGGGGACGCGGACGAACGGATCGAGACGGTGCTGGCGACCCCGCGCGAGGCGCTGCTCATCGGCACCCCGCCCGCCCTGCCCATGCTGCTGATCCACCGGGTTTCGCGGGACACGGCCAAGCGGCCCCTGGAGCGGGTACGGACGCTCTACCGCGGGGACCGATTCAGCTTCTCGGCCCACCTCGGCGGCTGATCCGGCACCGCGCTCACCACCGCCTTCAGGTCACGGAAAGATAACGGGTCTAGGCCAAGCTTGACGGCCCGTTCACCGTCCCGTTGCCGACCGGCCCTCGCCGGGTCACCCGTCGCGAGGACCGTTGCGGCCATGCGAGTCATCGTCGTAGGAGCCGGCGTGGTGGGAACCATGCACGCCTGGCAAGCAGTGGAGCGCGGCCACGAGGTCGTACAGATCGAGCGGGAGGCCGAGGCGCGCGGGGCGAGCCTGCGCAACTTCGGGCAGATTTGGGTGAGTGGCCGCGCCGGCGGCGAGGAGCTGGAGACCGCGCTGCGGGCGCGGGAGCTGTGGGAGGGCATCGGTGCCCGGATTCCCGAGCTCGGGTTCCGGGCCATCGGCTCGCTGACGCCCGTACGGAACGATCTCGAACTCGCCGTCGCCGAGGCCGCCGTCGCCCGGGCCGACGCCGCCGCCCGCGGCTACAAGCTGGTCACCGCGGACGAGGCGCGCGCCATCAACCCGGCGCTGCGCGGCGAGTTCGTGGCGGCCCTGCACTGCGAGCGGGACGCGGCCGTGGAGCCCCGCACCGCACAACTCGTCCTGCGCAAGGCTCTGCTGGCCTCCGGCCGTTACACCTTTCTGCCCGGACGCGAGGTCCGCGAGGTCATCGAGTCCGGCAAGGACGGGCGCAGCGGCGTGCGCGACGACCACGGCGAGGTCCACACCGCGGACGCCGTCGTCCTGTGCACCGGGGCATGGCTCGGCGGCCTCGTCCGCGAGATTGCCGGGGACATCCCCGTGCGCCGCGTACGCCTCCAGATGGCGCAGACCGACCCGCTCGGCGAGCCGCTCACCACCTCCGTGGCCGATGCCGACTCCTTCCGCTACTACCCGGCGTACGCGTCCGAGGCACTCGACGCGCTCGACGCCGGTCAGGCGCAGGAGCCGGTGGCCGCCGCGCACAGGATGCAGCTGCTGATGGTGCAGCGCCGCGACGGCGGGCTGACCATCGGCGACACCCACGAGTACGAGCACCCCTTCGCGTTCGACACCCTCGAGGACCCCTACGAGCACCTCACGCGGGTCATCGAGGGCTTCCTCGGCCGGCCGCTGCCGACGATCCGCCGCCGCTGGGCCGGGGTGTACGCGCAGTGCACCGACACCTCCCGCGTCGTCCACCGCCAGCAGGTGCGCGACGGCGTGTGGCTGGTGACGGGACCGGGCGGGCGCGGCATGACCTGCTCGCCCGCCATCGCCGAGACGACCGCCGACGAGCTGGGCTGGTGAACCCCCACATGAAGGTGAACCCCCACATGAACATGAACGCAGGCACGGACATGAACGCAGACACGACCACGCACCTGAGCGACCTCAACCTCGTCGTCCTCGACATGGCCGGCACCACCGTCGCCGACGGCGGCCTCGTCGAGCAGGCCTTCACCGCGGCCGCCGAACGCATGGGCGCCGCACCGGAGTCGATGCCCGGCATGCTCGACCACGTACGCGCCACCATGGGCGAGTCCAAGATCACCGTCTTCCGTCACCTCTTCGGCGACGAGACCCGCGCCCAGGCGGCCAACAAGGCCTTCGAGGTGGCGTACGGCGAACTCGTCGACGGCGGCCGCATCGCCGAGATCCCCGGCGCCCGCTCCGCCATCGAGACCCTGCGCGAGCAGGGCAGGACCGTCGTCCTCACCACCGGCTTCGCCCGTGTCACCCAGGACGCGATCCTCGACGCGCTCGGCTGGCAGGGCCTGGCGGACCTCACCCTCTGCCCCGCCGACGCGGGCGGCCGTGGCCGTCCCTACCCGGACATGGTGCTCGCCGCGTTCCTGCGCACCGGCGCGGTGGACGGCGTGCGGCAGGTCGTGGTCGCGGGCGACACCTCGTACGACATGGTCAGCGGTGTTCGCGCCGGCGCGGGCGTCGTGGCGGGCGTGCGGACCGGCGCGCACGACGAGCCGCAGCTGACGGCGAACGGTGCCACGCACGTCCTCGGTTCCGTCGCCGAACTGCCCGCGCTGCTGGCGCAGCTGGAGGACGACGCATGACCAGCGGCATCCACTTCGACCGCGTGTCCGTCGCCTACGGCGGCAACACCGTCCTCGACACACTCGACCTGACGGTCGAGCCCGGCGAGGTCATGGCCCTGCTCGGCCCCTCCGGCTCGGGCAAGACGACCGCGCTGCGCGCGGTCGCCGGATTCGTACGGCCCGTCTCCGGGCGGGTGTTCATCGGCGACCGGGACGTCACCGATCTGCCGCCGCACCGGCGCGGCATCGGCATGGTCGTGCAGCAGTACGCCCTCTTCCCGCATCTGCGGGTCGAGGACAACGTCGCCTTCGGGCTGAAGGCGCAGAAGGCCCCCAAGGCCCAGATACCCGGGCGGGTCGCCGAGGCGCTGGAGATGACCGGCATGGCGGCGTACGCCAAGCGCTATCCGCGGGAGCTCTCGGGCGGGCAGCAGCAGCGCGTCGCGATCGCGCGCGCTCTCGCGATCCGGCCGAAGGTGCTGCTCCTCGACGAACCGCTGTCCGCGCTGGACGCGCAGCTTCGCTCCGGCATGCTCGCCGAACTGGCACGGCTGCACCGTGAGTTGCCCGACGTGTCCATCCTGTACGTCACACACGACCAGGTCGAGGCGCTGACGCTCGCCGACCGGATCGCGGTCATGGACAAGGCGCGGCTGCAGGACTGCGGCACACCGCAGGACCTGTACCGGCGGCCGCGCACGGAGTTCACGGCGTCGTTCGTCGGGAACGCGAACCTGCTGCCGGTGACGATCGGGACGGCGGGGGCGGACGTCGTCACCTTCGCCGGGCAGGACCTGAAGGTCGCGTCGGGCGAAGCCCTCCCGGGTGCGACGGCCACGCTGTGCGTACGGCCGCACCTCGTCGGGCTCGGCGAGGGCCCGAACGCGCTGCGCGGGCGGGTCGCCGAAGTGCAGTGGCGCGGTGCCACGCACCGGCTGTACGTGGACGTCGACGGGCACCGGGTCAAGGCGGACCTGCGCGAACTGCGGCTGCCTCCGGCCCTGGGCGAGGAAGTGACGGTGCACTTCGCGCCCGAGGACGCGGTGCTGCTGGCCGCGGGGGTGACCGATGGCTAGCCCCGGTGGAGGTCTCGCGGAACCGCAGGCGGTGCCGCACGCGGTGCCGGGTGTGCTGCCCGGGCGTTCCGGCCCGGCGGCACGGAAGGCCACGACGGTGCTGTGGGTGCTCCCGCCCGTCGCCGTCCTCGCGCTCGTCTTCCTCTATCCCCTCGCCCTCGTCGTCCAGGAATCCCTCGCCCCCGGCGCCTACGCCGACGTCTTCGCGTCCGAGGCCTTCCGGGAGGCGCTGGGCACCACCGTGTGGCTGGCCGTCGGGTCGACCGTCGGATGTCTGGTCCTCGGGTTCACGCTCGCGCTGATCATCGCGTTCGTGCCGTTCCCGGGCGGCAAGGCGGTGGCCAAGTTCATCGACGTCTTCCTCTCCTTCCCGTCCTTCCTCATCACGCTCGCGCTGCTCTTCATCTACGGCACCGTGGGCATGGCCAACGGACTGTGGACGGATGTCACGGGAGCGCCGAGCGGACCGTTCCACTTCCTGACGACGCCCTGGGGCGTGCTCCTCGCCGAGATCACGTACTTCACACCGTTCGTGATGCGGCCCCTGCTCGCCGCGTTCTCGCAGCTCGACACGGCGCAGCTGGAGGTCGCCTCGTCCCTCGGCGCGCGGCCCGCGCGCATCGTCCGGCAGGTGATCCTCCCCGAGGCGCTCCCCGCGCTCGCCGCCGGCGGCAGCCTCGTCCTCGTCATGTGCCTCAACGAGTTCGGCATCGTGCTCTTCACCGGCGCCAAGGGCGTCACGACGCTCCCGATGCTCGTGTACAGCAAGGCGATCCTCGAGTCCGACTACGCGGCCGCCTGTGTCGTCGCGGTCGTCAACATCGCGATCTCCGTGGGCCTTTACGGCCTCTACCGGGTGGTGAGCAAGCGTGCTGGTGCATAGCCGTACGGGCAGGTGGGCCACCTGGGTCCTCTTCTTCGCCCTCTTCGTCCCCCTCTTCGCGCTGCCGCTCCTGGTCATCGTCGCCGCGTCGCTGTCGACCAACTGGTCCGGGGCGTTCCCGTCCGGCCCGACCACCGAGCACTACGCCTCCGCCGTCCGCGGCGAGTCGCTGCAGGCGCTCACCACCAGCCTGATCACGGCGGTCACCGCCAGCCTGCTGGCGCTCGTCGTCGGCACCTGGGCCGCCCTCGCCGCGGCGGCCCTGAAGAAGCGCGGCCGCCGGATCCTCGACGCACTCTTCATGCTGCCGGTCGCCGTACCGTCCGTCGTCGTCGGTCTCGCCGTCCTCGTCGCCTTCTCCCAGCCGCCGATGCTCCTCAACGGCACACGCTGGATCGTGATCCTCGCGCACACCGTTCTTGTGACGGCGTTCGCCTACCAGTCGGTCTCGGCGGCCATCCTGCGTCTCGACCCGATGTACGAGCAGGCGGCGGCCAGTCTTGGCGCCCGCCCCTCGTACGTCCTGTGGCGGGTGAAGCTGCCGCTCCTGCTGCCGTCGCTGAACGCGGCCGCAGGACTCTGCTTCGCCCTGTCCATGGGCGAGTTGAGCGCCACGATGATGCTCTACCCGCCGGACTGGATGCCGCTGCCGGTGCTGATCTTCACCGCCACCGACCGTGGCTCCCTCTTCACCGGTTCCGCCGTCGCCGTGGTCCTCATGGCCACGACGCTGCTCGTCCTGCTCGCCGTCTCCCGTATCCGCACCAGGGCCTCGTTCCGCTAGGCCCTGGGGCCCCGTTCCACCCGTCCCCGCACACCGTCACAGACAGTCCCGACAGGAGTTGTCCCACGCCATGCGCCGCAACGTCATCACGGTCACCGCCGCCGTCACCGGCAGCCTCGCCCTCGCCGCCACCCTCACCGCCTGCTCAGGCTCCTCCGCCGCCTCCGACGAGAAGGTCGTCACCGTCTACAGCGCCGACGGCCTCAAGGGCGAGAACGGCGACGGCTGGTACGACCAGGTCTTCAAGGACTTCGAGAAGGAGACCGGCATCAAGGTCAAGTACGTCGAGGGCGGCTCGGGCGAGATGGTGCAGCGCGCCGCCCGCGAGAAGAGCAACACCCAGGCCGACGTGCTCGTCACCCTCCCCCCGTTCATCCAGCAGGCCGACTCCAAGGGGCTGCTCCAGGCGTACGAGCCGGCCGGCGCGGACAAGGTCAACGGCGCCGACAAGTCCGGCGACGGCAAGTGGACCTCCGTCGTGAACAACTACTTCGGCTTCATCTACAACAAGAAGGAGCTGGCCGAGGCCCCGAAGACCTGGGAGGAGCTCCTGGACGGCACGTTCAAGGACAAGCTCCAGTACTCGACCCCGGGCGTCGCCGGCGACGGAACCGCCGTCGTCATCAAGGCCATGCACGACTTCGGCGGCGAGGAGCCGGCGATGGAGTACCTGAAGAAGCTCCAGGCCAACAACGTCGGCCCGTCCTCCTCCACCTCCAAGCTCGCCCCCAAGGTGGACAAGGGCGAGATCCTCGTCGCCAACGGTGACGTCCAGATGAACTTCGCCCAGTCCAAGTCCATGCCGAACCTCGGCATCTGGTTCCCGGCGAAGGCGGGCGGCAAGCCCACGACGTTCGCGCTCCCGTACGCCGCCGGCCTCGTCAGCGATGCCCCGCACACCGAGAACGGCAAGAAGCTCCTCGACTACATGCTGGGCGAGAAGGCCCAGAAGCAGGTCAGCGAGATCGGCGGCGGCTTCGCGGCACGCTCCGACATCAAGGCCACCGACGCCAACGCCATCGAGCTGACCAAGATCCTGGCAGGCGTTCAGGTGTTCGAGCCGAACTGGAAGGACATCGACACGAACCTCCAGAAGTACGTCGATTCCTGGAAGTCCGCCACCGGTAGCTGACCGGTGATCGACGGGGTCACTATCCCGTCCACCTGATTACGCTGGGGGCGTCGGCACACCGTCGTGGCGGCGCCCCACCAGCACGTCCGCACACAGCAGGAGTCCGCTTCATGGCCGAGCGTAAGCCGATCGAATCCTGGCTCACCGACATGGACGGTGTTCTCATCCATGAAGGCGTCCCGATCCCGGGCGCCGACTCCTTCATCAAGAAGCTCCGCGAGACCGGGAAGCCCTTCCTGGTCCTGACGAACAATTCCATCTACACCCCCCGTGACCTGCACGCCCGGCTCGCCCGTATGGGTCTGGACGTGCCGGTCGAGAACATCTGGACGTCGGCGCTGGCCACCGCCAAGTTCCTGGACGACCAGCGTCCCGGCGGCACGGCGTACGTCATCGGCGAGGCCGGTCTGACCACCGCGCTGCACGACATCGGGTACGTCCTCACCGACCACGACCCCGACTACGTGGTCCTCGGCGAGACCCGGACGTACAGCTTCGAGGCCCTGACGAAGGCGATCCGGCTGATCAACGGCGGGGCGCGCTTCATCGGCACCAACCCGGACGAGACCGGCCCGTCGGCCGAGGGCCCGCTGCCGGCCACCGGATCCGTCGCCGCGCTGATCACGAAGGCCACGGGGAAGGACCCGTACTTCGTGGGCAAGCCGAATCCGCTGATGATGCGGGCCGGGCTGAACGCGATAGGGGCCCACTCGGAGTCCAGCGCGATGATCGGCGACCGGATGGACACCGACGTGCTGGCCGGCCTGGAGGCCGGCATGGAGACGTTCCTGGTGCTGACCGGCCTGACCACGCCCGCCGACATCGACCGCTACCCGTTCCGGCCGTCGAACGTGGCCGATTCGATCGCGGATCTCGTCGACCGGATCTGAGGCGGTACTGACCCGTCTGGGTCTGCTGGAGATGCGGAAACGGGCGGAACGCGTGAATCTTCTGATACCAGGAGGTTCACAATGCGTTCAGTTCCGATTGCTCTCCGTGTGGTGGGGGCGGCCGCCGGTTTCCTGATTCTGGCGCCCGCCACCGGGACCGCGCACGCAGACGAAGGCGAGCAGCTCAGAGTCACGGTCCTCAACCCCGCCATCGCCCAGCCCGACGGGAAACAGGGCGAGGAGGAGCAGCAGAACCAGAGACAGGACCGCGAGGACCAGAACGGCAAGAAGGATCCGAAGCAGGATCAGGGGTCCGGGGAAGTGAAGAAGGATCCGAAGCAGGATCAGGGGTCCGGCGAAGGCAAGAAGGATCCGAAGCAGGACCAGGGGTCCGGCGAAGGCAAGAAGGATCCCAAGCAGGATCAGGGATCCGGCGAAGGCAAGAAGGACCGTGAAAGCCAGGGCGGGGACCGCGAGGGGCAGGGCGGGGACGACGAGGACGAGGGCGACGACGAGGGCGGGGGCGAGGACGAGACCTCGCTCGACGATCTCCAGGACCCCGACCCCGCGCAGACTCCGGTCGCTCCGGTACGGGCCGGTGGTGGCGGCGCCGCCACCGAGCCGGCTGCCGCTCATGCCGCCAAGTCCGCCGACACCCAGGGCCCCGGGACCCCGCACACGGTGATCGGGCTGGTCCTCGCCGGAGTCGCGGCCGTGGCCGTCGCCTTCCGCAGCGCCCGCCGCCGGCGCATCGGCTCCTCGGACCGGGACTGAACGCGTGTCCTCCGGTGAACGCGCGCCGGGCAACGGCCGGCTGCTCACGGGGCTGGCCTGGGCCATCCTGCTGCTGGCGCTGTGGCTCTGGGGCCGGGACGCCACCGACGGCCCCGGTGGGGCCTCCGCCCCCACGACCGGCGATGTGGCCGCGGTCGGCCGCCCGCTCGGTGTGCCGCTGCCGCCCGCCCGCGATCCGCTGACACCCGTGGGGCCGAGCCGGGTGGACATCCCGTCGATCGGCGTTTCCGCCCCGGTCGTCGCGCGCGGGCTCGACACGACGGGTGCGGTCGAGCCGCCGCCGTACGAAGTGCCCAACACCGTCGGCTGGTTCGGCACCGGTACCCGGCCCGGAGCCAGGGGCGCCGCGCTCTTCGTCGGCCATGTCGACACCACGACCAAGCCGGCGGTCTTCTACAACCTCAGCGCGGCCCGCCCCGGAGAGAAGATCCGGGTTACCCGCACGGACGGCTCGGTCGCCGTCTTCACCATCGACGACGTCCAGGTCTTCAGCAGGGAGAGGTTCGACGCCCAGAAGGTCTACGGGGTGCGCGAGCCGGGCCGCGCGGAACTCCGGCTGATCACCTGCGGCGGCACCTACGACAAGAAGACCAGCTCGTACACGGCGAACGTCGTGGTGTCGGCGTATCTGACGGAGGCCCGGGGCGTCTGACCGAGGCCCGGGGCCGCATGACCTCGTGGCCGGGCCGGGCCGTGTGCCAGGATGGATTCGACCGGGCTTGTCCGGGGTGCGGGCACCCTGGGGGGACGGCCCCGGCACCATGCACCATGCACCAAGGGGGAGTGGATGTACGGCAGTCAGGTCGGGCGTGCCCGCTGGACGGCGGTCGCGGTGGGGGCCGCGCTGCTCGCGGCGGGCTGTTCCTCCTCCGACGGTGACGGGGCGAAGCCGGCTGCCCAGCAGCCCAAGGCGACGGATCCGTACTGGGTCAACCCCGAGGGGAACGCGGCGAAGCAGGTGGCCTCGTACCTCGACGACGGCGACGACAAGAACGCCGAACTGATCAGGAAGATCGCGGCACAGCCGGTGGGCGAGTGGATCGGCCCCGACAACCCCGAGGCCGAGGCGAAGGGCTACACGGAAGCCGCCGCGAAGGCCGACCGCGATGCCCTGCTGGTCCTCTACAACATCCCGCACCGCGACTGCGGACAGTTCTCCAAGGGGGGCGCCGCGGACGGTGACGCGTACCGCGCGTGGGTCGACAAGGTCGCCGAGGGCAT
Organism: Streptomyces sp. NPDC091376; assembly: GCF_044757085.1. NCBI lineage: Bacteria > Bacillati > Actinomycetota > Actinomycetes > Kitasatosporales > Streptomycetaceae > Streptomyces > Streptomyces sp. NPDC091376. The sequence goes on along the minus strand of NZ_JBIVUF010000010.1, from coordinate 139,929 downwards.
CGGCGACCGCCGGGCCACGGTCGTCCTGGAACCCGACGCCGTGCTGCACCTCGTGGACGGCTGCACCCCGGCCGAATACCACGAGGAGCGGTTCGACCTGCTGAAGGGCGCCATCGAGCGGCTCAAGCAGCAGCCCGCGACGAAGGTCTACCTGGACGCGGGCAACGCCGGCTGGGCCGACCCGGACTCCCTCCCCGAGCCGCTGGCGCGGGCGGGCATCGGCAAGGCCGACGGCTTCGCGGTGAACGTCTCCAACTTCCAGACCACCGGGGCCAGCAAGGACTACGGCCACAAGCTCTCCGCGAAGGTCGGCGGCAAGCACTTCGTGATCGACACCAGCCGCAACGGCAACGGGCCGTACACGCAGGGCGATCCGAAGGAGAACTGGTGCAACCCGCCGGGCCGCGCGCTCGGCGACGTCCCGACGACGAAGACCGGCGATCCGCTCGTCGACGCCTATCTGTGGGTGAAGCGGCCGGGCGAGTCGGACGGCGACTGCAAGGGCGGCCCGAAGGCGGGCGACTGGTACCCGCAGTACGCGCTGGAGCTGGCCCGCAACACGAAGTAGGAGTCCGCCCACGGCAGTCCGCCCCCGTGCCCGCGCTCCTCGGACTGCCGGAGGGGCCCCAAGGAGCCCCTCCGGCGAACCCGGCCCAAGCCGGGGAGAGGACCTCTACGGGACCTCCACCCACACACCCTCCGACGGCGTGCCGTCGGCGTCCGTCACGAAGAGCATGTACCAGCCGGACGGCACCAGGGACCGGTTCTTCGGCACCGTGACCTTGAAGCCGTCGGCCGTCTTCGTCATCTCCAGCGCGATCGTGCGCTGGTCCACGTCGGTCACATGCGTGACGGCGCTCGGCCGCATCAGCTTCGCCGACGTCAGCTTCGCCGCCTGCGGGCTGCGATACGTCGCCGATCCGCCGCGCTCGATCCTCTTCGGGCCGCCGGTGACCTCCGGCCGCCCGTCCCGGTACAGATACGGCGGCGTGTAGATCTCGATGCGCTGCTCGAAGACGCCCGGCTTGGTGTTGGCGTCGTCGGCGAACAGCGAGTCCGAGCCGAAGATCATCACGCGGCCGTCGGGCAGCAGGACCGACCCGGAGTGGTAGTTGCGGCCCACCCGCGGATCGGCCACCCGCTTGTACGTCCCCGACTTCGTGTCGTACGTCCGCGCCTCGAGGACGTTGGAGCCGCCGCGCCCTCGGTAGTCCTCCGAGCCGCCGGTGACCAGCACGCTGTCGTCGGGCAGCAGCGAGGCGCTCGGATAGCGCGTGCCCTTGTCCAGCGAAGCGCCGTCCTTGAAGCGCGGGTCGGGGTCCTTGAGGTCGACCAGCCGGGACTTCTCGCTGGACTTCTCCGACTCGCCGACACCGCCGCCGCCGATGACCATGAACCGCTGGTCCTGGGCGGGCGGCAGCATGACCGTCGCGGACGTCTCCATCCGGTCCGGGTCGCTCAGTCCGGGGATCTTCTTGAACTTGTTGGTGTCCAGATCCCAGATGCCAGGGTCACGGCCGACGTCGGCCGGACCGTATCCCGCGTTCGAACCCGAGTAGAAGAGCTTCCCGTTGTCCATCAGGAAGATCGCGGGGTAGGTCGGGAAGCGCCGCTCGATCCCCGTGTACTCCCACTTCTTCGTCTTCGGGTCGTAGATCTCGTCCTTGCCCGGGACGATCTGGCCGATCTCGTCGAGGCCGGAGAGCGAGAGGACCTTGCCGTCCTCGAGGGTGGTGAGCGTCGGGTACCAGCGGGCCTCGTTCATCGGGTCGACGGTGATGTACTTCTCCGCCACCGGGTCGAACTCGTAGGCCTCCTTGATGCCCTGGAAGTCCTTCTTGTCGAGGGCGAGCTTCTGCGCGATGCCGTAGACGTTGCGGCTGTCGGAGCCCTTGAGGCCGTGCACCCGGTAGTTGTCCTCGGTGCCGGTCTCGTACGACTTGCCCGACTCCTCGGCCTCGACGTAGATGCGGCCGAGCCCCGCCTCCGTGCGCAGGAAGCGGCCGGTCTGCTTGTCGAAGACCTTCTTGGCCTTCTCGACGAGCACCGGGTCCTTCGAGACGAAGGTCTTGCCGTTCTTCTTGCCGGTGAACTTGGTGCCCGCGGGGAGCGTGATCGGCTTGTCCGGGTCCTCGTTGTGGACGATCATCAGGCCGCCGGCCTTGGTGACGTCGCCCCCGAGCTTCTCGTACCGCTTGGTGCCGCCCGCGACCAGCAGCTTCCCGTCGGGAAGCTGGGTGTGCCCGGCGCAGAACATGTCCTTGGGCGTCGGTATGAGCTTGTACCCGTTGGTCTTCGGGTCCCAGAGCACCGACTCGAACTTCTTCGCGTCGAAGTTCTTCTGGTTGTTTCCCGAGCCCGCGATCAGCAGCACCTTGCCCGTGTGCAGCAACGCCGCGTGGATCGAGTTGATCCTGAACTCGGAGGGGACCTCGAGGTAGTCCCAATGGCCGTTCTCCGCCTTGTACTCCGGCCGGTTGATCTTGTACTCGTGGTACTGCTCCGAGCCGTACCGGTACAGGGCCGGCCCGTTGAACCCGGCGATCACCGCCACGACCGCCACGCCGATCAGTATCCGCCGGGCCCGGTTCTTGCGGTGGTTCGGCCGGACGGGAAGTGCGCTCATTTCTTACGTCCCCCAAGGGCGATCTGCATGGTCTGGTCCGCGGGGGCCCACTCGGGCTGCTGCTGCGGGTCATGGGCGGCCGGCGGCGCGGGCTCGGAGCCCCTGCCGCGCGACGGCTTCGCACGGCGCCGGCTCCTGCGCTTCTTCTCCTCGCGAATGGAGTACCGCCAGGCGAAGATGGGCGCCGCGGTGATCAGCAGGGCCAGGCCGGCCCAGGTGATCATCGCGGGGTGGTCGTGCCCGAAGTAGAACGAGGACGCGAGCGAGCCGCCGAAGATCAGGATGAAGAACAGGTGGATGCGGAAGGTGCCGAAGAGGGTGTCCGGGCTGGAGGAATCGCCCTTGGGTGTCACCACGAAGCTGCTCTTGCGGCGCAGTGCGGCGTCCATCAGGGAACGGGCGTAGATCGGCGCGGAGAGCGCGGACATCACCATGCCGGCGAGGCCGCCGGAGCCCTCGGGCTCGTGCGGCGAGACGTTGTGACGGCGGTTCCAGATGTAGAGGCCGATCTGCAGCGCCGACGCGTTGCCGTACAGCATCATCCAGATCGCCGGGTCGATCTGCACACCCGAAGCGCCCATGCCGAGGAACAGGGCGCAGCTGAGCGCCGCCAGGATCCAGTTCATGGCGGACATCGGATAGAAGATGATCATCATCGTGTAGTTGAAGAGCTTGCCGGGCGGCAGTGTCCCGTAGCCCCTCCAGTACTGCTTGAGGATCGTCTCGTAGGTGCCTCGTGACCAGCGCAGCTGCTGGGTGAAGAAGTCGGTCCAGGCGGTCGGGCCCTCGCCGACGGCCAGCACGTCCGGGGTGTAGACCGAGCGCCACTTGTTGCCGGTCTCGGGGTTGCGGGCGCGGTGCATCTCGAAGCCCGTCGCCATGTCCTCGGTGATCGAGTCGTACAGCCCGCCGATCTGCTTGAGCGCCCTGATGCGGACGGCGTTGGACGTGCCGACGAACATGGGGGCGCCGTAGCGGTTGCCCGCGCGCTGGATCAGGGCGTGGAAGAGGAACTGCTGGGACTCGGCGGCCTTGGTGACGAAGGTGTCGTAGTTGCCGTAGACCTGCGGACCGATGACGAAGCCGACGTCCGGGTCGCGGAAGTACCCGAGCATCCGCTCCAGGTAGTTGGGCATGGGCACGTGGTCGGTGTCGACGGACGCGAAGAAGTCGTAGTCCCCGCCGTGTGCCTCGAGCCAGGCGTTGTAGTTGCCGTGCTTGGTCTTGGCCCGGTGGGCGCCCTTGGGCTGGTTCCACTTCGCGACGCCCTTGCGGGAGAAGTGGTGGACCCCGAGCCGTGCGCAGACCTCCTTGACGGCCGGGTCGTCGCCCTCGTCGAGCAGCCAGACGTGCATCAGCCCGCGGTGGCGGATCCGCACCGCCGCCTCGAGGGTCTTCGTCACCATCTCCAGGGGCTCCTTGCCCGGCACGAAGGAGGTGAGGAAGGCGACCCGGGTGCCGGTCTCCGGCACGACCGGGACGGGGTCACGGGCGACGAGTGTCGCGTGCGCGTTCGACAGGACGTTCATCGTGCGGAAGAGCTCGATCAGGCCGATCGAGACGAGCATGACGATGTCGAGCCACAGAAGCAGATCGTTCTTGAGGTTCGGGTCGCGCTCGGTCCAGTGCTGCGGCTGCATCAGCCAGGCGAACAGGCCCAGCGAGACCAGCGGCGCGGCTCCGAGGAGCAGCGCGGCCCGGATACGGTGCGGCTCCTGCGAAAGCAGCGAGCGGTACTGCACCTTGTACGGTTTCGAAGGGTCGGGCTGGGTCAGGGGACCGGCCAGCCTGCTGTAGTGCTCGTAGTCGTACCGCGGCAGCGCCTTCTTGGGGCGCGACCGGTGGCTTCCCGTCCTGAGCTGCGGAGGAACCCGGAGCTGTGTGGTACGGGAAGGGTCGTTGTCCTGCTGCCGGGCGCCATGTGGCGTCGACGTCATGAGTCATCCCCCCGCATGCCTGATGGCTGCGTGATTGTGCGTGGTCGGTGTGGTCCGGACCGGGGCTCCCCTTGGCCGACCGTCCCGGACGCATCAATGGCAGGCCACCGTCCCCGTAGACATAAAACGATGGTCTTCCGGTTGCATGATGCCCGTCGGGGCACCGGTTCGTGAACGGGACCCCCATCCCTGGCCGGTAGAGACGGGAGAATTCCCTCGAATCACCCAAGTCGCAACTGTTTGAGCCCGCGGACCCCTTGGGGCCGCGGACTCTCAGGACAGGCTCTCGGAGCGGGGACGTGATCGCAAGGGGATCCGGAGCCTCCGGGGGGGGGTGTCCGATCGCCCTGGGCGGGCCATGGGCGGGCCCTGGGCAAACTGTCCGATGACATTGGACGCCGGGGTTTCCGGTGGCTCCCCGTGCGGTCGTGGGCGGCGGTTTGGTCTTCCGGTGTCCGAGCGGGAAGAATCCACCGGGTGGCCAACGCACTGCAGGAATTGGTGAAGAGCCGGCTGGAGCAGCAGGGCTGGTCCTACGGAGACGTGGCCCGGCGCGGAGACATCCCCCGTTCCACCGTGCACCACCTCGCCACCGCCGAACGCGTCACCCGCATGCCACAGCAAGCCACGCTCGAAGGCCTGGCCAGAGGACTCGAACTACCCCTGGACACCGTCCGCAGAGCCGCGGCCGAAGCCTGCGGAATCCACCTGTACTTCGAGGAGACCCCCGGCACACCCGCCGACCCCGAAGTCGCCACCCTCATCGCCAGCGTCCAGCAGCTCTCCCCCGCCGACCGCCGACACGTCACCGCACTCGTCGAATCCCTCCTGCGCACCACCCACCCAGACACAGAGACCGACGCAGACACCGGCACAGACACCGACGCAGACGCCGACACCGGCACAGACACCGACTGAAGGGGACCACAAGCCGGACCGGCTGCCGGTACCCGGCGACATCCGGGAGGGCCGCAGGGTGGTGTCGGCGGGGCCGGATCTCGGCTTCCGGTGCACGTCGGCGACGTGAGAGCGGACGTGTCATTTCGATGGAGATCGGAGACTTCGGGCCGGTAGCACGTATGGCGCATTCGTTTGATGCATTTGCTGGCGAAGTATCAGATAGCCCTGAAATGCGGGCGATTGCGGGTCTATTCTCGCTCCCCGAGGCGGGTGAACCGCCCGAAGCCTCCGCGAGAGGGGTGGATGTGCTTGTCGTCCCCAAGGCTTCCGCGACCGCCGTCGTCCGCGACAGGACGGGAGAGCTGGTGGTGCTGCTGTCCGGTGAACTCCCCTCCGCCCTCACCCCGTCCGGCGTGGACGAGCTGCTGAACCTGGCCGCCGCCGTACTCGGGGCGGAGGAACTGGAACTCTTCCGGCGCTGCCTCGCGGCACTGCGCTGCGGCGAGCGACTCCGCGAAACCCGTATCGAGGTGGACGGAGCGGTACTGACCATCTACCGCGACTGATCCGCGAACGGCAGTGGGCTCCCGGGAGCCGTCTCCGGGAGCCCACGCCGACCGCCCGTCGGATCGGGCGGCGCATCAGGCCGGATCAGAACCGGCGACCGCAATCCCAGCCGTATCCGGCGTGGTTGCGGTACCTCCTGTCGGTGTCGTACCAGTGCGCCCTGTGTGCGGAGCGGCGCTCCCACAGGCGGCGGCAGTCGCGGTCCCACCGGTTCCGGTGGCGGTCCCGGACGTGGTGCCCGACGCGCCGATGGCCGAGGTCGGCGCAGCGCTCCACGTCGCGGAACTGCTGTGCGGCGACGGGTGAATGGGCCGGTGCGGCGATGGCCGTGCCCGTCAGGGGAATGGCGGCCGCGGCCGCGGTCAGGGCCGCCGTCGCAAAGACGCGTGCGAATGTTCTCACCATTTTTCTCCTGGTTCGAAGGGATTTCTGGTGGCCCTCCGGACCATACGCGGATCGCGTCTCCGGATTCATTCGCGCATGCGGGCGGAGAGGTCTTGTCGGCGCATTGCCGGCACTGTTGCGAAAGCCGGGCGAACGGGCGCTGAGCTTTGCTTGGTGAGGATTCCGCGACGTGTGGCGGCGGTGCCTGAGAACACTCGCGAGGGTGACTCAACTGCGGCGTTTCGCGGGCAGTTTGGGTATGGGCGTGGAATGGCGGAAATTGCAACTAGGCTGCACCGGGTCCCGGGTTGAAGAATTCCTGCGGTCCGATGCGGACGGAATCGGGAGCTGCCGGAATGCTCCGTCGTCGCACGGAATTCCGCCCCGAGTTGCGTGCAGTCGCTGCCCTCGCCGCTCAGCTGCGGTAGATGGTCAGTACGGCTCCGTCCATCTCGATACGGGTTTCGCGGAGTCGCTCGCCGCAGCGGAGTGCCGCGAGGCAGCGCCGGAAGAGTTCCAGTTCCTCCGCCCCGAGTACGGCGGCGGCCAGGTTCAGCAGTTCGTCCACGCCGGACGGGGTGAGGGCGGAGGGGAGTTCACCGGTCAGCAGCACGACCGGCTCTCCCGTCCTGTCGCGGACGACGGCGGTCGCTGAAGCCTTGGGGACGACAAGCACGTGCACCCCTCTCGCGGAGGTTTCGGGCGGTTCACCCGTCTTGAGGCACGAGAGGATAGCCATCAGGAGCCCTGTCGTTGCCGGTGGGAATCGGCGGGATTGAGCCGATCGGGTGAGGCTCCGCGCGGGCCGGCGTCGGTTCCGTCGTCGCCCGTCATCTCTCCTGCCTGCGGTTTTGGTGGGCATGGGCGGTCTTCGCCGTGGCGGGCGCGATATTCAGGTCGCTTGTCGGTGACTTCGCGGAGCCCTACTGTCCAATCTCGTCAGACAGATCGTCCGGCATGGATGGACGCGTTCGGGAACGGGCGCGGTCCGCCCATGCCCTTCGCGCAAAGGACCCACCCATGCTCGGCATGCGAGAACTGGACGCCGAGGCAGCCGCGGAGCTGCTGCCCGGACGGGAGGCCCTGGGCCGGCTCCGGTTCAACTTCGTCAGGACCACGAGCGTGAGCGAGCGCATCGCCTACGTCGACGCCCACAACGCGTCGCTCGCGGCCAACGTCTGCTCGCCCGACGCCGTCGCGGCCTCCGACGCCTCCCAGTCCATCAGCGTCCGCCAGTAGCGGCGCTTCCTTCCCAGAGGGGTTTCCACCATGAACGTCGAAGAGCTCGAGGCCGAGGCCGCCGCCGAACTGCTGCCCGGGCGCGAGGCCCTGGGCCGGCTGCGGTTCAACTTCGTCAGGACGACGAACGTGAGCGAGCGCATCGCCTACGTCAGCGCCCACAACGAGTCGCTCGCGACCAACATCAGCTCCCCGTACGCCATCGCGGCCTCGTCCGCCGCCCAGTCCATCAGCGTCAGCCAGTAGCCGGCGCTTCCTCCCGAAAGGGTTTCCACCGTGAACAACGACCAGCTCAACGCCGAGGCCGCCGCCGAACTGCTGCCCGGGCGCGAGGCCCTGGGCCGCCTGCGGTTCAACTTCGTCCGGACGACGAACGTGAGCGAGCGCATCGCCTACGTCAGCGCCCACAACGAGTCGCTCGCCGCCAACATCGACTCCCCGGACGCCGTCGCGGCCTCCGAGGCGACCCAGTCCATCTCGATCAGCCAGTAACGAGCCCGTCGTGTGCGGGCCGCGTTCCTGGGGGCGCGGCCCGCACCGGGGAGGAAGAGCAGGACGGTGACCGAAAGCCAGAAGGTCCACCCCGGTCCCGTGGGGGCGGCGGCCTGCGAAACGGGCGACGTGGCTCACCCGTACGAATACACGGAGACGCTGTTTCCCGTTCCGCGCCTCGGTGCGGGACTCCAGTTCCTCGGCGAGTACCAGGGGTCCGGCTTCACGGAGCGCAAGTACCTGGTCCGCCGGGGGGACGGGCAGGTGGTCCAGCTCTCCCGGCTGCTCTACCTGGTGGCCCAGGCCATCGACGGCGTACGCGACACCGAGACCGTCTCGTACCGGGTCAGCGGGCGTTACGGCCGGGAGGTCAGCGCCGACAACATCGAGTACCTCATCGAGCAGAAGCTCGAACCGCTCGGCATCACCGTCCCCTTCGGACAGGAGGGCGATCAGGTCGCCGGTCCCACCACCGACCTCCTCCTGGTCCTCAAGGGTCATCGGGTGATCTTCCGTGAGCGGCAGGTGGCCCGTATCGCCGCGGCGCTCGCCTGGCTGCACCGGCCACCGGTCGTGGTCCTGGTGCTGTCAGCGGCGCTGTGCGTGGACGTCTGGCTGTTCGCCGTCCACGGAGCGATCGCGCCGGTGCTGCAGGTGCTGGAACAGCCTGTGCTGATGCTCGCCGTCTTCGCACTGATCGTGGCATCGCTGGTCTTCCACGAGTTCGGCCACGCTTCGGCGTGCAGATACGGCGGCGCGCGCCCCGGGAGCATCGGCTGCGGCCTGTTCCTGATCTGGCCCTCGATGTACACCGAAGTCACCGATGTCTACCGCATCGGGCGGACCGGCCGGATCCGGACCGACCTGGGCGGGATCTACTTCAACGTGGTCTTCGTGCTGGGGCTCGCCCTGGCGTACGTCCTCACGGGCCAGCCCCTCTTCCTCGCCGCGATCTACCTCGTGCACTTCGAGATCCTGGAGCAGCTGCTGCCGGTGGTCAGGCTGGACGGCTACTACATCCTCGGGGACCTGGCGGGAATTCCCGACCTCTTCGGGAAGATCAAGCCCATCCTGCGGTCCATGCTGCCCGGACGTGCGCCGTCCCCGGAGGTGGCCGGGCTGAAGCGGCCCGCGAGGATCATGGTCACCGCATGGGTCGTGACCATGGTGCCGCTGATCGCCGCCGAACTCGGCTACGTCCTGTGGAACCTCCCCCGCCTGCTCACCACGAGCCTGCGCTCACTGGCGGAACAGGTGGCGGGGACCTGGTCGGCCTTCGCCGACGGCCAGACCTCCGCCGGTCTCGTCGGGGTCGTCGGGAGCTTCATGCTCATCTGCCCCCTGGCCGGCGCGACCTACCTCGCCGTACGGCTGGTGGGTCGGCTCGTGAAGGTCATCGCCCGGGCCACGGAGGGCAACACCCGGCTGCGGGTGGCCGTCTGGGGCGGGGTGCTGGTGGGATCGGGCGCGCTCTGCGCGGCGTGGCTGACCGGTATGACCCCGGAGCCGCTGCCGCGGCAGCCGCCCATCGCCCCCATCCTCCAGCCCGGTGTCCCCACGGTCCGCCCGACGGCTGCGGCCCCCGCCGCGGAGCGGCCCACCCCCGCCACCCCGGACCCGGCCCTCCCCACCGCACCGCCCGAGACCCCCGCGCCCACGGCGACTTCGGACGCCACCCCCTCCAGCCCGGCCGCCACCACGAGCGGCTCCCCGTCCGCGAGCCCCGTGACGAACGCGCCGACACCAGGGCCGACCAGCCCGAAGCCGAGTCCGAGTCGTACCTCGGCGTCGCCTTCTGCCGGCCCCAGCACCTCGCCGACGCCGAGCACCACCCCGTCCGGATCCCCTTCGCCCTCGGTGACCCCTTCGGAGTCGCAGAGCGCGACGGAGGAGCCCTAGGCCGGATCGCCCCTCCGCTTCTCCGGCCCTGATCGCCTTTCCCGATTCCTCGTACGTCCACAAAGGAGCACCCCGATGACGCACCGAAAGCCACGCACCGGCCACGGCGGCCGCAGAGCCGCACGGTTCGGCATGCTCGTCGCCGCCTGTACGGCCGGCTTCGCCACGGCGAGCCCGGCCGGGGCGGCATCGTCCGTATCGACCGGCAACCGCTATGTCGGCATCGCGGTGGACGAAGCACACGCGAACGCCGGACCCAGGCACCGCTTCGACTACGACGACGAGTTCGCGGTCCATGAGCTCGGAACGCGCCTCGGCGTCGGCGCGCGCAACAGAGCGGTCGCCCGTTCCACGGGCTGCTCGCTCGACAACCCGTGCCGCTCCGTGGCCCTGTCCTTCCAGGTCGTCACCGTCACCGGCACGATCACGCGCCTGAACGCCGCGAACACCAGCCGTGCGGTCAACGACCACTGCGACGGCTGCCAGACGTTCGCCGGCGCCTACCAGTTCATCGTCTCCACCCCGCACTCGTTCACGCTGAGCCGCCAGGTCAGGAACGAACTCGCCCGGCTCGAAAGGCGACTGGGCGAACTGGAGCGCAGCCGCGAGCCGATCAGCACCGTCAGGACTCGCGCCGACTCCCTGGCCGCCGAGGTCGTGAACCTGCTCAGAGGGGCGCTGGCGGCCGCACCCCGCAGCGAGGCCGTCAACCCGCTGCAGAACTTCCGGCCCACCGTCACCCTGCGGCGCCACATCGACTAGTGCGTGGCGGACGAGGTCTGCCCGCCGCTCGGCACCGAACCCACCCGCCTCCCGGCTCGGGGACCCCTCCCCGAGCCGGCGGGTGAACCCGTCTCCAGTCCTCCGGAGGACCACCATCCATGAGTTACCCACCCGAGGTGCGTCGTCGGGCCCTCGACCTGCTGGTCGTGGGCGAGCCCGTGAAGAAGGTCGCGGTCGACCTCGGCCTCAGCGAGCGGACGCTGTACCAGTGGCGGCGCAGATACCTGCCGCAACTGCGGCACCAGCGGTACTTCCCCGACGCCGCGACGGAACTCATGGCGGCACGCAGACGCATCACGGAACTGGAGACCGAGGTCGCCGTCCTCCGGCGTGCGACCGAGCTGCTTCGGGACGCGATGTCCCCAAAAGACGATTCGAGACAGTACGCGTGATGGCTCACGAGGGCTTGTCCGTGCGGATCGCCACGAGCGTCCTGGGGGTGACCGAGTCCGGGTACTTCACCTGGCGTTCCCGTCCTCCCTCCGCACGTTCCGTCCGCCACTCCTGGCTCACAGAAGTCATCTCCGCGATCCACGCCGCTTCGCACGGGACCTATGGATACCGGCGCATCCACGACGAACTGACCTCGCGCCACGGCATCGCGGTCAGCCACGGCACGGTGCAGCTCCTGATGCGCCGCGCCGGACTCCAGGGTCTCTCCGCCGACGAACGGCGCCGTACCCGGCCGACTCCAAAGAGGTTTCCGGCCTGAACGAGAGAGCGATCCGACCATGAGCATGGAATACCCGTCGTTCCCGACACCGCCGCTGCCCATCTCCGCGTATCTGCGCCCCCAGCTGCGGGTGGGGGAGGACCTGCCGGCGACCCAGGCCCATCAGGTGATGCTGCACTGCGCCCTGGACGCGGCATGCGTCCCGGTGCGGCTGACCGATTCCCGTGCCGTCGCCCGGATCGCCGAACTCGACTTCCACACGGTGAACGCCGTGATCGGCTGGCTGCGGACGCTGAGCGAGCGTTGAGCGCGGCAGCCGGTCCGGCTTGTGGTCCCGTTCAGTCGGTGTCTGCGTCGGTGCCTGTGCCGGTATCTGCGACGGTGTCTGCGTCGGTCTCTGTGTCTGGGTGGGTGTTGGGTGGGTGGGTGGTGCGCAGGAGGGATTCGACGAGTGCGGTGACGTGTCGGCGGTCGGCGGGGGAGAGCTGCTGGACGCTGGCGATGAGGGTGGCGACTTCGGGGTCGGCGGGTGTGCCGGGGGTTTCCTCGAAGTACAGGTGGATTCCGCAGGCTTCGGCCGCGGCTCTGCGGACGGTGTCCAGGGGTAGTTCGAGTCCTCTGGCCAGGCCTTCGAGCGTGGCTTGCTGTGGCATGCGGGTGACGCGTTCGGCGGTGGCGAGGTGGTGCACGGTGGAACGGGGGATGTCTCCGCGCCGGGCCACGTCTCCGTAGGACCAGCCCTGCTGCTCCAGCCGGCTCTTCACCAATTCCTGCAGTGCGTTGGCCACCCGGTGGATTCTTCCCGCTCGGACACCGGAAGACCAAACCGCCGCCCACGACCACACGGGGAGCCACCGCAAACCCCGGCGTCCGGGGGCTCCCGGCGACGGCCGCCCGGCGCCCGGCGGGCTTTCGCGCGCATGCGAAAGGGCGCCCTCGGAAGCCGAGGACGCCCAGGTCAGCGAACTGATCGCTTGTGCGCCGCCAGGGACTCGAACCCCGGACCCGCTGATTAAGAGTCAGCTGCTCTAACCAACTGAGCTAGCGGCGCCTGCTGACCGGGAGAACTTTACCCGACCTCCGAGGCTGCTCCGGACATCCCCTTGCGGGTTCCTTGTGGCTTCCGGCCTGTCGGATGGTCGTTTTTTCGCTTTGCTCCGTCAAAATGCGATTTGTCATGACGGATGAGAGTGGTGAATCTGGAGGGGAACAGATGACCGTTCCCGTGTTCGAGGAGTACGAGCCCGCCGCCGACTGCGCCTGCCCCGGGTGCGCCCAGCAGCGGCGCCGGCTGGCCCGTGCCCTGCCGGTGCGGGCCGGGGGGTACCCGGCCGCGCACGGCGCCCGCCGTGCCGTCGTACTGGTCACCGCAGCGGGAGCGGTCCTGAGCGGTGGGGGAGCGGATGCGCTCGCCGTTCCCGGGGACGCGCGCTCCCCTGCCGCGGACCCGGAGCCGACCGCGTCGGCGACGGTCCCCAAGTCGGCGGTCCCCGACGGGGCGGTGGGGGCAACGGCGGCGCGGACACCGGCGGCGGCCGCGGGCACCGCCCGGGTGGGCCGCGCCCGGCCGGGTGGACCTGCGGAACCAGGGCCGGGGCGGGCGGGCGAGCGGCGGCGCGAGGCGAAGCCGGGATCCGTACCGGAGCCGGGATCCGTACCGAAGCCGGGATCCGTGCCGGAGCCCGTAACGGAACCCGAACCGGACACCCCGCAGGGCGGACAGGGACCACTGCACGGCAGTCCGATCCCCGGACCGGCGGGTACGGCCGGCCTGCGCAAGATGAACCGGGCCGACATCATGAACCGCGCCAAGCGCTGGGTGAACACCAAGGTGCCGTACTCCATGAGCAGGTACTGGGTGGACGGCTACCGGCAGGACTGTTCGGGCTATGTCTCGATGGCGTGGAACCTCCCGGGCAACGAATGGACCGGAAGCCTGGCTCAGTTCGGGGTGCGCATCGAGCGCAAGAACCTGCAGCCCGGCGACATCCTGCTGTTCCACAACCTGAGCAATCCGTCCAAGGGATCCCACGTCACGCTCTTCGGCGGCTGGTCGGACAGCGCGCACACCAAGTACGTCGCTTACGAGCAGACGAAGCCGAACGCCCGGAAGCAGGTGACACCGATGGCGTACTGGACCAACTCCAACAGCTACGTGGCCTACCGCTACAAGGCGCTCAAGGGCGTCACCGCCGCGGACGCCGGCGCGGCGGACGTCACCACACCGGACACCGCGGCCGCAGACGCCGCAGCAGCAGCGGCGGCGGCTTCTGCCGCCGCGGCCGACGCGCAGACCCTCGGCGCGCAGATCGCGGGCATGACCGCGGGGGCGACCGCGGGCGCGTTCCCGGGCACGGGCGTCTTCGGGCCCGGCAGGGACAACAAGTACGTCACCCAGCTCGGGAGGTTGCTCGTGGAGCGGGGCTTCGGCAAGCACTACCCAGCCGGTCCGGGATCGCGCTGGGGCGAGTCGGACCGGCGGGCGACGCAGGCGTTCCAGCGCGCCCAGGGCTGGACGGGCGTGGAGGCGGACGGCCTGCCCGGCCCGTACACCTGGCGCCGCCTCCTGAACGACATGGGCCAGACGAACCTGCGTGCGGGGGCGGCCGGACGGGCAGCCCCTGCACCGACCGTGTCCGGACTCGCGGCGTCCGCACACGCCGTGTCCGTACCGGGCTACCCGGGGCGCGGGCACTTCCGCCCCGGCCGGTCGAACAGCCATGTGGAGAAGCTCCGTCGGCAGCTGGTGAAGCGGGGCTTCGGCAAGCACTACCCGTCCGACCCCGGCGCCCCCGGTCCCCGCTGGAGCGAGGCGGACCGCCGCAGTGTCGAGGCGTTCCAGCGCGCCCAGGGCTGGCGCGGCGGAGCGGCGGACGGCTACCCCGGCCCCGAGACCTGGCGGCGGCTCTTCTCATGACCCACCAACCCGATGTGCACCGATCCCGCGAGGAGGCAACCGCGGTGACCCCCACCACTCCCTTTTCCGAGGACCCTCCCGGTCCACCGCTCCCGTTCGGCAGGCTCACGGCCGCGTCGGTCCCGGTCCGTCACACGGGGCCACCGGCCCCGGGCGGCGCGGCCGGTGACCCGCCCGGCCTCGATGACGAGGCCGGTTCCCGTGCCGTGACCCAGGTCGTGTCCGAGCCGGGTGACGAGACCATGGTCCTGCCCGTGTCCGGCACCGGCGCGGCGACGGAAGCCGCATCCGCATCCGTAGCCGAGGCCGTTGGCGAGGCCGAGCCAAGGACCGAGCCAAGGACCGAGCCAAGGATCGACCCCAGGGCCGAGCCCAAGATCGAGCCCAAGTCCCTGCCCAAGTCCGAGTACGGGACCGCGACCGGGACCGCGGAGCCGAAGGGTGATGCCCTGCCGGCGCCCGTCGGGTTCGAGCGCCAGTTCAGCGGCGTGGGCGGCCGGCGGACGGTCGTGATCGGCACCGAGACCTCCGGCGCGATCCCCGTGCATCTGCTGTACCGCGACGCCGTGGCGACGACCTCGGGCCCGGCGGAGAACGTCGCCGGGTCGGGCCGGGTCAACGGAGCCAACGGGGCGGGCGGTTCCGGCAGGGCCGACGGAACCCACGGAACCCACGCGACCAACGGAACCGGGGCGGCCAACGGAACCAAGCAGTCCGCCAAGGAGGGCGGCGGTGATCGCGACGGCGACGGAGGACCCGACACGGTCGCCATGCCGAGGGTGTCGCTGCCCACCGGACGCCGCGCCGCGCCGTCCCTCGTCGCGCCGAGCCGGCGGCCCGCGCCTCCGGCCGACCCCCGGCTGATCGAGCGGCCCGGACCCGTCCTGCCCGGCTGGGCGGCACTGCTCGCCGGGCTCACCGCAGTCACCGGCTGTGCGGCCGTGCTGCACTGGGCCGGGGCCTTCCCTCCGGAGGTGACGGCGCTGTTCGGGGTGTCCGAGCGGCCGTACCGGGGCCTCGGGTTCCTCCAGTGGGCGGTGCTCGCGCTCATGGTGACGCTCGCGCTGTTCTCGCTCGGCGGGCTCGGCCGTGGCCGGGTGGGCCACGCGTGGGTGCTGACGCTGTACGGCGAGTACCGCGGCAGCGTGCGCCGTACCGGCCTGATGTGGGTGAGCCCGCTGCTGCTGCGCCGCCGTGTCGACGTACGCCTGCGGCACTGGCGCAGCGAGCCGATGCCGGCGGTCGACGCCAACGGCACCGCGCTCGAAGCCGTCGTGCTCGTCGTCTGGCGGATCCGGGACACGGCCCGCGCGGTGCTCGGAGTCGCGGACCACGAGGCGTATCTGCGCGAACAGGTCGAGGCGGCGATGGCCCGGGTGCTCTCCCAGCTTCCCGCCGACGCCGCTCCCTCGTCGGACGGCACGGGTTCCGTGCCCGAGCTGCGCCCGACGCTGCGCAACGCCGAGGCCGTCGGTGACGCGCTGACGAAGACGCTGTCGGCGGAGTGCGCCCCGGTCGGGATCGATGTCTTCTCCGCGCAGCCGACGCGTATCGAGTACGCGCCGGAGGTCGCCGCGGCGATGCGCCGTCTCCGTATCGCCGCCCTGGAGGCGGAGCGCCGCGACACGGTGCTGGGCTCGGTGGTCGACGCGGTGGACGACACGGTGCAACGGCTCACCATGCGCGGGCTCGTGGAGTTCGACGACTACGAGCGGAAGGCCCTCGTCCGGGATCTCACGGTCGCCTTCTGCACGGCGAGGGCGGGGTCCGCGGAGACGCCGTGATTGGTCTGGACATGTTCAAAGTTCGTCAATAATCTGGGACTTGGTCTAGACCGGAATATGCACGACCGCACAAGCGCAGCTGCACGGCACGGCTCACGGAACTCCGAACTCCCCCACGTACTTCCAGGAGCGACAGCATGCGAAAGCGAATAGGCGCGGCCATGGTGGGTCTCGCGGTGGCGGGGACGACCCTGCTCGCCACGGGAAGCGCAAGCAGTCACGGCTACACCGACAGTCCGCTCAGTCGACAGAAGCACTGTGCCAACGGAACGGTGACGAACTGCGGCGACATCCAGTGGGAACCGCAGAGTGTCGAGGGGCTCAAGGGCTTCCCGGCGGCGGGTCCGGCCGACGGAACGATCTGCGCCGGCGGCAACAGCCGCTTCGCGCAGCTCGACGACCCGCGCGGCGGGGCCTGGCCCACGACCAAGGTCTCCTCGGGCCAGAACTACACCTTCCGGTGGACGTTCACGGCCAACCACCGGACGACCGACTTCAAGTACTACATCACCAAGAACGGGTGGAACCCGAACCAGCCGCTCACCCGCGCGGCCCTCGACCCCCAGCCGTTCCTGACCCTGCCCTACAACGGTCAGCAGCCGCCGAGCAGCCTCAGTCACTCGGGCACGCTCCCGTCGAAGTCCGGCCGCCACGTGATCCTGGCGGTGTGGACCGTCCATGACACCGCGAACGCGTTCTACGCCTGCTCGGACGTTCAGTTCTGACAGGAGGTCAGTTACCGTGCCGCCCCATGGGCGTCACGGGAAACGGTACGAGCGGTACGACCGTCGCGGAGCTCGTCCAGCGCCGATGGGGTGACCACCGGGTGGGGCTGAGACACGAGGATCTCGTGCTCAGCCACCATCAGGTCGCCTCCGGCGCCGCCGCGAGGGCCGCACTGCTCACCGACCTGCTGCCCCGGGGCGCCGAGCCGCACCTCGGGATCCTGCTCGACAACACGGCCGAGTTCCCCCTCTGGCTGAGTGCGGCGGCCCTCGCAGGGGCCGCCGTCGCCGGGATCAACCCGACCCGCCGGGGGGCCGAACTCGCCCGCGACATCCTGCACACCGAATGCCGTGTGCTGGTCACCGAGCGCGCGCACCTTCCCCTGCTCGACGGTCTCGAACTGCCGGGCGTACGGGTGCTGGTGACCGACAGCGACGCCTACGCCGGACTCCTCGCACCGTACGAGGGCGCGAGGCCCGACGACATCGCCGCCCTGCCGGGCCGCCCCGTGCGGCCCGGCAGCCGGCTGCTGCTCTACTTCACCTCCGGCTCGACCGGAGCGCCCAAGGCCGCGATCTGCACCCAGGGGCGGCTGGCGGCGGCCGGAGGCGCGCTCGTCGGCCACTTCGGCCTGCGGTCCGACGGCGTCCACTACATCTGCATGCCGCTGTTCCACGGGAACGCCGTGATCGCCGACTGGGCGCCCGCGCTGTTCGCGGGAGCGTCGGTGGCCCTGCGGCGCCGCTTCTCCGCGTCGTGCTTCCTCTCCGACATACGGGCCTACGGGGCCACGTACTTCACCTACGTCGGGCGGGCCGTGCAGTACCTGCTCGCCACCCCGGAACGCGACGACGACCGGGACCACACCCTGCGGCTCGGCTTCGGCACGGAGGCCGGGGCGGTGGACGCGGAACGCTTCGAGGCCCGGTTCGGGGCCCGGCTCGTGGAGGGTTACGGCTCCTCCGAGGGCGGTGCCGCGATCCAGCGCACCCCGGACACCCCGCGCGGCGCGATCGGGCGGGCCGCGCCCGGCGGCGACCTCGCGGTGGTCGACCCGTCGAGCGGCGCGGAGTGCGAGACCGCGCGCTTCTCGGGCGAGGGCCGGCTGCTCAACGGTGACCGGGCGATAGGCGAGCTGGTCAACCGCGGCCCCAGCCCCTTCGAGGGCTACTGGCGCAACGCCCCGGCGGAAGCGGAGCGGCTGAGGGGCGGCTGGTACTGGAGCGGAGACCTCTTCTACCGCGACGCGGAGGGCTTCCTCTACTTCGCCGGCCGTACGGACGACCGTCTCCGCGTCGACAGCGAGAACCTCGCCGCCGCGCTCATCGAGAACATCCTCGCCCGCTGGGACGCCGCGGCGGGCGTCGCCGTCTACGCCGTCCCCGACCCGGTCGCCGGCGACCAGGTGATGTGCGCCCTCACCCTCCGCGCCGGCGCGGCCTTCGACCCCTCGGCCTTCGCCGCCTTCCTCGACGCCCAGCCCGATCTCGGCACGAAGATGCCACCCCGCTTCGTCCGCGTCGCACCCTGTCTCCCTCTCACCGCCACCAACAAGATCCACCGAGTCGCCCTGCGCCGCGAGGGCTTCCGCTGCGACGACCCCGTGTGGTGGCGCCCGGGAACGGAACGGCGGTACCGCGTCCTGACGGCGCAGGACGAGGCGGCGCTGCTGCGCGCGTACGAGACCCACGACCGGGCCGCGCTGTTCGACCGCTGACGTGCGCCGACGGGGCCACCGAGCCCTCGGCCGCCGGTGCTGACACGGCGGACGCGGGCGGGCGGACCCCACCCGCCGCCGGATGGCCGGATCTGTCCCCGGCCCGGGCACGCCCTGGTGACGTCGCCGCCCACGCCCGGTACGAGTGGAGCGAAGGTGACCCACCCGAACCATGTGACCCACACGAACCAGGGGGATGCCCGTGCCGTCGATGCCGCGCCGACAGTTCCTGCAGTCCGCCGCCGGGACCGCCGTGGCGGTGACCACGGTCCCCGCCGCAGCGCTCCCCGCGGCAGCGCTCCCCGCCGCAGCGCTCCCCGCGGCAGCACTCCCCGCCACCGCGGTCCCACACGCCGGGGCAGGGACCACCCGTCTCCGCCTCACCGCCGCCACCAACGGCGCCGCGACCCCCACCGGTTCCGGACCCGCCGCCCCGCTCGTCGCCGAGGTGCAGAACGTCCTGTGGCGGATCCCGCGCGACGGCTCGTCCGCCACCGCCCTCACCCCGCCCGATCTGGAGCCCGGCCGCCCCGTCGCCTCGCCGGACGGGCGCCGTGTCGCCATGACCTGCTTCAAGGGCGGCCAGTTCCACATCTGGGTGATGGGCGCCGACGGGTCGGGACTGCGGCAGCTCACCGACGGGCCGTGGGACGACCGGGCACCGGCCTGGTCCCCGGACTCCCGCCGGATCGTGTTCTCCTCCGAGCGCGGCGGCGACCCGGTCGACGGAAGCCCGTACCGCATCTGGACGGTCGACACCCGCACCGGCGCGCTGACCCGGCTCACCGGACTCCCCGGCCAGGAGGGCCCCGTACAGACCGGCCCGTGGGAGGACCTCGACCCCGTCTGGTCCCCGGACGGCACCGGCGTCGTCTTCGTACGCGCCGCGCTCGACGGCACGACGCTGCGCTCCCGCACCCTCGCCTCCGTACCGGCCGGCGGGAACGGCCCGGTGACCGCCTGGCACACCGAGACCGGACCGGGCAATCTGCTGACCCCCGCGCTGTCCCAGGGCGGGCGGAGGGCATGGCTGCGCACCGTCCCGTCCACCGTGCGCTACGAACAGGTCGTCCTCGTCGTCGACGGCGAACCGGTCGCCGTCGACGACGAGATCGCTCCCGTGCCACCGCGCTGGGTCGACGAGGAACGGCTGCTCCTCACCGTCGCCGGCCGGTTCCGCATCATCCGCCCGCACCGCGAAGGCGCCGTCGAGACGGTCGAGTTCGCCGGTGAGCTCCCGCTCAGGCGGCCTCACTATCGCGTCAAGTCGTACGACTTCGAGCCGGACCGTCCGCGTCCCGTGCGGGGCATCCACCTCCCGGCGCTCTCGCCGGACGGGCGTACGGTCGCGTTCGTGTCGCTCAACTCTCTGTGGACCGTGCCCACTTCGGGCGGTGGCCGGCCCCGTAAGGTGCGGTCGGCCGCGCCGGACACCTACCTCCAGAGTCCCGCCTGGACCCCCGACGGCACGGCACTGCTGTACGTCGACGACCGCGACGGCGGGCTCAACTCGGTGCGCAGACACGAACTGGACGGCGGCGCCGACACCCTGCTGGCCGCCGGCGGACGCGCCCACCCCGCGCTGTCCCCGGACGGCACCCGCCTCGTGAGCCTCGATCTCGCGGGACGTCTCGTCGTACGCGACCTCGCGACCGGCCAGGACACGGCCCTCGCCGCCCCTCTCGGCGGCGGCGGGCTGCCGGGCCCGCCGAGCTGGTCCCCGGACGGCCGGTACCTCGCCTACGCGGACCGCAACCGTCTCAACCTCCGCTTCCGCGAGGGCTACAACCTCGTCCGGGTCGTCGACACCACCGACGGCGCCTCCAGGCTGCACGCCCTCGCGCCGCACGTCTCGCTCTCCGACCGCTACGCCTCCGGGCCCGCCTGGTCCCCGGACGGGCGGTGGATGGCGTGCGTGAGCGAGTCGGCCCTGTGGCTGCTGCCCGTACGGCCCGACGGCAGCCCGGCGGGGGAGCCGCGCCGCCTCACGGACGAACCCGCCGACCATCCCACCTGGGCCGCCGACTCCCGCACGCTGCTGTATCTGTCGAACGCCCGCCTGCGGCTGCTGACCCTGGACGACGGCACGCCCGGGCACGTACGCACCGTCCCCGTGGAGCTGACCTACCGCCGCCCCGCACCCGTCGACACCGTGGTCCGGGCGGGCCGCCTCTGGGACGGCACGGGAGCCCGGGCCAGGGACGGCGTCGACATCCTCGTCCGGGACGGCAGGATCGCCGCCGTCGAGCCGCACCGCCCCGCCCGCCGGGCCGCCCGCACCGTGGACGCCCGTGCGCACACGGTCCTGCCGGGCCTGTGGGACACCCACACCCACCCCTGGCAGTACACCTACGGCGCACGCCAGAGTGCACTCGAACTCGCCTACGGCGTCACCACCACCGTCGCGCTGGCCGGCTTCTCCTACGAACAGGCCCGCCTCCGCGAGGACATCGTCGCGGGCCGGCTCGTGGGTCCACGGCTGCTCACCACCGGCGAACTCCTCGACGGCTCCCGCGTCGCCTACAGCATGGGCCGCGCCCACCGCACCCGCGCCGGACTCCGTCGCTCGCTGGCCCGAGGGTCGGCCCTCGACTGGGACTTCGTGAAGACGTACGTCCGCGCCCCCTTCCCGATGATGGAGGAAGCCGCCGCTTTCGGCCATGACCGGCTCGGCGTACGCTCGGGCTCGCATCTGTGCGCCCAGGGCATCCAGACCGGTCAGGATCTGACCTCGCATCTGATCGCCACCGAACGCGCCGAGTACGGGCACGGCGCGACCGCCGAGGGCCACACCCACCAGGACACCGTGGCCACGTACGCGACCGGCGGTTTCCATCTCCTGGAGACCCCGTTCACCGCGATCACCCTGCTCGCCGAGACCCCGGACCTGGTCGACGACACCCGGGTCACCGCGATGATGCCGCCCTGGGACGCCCAGGCGATCAGCGCCCGCGCCGAGCTGCCGCCGACCGCGATCGAGCGGCTCGCCCTGCGCCGGGAGGTCGACACCTGCCGTGCCGTACTCGCCTCCGGCGGTCTGCTGGCGCTGGGCACGGACACCCCCATCACCCCGGTGGGCATCCACCTCCACCTGGGGCTGCGTGCGCTCGTCCGATACGGCTTCACACCCGCCGAGGCGCTGCTGACAGCGACGGCGAACGCGGCCCGGGTCTTCGGCGCAGAGCGGGATCTGGGCACGGTCGAGCCCGGCAAGATCGCGGATCTGACGATCGTCACGGGCGATCCGCTGACCCGGATCGACGATCTTGCGAAGGTGACGAAGGTCATGGTCGGCGGCCGGATCCATGACCGGGAGACGCTGGAGAAGCCGTACCGGCGACCCGGCCGGCGGGCCGTTTCCCGGCCCGAGGCGTCGTCGTCGCACTGGCACGCGGTCGCCGAGCAGATGCGCCGCGACGGCTGCTGCGGCTGAGCGCAGCGGCGGCAACGCCGGGCCGGCGCCTCGCAGCACGACGACCAGAGGCCCTCGCAACTGCGAGGGCCTCCGCCAAGGTTGTGCGCCGCCAGGGACTCGAACCCCGGACCCGCTGATTAAGAGTCAGCTGCTCTAACCAACTGAGCTAGCGGCGCGGGCTGCCGTTCTCGCCGCTCTCGGCGGCTGACGACAGAAGTAATACTACCTGGTCCCGGGGGTGCTCCTGACCACCGCTCTCGGCCCCGGCACCGGGCCGCGCCGCCGCGCGCCTACAGCGCCAGTGACAGCACCACCGGAGCGGCTCTGCGGTTCAGGGTGTCGGCCGCGGCGCGCAGCCGGTGGGCATGCTCGATCGGGAGCGAGAGCGCCAGGCAGCCCACGGCGGAACCGGCCGTCAGCGGCACCGCCGCGCAGACCGTGCCCACCGCGTACTCCTGGAGGTCCAGGACGGGGACCGTGGGCGGCTGGGAGTCCAGCTTCGAGAAGAGGACCTTCTCGTTCGTGATCGTCCGGGAGGTGAGCCGGGCGATCCGGTGGCGGGAGAGGTGATCGCGGCGGCCGTTCTGGTCCAGCTGGGTCAGCAGGCACTTGCCGACCGCGCTGGCGTGCGCCGCCGAGCGGAAGTCGACCCACTCGTTGACCTTGGGCGTGCGCGGGCCGTCGGCGAACTGCATGATTTTGACCTCGCCGTCGATGTAACGGCTGATGTAGACCGCGGCGCCGACCGAGTCGCGCAGCTCGGTCAGGGTCTCCTGGAGCTTGCGCTCCAGGGCCTCCCGCCGGGTGGCTCCGGAGCCCAGCAGGACGAGGGAGTCGCCGATCACGTACGCCCCGTCCGCGACCTGCTCCACATAGCCTTCGCGGCGCAGCATCAGCAGCATGGACGACAGGTGGCCGGTGGGCAGTCCGGTCTCGCGCGCGATCTGGGCATCGGTCACTCCGCCACCGTGCCTGGAGATCGTCTCCAGAACGCGCAGAGCGTATTGCACCGAGTGGAACGGCGCGGTCGGCTCGGGCTTCAGCGCCACGGTTTCCCCCTACCAGGTTGTGACCGCAAGCTTCCGTACCACGATAGCGGCCAAGAACCGTTTAGTGGGCGGCTGTTGGCGAGAAATATGAGGCGCCCCAGGGGCATATCCTGGGGCGCACGACAATGGCATATGCCAGAGTCACGAATAATGCATGGAGTGAGAGGTCAGAGCACCGCACCGAGAAACTCACGAGTACGTTCGTGCGCGGGATCGGAGAACATTTTCTCCGGGGAGCCGGACTCGATCACCTTCCCGGCGTCGAACATCAGGACCTCGTCGGAGATGTCCCGGGCGAAGTTCATCTCGTGCGTCACGCAGAGCATCGTGATGTCGGTGGTCCGGGCGATGTCCCTGAGCACGTCCAGCACCCCGGCCACCAGCTCCGGGTCGAGCGCTGACGTGACCTCGTCGAGCAGCAGCACCTGCGGTCGCATCGCGAGCGCCCGGGCGATCGCCACCCGCTGCTGCTGACCGCCGGACAGCTGCGAGGGCCGCGCGTCCGCGCGGTCGGCGAGACCGACCAGATCCAGCAGCTCGCGGGCGCGCTCCTCGGCCTCGTCCTTCGGCAGGCCGAGCACCCGCACCGGGGCCTCGGTGATGTTCCGCAGCACGGTCATGTTGGGGAAGAGGTTGAACTGCTGGAAGACCATGCCGATCTTCTTGCGGACCTCTCTGCGTTCCTTCTCGTCGGCGGGGAACAGCCGGCCGCCGTTGACGTCGATCGTGCCCGAGTCGGGCCGCTCCAGCGTCATCAGCAGCCGAAGGATCGTCGTCTTGCCGGAGCCGGAGGGCCCGATCAGTGTGACGTGCTTGCCCGGACGGACCGAGAAGCACAGGTCGTCCAGGACGGTGTTGTCCCCGAAACGCTTGGTGACGTTCGTGAACCGGATGAGCTCGTCGTTCTGCTTGGCGGGATTCGTGTCAGCGGGCAAGGCGGCGCTCCAGGGTTCGTACGAGCAGAGAAGCCGGGTAGGCGATGAGGATGAAGGCGATGCCGACGACGGTCAGCGGCTCCGTGTACTGGAAGGTCGCCGCGCTCTCCAGCCGGGACTGCTGGAGCATCTCCAGCACACTGATCCCGGCGAGCAGCGGAGTGTCCTTCAGCATCGCGATGACGTAGTTGCCCAGCGCGGGTGCGATCCGGCGGACCGCCTGCGGCAGGATCACCGCGACCCAGGTGCGGTGGACCGGCAGGCTCAGCGCCGTCGCGGCCTCCCACTGTCCGGCCGGTACGGCGTCGATGCCCGCCCGGTAGACCTGTGCGGTGTACGTCGAGTAGTGCAGCCCGATCGCGATCGTGCCGGTGGTGAGTGCGGAGAACTGCACGCCCCACTCCGGCAGCACGAAGAACAGGAAGAACAGCTGCACCAGCAGCGGGGTGTTCCGGACGAACTCGGTGAAGAGCCCCACCGGCCAGCGCACGAAGCGCGGGCCGGAGCGCATCGCGAGCGCCCAGACCAGGCCGAGGGTGAACGACAGCAGCGAGCCCAGCACCAGGATCTGCAGCGTGACCAGCACGCCTTCCCAGAAACGCGGCATGAAGTCCGCGACGGCGGACCAGTCCCAGGTCATCGGAGATCACCTTCCGCGAGTGCGCCGGAGACGCCGGCCCGCTTGTTCTTCTGGCGGGGGATCCGGGGGCGTGGCTCCGGATCGATGCCCACATTGGCCTTCGCCCTGCGCTCGAGCGCCTTCATGGAGCGGGTGATCAGGAAGGCGAGCGCGAAGTAGATCACCAGCGTGACCGTGTAGATCTGCGCGCTCTCCTGGGTCGCCAGGCGCACCAGGTACGCCGCGAACGACACGTCGCCGACGCCCAGCAGCGAGACCAGCGCCGTGCCCTTGAGCAGCTCCACCAGCAGATTGCAGAAGGACGGGATCATCTCGGGGATCGCCTGCGGCAGCAGGATCAGCCGCATCCGCTGCCAGGGCGAGAGGCTGAGCGCGACACCGGCCTCGCGCTGCGCCGGCGCCACCGCGTTCAGCGCACCGCGCACGATCTCGGCGCCGTACGCCCCGTACGACAGGCCCAGTGCGAGCACCGCCGCCCACATCGGCACCAACTGCCAGCCCAGCAGCGGCGGGAGGACGAAGAACAGCCAGAACATCAGCACCAGCGCCGAGGTTCCGCGGAACACCTCGGTGTAGAAGCCCGCGAGGAAGCGCACGAAGCGCGAGCGATGAGTTCTGGCCATGCCGACACCGAACGCGACGGCGGCGGCCAGTGCGGCGCTGTAGACGGTGAGCTGGACGGTGATCCAGATCCCCGGGAGCACCCAGTTCTGCCAGAGTCCGGCGGTCATCGGCACAGCTCCTTCGCCGTGAGCTCCGTCATCTCGGCCTCGGTGAAGCCGAACCGGCGCAGGATGCGGAAGAGTTCGCCGCTCTTCTTCATCTTGTGGATCTCGGTGTTGAAGGCGTCCCGCAGCTCGGTGTCGGTCGGCCGGAAGGCGAACCCGCCCCCGTCGATCTTCTTCTTGCCGTCGACGACCGCGGCGAACGGCTCGGTGGCCTCGGCCTTGCTGCTCTTGCGGACCACCTCACGGGTGGTGAGCGCGGTACCGGCGAAGACGTCGACGCGCCCGGACTCGACGGCGTTCAGCCCGGCCACCTGGTCCTGCAGGATGACGATGTCCTTCTCCGGGTACCCGGCCGCGACCGCGTAGTCGATCTCCGCGTATCCGGTGCCCGTCGCGAATTTCGCCTTCGTCCGGACGACGTCCTCGTAACTGCGCAGATTCTTCGGATTGCCTTTGCGCACGATGAAAGAGTCCAGCATCTGGTATTCCGGGTCCGAGAACAGGACCTGCGCGCAGCGTTCCTTGTTGATGTACATCCCGGCCGAAACGACATCGAACTGCTGCGAATTGAGGCCGGGTATGAGGGAGGCGAAGTCGGTGGCGACCGGCTGGACGTTTCCGACACCGAGTCGCTGGAAGACGGCCTTGGCGAGTTCCGGGGCCTCTCCGGTGAACTCGCCCTGTTCGTCGATGTAGCCGTACGGCACCTCGCCCGCGATCCCGAGCCGCACCGTGCCCTGGGATCTCAGCCGGGCGAGGGCGTCGCCCGAGGGGACCCTGGCGCAGCCCGTCGCGCCGGCCGCGCCGGCCGCACCGAGTGCGCCCGCGGTACCGAGCAGCAGGGTGCGCCGCCGTATCGCCTGTCTGGTGTGTGGAGCCGCGTGTGGAGCCATGGGCGCGCGGCTACCCGGCCTCAGTCGGGGTATGCGTACACAATGGCTGATCGCTTCATTGACGTTTCGCTCGCAAAGCGCGGAGTGCACTGCACCGCGCGGCTCCTCGACGACCGGGCGCCCGTGACCTGCCGGGCGGTGTGGGACGCGCTGCCGCTCGGCGGCGACGTGTACCACGCGAAGTACGCCCGCAACGAGATCTATGCCCTGTTCCCCGCCTTCGCGGACCGGGAGCCACCGCTGGAGAACCCCACGGTGACGCCGATCCCGGGGGACCTCTGCTACTTCACCTTCAGTGGTACGGAGCTGGGGACCGCGGCGTACGGCTACGACCGCGACCTCTCCCGGCCGGTGACCGTCGACCTCGCTCTCTTCTACGAACGCAACAACCTGCTGCTCAACGGCGACACGGGCTGGGTGCCGGGGATCGTGTGGGGTCAGGTGGTCGAAGGGCTGGACCGGATGGCCGACGCGTGCCAGGACCTCTGGCGGGCGGGGGCGCTGGGGGAGACGCTGACGTTCCGGCGGGCGTGAGACCTCCCTTCCGCCGCCCCGCGCCTCGAACTCCCCACGCCCGTCAGGAGCGTGGGGAGTTCGAGCCCTCCCGCTACGAGGCCACCGGTGACGGGAGCGCCGCCGACCCTGACTCGTACAACGCGTGCGCCGCCCGCAGGACCAGGGCGTCGCCGTGCCGGGGTGCGACGAGCTGGACGCCGATGGGAAGGCCGTCCTCGTCCACCCCGCACGGCACCGTCGCGGCCGGCTGCTGGGTGAGGTTGAACGGGTACGTGAACGGGGTCCACCCCGTCCAGCGCCGGTGTCCGGATTCGCGGGGCACCTCCGCACCCGCCTCGAACGCGGTGATCGGCAGCGTCGGCGTGACCAGCAGGTCGTACGCCGTATGGAACCGGCCCATCCGCCGCCCCAGGTCCATCCGGACGTCCACGGCCGCGAGGTAGTCCAGAGCCGACGCCCGCGCACCCGCCTCGCAGATCTCCCGCAGCCCCGGGTCGAGCAGCTCCCGCTGCTCCGCACCGAAGTGCTGCACCAGCCGGGCCGCCCCGCTGAACCACAGCGTGTGGAAGGCCTCCACCGGGTCCGCGATGTCCGGGTCGGCCTCCTCGATGTACGCGCCCAGCTCCGCGAGCCGGCCCACCGCCGCGCGCACCGCGGAAGCGACCGCGGGCCGTACCGCGACCTGGCCGCCTAGCGACGGGGAGTACGCGATCCGCAGGCCCTTCACGCCCTCGGCCAGGCCCTCCGCGGTCCTCGGCGCGGGCGACAGCTGGGACCAGTCGCGCCAGTCGGGCCCGCTGATCACATCCAGCAGCAGCGCCGCGTCCGCGGCGTCCCGCGTCATCGGCCCGGCGTGGGCCAGCGTGCCGAAGGGGCTCGACGGGAACAGCGGGATCCGGCCGTACGTCGGCTTCAGCCCGAAGATCCCGCAGAACGATGCCGGGATACGGACCGATCCACCCCCGTCCGTCCCGATCGACAGCGGCGCCGCGCCCAGCGCGACAGCGGCCGCGCTCCCGCCGCTGGATCCACCGGCCGTGCGCGACGGGTCGTACGGGTTGCGGGTGACCCCGGTCAGCGGGGAGTCCGTGACGCCCTTCCAGCCGAACTCCGGTGTCGTCGTCTTGCCGATGAACACCGCGCCCTGCTCCCGCAGCCGGGCCACGGCCGGGGCGTCCTCGTCCCAGGCCGAGGCGGCGGGACGCACGGTCCTGGAACCGCGCAGCGTCGGCGCGCCCGCCTGCAGCAGGATGTCCTTGACCGTCACGGGCACGCCGTCGAGCGGACCCAGGGGCTCCCTTCTGCGGCGGCGCTCGGTGGCCGCCTCCGCCTGCGCCAGCGCCTGCTCGCCGTCGATCCGGACGAACGCGTTGGTGAGGCGCTGCGCCTCATCGGCCCGCTCGAGGACCGCGCGGGCCGCCTCCACCGGGGAGAAGTCGCCCCGCTCGTAGCCGGCGATGAGATGACGTGCGGTCAGGGCACTCAGGTCGTTCGGCTCAGGAGTCATGGGAGGGGACGTACCCACGTTTCTTGTCGACCACGTTCGGCAGCGGCTTTCCGGCCGACCACAGCTCGAAGAGTCCGACGAACTGCTCACCCAGCCGGTCCCGCCAGCCCACCGTGTCACCGCTCATGTGCGGCGAGACGACCAGCCCCGGAACGTCCCACAGCCGGTCGTCGGGCCCGAGCGGCTCCTCCTCGAAGACGTCCAGGGCCGCGCCCGCGATCTGCCGCTCGGTGAGCGCCGTGACCAGCTCGTCCTCGACCACCAGCGCGCCCCGCCCCACGTTGACGAACCGGGCCGAGGGCCGCATCAGCGCGAATCGCCGGGCACCGAACATGCCCCGGGTCGCCTCCGTCAGCGGCGCCGCGCACACGACCCAGTCGGCGAGGGTCAGCAGCCGGTCCAGGTCCTCGGCGCCGTGCACCCCGGTCCGGGCCGTGCGCCCGGTGAGGGCCACCTCCACGTCCAGCGCCCGCAAGGTGCGCGCGATCGCCTGGCCGATCGGGCCCGCGCCGACGACGACGGCCCGGCTGCCCGCCACCGGCAGGGACTCCCGGTGGCGCCATCGGCGCTGCCGCTGGAGCTCCAGGGTGCCGGGCACGTCCTTGGCCATCGCCAGCACGAGGGCGGCCACGTACTCGGCGATGGGCTGCTCGAAGATCCCCCGGGCATTGGTCAGGACCGTGTCGGAGGCGGTGAACTCGGGGCAGATCAGCCGGTCGACGCCCGCGCTCGGGGTGTGCACCCAGCGCGGTCTCGGGCCGCCTCCGGGCCAGGCGTGGCGTACCGCGTCGGAGGTGAAGTCCCACACCAGCAGAGCGTCGGCGTGCGGGAGTTCCGCGGCGAGCGAGCGGTCGTCGGCGTACCGGATCTCGGCGCGGCCGGTGAGCCGTCCGAGCCGTGGCGGAGGGTCCGCTTCCAGTACGAGAAGAATCGGGACGGACATCGCGGGGAAACCGTTTCTGAACGTCTGACATGTACGGATTGACCCACGCTCGCACCCCAACCTACCGTCGTCAACAAGACGTCAAAAGGGGGCCTGTGATGGATGTGTCCCTCGAAGTCTCGTTCCTGGGCGGACCCGCCCCGCAGCGCGGGATCGGTGTGGTCGCCCCGTTCGACTTCGCGCTGGACCGTGAGCTGTGGCGATGGGTGCCCGATGACGTCTCGCTGCGTCTCACCCGTACGCCGTACGTGCCCGTCGAGGTCTCCCTCGACCTCGCCCGGATCGTCAGCGAGCACGAGACGCTCGGTGAGGCGGTGCGGGCGCTGTCCGCGTCCGAGCCGGAGGTCATCGCGTACGCCTGCACCAGCGGCAGCTTCGTCGGCGGAGTGGCGGGCGAGCGGGCCATGTGCGAGGCGATGACGTCCGCGGGCGAGGTCGCCTCGCTGACCACCTCCGGCGCGCTGCTCGAAGCCCTCGAAGAGCTGGGCGCCCGCCGTATCGCCGTGGTCACCCCGTACACGGATTCGGTGACCCGGGCGCTGGAGGACTATCTCGGTGAGGCCGGGGTAGCGGTCACGGGCCGCGCCTTCCTGGGACTGACCCGGTACATCTGGAAGGTGCCGTACCGGTCGGTGGTGGACATGGCCCGCCAGGCCGTGGTGGGCGCGGCGGACGCGCTCTTCATCAGCTGCACGAATCTTCCGACGTACGACGCGATACCCCAGCTGGAGGCGGAACTGCGGATGCCGGTGCTCTCCGCCAACCAGGTCACGATGTGGGCCGCGCTCCGCCGGATCGGCGTCTACGCGGTCGGCCCGTACCAGGCTCTCCTCATGGACACCGCCGGGCCGCACGAGGAGCCGCCGCCCCCGGCCCCGCCGGCGCCACCGGCCGCCTCCGCGCCGCCGGTCGCGCCCCCGGTCACCCAGTCCGAGGAACAGGAAGGATGGACATGACGACTGTCGGACTCCTCTATCCGGGGCACTCCGCCGAGGACGACTACCCGAGGATCGCCGTCCTGCTCGACAGCGACATCCGGCTGCCGCTCTTCCACACCGACATCGGCGAGGACGCGCACCGCGAGGACGCGCTGATCGAGATGGGCGCGGCGGACCGGCTGGCGGCCGGGGTCGAGGAGCTGCGGATGGCCGGATCGGAATCGCTGGTGTGGGCCTGTACGAGCGGAAGCTTCATCCGCGGCTTTGACGGCGCGCAGCAGCAGATCCGGGAGCTGGCGCAGACGGCCGGGCTGCCGGCGTCGAGCACGTCGTTCGCGTTCGTCCACGCGGCGCAGGCGCTGGGCGCGGGCCGGGTCGCGGTGGCGGCGACGTATCCGCAGGACGTGACCGAGTCCTTCGCGGAGTTCCTCGGTGCCGCCGGGATCGAGGTGACCGCGGCGAGGGCGAGCGGGATCGTCACGGCCGCCGAGGTCGGCACATGGGAGCGCGACCAGGTGCTTGAGCTCGCCCGCGCGGGCGACGACCCGCGGGCGGAGGCGGTGCTCCTGCCGGACACCGCGCTGCACACGGCGGCGCATCTGGCGGAACTGGAGGAGGCGCTGGGCAAGCCGGTCCTCACGGCGAACCAGGTGACGGTGTGGGAAGGGCTGCGCCTGGCGGAGCGCAAGGCGTGGGCGGACGGCCTGGGCAGGCTGTTCGCGCGTCCCGGCGACTGGCCGGAAGGCGAGTAGGGCGGCCCGCGCCGACGGCGAGCAGGGCGGCGCGTCCCGACGACTGGCCGGACGGCGAGCAGGGCTGCCCGCGCGGGACGTCTTCGGACCGCGGTGGGCGGTCCCGGTCGCGACGGCTCATCGGGAGCCGGCGAGGTCACGGGCCCGGACGCCGGGTTCCGGGTCCGGTGGGCCTCACTCGTGACCGCCGGGTGCCCACCCCTGTGCGCGGAGCACGGCGGCGACGTCCGGCGGCTGGTAGGCGTCGCCCTTGAGGATTTTGCCGTCGCTTCGCCGCGCCGGGCGTCCGTCCGGCCCCAGCTTGGACATGTTGGCCCGGTGGATCTCACGGATCACCGCGTCCAGATCGATGCCGTGGACCACGGCGGTGCCGTAGGCGATGTAGACCACGTCGGCGAGTTCGTGCGCGATGTGTTCCAGAGGGCCGCTCTCGGCGGCCTCGGCCAGTTCCTGCACCTCCTCGTGGAGCAGTTCCTGGCGGTGGGCCGCGAGTTCGGGAGAAACCGGCGCCGGCCGTGCCGGGGCGTCCAGGCCGCACGCCACGTGGAATTCCCGTACGAGGTGCTGGATCGATGGCTGCATCGCGGCCGATGCTATCGCCCGCCGATCGCGCTCTGGCGCCGGGCGCGTACCCCCGTACGGAATAACCGGAGAGGGCCTCCTGTTAGTTTCGGGGATAAGGACACGCACGACAAGGCAGGAGGCCCACCCGTGGACGCACCGGACGTACCGGACGCACCGGAGACCGGCGACGAGATCCGGGGGACGGCGCGCGGAACCGCCCCCGTACCCCTGTCGGTGCTGGACCTGGTCACCGTCGGCAGCGGCCGCACCGCCGGGCAGGCGCTGCGCACCAGCGTGGACATCGCCCGCCTCGCCGAGCGGCGCGGCTACCACCGTCACTGGGTGGCGGAGCACCACTCGATGCCCGGGGTCGCCTCGTCCTCCCCGGCCGTGATCCTCGCCCATCTCGCCGCCCACACCGAGCGCATCCGCCTCGGCTCCGGCGGTGTCATGCTGCCGAACCACGCGCCCCTGGTGATCGCCGAGCAGTTCGGCACCCTGGAGGCCCTCGCACCGGGCCGCATCGACCTCGGACTCGG
Source organism: Streptomyces sp. NPDC091376 (assembly GCF_044757085.1). Taxonomy (NCBI): domain Bacteria; kingdom Bacillati; phylum Actinomycetota; class Actinomycetes; order Kitasatosporales; family Streptomycetaceae; genus Streptomyces; species Streptomyces sp. NPDC091376. The sequence continues at coordinate 107,866 of NZ_JBIVUF010000010.1, read as the reverse complement.
CCGCGCACCCGGCACGGACGGTGCCACCGCCGCCGCGCTCCGCCGCACCGAGCGGCTGAACGAAGGCGCCGACGACTTCCCGCAGCAGCTCGTCGAGCTGACCCGCTTCCTGGACGACGACTTCCCCGACGGCCACCCGTACGCCCGAATCCACGCGGTCCCGGGTCCCGTTCAGGCCACCGCTCCGGGCGGGGTCCAGTCCCCGGCCCGGCCGCCGATCTGGCTGCTCGGCTCCTCCGGCTTCAGCGCCCGGCTGGCCGGAACGCTCGGCCTGCCGTTCGCGTTCGCCCACCACTTCTCGGCGCAGAACACCGTCCCGGCGCTCGACCTCTACCGGGACACCTTCCGCCCCTCGGCCGTGCTGGCCGAGCCCTACGCCCTGATCGGCGTCGCCGCCCTCGCCTCCGACGACGCCCGCGAGGCGCGCCGCCAGGTCATGACCGGCGCCCTGTCGATGCTGCGGCTGCGCACCGGACGCCCGGGTCTGGTCCCGACGCCGGAGGAGGCCGAGGCCTACGGGTTCAGCCCGCTGGAGCGGGAGTTCGTGGACAGCTGGCTCGGCAACGTCGTCCACGGCACGCCGGACGAGGTCCGTACGGGCCTGGACGACCTGCGGAAGCGTACGGGAGCCGACGAACTGATGATCACGGCCAACGCGCACGGCGGCGAGGCGCGGGTGCGTTCGTACGAGCTGATCGCGGACGCGTACGGACTGCCGGAGCAGTAACGTGCACGGTCCCCCTGGCGGTCAGACCGCCAGGGGGCTGACGCCGATCATCCCCGCGATCCGGTCGGGCGCCACCGCGCGCGAGTACAACCACCCCTGCCCCGTGTCGCAACCGATGCGCCGCAGCCGTTCCGCCTGGCCCGCCGTCTCCACGCACTCCGCGGTGACCGTCAGTCCGAGCCGGTGCGCCAGCTGGACCATCGCCTCGACGATCGTCTCGTCCGCAGGGTTCGGATGCGTCCCGTCGTCGTAGCGGAAGCCGCGAACAAACGATCCGTCGAGTTTCAGTACGGACACCGGAAGACGGCTCAGATAGGCGAGGTTGGAGTACCCCGTCCCGAAGTCGTCGATCGCGATCCGGACGCCCATGTCGCTCAGCGCCTGGAGTGCCTGGAGCGGCCGGCCGGCCGAGCCCATCACCGCGGACTCGGTGAGTTCGAGCTGCAGCAGATGCGGCGCGAGGCCCGTCTCCGCCAGGATCCCGGCGACGTCGGCGACCAGGTCGGAGTCCCAGACCTGGCGTACCGCGACATTGACGCTGACGAAGATCGGTGTGTCCGCGGGGTGGTCGGTCTGCCACTGGCGGGCCTGCCGGCATGCCGTGCGCAGGATCCAGCGCCCGAGCTGGACGATCGAGCCGTCCTCCTCCGCGATCCCGATGAACCGATTCGGCGCCAGCGTGCCGAACTGCGGATGGATCCAGCGGACCAGGGCCTCCACACCCCGCACCGCCCCGTCCGCCATGCACACCAGCGGCTGGTACTCCAGCGAGAACTCCCCCCGCTCGACGGCCGGCCGCAGGGTCGACGACAGTGCCTGACGGGTCATCCGGTGGGCGTTGCGCTCCGGGTCGAAGAGGGTCCAGCGAGCCTTGCCGTCCGCCTTCGCCCAGTACAGCGTCGTGTCCGCGTCCTGCATCAGCCCGGTCGCGCTCGTGCCGTCGGCCGCGCGCTCGACGACACCGATGGAGGCCGAGACCGACAGCCGCTGCCCGGAGAGGTCGAACGGGTGCTGAAGCGCGGCCAGTACGGAACGGGCCAGATCGGCGAGCTGTTCCGTACCGGTGGAGTCCTCGACCAGGATCGCGAACTCGTCGCCGCCGAGCCGTGCCACGAGATGGCTGCCCCCGCGCGTCTGGCCGTCGCCCTCCGCGCACTCGGTGAGCCGGCCCGCCACCGCCGTGAGCAGCCGGTCGCCGACGCGGTGGCCGAGCGTGTCGTTGACGGCCTTGAAGCCGTCGAGGTCGAGGTAGCACAGTCCGATGCGGCCCGTGCCGCCGTGCTCGTACGACGAGGAGTCGAGCGCCGCGCTGAGCCGCTCGAAGAACAGCGTGCGGTTGGGCAGCCGGGTCACCGGATCGTGCATCTGGAGATGGCGCAGACGCGCCTGGAGTTCGCGCCGGTCGCTGATGTCCGCGACGGAGAGCAGCACGCGCCGGCCGTCCGGTGCGGGGACGACGGTGACCTCGGCCCAGACCGGATGCCCGTCGGCGTGTTTGAGGCGGCGGGTGCAGCGGAAACGGGAGCGCCGTCCGCCCAGCACCTCGCGGTACGCCTGCCACGTACGGCCGTCGGTGGCGAGGTCGACGAGACCGGCGGCGGGCTGCCGGCACAGGGCGTCGGGTTCGGTGCCGAGGAGCGCGGCGAGTGCGTCGTTCGCGGTGACGACGAGGCCCTCGTGGTCGACGAGGGCCATGGCGAGCTGGGCGGCGTTGAACGCGGCGCGATAATCGGCGAGTTGGGAGGCGGGAGCGGGCCGGTCGGCGGACTCGGGGGCGACGGCCGTCGGGGCGGTCGGGCCGGTCGGCGCCAGGTCCCGCGCCATGGCCGTGGCGAGGTCACGCGCAACGCTCGCGGCGAGGTCCCGCGCGGCGTCCGGCGCCGTGACCGATGCGCTGGACGGCGCGGTGGAAGGTACAGGGGAAGGCGCGGTGGAAGCATCACGCTCCGTGACCGGAGGGTGGGTGCTCCCGGGAGCCGCGACGGCCGCGGGACCCCGTCCTTTCGTGTTTCCGCTCACCGCTCGCTCCCGCAGTGCAGTCGTGTCGTTCAGGTCTGGCCGGGGCCGGGAAGTCGGGAAAGTGTGCCGATCATAGAGGCTGGCCGGGCGACCGTTCCAGCTTCTCGGTGGCGACCGGGAGCGCCGGATGGTCCGGACCGATCGTTTCTGCACGGCTTAGACCCTGGCCAGAGCTCTCGTGACCGGTTGTGACTTTCCGTGCGTCGTCGGGGTGTCGCCTCGAGCCTCACCCGACCGGGGCAGCGGAACAGTGCGAATCCTCTGAAAAGCACACAAGCTGGGTGCGGTGTCCTGCATTCCGCAGCCGGAGGTCGCACGTGGAGGGTCAGCAGCCGCACGAGGGAACACCCGGGGGGGTGGAACGGCCGACCCTGCGTGCCGCGGCGGCCGCGTTCACGTCCCTGGTGGCCCTCGTCGCCACCTCCCTCGTGGCGGGCCCCGCCTTCGCCGACACCCCCGAGGGTCCCTGCGCGCTGCCCCGCACCGCTGCCCACCATTCGCTGGGCCTGGACACCTGGAACTCCTCGTATCCGCGTCCGAACCGGGCCCTCGACGCGGTCCTGGTCTTCCTCTCCTTCCCGGACGCCACCCCGCTGACCACACCGCGGCAACTGACCGCGGACCACTTCCCCGCGACCAGTGACTTCTTTCGTCAGGCGTCGTACGGGAAGTTCACCCTGCGGCCGCACCCCGTCGCCCGGTGGATCCGGATGCCCAAGGCGTCGACGGACTACCGGATAAGGCGGGACTGGGAGCCCGAGCGGCGCACCGCCTATCTGCGGGACGCGGTCGCCGCCGCGGACCCGGTGGTCGACTTCTCGCGCTACGACGTCGTCTATCTGGTCGCCGATCCGGACGCGCCGGGCGTCGACTCCGACGCGACGAAGGTGGTCAACTTCGAGGAGCCCACGAGCGCCGACGGGGTCGATCTCAAGCGGGCCGTCACCGTCTTCGAGCGGCATCCCCCGGACCGCCATGTGCTGGCCCATGAGACAGGGCACGTGTTCGACCTGCCGGACCTCTACAACCGGCCGGTGGACGGCAAGGGCGACTGGGACACCCACGTCGGGGACTGGGATGTGATGGGCAGCCAGTTCGGGCTCGCCCCCGAGTTCTTCGGCTGGCACAAGTGGAAGCTGGGCTGGCTGGACCGGCGGCAGGTGCGCTGTGTGAGGGGGGCGGCCGACCGGTTGGTCACCCTGGAGCCGCTCGGGGCGCCGCCCGCCCCCGGTGGCTCCGTGGGAACGCGGCTCGCCGTCGTCAGGACGGGCGAGAACAGCGCGCTGGCGATCGAGGCACGGGGAGCGGCGGGCAACGACCTGGGGACCTGCAAGGAGGGGGTGCTGATCTACCGCGTACGCAACGAGGCGGCGTCCGGGGCAGGGCCCGTCGAGGTGATCGACACCCATCCGGAGAGCGGCGCGTGCTGGGACCGGTCGGTCTACCCGCAGCTGGCGGACGCACCGCTGGGGGTGGGGGAGACGTTCACGGTGCCGGAGGCGCGGTTGCGGGTGGAGGTGAAGGACCGCACACGGACGGGGGCGTGGACGGTGAAGCTCGCGATGGTGCGGTGAGCCGGGTCCGCCGAAGAGCCCGCGTCCGCCGAAGAGCCCGCGTTCGTCGTCCGCGGTCAACGAGGAAGCCCGCGGTCAACGAAGAAGCCCCTCGCTTCCGCGAGGGGCTTCTTCCGTCTGTGCGCCGCCAGGGACTCGAACCCCGGACCCGCTGATTAAGAGTCAGCTGCTCTAACCAACTGAGCTAGCGGCGCCTGCTGACGTCGTAGACCTTAGCATCCTGATCGGCGGGAGGAAAAATCGATATACGGACCCTCGCGGCGGAGGTCGCCCGGGCCGCCCGGACGCAGGCCCAGAGCAGAACCTCGGGCCCCGGGAGCCAGGGGTGCCGGGTGTCGGGAGCGACCACCCAGCGCGGTCCCGTGCCGTTGGCGGCGGGCGGCGGGGAGAGTGGCGGGACGGTGATCGCGTCGCCGCTGCCGTGGCAGAGGAGCGGCGGCACGGCACTGCCCCACTCCTCCCAGCCGAGGAGGCTCGGTAGCCGCTGAGCGGTGCCCGGGGCGGCGAACAGCAGCATCCGCCCGCGGTGGAAGGCGACCGGGCCGGAGCCGGGACCCTCCGACCACAGCCGGTCGAGCATCCGGCGCCCGAAGATCGCGGGCACGTTCACGACGTCGAAGACGCCCCCGCCGCACGACACGACGACCGGCGCACCCGGCCGCGACTCCCACAGCGTGAGCGTGGACCGCGGGCACGCACTGGCGGACGCGAGCCAGTCCGCGCCCTGCGCGGTGATCTGGGCGACGTGGTGCTGCCCTCCGTCCCGGAGGAAGGCGAAGATGTCCCGCCTGCGCTCCTCGTCGGCGGCGGGGCTGAGGGGCGTCTCGTCTCTCGGCCAAGTGCTCATGGCATCTACATGTACGGGGAGTCACCGCGCGGTTTCCACGAGTTGCCGAAACGCGGGACAGGGGGGCCCGGGAGGGGTATCTTGCCCCCCGGCATATGCCGAGTCGATGTTGCCCGGTGCACGGCGGGGTTGCCGGTGCGCGGCGGGCGGCTGTCCCCGAACCGGGCCGCTACCGCCGGGTCACGGCCGCCGGCGCGTCGTCTGCGGATCCGGATCCGGACCGCGAAGAAGGTCCCGGCCGAAGTCGATCATGCGCTTCGCGTAGTCCTCGCTCCACTCCGCCCGCCGCGCGATCTCCGCCGCCGTCAGGCGGTCGAAACGGCGCGGATCGGCGAGCTGAGCGGCCGCGACGGCCTGGAACTCCAGGGCGCGGTCGGTCGCCGCCTGGAAGGCCAGCGTCAGTTCCGTCGCGCGGGACAGCAGGTCCCGGGGGTCCTCGATCGACTCCAGATCGAAGAAGTGCTCCGGATCGGAGGCGACCTCCGTGGGCTCGAAGAGCAGCGGAGAAGGCCGTACCCGCCGCTCGCTCCGCCCCGACGACTCCGCCATGCGTGTCTCCATCCTCGTACTTCCCGACCACCCCATTGTCCCGCCCCGCACAAGGGGGTCCATGAGGAGCGGCCGGGCCTTCGCCGCGCCCTTCGCTACGGCGTCCACACCACCCGGTGCTCGGCCAGGTGCGAGAGCACCGCGTGGTTGGCCTCCCAGCCGTCCGGGAACTTCACCGTGACCCCCAGCTGCACCGGCTCCGTGGACGGATGCTCGTCGAGCAGCTCCGCGACACCCGCCCGGCACACCACGATGCAGGCGTGCCGGTGGCGGGACGCCAGCACGCACAGACGGCCCGTCTCCAGATGGAACGCCGTCGCGTCCGGGCGGCCCGAGAGCGGATGGAGGACGACTGTGACGTCGTACTCACGGCCCTGGAGCCGGTTCGCCGTGTCCACGGTGACCCCCGCGACCCCCAGCTCCGCGAGCGCCGCCCGCACCGCCGCCGCCTGATCGCGGTGGGCCGTGCCGACGGCGATCCGGTCCGGGGCCAGCGGCGCCGGGTCCGGGGAGCGCTCCGAGACCGAGGCCCCGCCCCGGTCCAGCAGCCTGCGCACCACCAGGGCCACGGCCCTGACCGCCTCCGGGTCCGTGCGCGGCGTGTGCCGGGCGGGCAGCTCCAGCAGGCCCCAGCCCGACTCGGCCGCCTCGTCCAGGACCCGGTCGGGAGCCGAACCGTCCGACGGAACCCCGAAGGCGAGCCGCCGGTCGCCTCCTGCCGTGCCGCTGCGGAACGGCGTGTACGGGTAGAACGCGCCGGAGACCAGCGGCGCGGCCGAGGCAGGCAGCCGCCAGGACACCGGCAGCCGGTGCTGCGGCAGTTCCGGGTTGTGCGCGAGCAGCGTGGAGACCGCGCTCGCCGACGGGTCGTACGACAGCCCCGCCCACTGCTCGGCCCCGACCACCGAGAACGGGTCGAGCTGGCCGGGGTCGCCGACGAACAGCGCCCGCTCGAAGAGCCCGGCGACGGCGAGCAGCGCGTCCGACCGCATCTGGTACGCCTCGTCCACGATCGCGTGCCGCCATGGCTCGACGCCCTTGACGTGCGCCCATTTCGCGGCGGTCGAGATCACCACGTCCAGGCCGGCGAGATCGCCGACCTTCGCCGACTTCCGTACGCTCGGCAGCTCGTCGAGCGCCTTGTCGTACGGATCGGGGTCGTTGCTGTGCAGCCGGCCGACCGGCAGCTCCGGCTCCTTCTCGGCGAGCCGCAGCACCAGATCGTCGACCTGCGCGTTGGTCTGCGCGACGACCATCAACGGCCGCCCGGCCGCGGCCAGTTCCAGTGCGGCCCGCACCACGAGCGTCGACTTGCCGGCGCCCGGCGGTGAGTCCACGACCACACCCCGCGCGTCCCCGTGGAGGGTGTCGTCGAGGATCCGCGCGGTGGCCCGCCCGGCCTCCGCGCCGGGGTCGAACAGCGGGGTCACGGTGCCCGTCACAGCAGTTCCTCCGGGGTCACGGTGTCGGGGCTCTCGGCGGCGTCGCCGCGCGGCGGACCACCGTGCGTCCACGGCGTGTCCTCGGGCTCGGGCAGTTTCGGCCCGCCGCGCTGTTCGTGCTCGAAGAGGGTCCAGGCGAGGGACACGCCGGTTTCCGGCACCGAGCCCTCGGCCGGGTCCCTGGACCGGCCCATGCGGTCGAGCAGTCGCAGGACGACCGCGCCGTCCTCCTCGTACCGCACGAACTCGGCCGACTGCGGCTTGCCCTCCAGCGAGCGGTACGCCTTCACGCCCGCGCCGAGGTGCGGGCGGTCGTTCGTACGCACGGTCAGCAGCGGCCGTGGCGAGGGCCGTTTTGACTCCGACCAGGCCATGGTCACGTCGGTGACCTCGCCGACGAACGCCTCGCCCGCGAGCCGCCGTCCGGCGAGCACCAGGGGGTCGTCGAGCGCCTCCTGCGCCTCCAGTTGCGCCTGAGCCGTCTCGCGGGCCGCGAGCTTCTGCGCGGCGGTCACCGCGTCGTCGCGGCGGGGCTGCGGCGGCTCGCCCGCCCGGACCCGGTCGCGGTGACCGGTGAACGACCAGCGGTCACGGGTCCAGCGGTCGGCGGCGCGTGGGCCCTCGGGCAGCTCCCGCAGCAGGTCCAGGCCCTGCCACACCGCGTCCCAGGTGGGGCGCAGCACTCCCGCCAGCAGCGTGCGGATCTCCCGCTCGGCCGCGCTCAGCCGCGCCAGTTGCTCGTCGGCGGCGGCGCCGTCCTCGGCGGCGGCGAGGGCCTGGCGGGCGCGGTCGTGCCGCTCCATCGCGGGCGACAGCAGCCTGTTGTCGAACGCCGGATCCGTCGCGGGGCCGGCCGGCGGGCACACCAGTTGGCCCTCGCGGTCCCGGCCCACCTCCGCGCGCAGCGCCGCCTCGGCGCCCGATGTGCCCTCGGGAGGGTCGATCCAGGCGAGCAACGCGCCCAGGTGCTGGTCCTCCAGATGGGACTGTCCGGTCGCCCAGTGCCGGCCGAGTAGATCCGTCATCGCCGGCAGCAGCGCGGAGCCGGGCACCCGGGCCCGCTCGCCGTAGTGCGTCAGCCAGCGTCCGAGCAGCGGCACGCGAGGTGGCGCCGGATAGGGCGTGTCAGGATCCTGCTCGGCCGTCCGCCGGAAGCGCATCGACCGCCCGAGCAGCCGTACGAATTCGACGCCGGGTCGGGACGGCACGATCAGCTGCGGGGCGTCCGCGCACAGCTCGACCTCGACCTTGACGCGTTTCCCGGTCTCCGGATCCGTCTCGTTGCGCTCGGCGGGCTCGACGTCGTCCGCGTACCCGTCCAGATACGGAAGCACGGCCTCCGCCAGCTCGGCGAGAAACGCGAACCGCAGATCACGGTCGCGCGGCTGCGCCACGGTCAGCAGCCGCGGAGCCTCCCGCTCCGTCCCGACGAGCGCGCCGAGCGGGGCACCCGCCTCACCGGCCGTCGTGAGCGGCACGAACACCAGCGGCCGCGCCGACAGATGGCGGTGCCGCACGGTGGCGAGCGGCTGCGCCCGCCCGCGCTCCACGGCCTCCAGCCGGGCGAGCGTACTGATCAGCGACACGTCTTCCTCCCCGGCCCGGTCTCCGGGGAGCCGCCCGCCGGCCGAAGGTGGCGGCCCGCCCCGGCCCGCGATCCACAGCCGTACGTAGACCTGTGCCCGGATCCGCAGCCGTACGCGGACCCGAGCCCGGACCCGGTGCTCACGCCGGCCCCCTGTCCGCAACCGCCGCGCCGAGCGCCTCCGCGCGCAGTGCCGCGGCCCTGCGCAGCGCCTCGACCGTCGGGTCCGCCGGGTCGCCCGATGCGCCGCGGGCTGCCGAGAGGACCTCGGCGACTCCTGTCAGTCCGCCCAGTTCGCCCCGTACCGAACGGCCGAGCGCCTCCACCGCGCCGGCGTCACGTGCGCGCTCGCGGCAGTGGAAGGCGAGCTCGCAGGCGGACAGACACTCCGGGGCGTAGGCGGAGGGGACGGAGTCGACCGCCGACGTCAGTTCGCCGGGTGAGCAGCTCTCCACATCGAAGCTGACGTCGTCCGGGAGCGCCGACGCGATGTCCTCGACCCGGGTCAGCCGGGCCAGCTGCCGCCGGGTCACGGACAACTGCTTGCGTACGTCGACCACCGACGCGGCCGGCAGATTGGAGAAGTCCTTCGGGCAGACGAGCAGCACCGAGTGGTCCACCGACGCGCCCTCCGTGAGCGCCGCCACCCGCTCCAGCGCCAGCACGTACACCGCGGCCTGGCGCGCGGCCGCGCCGACCTTCGACGCGTCCGCCGAGTCGTCGATCATCGGGAAGGACTTGATCTCAACGACCGTCCACCGGCCGTCGGGATGCACCACGACGGCGTCGGGCTCCAGATACGCCGGTGAGCCGGCCACCTCCAGCGCCAGCATCGGATGGTCCAGCAGAGTCCACTCCGCGACGCCCGTGGCCTCCCGCAGGGCCAGCGAGGTGCGCGCGGCGCGCCCCTCGGGACCGGCCGCCGTCAGATCGGGGACCCGCGCCGCGTAGGGATCGGCGACGCCGAGCAGCCTCAGCAGTTCCGTACCGCCGTCGGCCTTGACCCGTGCCTCGAACGCGTTGCCCCGCATGAAGGCGAACTGGGACTGGCCGAACGGCGCGGGCGCGCCCAGCGACCGGGCGAGGGCGGCCTTGTCCACCCCGGCGCCGTCCAGGAGCGCGCGCCGCTTGCAGCCGGGATTGGCGGCGAGGGCCGCCAGCGCCCGGGCGTCGAGCGGATGCGGCGCGGTGGCCGGCCCGCGCAGCTCGGCCAGTCGCTGCCGGAGCGCTGTCACCGGCGCCTGGGGAGGAGGTCCGCTGTCCAGGGATGTGCTCACCCGCGGAAGTCTCGCATCCGCCAGTGACAACCGGGCACGAGTCACCGATCCGGGCCCATCCGACGCCTAAGCCGGCCGGCCCCGGCGGGAACGGCAGGGCGGGAACAGCGGGGCGGGAACGGGGCGGGCAAAGCCGGTGCACCGGCCCCCGCAAACGAGCCCGCGCCGACGACCCTGACCTGATCGGGCCCGGCCCGGCAGGTACGACCGGTACGACCGGGACGTGACCTGTGCGACCGCCCCGCCCTGAACCGATCGGACGCCCGGACGACGGCGGTTACGGCGGTTACGACGACCGTCCGGACCGCCGTCGGCAGAAGAAGTCGAACACCTCGACGATCCTGCTCGTGGTCGCGACGGGACCTGCCCGGCCAGGCACCTGCCCGGCCAGGCACCGGCCCGGCCTCGCCGGGGTACGACCGCGACGTCGGCCTGCGCGAAGCGCCCCGCCCTGAACCGATCGGGCTTCCTTGGGCCCCGGCCCGGCCTCGCCGTGCCCGCGAGGCGCGTCGCGGGTACGGCGAGCAGCGACCCCACCCCCGGCACCCCGCCCCACCACAGCGATCCCGTCACCGCAACCCCGGTCACCGCGCCGAAGGAGCGGTGGCTCGCCGGACCCGGCACGACCACCACGGTGACCAGCGCAGACCCGCGCGCCCCAGCGTCCTCGCCGCGGGCCCTCGGTCCGGTGCGGGCCCGCACCGCCGGGCCACGCCGCGTCACCCGTCGTCCATCTGGGCGATGATGGACGTATGGCACCGCGAATATTCCTCGCCCGGCACGGCCAGACCGAATGGTCCATGCTCGGCAGGCACACCGGCCGGACGGACATCCCCCTCCTGGACGAGGGCCGCCGCGGAGCGAAACTGCTGGGGGAGCGGCTGCACAGGTCCCCCTGGGACGGACTCCCGGACGCCGAGATCCGCACCAGCCCCCTCTCCCGTGCCCGCGAGACCTGCGAACTCGCCGGATTCGCCGACCGCGCGCAGGACTGGGACGCCTTGATGGAGTGGGACTACGGGGCGTACGAGGGCATGACGCAGGCCCAGATCCACGCGATCGACCCCGACTGGTTCATCTGGCGCGACGGCGTGCCCGTGGGTTCCCCCGGGGCGCGGTCGCGGGGCGAGACCATGGCGGAACTCTCGGCCCGTGCGGACGGGATCGTCGAGTACGTACGCTCGGCCGACCGCGACGTCCTGGCCTTCGCGCACGGCCACATCCTGCGCGTCCTGTGCGCACGTTGGCTCGGCGAGGACATCTCCTTCGCCGCCCGGATCAAGCTCGACCCGACGAGCCTGTCGGCGCTCGGCTGGGCCTACGGCGCCCCGGCGATCGAGCGCTGGAACGACACGGGCCACCTGGGCACCTGAGCGTGCCTCAGGCTCCGGCGGTGGCCGCCGTCATCGCGTAGCGGTTCAGGAAGGGCGCCACGCCCGCCGCCCGCCGCAGGGGCCTCAGCACGGCCGCGGTGTCGGCGAGCATCACACGGATACGGGACGACTGGACGTCGGTGTCCAGGACGTCGAGGACCTGCTCACCGACCGCGGCGGCTTCGGCGGGCGCACCGGCACGGGCCAGGTCCGAGGCCAGTTGCGCTCGGTAGAGGGCGAGGTTGCGGGCGAAGTGCGGGTTCTGGAGGGTCGTCGCACGATGTGCGTGGCGTGCCGCCCGCGACCAGTCGCCGAGGGCCGACCAGCACTGTGCCTCCAGGGTCTGGAGCTCCGGCTCACCGAAGAAGGACATCCACTCCGGGTCCTTGTCCGAGGGGCCGCGGCCGAAGAGCGTGTGGGCGCGGGACAGTGCCCGCTCGCAGCCGCCGCGGTCGCCGAGCCCGGCCCAGCCGCCCGCCTCGCGGAGGGTGAGCAGGGCCAGCAGCCGGTCGGAGCCGAGCTGTCCGGCCGCGCGTTGTCCCGCCTGCGCGGCGCGTACTGCCTCACGGTGCCGGCCGGCGTCCCGGGCGAGGAAGGACGTGTTGCAGAAGGCGTGGGCCTCCAGTGCCGGGTCCGCGGCGACCCGCGCCGTCGCCAGCGCTTCCGCGTAGTGCGAGCGGGCGTCGTCCAGCCGGCCGGAGTCATGGGCCAGCCAGCCGACCGAGATGGCCAGTTCACCCGCGCCCGTCGCGAGCCGTCCGGCGGTCGAACTCCGTGTGGTGGCACCGGCGTCGAGCAGTGCGTACGCGGCGCGCAGCGGCTGGGCGGCCCGCTTGTAGAGCCCGTCCGCGCCGTGCCGGTCGTCGAGCAGCCGGATCTGCCGTACCGCCTCCTCGACGGCGCTGACCTCGGACGCGCCGACCCGCTGTCTGGGCAGCTCGGAACGGAGTGCCTCGGTGCCGGGCAGTGAGCCGAGGCCCAGGGATGCGGCCGCCACGGTGACGGTGCCGCTGGTCATGAACGCGCGACGCAGCACGTCGCTCTCCTCGTTGCTGTAGGTGCTGTTGGTGCCGTTGTTGCTGTTGTACGTATCGGAGGCCTGTGGTGTTCGGTCGCGGGAAGCACGGCCGCGTACCGTCTCCCGGGCCGAGAACCCCAGATCCGCCAGGGCCAAACCCGGGAACATGTGCAGGAACACGCGCTCGTAGGCGTAGTTGGGGCAGCGGATCTCACCCGCCTCCACCCGTCCGATGTAGCGGGCGTCGCAGGCGACCTGTTCGCCGATCTCCCGTGCCGCACGGCGGACGAGCGCGGCGAACTCACCGGGTGACCGCTGTCCGCGCAGCCGCCGGAACATGAGGTTGGGAACTGCCCGTGACGACGCCATGGCCGAGCCCTCTCCTGTGGTACTGCCGGAGCCTTCTCGGTTTCCTTCGGATCCTTCGGACGCGAGCTTTCCTGCGGACGCGAGATTCCTTGTTCCAGATTCCTTGCTCCGGCGGGGCAAGAACGTACCTGCTGTGACGGCTCGAGTACGCAGCGTTTGGCTACAAACGGGATATCTCACCCACGATCTGCCATGAACTGCCACCCTTTGCGGCGGCGTGCCGCCGTAGCCCTTGACGCCGACGGGCGTTGAACCATGCGGGGACGAAGTACCCGTCCCTACTCGGCGAGGAGGGGTTCCCTTGTTGGAGGCTGGCATGGAGACAGGCAGCGGCTCGCGGACGAGCGCTCAGCACCTGCCCACCGAGGAGTACAGCGTGGCACCGGGGTCGGCCGGCACGGTCCCCGAGGAGCCGTGTGACCTGGTCACCGTGCCGACCAGGCAGGGGCTGGAGGCGGTGGACATCCTGCGCCGCGGCTGTGCCCCGGCCGTGGGTCCCGTCCTCCACGACCGCAGCTGCGACACCCTCGGCTTCCTGGTGCCGCCCGGCACCGCGGCGGGCTGGGACATGCCCGGCAGCGCGTGTACGCAGACCTCGGGCCGCGGACTGCGCATCCCCGCCGAGCCGGGCACCCCGGCAGGTCCCGCGGAACCTCCGGTCAACGGCTCGGGCTGGCTGCTGCCGCCCGGCGACACCGGCCCGGTCACCGACCCGGTCGTCCTGCGCGAGGCGCTCGGCCAGGCGGCCCGCATGATCGAGGCCGCGGACAGCATCTAGCCGTGCCGCGGACGGCGTCGAGCCGTTCCGCGGACAGCGTCGAGCCGCGGACGGCGTCCAGGGGCGGCGTCGGGGGACAGCGTCCGGCGGCCCGGAAGCGCCGGGTGCGCGGGCCGGCCCCGTACCTGTGGCGCCGCCCGGTGCGTGCGGAACCGCCCGGTGACCGCGCCGTCGCCCGGCGCCGGATAATGGCCGTGTGGCGAGGAACAAGCAGCGTGGACGGTCGGCGGCGGCCGAGGTGGTCGTCGAGGCCGTGGACGGCGGGCTCGCCGAGCTGATACCCGATCGCGACCGGCCGCGTGGCTGGACGCTGCTGATCGACGGCGCACCGCAGTCCCATGTGGACCTCGACGACCCGGCCCTGCTCACCTTCGAGTACCAGCGCCGCCTCGGCCATGTCATCGACCTCGCCGCTCCCGCCGGCCGGCCCCTGAACGCCGTCCACCTCGGCGGTGGTGCTTTCACCCTCGCGCGTTACCTCGCGGCGACCCGTCCGCGTTCCACCCAGCAGATCGTCGAAGTGGACGGACCGCTCGTCGAGCTCGTCCGTGCCAGGCTCCCGCTCGACCCGGGCGCCCGGATACGGGTCCGTTCCACCGACGCCCGTGCCGGGCTCGGCAAGGTCCCGGACGGCTGGGCGGATCTCGTCATCGCGGACGTCTTCAGCGGGGCGCGCACTCCCGCGCACCTCACCAGTACGGAGTTCCTCGCGGAGGTGCGCCGGGTACTGAAACCCGGCGGGCACTACGCCGCCAATCTCGCGGACGGTCCGCCGCTCTCCCATCTGCGCGGCCAGATCGCCACCGCGGCCACCGTCTTCCCCGAACTCGCCCTCGCCGCCGACCCGACCGTGCTGCGCGGCCGCCGCTTCGGCAACGCCGTCCTGCTCGCCTCCGACCGGCCGCTGCCCGTCGCCGAACTGACCCGCCGGGTCGCGAGCGACCCGCACGCCGGACGCGTCGAACACGGCAAGGCCCTGGCCGACTTCACCGGTGGTGCCGCCGCCGTGACCGACGCCGCCGCCAAACCCTCTCCCGTACCGCCGCCGTCGGTCTTCCGCTGACGCCCGGCGTCCGCCGCGGCGGACGCCGGGCGTCAGCGCGCGCGGCCGGTGCTCACCGCTCCTCGATCTCGACCCGCGGCGCCGTGTCGTGCCAGGTGCAGAAGACGTCGATCTCCCTGTCGTTCTGCGAGAACGTGACCCGGATGTAGGTGGGTTGCTTCCAGATCTGCATCGTCCAGCCGCCGGCCGGAGTCGCCGAGACCAGCTCGGCCGAGCTGGGCCCGATGTCGTAGGCGACCCGGCCGCCCTCGACCGAGTAGCTCTTCACGGTCCCCGAAGCTGTCGGCGCCGAAGGGCGCTTGCTCTTGCTCGGGCCGCCGCTCGGCCGCTCGGACGCAGGCGGGGCCGACGACTTGTCGCTGCCGCTGTCCGGTGGGTCCTCGGGCGAGGCCGACGACGCCGACGTGCTCCCGGGGAACCGCGTCGAGGACGACTGCGGCGTGGAACCCTGGGTGTTGCGGGCGTCGGTCGTGATCGGCAGGGCGCGCGGCGGGTCGTACGCCGTGCCCGCCATCACCGTGTGTACGCCCCACCACGAGAGCGTGACCGCCGCGCCCGTGGCGAGCAACCACGCGAAAGCGTGTACGAGTCCTCTCTGCATCCGGGCCATACTGCACCACGCGTGCCGACGCCGTCCCAGGGGGGACCGGGGTCGACCGCATGGCGTACGGTGCCGCCCATGGCAAGTGTGCTCGTGGTCGAGGACGACCAGTTCGTGCGCTCCGCCCTCATCCGGCACTTGACCGAGGCCTCCCACACCGTACGGAGCGTCGGGACGGCCCTGGAGGCGCTGCGCGAGGTGGCCCATTTCCGGTTCGACGTGGTCATTCTGGACCTCGGGCTGCCGGATCTCGACGGGTCCGAGGCGCTGAAGATGCTGCGCGGCATCACCGACGTACCGGTGATCATCGCGACGGCACGGGACGACGAGACGGAAATCGTCCGGCTCCTCAACGACGGCGCCGACGACTACCTCATCAAGCCGTTCTCCGTCGAGCACCTCTCGGCACGGATGTCGGCCGTGCTGCGCCGCTCCCGGGCCGCCGTGGGCGAGGCCCCGCCCAGCAGGGTCATCCAGGTGGGCGGGCTCTCGATCGACCCGCTCCGCCGGCAGGCCGAACTGGACGGCAGCCGACTCGATCTGACCCGGCGCGAGTTCGACCTGCTCGCCTTCCTCGCCGGCCGGCCGGGCGTCGTCGTACCCCGCAAGGAACTGCTCGCGGAGGTGTGGCAGCAGTCCTACGGCGACGACCAGACCATCGACGTCCATCTGTCCTGGCTGCGAAGGAAGCTGGGAGAGACCGCCGCCCGTCCCCGATACCTGCACACCCTTCGGGGTGTCGGAGTGAAGCTGGAGCCGCCGAGATGAGATGGGCGCTGGTCAGAGTCTGCCTGGCGGTCACGACGATGGTCGTGGTCGCCTTCGCCGTCCCGCTCGGGATCGTCATCCAGGAGATGGCCAGGGACCGGGCGTTCTCCAACGCCGAGCGACAGGCCGCCGCCATCGGCCCCACGCTCTCCATCACCACCGACCGCGGTCAGCTGGAGCGCGCCGTCGCCTCCACCAAGGCCGGTGCCGAGGGCCGGATGGCGGTGCACGTCCCCGCGTCCGACGAGACCGGCGGCCAGGATCTGGAGATCGGCACCCGGCGGGCCGCCGTGAAGGACCTCGTCACCACGCAGCGCCTGGGGCGCGCGTCCATCAGCGAGGTCACCGACGGCTCCGCGCTGCTCCAGCCCACCGCGCTCAGCTCCGGAAAGATCGCGATCGTCGAGGTGTTCGTCCCCGAGGGCGAGGTCAGCAACGGTGTGACCACCGCCTGGCTGGTGCTCGCGGGGGTCGGCGTGGCGCTGATCCTCGGCTCCATCGCGGTCGCCGACCGGCTCGGCGTCCGGATGGTGCGGCCCGCCCAGCGGCTCGCGGGCGCCGCGCACGACCTCGGCGAGGGCAAGCTCGGGGCGCGGGTCAAGGAGGAGGGACCGACCGAGCTGCGCTCGGCCGCCGTCGCCTTCAACTCCATGGCAGACCAGGTGGTCCAGCTGCTCGCCAACGAACGGGAGCTGGCCGCAGATCTCTCGCACCGGCTGCGTACGCCCCTCACGGTGCTCAGGCTCAACGCCGCCTCGCTGGGCACGGGCCCGGCCGCCGACCAGACCAGGTCCGCCGTGGAGCAACTGGAACGCGAGGTCGACACCATCATCCGTACGGCGCGCGAGGCGAAGCCCCAGACCCAGGCGACGGCTCCCGGCGCGGGCTGCGACGTGTCGGAAGTCGTCCGGCAGCGCATGGAGTTCTGGTCGGCGCTCGCGGAGGACGAGGGGCGCGAGGTCCGGCTCGCGGGCGTGGAGCGCCCCGTGCCGATACCGGTGGCCAGGCCCGAACTCGCCGCGGCCCTGGACGCGCTGCTCGGCAACGTCTTCCGGCACACCCCGGAGGGCACCGCCTTCTCGGTGGACGTGCACAACGGCGAGGACGCCGTGATCGTGCTCGTCTCGGACGCCGGCCCCGGGATCTCCGACCCCGAGGCGGCGCTGATCCGCGGCAACAGCGGCGACAGGGACGGCTCGACGGGCCTCGGCCTGGACATCGTGCGCCGGGTCGCCGAGTCGACCGGCGGCGACGTGCGCATCGGGCACTCGGTGCTCGGCGGTACGGAGGTGCGGATCTGGATCGGCCTCGGCGGTGCGCGCGGCCGGCAGGGACAGCTCGGGCACCGCATGAAGCGGCGTGCCAAGAGCGGTTCCGGCAGCCGCAGGGGCCCCGGGGGCTTAACCATTAACCGCCTCCGATGCCGCCCTTAAGCGCGCCCTAAGAACATCGACCGCCGTCCGTGAACTGCCGTTTGTCCGTTCTCGTGTCGCTAGCGTGCTGCCGCACCCCACTTCCGTAACGCAGAGGCAGGCACGCGATGGGCACCAGCACGCACCGGCGCAGGGCGGGCGGCAGGACGAAGACGATCGGCGCGGTCGTGGCCGCCGCGGTCATCGGCGGCGCGGCGTTCGTCTTCACCGGGACGGCGCAGGCGGCCGCCGTCGGCGCCGCGTACACCAGGACCAGTTCGTGGGACGGCGGCTACACCGGGCAGTACGTCATCACCAACGACACCGGCAAGGCGCAGTCGGGCTGGACCCTCGAGTTCGATCTGCCGGCGGGCACGAGGATCGGTTCCCTGTGGAACGGCGACCACACCGCCGACGGGCGGCACATCACCGTCAAGCCCGCGAGCTGGAACAAGGAGCTGGCACCCGGCGCCTCCGTCACCGTCGGCTTCGTGACCTCCGCGAGCGGCACGGCGGGTGACCCGTCCGGCTGCCTCATCAACAACGCCACCTGCTCGGTCGACACGGGCGCGACGCCCCGGCCGAGCGGCCGGCCGACCGAGCAGCCCAGCCCGACACCGACGGCGACCACTCCGACGAACCCCCCGAGCCCCACGGGAACGCCGACGCAGACGGCCACGGCCACGGCGACGCCTTCGGCCACGGCGACCGCCCCGCCCCCGGCCGCCGGTGGCGGGAAGTTCGCGCCGTACATCGACACCTCCCTCTACCCGGCGTACGACATGCTCGACACCGCCGCCAAGACCGGCGTGAAGGACTTCACGCTCGCCTTCATCACCTCCGGCGGCGGCTGCGCACCCCTGTGGGGCGGTGTCACGGGCCTCGCCGACGACAAGGTCGCGGCCCAGATATCCGCGCTGCGCGCCAAGGGCGGTGACGTCAGGGTCTCGTTCGGTGGCGCGGCCGGCCATGAGCTGGCCCTCAACTGCTCCTCGTCCGGCGAACTCGCCGCGGCGTACGGCAAGGTCATCGACCAGTACAAGCTCACCAAGGTCGACTTCGACATCGAAGGCGCGGCGCTGCCGGACACCGCGGCCAACACCCGCCGCGCGCAGGCGATCGCCCGGCTCCAGAAGGAACACCCCGGCCTGGACGTCGCGTTCACGCTGCCCGTCATGCCGGAGGGCCTGACCCAGCCCGGCGTCGACCTGCTCGCCGACGCGAAGAAGAACGGCGTCACGATCGGCGCCGTCAACATCATGGCCATGGACTACGGACCGGCCTACAGCGCAGACATGGGCACATACGCGGTCCAGGCGGCCACCGCGACCCAGGCGCAGATCAAGGGCGTGCTCGGGCTCTCGGACGCCGCCGCATGGCAGACCGTCGCCGTCACCCCGATGATCGGCGTCAACGACGTCACGACGGAGATCTTCAAGGTCGACGACGCGACCCAACTGGTCGACTTCGCCAGGTCGAAGGGCATCGGCTGGCTGGCGATGTGGTCCTCGACCCGCGACAAGCAGTGCCCGGGCGGCGCGCAGAACTCCGCCGACGCGACCTGCAGCTCGATCCTCCAGGAACCGCTGGCCTTCACGAAGGCGTTCGCGGCCTACAAGTAGCCGCGCCCCCGCACAGAGCCCCCCTCCATCCCCCCACAGCGCGCCCCGGCCGGCTCCCTCCATCCGGCCGGGGCGTGCGTCTGCCGACGACGGCCTCGCCCGCCTGGTGTGCTCGGACCACAGCCGGACCCGTCGTCGGTCGTCAGCAGTCGGGCAGCACCCCTGTCCTCGCCAGCTCGCCGTACCAGCGCGCGCTGGACTTCGGGGTGCGGGCCTGCGTGTCGTAGTCGACGTACACCGCGCCGAAGCGCTTGCCGTAGCCGTAGGCCCACTCGAAGTTGTCCATCAGGGACCACAGGAAGTAGCCCCGGACGTCCGCCCCGTCGGCCATCGCGCGGTACACCGCGGACAGATGGCCGTGCAGATAGCGGATCCGCTCGGGGTCGTGGACGCTGCCGTCCGCGGCCGGCTTGTCGGGATACGCGGCGCCGTTCTCGGTGATCACGAGCGGCAGGCGCGGGGCCTCGCGGCTGTAGCGCATCAGCAGGTCGTACAGCCCGGTCGGGTCGATCGTCCAGCCCATCTCCGTGACGTCGCCGGGCGGCTGGTGGAAGGCGACGGAGTCGGCGCCCGGCCACGGCGAGTGCTCGCTCGCGCCGTGACCGTCGTTCCGCTCGAGCGCCGGACCGTCACTGTCAGTGGTGGACGATACAACTGACGGTGAGTAGTAGTTGATGCCGAGCGAGTCGAGGGGGTGCCGGATGACGGCCAGGTCGTCGCCGTGGACGAAGGACCAGTCCGTGAGGCGTTCCGTGTCGGCGAGGAGATCCGCGGGGTACGAGCCGTGGAGCATCGGGTCGGTGAAGACGCGATTGGCCAGCGCGTCGATCCTGCGCCGGGCGTCCAGATCGGCCGGTGACTGCGTCCGGGCCCTGACGGCACTGGGATTGATGCTCACCGACACCTGGGCGCGGGCCGGCAGCTGGGTGCGCAGCGCCTGTGCGGCCAGGCCGTGGCCCAGATTGAGATGGTGGGCGGCGCGCAGCGCGGCGACCGGGTCGGTGCGACCCGGCGCGTGCACGCCCGACCCGTATCCGAGAAAGGCGCTGCACCAGGGCTCGTTGAGGGTGGTCCACCGCACCACCCGGTCGCCCAGCGCCTCGGCGACGATACGGGCGTAGTCGGCGAAGCGGTGCGCCGTGTCCCGCTCCGGCCAGCCGCCCGCGGTCTCCAGCTCCTGCGGCAGATCCCAGTGGTAGAGCGTGAGCAGGGGCGTGATGCCGTGTTCCAGCAGGTCGTCGACGAGTCCACGGTAGAAGTCGAGGCCGCGCTGGACGGCCGGGCCCCGGCCGGTGGGCTGGACCCGCGGCCAGGAGACCGAGAAGCGGTACGCGTTGACGCCCAGCTGCGCCATGAGCCGCACGTCCTGCGTGCGGCGGTGGAAGTGGTCGACGGCGATGTCACCGGTGTCCCCGTTCTCCACCTTGCCCGGGGTGTGGCTGAAGGTGTCCCAGATCGACGGCGTACGGCCGTCCTCTCGTACGGCGCCCTCGATCTGGTACGCGGCGGTGGCGGTGCCCCACAGGAATCCGGGCGGAAAGCTGACAGACATGAGGAGCTCCCAACGTGTACGGAAGGAAGGGGAGGACGAGGGAGGACGAGGCGATGCCGGCCGTGACGTCGGCAGCGAGGCCGGCGGTGAGGCCGGGCATCGAGGCCGGCAGTGAGGTCAGCCCTTGACGGCGCCCTGCATGATGCCGCCCACGATCTGTTTGCCGAAGATCACGAAGGCGAGCAGCAGCGGTAGCGTGCCCAGCAGCGCACCGGCCATGATCACCGACTGGTCGGGGATGAAACCGCGGCCGAGTCCGGTCAGAGCCACCTGCACGGTCGGGCTGCCGTTCTGCGTGAGCGCGATGATCGGCCAGAAGAAGTCGTTCCAGGCCATCACGAACGTCAGCATGCCGAGGACCGCCATCGCCGGCCGCGCGGCCGGGAAGACGACATGCCACACCACGCGCCAGCTGCTCGCCCCGTCCACCCGGGCCGCCTCGATCAGCTCCGTCGGCAGAGCCTCGCTGAGGTACTGCCGCATGAAGAACACGCCGAAGGCGCTGACGAGCATCGGAAGGATGACGGACTGCAGCTGGTCGGTCCACGACAGTTCGGCGATGAGCATGTACAGCGGCACGACGCTGAGCTGCGGCGGCACCATCATCGTGCCGATCACGAGCACCATGAGGAGGTTCTTGAACCGGAAGCGGAGTTTGGCGAAGGCGAATCCTGCGAGCGTCGAGAAGACGACCGTGCCCGCCGCTACCGAGCCCGCCACGACGGTCGTGTTGAGCAGCGCCGTCCCCATGTTGGCGTCGGTCCAGGCGATCTCGAGGTTCTTGAAGAGATTGCCGCCGAACCAGAACGGCGGGGGAGTCTGTGCGAGCCGGGTGTTGTTGCGGGACGCCGCGATCGCCGTCCACACCAACGGGAAGAGCGAGCCCACGGTGAACACGATCAGCACGGCATGGGCGATCCGCCCGCCGTGCAACTGCCTTCCGGCCCGGACCCGCGCCGGTTTGGCGTTCGTCGTCGGCCTGGCGGCGGCCGTCGGATCGGTGGTGGTCGTCGTCAGCACTTCAGCCCCCTACGCGCTCTTGCGGAGCCGGCGGACGAGCAGCCAGTTCACGGCGCCGATCACCAGCAGGATCAGGAACATGGTCCAGGCGATCGCCGAGGCCCGGCCGAGATGGAGGTTCACCCAGCCCTGCTCGTACAGATAGAGCCCGAGCGTCTGGAACTGGTGGTCGGCGCCGCCCGTCGCCCCCGCGCTGCCGTTGAACAGCAGCGGCTCGCCGAACAGCTGCGTCGCGCCGATCGTCGACACCACACAGGTGAAGAGGATCGTCGGCCGCAGCGACGGAACGGTCACATGCACGAACTGCTGCCACCGGGAGGCCCCGTCGAGCGCCGCCGACTCGTACAGATCGTTCGGGATGGCCTGCATCGCCGCCAGATAGATCAGCGCGTTGTAGCCGGTCCAGCGCCAGATGACGATCGTCGAGACCGCGATCTGGGAGGTCCACTCGCCGTTCTGCCAGTCGACGGGGTTGATCCCGGCCAGCCCCAGCGCCCAGTTGATCATTCCGTAGTCGCGCCCGAAGAGCAGCACGAAGACAAGCGTCGCCGCGGCCACGGACGTGGCGTACGGAGTGAGCGCCGCGACCCGGAAGAACATCGAGGCGCGCAGCCGGTAGTTGAGCAGATGGGCGATGCCCAGGGCGATCAGCAGCTGGGGCACCGTCGATATGACACCGATGGTGAACGTGTTCTTCAGCGCGTTCCAGAAGAACTCGTCCTCCAGCAGCCGGGAGAAGTTGCGCAGCCCCACCCACTCCATGTCGGTCGGCGCGGTCAGTTCCACCCGGTGCAGCGAGGCCCAGCCGGTGTAGAGGAGCGGGAAGAGCCCGAAGGCCGCGAAGAACACGAAGAACGGCGCGACGAAGGCGTACGGGCTCCACCGCACGTCCCGCCGGTACCAGCGGCTGCGGCGCGCCCGGCGCCGTTCGGCCGCGGCGGCGTCGCCCGTCGGGGACGGCCGCGCCGGGGCCGCGCCCTCCTCCCCCTGGGAGGGCGCGGCGGCAGGGATGTCACTCGCCATGCCGGTCACCTGACGGGTCACCGGCCCCGTCACTGGTCCAGCGCGTTGTCGATGGCCTTCACGGCGGCGTTCCAGCCTTCCTCGGGGGACTTGCCCTTCTGGTCGACCTGGAGCATGCCGACATCGGCCAGGTTCTGGGCGATGACCAGGTCCTTCGGACCGACGATCGTCACCGGGATGCCCTCGGCGGCCTGGGAGAAGATCTGGCCGATCGGGGCGTTGCCGAAGTACTCGTGCTTGGCGCCGGACACCGCGGGCAGGGAATAGGCGGCCTGGGCGCTCGGGAAGCTGCCGCGCTTCTCGAAGAGCTTCGCCTGCTGCTCGGGCGCCGTCAGCCAGGCCGCGAGCTTCGCCGCCTCGGTCTTGTTCTTGCCCGCCTCGGGGACGATCAGGAACGAGCCGCCCCAGTTGCTGGGCTTCGGCGCCGGGGCGACGTCCCACTTGTCCTTGCCCGCCGGACCCGCCTTGTCCTGGATGTAGCCGAGCATCCAGGCAGGGCAGGAGACCGTGGCGAAGGTGCCGTTGGCGTACCCCTGGTCCCAGGCGGGCGTGAACTGCTGGAGCTTGCCGCTCAGGCCCTCGGTCGCGAAGGCCGCGGCGGTGTCGAAGGCGTCCTTCACGGCCGGGTTCGTCTTGTAGACGACCTCGCCGCTCTCGTCGTAGAACCGCTTGGCGCTGCTGCCGGTGATCGCCGCCATCACCCCGGACGCGGAGTCCACGAAGGTGGTGCCCTTGGGCGCTTTCGCCTTGTACTGCTTGCCCGCCGCGAGGTACTTGTTCCAGTCGCCGGCCCAGAGCTTGCCGACGGCCTCACGATCGGTGGGCAGCCCCGCCTTGGCGAAGAGGTCCTTGCGGTAGCAGATGCCCTGCGGGCCGATGTCGGTGCCGAGGCCGATCGTCTTCCCGTCCTTGTTCGTGGCCTGGGCCCACTTCCACGGCAGGAAGCTGTCCTTGCTGACGCCCTCGGTCCTGCCCAGGTCGACGAGCTTGTCCGCCTGGGTGGTGGTGATCTCGGCGATGTTGTTGACCTCAACGGCCTGGATGTCGGCGAGGCCGCTGCCGCTGCCCAGGTGGGTGAGCAGCTGCGGGTAGTAGTTCTCGTTGCGCTCGATCGAGGTCTGCTTGATCTCGATGTTCTTGTGGAGCTTCATGTATTCGTCGTAGAGCCCGGCCTCCTTGAGACCGAAGGCCCCGAAGACCCCCACCGTGATCGTGGTTCTGCCCTTGCCGCCGCCGGCCCCGCCGGCGGAGCCTGCGCCGGGCTCCTCGCTGTCCTCGGCACAGCCGGCCAGCAGTCCGGCGCCGAGCGCCGCGACGACCGCCAGGATTACGGTCCTGCGCATTGCGTCCTCCTAGTGCCCTGACGTGCCGACCCCCCGGCCAACTGTCACGGTGCGCCCGTTGGTTGAAGCTGCGGCTCGGGCGGGGAACGTGCGGGTTCTGTATGAGTCAGGTACGGTGGGAGCGCTCCCATGAGTGATGTGTTGAAGGGTCGCGGCTCCCCGGAGGGGTGTCAACCCACCCGACGCGTAATGTTCTCGGCCAGGGGAGCACGGGAGGCGGATCATGGTGGATCGCCGGAATGCCGGTGTCCGGGCCGGCGCTGTGCGCGCCCGTACCGGAGGCAGAAGCGGCGGCCGGCCGACCCTCGAAGAGGTCGCCGCGCGGGCCGGAGTCGGCCGCGGCACGGTCTCCCGGGTGATCAACGGCTCGCCACGGGTCAGCGACGAGACCCGGGCCGCCGTCGAGGCGGCCGTCGCCGAACTCGGCTACGTACCCAACCGCGCGGCCCGCGCGCTCGCCGCCAACCGCACCGACGCCATCGCCCTCGTCGTTCCCGAACCCGAGGCGCGCTTCTTCGCGGAACCGTACTTCTCCGACATCGTGCGCGGTGTCGGTGCGGTCCTGGCCGACACAGACATGCAACTGCTGCTGACCTTCGCCGGCTCCGACCGCAAACGCCGCAGGCTCGCCGAGTACCTTGCCGCGGGACGCGTGGACGGCGTCCTGCTGGTGTCCGTGCATGCCGACGACCCGCTGCCCGACCTGCTGGAACAGCTCGCGATCCCGGCCGTCATCAGCGGCCGCCGCTCGGCCGACGAACCCCTCGCCGCCGTCGACTCCGACAACACCGAGGGCGCCCGCGCGGCCGTCACCCACCTCCTGTCCCGCGGCCGCCGCACCATCGCCACGATCACCGGCCGGCTCGACGTCTACGGCGCCCAGTGCCGCCTCGACGGATACCGGGACGCCCTCGCCACGGCAGGCGTCGCCACCGACGAACAACTGGTCGCCCCCGCCGACTTCACCGAGGAAGGCGGCCGCCGCGCCATGCGCGCCCTGCTGGACCGCCGCCCCGCCCTCGACGCGGTCTTCGCCGCCTCCGACGTCATGGCGGCCGGCGCCCGCCAGGTCCTGCGCGAGTCGGGACGCCGCATCCCCGACGACGTCGCGCTGGTCGGCTTCGACGACTCCGCCGTGGCCCGCCACATGGACCCGGCGCTCACCAGCGTCCGCCAGCCGATCGAGGACATGGGCCGCACCATGGCCGGACTCCTCCTTCAGGAGATCGCGGACCGCAGCGGACCGCAGCGCCCGAGGATCGTGCTGCCGACGGAGCTGGTGGTCCGCCACTCGTCCTGACCGGCCCGACCACTTTCCCCGCCTGGGGACTTCGGAACGGGCGTTCGGCGACATCGACCCGAAGGCCGACCTCCGCAAGTACGGCGTGGCCTGCCGTCCCGCGCCGGGCACCGCCGTCGGCCGGCGTCAAGCCCTCGTGCGGCCCCCGGCCGGACCGCCCGCTACTCCCACGGCCACTGCGCGTCCCGCCCCGCGTCCAGCAGCGGAATCAGCCCGAACGCCGAGTCCGTCAGCCCGCCCAGCGTGTGCCGGTTCCCCGAACCCGACGGCATGGCCCCGGCCTTGTAGCCCGCCATGTTCCACATGTAGACGGGCACGCTCTTCGGGATCAGGTCGTCGATCCGCGTCTCGGGCATGCCGCCCCAGTGGCCGTGGCAGTTCGACGGCAGCCAGCCCGCACGGGTCTGCTCGTCGGTGACGATGACGACCCGGTCGTGCCCGGCGAAGTGCCGCTTGACCGCCGACGGGATGTCCGTGCCCTGGATCTGGCCGAAGCGCTCTATCAGCCTGAGCACGCTGCCGCCCTTGGGTACGTCCACCACGGAGCTGGTCATGCCGAACTCCACCAGCGTCGGCGCGGCCGCGCGCACCGCCAGGGCCGCGCCGAAGACCGCGGCCTGCTCGGCGAGCGGGATGTCCGACCGGTTCGGCGTCGAGTAGCCGTAGCCCGGGAACATGGACGGCGAGCGGTCGACCAGGATCAGCGTCCGTCCCGGCAGCGCGGGCACGTTGGACAGCGAGTGCCGCAGTGCCGTCTCCAGGGCGTGCGCCCACCGAAGCGAGGGCGCGTGCTTGTACGCCGCCCAGAACCGGAACGGGAACATGCGCGAGGCGCGCACCTGCTCCGGGTCCGCGATCCTCGCCGCGACCTGGGCGGCGATCTCGTCGGACACCCCGGCCTGGTCCATGTTCCGCAGGTTCCGTACGAGCGCCATCAGCCCCATGGACGGGATCACGGCTCCCCAGGCCGCGGCGTCCATCGGCCCCTGGAGCCAGCCCGCCAGCGACTCCCACGTCATGCCCGCGTCCTTGAGCGACTCTCGCGCCGTCGGCTCCTCGACGAGCGCGCGCCGCTCCTCGGCGGACCGGCTCATCAGGTGCGCGCGAGCGCGCAGCACCCGCAGGCTCTCGGGTATGTCCTCGCCCCGGCCGTGCCGCCGGTCGATGGCGTGCTTGAACAGGTCGCCCTGCCAGGCGGCCGCCGGCTTCGGATGGACCAGCTCGACGACGTCGCCGAAGCGGTAGCCCTTCGAGTCGGTGTCGTACTTGAGCAGAGCGCGCTCGGTGTAGAGGCGCCCGAGAGCGTCTTCGATCCCGCGCTTCATGGGCTTGGGGATGGCCCGGCCGTAGCGCGAGGTCCAGTAGCCGAGCAGCTCACCCGGCTCGTCCGCGCGCCGCAGGACGGAGGCGATGACCTGCCGCGAGTGCCCCGGGGCCCGGCGCCGGAGGCGCTCGGCGGTGAACTCGGCCGCGCCGACCAGCGCGGCGGTACGCATGTTGCCCTCGGTACGCAGCCACCCGAGCAGGCCGGCGGTCCACTCGGGGTCCTCGACCGCGAGCCGGCGGACCAGCCGCTCGAAGCGGTCGTCGCGCTCGGCACCCGCCTCGTAGAAGGTGTCGACGCCGACGAGGTTGCTGATCGAGAGGAGGAAGAGTTCGCTCTTTGCGTCCCGGAGGTGCCCGGTCGCGCCCTCGTACGTCGTGGTCGTCCGCCCGGTGGTGGTCACGGGCGAGCTGCCCACGGGCCGGGCGGTACGGGTGTTGAAGCGTGCCATGAAGAAGTCCCCCTCACTGTGGAGGGGAGGCTCAGCAAGGGGGCGCCCGAGATCAGGGTCGGCGACGGGGACGTACGTGTCCTGGGCCGCTGGACGACACCGGCACGAAGCCGGCGGCAGGATTCGAACCTGCGTCTCGCTCTTGACAGGAGAAGTACCCGTTGCCTGCGCACCGGGCGCCCCGATGCTGTGTGCCTCCCGAGATCCAGAACGGCCGCGCGGCGTGGTTCACCCAAAGAAGTAGCCGCGTGCCTGCGCACCGGGAGGTGCGTGAAGTTGTGCGCCCAGAGGTCAAGTTCGGTGCAGGTGACAAGGTGCTCTGCCGATTGAGCTACGGCGGCCTTCCGGCCGTCGGTGGGACTCGAACCCACAACCACCCCATTAACAGTGGAAGTAACCCGCTCCTTCGCACCTGGGCTGAGCGCAACTGTAGCCACGAAGGTCATCCGCGGTCGCGCGAGTTTTTCCGGCCGGGCCGTTCCGCTGTGCAGCCCGTACGGCACCGGTGTCACGACGAAAGCCGTACTGACCATGAGGGATCGCACGGTGGTGCGGTCATGCGGGACGTCGCAGCGTGAGGTGTCCGGTGCAGAGGACGTCGTGATTGGCGAACAGCTCATCGAGCCGGAAGCGGCGGGTCACCTCTGCGGTCCACTCCACCTGGCGAAGGTCGTCGTAGGAGGGAGCCTTGACCACGCGGGCCCGGGACGCCTGGGTGAGGATCCATCGCGCCTCCTCTTGGCTGTTGGTCCTCCTCGCCCACATGCTCCGTGCAAGGACCCAAAGGGCCGTCCCTGCGGCCACGCCGTCCGTGTGCGGTTCCGTCACGGCGACGATGCCGATGTCACCGAGCCCGCGCTCGTCGCTGGACTGGGTGGTGTACGCCACCGTCAGCCCCTCCAGAGGGAAGATGGTGACGCGGCCGCAGCCTCTGATCTCGGTTGTCGTCGGCACCGCTGCTTCCGTTCTGCGAGTGGGGGAGCGGGCGGGCCGCAGGTGCTGCCGCGGCCCGCCCCTGAGGGCCGGTCAGCAGCAGGGGCCGTCGCCGCAGCACGTCGGCGGGTTGCAGCTGGCGGCGGTTCCCCACAGGGCTTCGTCGATCACGAAACCGGCCTCGCGGACCCTGCCGACGACGTCGACCATCAGGCCGCGGGTCCGCGTCTTGGAGTTCGGCACGTGGTGGAGGTAGTAGCCGAAGTGCTTGTGGCACCACTCGGTGTACTCGGGGCTGTGGAGCATGAAGGTGTGCCAGCCCGGGTCCACGGCCGCGGACGGGGCCATGGTGTCGCCGGACCTGGTGGTGCCCATCACGTACAGCAGTGCGATGGCCTGGTCCTGCACGCGTTCGGCGACGACGCGCTCCAGGCCGTACTCGTCGGCGCAGAACGCGACGAGTCGGTCGAACAGCCTGGGCTCGACGAGGTCGCGGCCTCGGCGCAGTTCCACAGCTACTGCGGTCATGCGATGCTCCTTGGGTGTGTGCTCGGCGCGGGGCCTGCCCCCGTGCCGTCGTGCACCTGCCGGGCCCTTGGGGCCCGCTCCACCTCGGCCGTTCCCTGGCAGGACCACGGTCGAGGCGTGAGCTTGTGGCCCGCCCGCTGCCATTCCGCCGTCGGCGGCAGCGGGCGGGCGCTCATTGGGGTTCCGGGCCGCGGTTGGGCCAGCTCTGGTTGGTCGCCCAGTCGTAGTGGTCGTCCCGGTGGCCCGGGTCCTCGGTGGAGCGGGTCTCGGTGCCCGGCTTACGGACCCAGCAGTGGTGGGGGATCACCACGCGGTCGTCCGTCGTGAACGGCACCTTCGGGGCGCTCACGCGGACTGCCGGTCGGTCTTGTTGGTGTCGACGGTGTAGAGGACCGGCGCGCTGTTCACCGCCGCGCACTCCGGGTGGGCGTACGCCGCCCAGCCGGGACCGCTGCTGGACTCGTACGCGGACACGCAGGCCATCCGCGTGGTGTTCGGCTCCGGGCAGAAGGTGCAGTTCGACTCTGCGGGGAGGCAGTTCGGTTCGCTGCTCATACGGCGCGCGCCCTGCCCCGCGCCGAGTCGAGGGCGTCCTCGATGGCGGCCTTGAGCGCGTTGGGGTCCGTCTTCCATGCGCCCTCGCCGGGGCAGATGCGCCAGTGCGGACCGGGGCCCTGGGTACGGCGCCGCGGCGGGATGACGACGAAGGAGCCTGCGCCGAGAGCGCGGGTGTTGGTGATAGCCCAGTCGGCGCCCGCGCCCGCGGGGATGAACCAGTACAGGGCGAGTGCGCTCGGGTCTTCGAGGACTGCGCCGGAGCCGGAGCCGAGGATGCTGAGGGCGGTGAGGCCTACGTTTCTCGGGACGCGGACGGCGTCCCAGGTCAGGCCGGCGGCCATGGGCACAGAGCCCGTCTGGGGCCGCGCTAAGGGGGTGGGCACCGTGAGCTCCTCGTTCGTCGTGAAGTGGGCTGGGCGTCCAGAGTGGCGCCAACCACACGGCAGAGCGAGGACTTAGGGAGGGCTTTTGATCGCGTGAAAGAGGACTTTCTTCAGGCTGTGAGGGTGAATACTGGCCGTAGAGCGGACTCGCTGTGACACTGGCGCTGCACCACCCATGAGCCACGGAGGTTGAGCGTGCCCCGACCCTCAGGAAACACCCGCCTCAAGGCCGCTCGCCTCGCGGCCGGTTACCACTCTCAGCAGGCCCTCGCGAGTGCGATGAGCGCCCAGGGCCTCTCCGTTGGCGTACGCCAGGTCCGACGGTGGGAGTCCGCTGATCCTCCGTGGCCGCACCCGGATTGCCAGCAGGTTCTCACCCGACTCCTCGGCCAGGACGTCGAAGCCCTGGGGTTCACTCCACCGAGCGGACGGGACGCAGGACCCGTGCGCCGCACCCCCGTTGGCGCCGTCGTTGCGGCCGTCGGGCTGGCCTCGGTCCCCGCCCAGACGGCGAAGGCCCTGCAACCGGCTAGCGTCGGCACCGACTTCGACGCCGTCACCCGCGCGCACCGGCGCCTGTACTGGAGCGTCGCCCCCGCGACGTTGCACCCGGCCGCCAGCGCCCACGCCTCCCTCGGTATCGCCCTGCTCACCGAGACCGCCGGAGCCACCCGGCAGACCGTGTCCGCCGCGCTCGCCGAGACCTATCTCCTGTGCGGGCGCATCGAGTTCTTCGACCTGCGGCAGCCGGACGGTGCGGGCGAGACCCTGCTCCGCGCGCTCCAGGCTGCGGGCGAGGCAGACGATCCGCTCCTCGGCAGCGCGATCCTCGCGCACACCGCGTTCATCCCCGGGTGGGCCGGCCGCCGCGAGGAGGCGGTCGAACGGATGGTGGCTGCGCGCACGTACGCCCGCCGCGGCGCGGCATCGGCGGAGTTCCTGGCTTGGCTGGATGCGGTCGAGGCCGAGTGCGAGACGCGGTGCGGCAACCCCCGCACGGCACTGCACCTGATCGGCCACGCCGAGGATGTCCTGGCTGTCGGGAGCGACAACCAGAGCCCTGACTGGATGGACTGGTTCAGCCCGGTGCGGCTGGCGGCGTTCAAGGGCAACACCCAGCTGAAGGCCAAGCATCTGCCGCAGGCGCGCGAGACCCTGCTCGGCGTGCTGGACCAGTTGCGGCCGGACGAGGAGAAGCAGCGCACCGTGGTCCTCGGGGATCTGGCGGCGGTCGAGGCCGCAGCCGGGCAACCGGAGGAGGCGTGCGGCTACGCGGTGCGCGCGCTGGAGCAGCTGGGCGTCACCTGGTACGCGACCGGCATGGATCGGGTACGGGAGGTGCGGCGAGCTCTCGCCCCGTGGCAGAACGAGAGCTGCGTCCGCGAACTGGACGAGCAGTTGTACGGATGGGGTACAACGGTCAGCGCGCTGACTGGTTGAACTTGGCGATCTGCTCCGGGAGCTCCAAGAGGTTGTCGACCCTCATGGTCGGCAGCCTCTTCGCATCCTCGGTGTTCCACTGGATCGTCGCCCACGGCCCGCGGCGGACCAGCGCGGTGGGCATGCCGGCCGCGATGGCGGG
This sequence comes from Streptomyces sp. NPDC091376, assembly GCF_044757085.1. Lineage (NCBI taxonomy): Bacteria > Bacillati > Actinomycetota > Actinomycetes > Kitasatosporales > Streptomycetaceae > Streptomyces > Streptomyces sp. NPDC091376. The sequence goes on along the minus strand of NZ_JBIVUF010000010.1, from coordinate 76,845 downwards.
GCGGATGTCGTTGTCGATCCGGTCGCCGACGTAGAGGATCTCGTCGTTCGTGAAAGGGACGACCTCGGCGACGCGGACGAAGAACTCGGGGTCGGGCTTGCTGGCGCCCCAGTCGTCCGAGGTGCCGATGAGGTCGACGTCCTTGGTGAACAGCTCGCGCAGGATGCCGCCGGCGCGAACGGTCTGGTTTCCGGCGATGCCCAGCCACAGGCCGGCCTCGCGGAGCGCGGCGAGGGCGGGGCGGACGTCGGGGTAGAGGTCGTCTTCGCCGAACCACTCGGGCTTGCCCGCGGCGGCGCGGGCTTCGCGCTGCTCGTAGAGGTCGAACCCGGGCTGGAACTCCTGAAAGGTCTCGCGGTAATCGCGTCCCTGGGCGATAACGGCACCGAACATCGAGGCAAATGTGTGCCTCGGGACGTTGAGCCAGTCTGCCCAGGTGCCGTACTCCCGGGTCTCGTCCACCAGGCACTCACCGACGTCGAAAACCACTGCGCGAATCATGGGTTCGATCGTAGGCCCGGGCACGTGGTCATTCGCAGGGACTGTCGGAGTCGGCCGATAGCCTTGTGTCGTGCCCTCCTGAACGCGAACCGCATGGTGCCGCGCGTTCTGCCGCGGCGATCAACGAAGAGATCGCGGTGCAGGTGGCGGTGCCGTCCTTCTTCTCGCGCTTCCTGATGCTCGCCACGGTGGGGACCGTACGCCGGTCGAACCAAACGCGTTTGGCTGTCGTTCGGCCCAAACAATAAAGATCAAGGGGTGGCTCGCGTTTCCACGGGCCACCCCTTGATCATTCAGGGTGAGTGACGGGACTTGAACCCGCGACATCCTGGACCACAACCAGGTGCTCTGCCAGCTGAGCTACACCCACCATGACCGGTCGCTTTCCCGACCGGCCGAGAAAAAGTGTACAGGGTCCGAGAGGGTGCTCGCGCCCGCGTTTACGTGCTCCTGTCGCGGGACCCTGTACACGGGTGCCCGGGTCCTAAGGGGACGCGGGCAGGACGTGGCGTGCCGCGATCGTCTTCGCCGTGTCGGAGTCGGGGCCGGGGTGGGGGACGAAGATCGCCTCGCGGTAGTAGCGCAGCTCGGCGATGGACTCGCGGATGTCGGCGAGCGCCCGGTGGTTGCCGTTCTTCTCCGGACTGTTGAAGTACGCCCTCGGGTACCAGCGGCGGGCCAGCTCCTTGACCGAGGAGACATCGACGATCCGGTAGTGGAGGTACTCCTCCACCTTCGGCATGTCGCGGAGCAGGAAGCCGCGGTCGGTGCCGACCGAGTTTCCGCACAGCGGGGCCTTGCCCGGCTCCTTGACGTGTTCACGTACGTACGCGAGGACCTGCTCCTCGGCGTCGGCGAGGGTCGTGCCGGCCGCGAGCTCGTCGAGCAGGCCCGAGGTGGTGTGCATCTGCCGCACCACCTCGGGCATGGTCTCCAGCGCCGCGTCCGGCGGGCGGATCACGATGTCCACCCCTTCACCGAGCACGTTCAGTTCCGAGTCGGTGACCAGGGCGGCCACCTCGATGAGTGCGTCGTCGGCCAGCGAGAGCCCGGTCATCTCGCAGTCGATCCACACCATGCGATCGTTCATGCGTCCTACCTTATGGCGCACTCCGCTGACCCGGGAGCGCCGGACGGCCGGGAGCGCAGGCGTCGGAGCCCGGTTTGCCCGGTTCCGGAGGTCCCCCGGGCGCCGCCGCGGCGGCCGGGGGCCGCCTCGACTGTGCACCGGAGGTCTGTGCCGGAACCACCGGATGCTCCGGCCCCGGAGGCCCACCGGACTCGCCCTGCGGGCGCCTGGCCCGGTAGGCGGCCCGGTACGCGGCCGGGGAGGAGCCCAGCTGGCGGCGGAAGTGGCCGCGCAGCGCCACCGGGGAGCGGAAGCCGCAGCGGCCCGCGACCTCGTCGACGGAGTAGTCGGAGGTCTCCAGCAGTCGCTGCGCCTGCAGCACCCGCTGGGTGATCAGCCACTGCAGGGGAGCGCTGCCGGTGAGTGAGCGGAACCTGCGGTCGAAGGTCCGCCTGCTCATGTACGCGCGCGCCGCCAGGGTCTCCACGTCGAACTGCTCGTGGAGGTGCTCCAGCGCCCAGGCCACGACCTCGGCGAGCGGGTCGGAGCCGATCTCCTCGGGTAAAGATCTGTCGAGGTAGCGCTCCTGCCCGCCGCTGCGCCGTGGTGGGACGACCAGCCGGCGGGCCAGTGCCCCGGCGGCCTCCACGCCGTGGTCCGTCCGGACGATGTGCAGGCAGAGGTCGATGCCTGCCGCGGTCCCGGCGGAGGTCAGCACGTCGCTGTCGTCGACGAAGAGCTCACGCGGGTCGACGTGGACCGACGGATAGCGCTTGGCCAGTGTCGGCGCGTACATCCAGTGTGTGGTCGCCGGACGGCCGTCCAGCAGCCCCGCTGCCGCCAGTACGAACGCCCCGGTGCACAGCCCGACGATGCGGGCCCCTTCCTCGTGGGCGCGGCGTAGCGCGTCGAGCGCTTCCGGTGGCGGTGGTGAGGTGATGGACCGCCAGGCCGGTACCACGACGGTGCCGGCCCTTCCGATCGCCTCCAGCCCGTACGGCGCGGTGAGTTCGAGTCCCCCTGTGGTCCGCAGGGGGCCCTCCTCTCCGGCGCATACGAGCAGCCGGTAGCGGGGAACTCCGGCATCCTGGCGGTCGATTCCGAACACCGAGAGCGGAATGGAACTCTCGAAGATCGGGCCGCCACTGAACAGCAGCACCGCGACGACTTCTCGGCGGCGGCGCCCGGACAGCTTCCGTACGGCCTCCGGCGCGGCGGAGTCCTGACTCATGACGCTAAGCCCCCCTCGGTGTTCGCGTCTCCCCGTTCTTGTCGGGCCTGTCGCTCCTGCACGTTTCCCCTCGGTTCTGCACGAGTCCCCAGCCTTCGATACTCATGATCGAATCTACTGCGTCCCGTGGTGCCGGCGTGACAAGTTCTCGATCCGGCACATTGTCGACAAGGCAACTTGGCGCGAAGCATTCGATCACGAAGCGTTTCATCCACGGGCCGCGCAGGGAAGTGCGCGTCGCGCTCATGGCCCATCCCCGTAGGGTGCGTGCGGTGCGTGCGGTCCTTTCTTCCCTGGTCGCACGGGGGTTGACGGGTCATTTCCCCAAGGAATCACCGCAGCCGGGAAGTTGGCTGAAAATATACGGGTGCGTGCGTGCGAACCCGTCAGCTCTCCGGAGTCCTCCGTGCGCGCCTGCCCGCGCCTCTGCGCCCCCTCGTCCGTACGGGACGTGCCGCGGCGCGCTCGGACCGGCGCATCAGCGCCGCGCAGGCGGTGGTCACGGCCGCCAGGCCGAGCGCGACCGCGACGGCCCCTCCGACGGGTGTGCCGCACGCCACAAGAACGACCGGGACCAGGGCACAGCTGAAAGTCGCCCAGCGGACCACCTCGCCCACGGAGTCGCCCGCCGTGGCCTGCACCGCCGCACCGCCGCCACCGCGACCGCCCTCTCCACCGCCTCCGCCGGCGCTGCGCGGAGCCCCGGAGCCGCGGGAGCCCGTGCGGCCCGTGGCGTCCTCCTGGCCCGGCCGGGCCGCCGGCACCCCGGAGGGCGCCACGGGCGGGGCCGCCGGCCGCGACGCCCTGCGACGGCCCCTTGCCGGGGCCCGGGCGGGCGTCGGGGCGGAGGCGCGACGGGCCGGGGGTACGGGCACGGAAGCTCCAGGCGGCGGGGGCGGGGGTCCGTGTACCAACGAGGACCGGAGTCCCGCGGTCACTGCGCCCGCACCGCGGGTGCCGCGGGCCATCGGACCGTGAGCTGCCGCCCCGGGGCGAAGCCTGTACGGTGCAGGCGCCATTGCCATACAGAGCGTGCTCGTGCATGCTCCCTGGAACGCCTGCTCCTTGGCGCGCCGCGAGTAGGGCTACGAGCTCTGGGCAGGCGAGGAGTGTCGCCGTACCCTTGGGGGTATGGGGTTGGGAAGATGATTCCCGGACAGAGCTCCGCTGCCAACCGTCGTCCTCCCCTTGAGGATCTGAACGCCGAGAAAACCGATGGCCGGTCACGAATTTCCCGAACCCGCGGACCGCAAGCAGGTCGCCGACCCCTCGTCGGATCTGCAGGCGGCGGCACAGTCACGTCATTCCTGCGATCCCGCCTTCCGGCACGGAGTCGTGGTCGGTTTCGACGGATCGACATCCAGTGAGCGGGCGCTCGCGTACGCCATCGGCATGGCCAGGCGCTCCGGTTCGGGCCTGATCATCGTGCATGTCGCCAACCGCCTCCCCACCACCGTGTGGGCGGGCTGCGAACCGCCGGTCTTCGTCGACGTACCGGACCATCGCACCGAGGTGCTGGGGCTTGAACTGGCCTGCGCCGACTACCTGTCCGAGGTGCCGTGGATCCTCGTGGAGCGCGGCGGCGACATCTGCCACGAGCTCGAGGAAGTCGGCCGAGAGTATTCGGCGGACGCGATCGTGGTCGGCTCCACGCACGGCATCGTCGGACGGATCTTCGGGTCGGTCGCCGGCCGGCTCGCGCGTCGTGCGCAGCGTCCGGTCGTCGTCATTCCCTGAGCCTCGCCAGACCCTCGCGCCACCCCTCGTTCGGTCGGGTCCTTCCAGGTCGGGCCACCTTTCATAACTTTTTGACGACCGTCAAAACTACTCGTCCGTACAGGTGGATTGTGCGCTTGTGAAGGGTACGTAAGGGTGGCTGGGACACAGCATCAACGCGCGCATGAAGGGAGCCCGCCGTGGACAACGAAGTCTCCGCGGGAAGCGCCACGTCAACTACTCTCGGCCACCTCGCACTGGGTCTGACTCTGCTGGCCTTCGGCGTCGGCAACACCGGTGTGATCGACAATGTCGCGGCGTCCGACGCCGCATCGCTCGCGACCTGGGTGGGCGGGGTCGCACTGTTCATCGTCGGGTTGCTCGAGTTCCGTGCGGGCAACGGCGGTACGGGTACGGCCTTTGCGGGCCTCGGCGCCTTCTGGTTCACCTGGGGCACCGGCGCGGGCGCGGAGGTCTCGGCGGAGGCCGCGGGACTCTTCCTGCTGCTGTTCGCGCTGCTGGCACTCACCCTCACCGCCGCCTCCGCGGGCAGCGGAGTCTTCGGACAGGGCGTCTACGGGCTGCTGTTCGTCTCGATGCTGCTCCTCGCCATCGCGTCGTTCGCGCAGAACGACGGTCTCGCCAAGGCCGGCGGCTGGGTCGGCGCCGTCGCGGGGCTCGCCGCCTGGTACGGCGCCACCGCGGCGCTGGCGCACTGGCCCACCTTCACCGGGCGTGCTGCCGGCCGGGGGGTGACGGCCACCGGCTGAGCGGCCACAGCCGGCGTGATCTTGACGGCGCCGGCAACGGAAAAGAGGCGACCCCCTCGCGCTACTGGTGGCGTGCGCGAGGGGGTCGCCTCAGTCGTTTCTCCGGCCTTCTCCTCGGCCGTCGAAGACGGGCGGAACTACTCCACCGTCACCGACTTGGCGAGGTTGCGCGGCTTGTCGATGTCGCGGCCGAGGGACAGGGCCGTGTGGTACGCGAGGAGCTGGAGCGGGATGCCCATGAGGATCGGGTCCAGCTCGTCCTCGTTCTTCGGGACGAGGATCGTGTGGTCGGCCTTCTCCTGCTCCTGGTGCGCGACCGCGAGGATCTTGCCGCTGCGGGCCTTGATCTCCTCCAGGGCGGCGCGGTTCTTCTCCAGCAGCTCGTCGTTCGGGACGATGGCGACGGTCGGCAGCGCGGGCTCGATCAGCGCCAGCGGGCCGTGCTTCAGCTCGGAGGCCGGGTAGGCCTCGGCGTGGATGTAGGAGATCTCCTTGAGCTTCAGGGAGGCCTCCAGCGCCACGGGGTAGCCGCGCACCCGGCCGATGAACATCATCGACTTGGCCTCGGCGTACTCGGCGGCGAGCTTCTTGATCTCGTCCTCGTTCTCGAGGATCTCGGAGATCTGCGCGGGCAGCTTGCGCAGGCCCTCGATGATCCGCTTGCCGTCGGCGACGGAGAGGTCACGGATGCGGCCCAGGTGCAGCGCGAGCAGCGCGAAGGCGACGACCGTGTTGGTGAAGCACTTGGTGGAGACCACGCAGACCTCGGGGCCGGCGTGCACGTACACGCCGCCGTCCGTCTCACGGGCGATCGCGGAGCCGACCACGTTCACCACACCCAGGACCCGCGCGCCCTTGCGCTTGAGCTCCTGGACGGCCGCGAGCACGTCGTACGTCTCACCGGACTGCGAGACGGCGATGTAGAGGGTGTCGGGGTCCACGACCGGGTTGCGGTAGCGGAACTCGGAGGCGGGCTCGGAGTCCGCGGGGATACGGGCCAGGGACTCGATGAGCCCGGCGCCGATCAGGCCCGCGTGGTACGAGGTGCCGCAGCCGAGGATCTTGACGCGGCGGATGCCGCGGGCCTCGCGGGCGTCCAGGTTGAGGCCGCCCAGGTGCACGGTGGAGAACCGGTCGTCGATGCGGCCGCGCAGCACGCGGTCCACGGCGTCGGGCTGCTCGGAGATCTCCTTGTGCATGTACGTGTCGTGGCCGCCCATGTCGTAGGAGGCGGCTTCCCACTCGACGGTCTCGGGGGTGGCGGTGGTCCGCGAACCCTCGGTCGTGTAGGTGCGGAAGTCGTCGGCCTTCAGGGTGGCCATCTCGCCGTCGTTCAGGGTGACGACCTGGCGGGTGTGGGCGATCAGCGCGGCGACGTCGGATGCGACGAGCATCTCCTTCTCGCCGATGCCGAGGATGACGGGTGAGCCGTTGCGGGCGACGACGATGCGGTCGCTGAAGTCGGCGTGCATGACGGCGATGCCGTACGTGCCCTCGACGACCTTGAGCGCCTCGCGGACCTTCTCCTCCAGGGAGTCGGCCTGGGAGCGGGCGATCAGGTGGGTGAGCACCTCGGTGTCGGTCTCGGAGGCGAAGACGACGCCGTCGGCCTCCAGCTTGGCGCGCAGCTCGGACGCGTTGTCGACGATGCCGTTGTGGACGACAGCGACCTTGTTCTCGGGGTCCAGGTGCGGGTGCGAGTTGACGTCGCTGGGGGCTCCGTGCGTGGCCCAGCGGGTGTGGGCGATGCCGGTGGTGCCGGCGAAGCGCTTGGGGACGCGGGCCTCCAGGTCACGGACGCGGCCCTTGGCCTTGACCATCTTCAGCCCGGCGGACTTCGGGCTGCTGATCACCATGCCCGCGGAGTCGTAGCCCCGGTATTCCAGCCGCGCCAGTCCTTCCAGCAGCAGCGGCGCGACATCGCGCTTCCCGATGTAACCGACGATTCCGCACATAGAGTCTCTGCCCCTCCGATGACGTTCAGGTGTGTGCTCAGCCGTAGACGATGCGGCGCAGCTGCCGCAGCGACAGCTCCGGGGGTGCCACGGCGCGGTGCGGCAGCTCGGCCGCGATCCGCTCGAAGATGTCCGTGTTCACGGCCCCTCCGGACTGGAGCTCGCGGTGGCGCCGACGGACGAATTCCTCGGTGGTCTCGTCGAAGAACGCCAGCACATCGAGCACCACCCGGGCCGCTTCACCGCGCTGGAGCGCGGTGCTGCGCACCAGGTGGTCGATGAGATCGTCATGAGACGAGCGGCGTTCGAGCACCCGTAGATATTGGGGTCACTGCCGGCCTCAACGCAACATTCCTGCCCGATTTCGGGCAGAAACCTGCGTGATCATGGTTACAGTCGGTATTTACGGCAGCTTTACGGGCCGTCTCACATGCGTTTGAGGACGGCCTGCTTGGCCGCGGAGAACTCCTCCTCGGTCAGGATCCCCGCCAGGTGCAGTTCTCCCAGCTCACGCAGTCGGCGCAGCAGTACGTCATGATCGTCTGCGGCCGGGGGCACGGGTGCCGCCGACGTCGACGCGGGCAGCTCGCGCGGCGGGGTCGCGTCCTGCTGGGGGTCACCCCATGCGCGCAGGGCGCCGGGGGCATTCGGGTGCGGAAGCCGGGCGATCACGGCGGCGGCGACCAGGACGGCGGTGTGCTCCTTGCGGGAGAGCCCCCACAGGTCGAGGGCGTACGGGTCGTACTTGGCGGGCCCGGAGGCGGGCCGGCCGCGCAGGGTGAAGCGCAGATGGCCGTTCTCCAGGCCGATCGCGGGCAGCCACCGCACCCCGGTCACCTCGGCGAGCGGGAAGGTGCTCGCGCCGGACGTGCTCTTGGACTCCTCGGCCTTCCAGTTCCACGAGAGCCTGATCGCCTCGCCGTCGAAGGCCGCGGTGCCGTCACCCCCGCCGCCGGAGACGGGCACGGCGGGGCCGGGCAGCAGGAAGCGGTCCACCGGTCCTTCAGGGACCTGGTCCAGCAGCAGGGCGTTGCGCAGCTCGTCCACGAAGTACTCGGCCACGCCGGTCCGGTCGTTGTCGACGGTCAGCCGGTACGGATCGGCGGTCTCGGGCAGCCGGCCGTCGGCGGCCAGCAGGAGAGGGTCGCTGCCGTCGCGCAGCTTCAGCCGCAGCCGTCCGCTGCGCCGCCCCGGTTCGAACGCGACGCCGGCCAACGCCTCGAGCGGTACGGCGAGTTCACCGAGGGCCTGCCGCACGGGATGCGTCTTGCCGCCGCTGCCGGGCACGATCCGGACCACGTCGCCGTCGAAGGCCCAAGTGCCGTCCTTCTGGAGGATTTCCGCCATGCGTGCGATTGTCGCACCCGCTCCGCGGAGGCTCCGGCTCCGCAGAGCCGGTCCCGGGAAGTGGTCTACACCTTGACCACGTCTGAGGCGCACGGTACGCATGGTGACCGTTCGGTTGCTCAGCACCACAGTCGTGACGCCCCTCGGAAGGGATCCAGCCTGTGAGACAGCGCAGAACGTTCCCCCGTCTTCTCGGTTCGCTGCTGCTGGTCGCCGCGGCGGGCATCTCCTGCGTCGGAGCCGCCCCCGCTCCGGCGCAGACCACCGCCGCAAGACCGCTCGGTGAGATCGTCCCGGCACCCGCCTCCGTACGGCCGGCCGGCTCGCCGTACACCCTCACCGCCGCCACCCGGATCCGGGTCGACGACGATTCGCGCGATGCCCGCCGCATCGGCTCCTATCTCGCCGCCGTACTGCGCCCGTCCACCGGCTACGCGCTGCCGGTCACCGACGATCACGGCCGCGGCGGCATCCGTCTCGCGCTCGGTTCGCGCGACAGGAGCCTCGGCGAGGAGGGCTACCGGCTGGAGTCGGGACGCGGCGGGGTCACCATCACCGCCCGCAAGCCGGCGGGCCTCGTCCACGGCGTCCAGACGCTCCGCCAGCTGCTGCCCGCCGCCGTGGAGAAGGACACGCGCCAGGCCGGCCCGTGGCGGATTCCGGGCGGCACCATCACCGACTCCCCGCGCTTCGGCCACCGCGGCGCGATGCTCGACGTCTCACGGCACTTCTTCACCGTCGACCAGGTCAAGCTCTACATCGACCAGCTCGCGCTCTACAAGATCAACAAGCTGCATCTGCACCTCTCCGACGACCAGGGCTGGCGCATCGCCATCGACTCCTGGCCGCGGCTCGCCACCCACGGCGGTTCCACCCAGGTCGGCGGCGGCCCCGGCGGGTACTACACCAAGGCCCAGTACAAGGAGATCCTCGCCCACGCCGCCTCCCGCTATCTGGAGGTGATCCCGGAGATCGACATGCCCGGCCACACCAACGCCGCGCTGTCCTCGTACGCGGAGCTGAACTGCGACGGCGTCGCCCCGCCGCTCTACACCGGCACGGCCGTCGGCTTCAGCTCGCTGTGCGTGCCGAAGGCCGTGACGTACGACTTCGTGGACGACGTCGTCCGCGAACTGGCCGCGCTCACCCCCGGCAAGTACCTCCACATCGGCGGTGACGAGGCCCACTCCACCAGCCACGAGGACTATGTGGCGTTCATGGACAAGGCACAGGCCGTCGTCGCCAGGTACGGCAAGACCGTGGTCGGCTGGCACCAGCTGACCGGCGCGAAGCCCGTCGAGGGCGCGGTCGCCCAGTACTGGGGTCTGGACGGCACCAGCGCCGCGGAGAAGGCCCAGGTCGTCAAGGCCGCGCAGAGCGGCACCAAGCTGGTCCTGTCGCCCGCCGACCGGCTCTACCTCGACATGAAGTACGACAAGGACACCCCGCTGGGCCTGGCCTGGGCCGGCTACGTCGAGGTGCAGCGCTCCTACGACTGGGACCCGGGCGCGTATCTGCCCGGCGCTCCCGCGTCGTCGATCGCCGGGGTCGAGGCGCCGCTGTGGTCCGAGACGATCTCGACCAGCGACCACATCGAGTTCATGGCCTTCCCGAGGCTGCCCGGGGTCGCGGAACTCGGCTGGTCCCCGGCGTCCACGCACGACTGGGACGCCTACAAGGTGCGGCTCGCGGCGCAGGGGCCGCGGATGGAGGCGCTCGGCATCGACTACTACCGCTCGCCGCAGGTGCCCTGGCCCGCCGGATAGGTCACGGGGAACGACGAAGCGGGCGCCCCGCGGAGGACCGTACTCCGCAGGGCGCCCGCCGGCTTGTCGTCCCGACTACCGGAACCGTGCGATCGGGTTCTCCAGGGTGCCCACCAGCTGGAGCGCGCCCGACGGGTCCGCCAGATCCACCATCTGCTTGTTGTCCCGCAGCTGCAGCCTGTTGAGGCAGGACAGCGCGAACTCCTCGGTGAACATGTCGTACTGGGCGAACTTGTCGGCCAGATGCGGCATCGACTCCTGGTACGCGGTGACGCACTCGGCGACCGTCCGCCAGAACGCGTCCTCGTCCAGTACGCCCTCCGTCGCCAGCGTGGCGCCGAGGAACCGGAAGAAGCAGTCGAAGACGTCCGTGAAGACCGACAGCAGCTTCATGTCCTCGGGGACCTCGGCGCGGACCCGCTCCACCATCGGCGGAAGGACCGCGTCCGGGTCCATCACACAGATCTCCTCGGCGATGTCCTTGAAGATCGCGCGCTGCACCGAGCCGTCCTCGTCGAGGACGAGGATGACGTTCTCGCCGTGCGGCATGTAGACGAGGTCGTACGCGTAGAAGCAGTGCAGCACCGGCAGCAGATAGGCGTCCAGATAGCGGCGCAGCCACACCTCGGGCGCCTGCCCCGACTCGGTGATCAGCGCACCCGCCAACGACTTGCCCGACCGGTCGGTGTGCAGCAGCGAGGCCATCGTGGCCAGCCGCTCACCGTCCTGGATCGTGTTCACCGGGCTCTCGCGCCAGAGCGCGGCGAGCATCTTGCGGTAGGGCGAGAAGCGGTCCGTGGCCGCCTCGTACTCCAGGTGCCGGTAGCCCACCGCCGCGCGCTCGCGGATGATCGAGAAGCGGGCCGCCCGCAGGACGTCGTCGCTCGCGATGAGCGAGGCCAGCCAGTCGTTGATGGCGGGCGTGGCCTCCATGTACGCGGCCGAAAGGCCGCGCATGAAGCCCATGTTGATGACGGACATGGCCGTCTTCACATAGTGCTTGGCCGGGTCGCTGGTGTTGAAGAACGTACGGATCGACTGCTGGGCCAGGTACGCGTCCTCGCCCTCGCCGAGCGCGACCAGCCGGCGCTGGGCCACCTCGGCGGCGAAGGTGACGGAGAGCTTGTTCCACCACTGCCAGGGGTGGACCGGCATCAGCAGATAGTCGTCCGGATCCAGACCGAGGCCGCGCAGCCGGGCGTCGAAGCGGTCCAGGGTCTCCTGGCCCAGCTCGGCCCGCATCAGGTTCTCGTAGCCGAGGTCCGTGCAGGAGGTGAAGGTCGCGCGGGAGCGGTGCGCGGCGACCCACAGCAGCCGGACCGGGGCCGCGGCCTCCGGGGCGTAGCGGTGGTACTCGTGGATGCCGAAGCCGAGCCGTCCGTTGTTGGCGACGAAGCACGGGTGCCCCTCGGTCATCCCCGTCTCGATGGCCTGGAAGTCCGCCGCGGCGAGCGAGGCGGCGGACACCTCGGGCTTGGTGAGCTTGTACGCCGTACCCGACAGCGTGGAGGAGATCTCCTCCAGGTAGACCGGCAGGATCGCGTCGGACAGGCCGAGCGCGCCGCGCAGTTCGGTGAAGAACTCCAGGGCGTCCAGCGGCAGCTCCGCACCGTCGCGGTGGCGGGATATGGAGCCGGCGTCGACCTGCCAGTGGTCGAGCGCGAGCCGGCCGGCGGTGAACCGGTACTCGGTCCTGCCGTCGTCGCTCGACACCACGTACCGGCCCTCGCCCAGGTCACCGGGCGTGAGCAGCCGCTCGTGGGTGAACTCGGCGAGGCCCTTGCGGATCAGCAGGCGGTTGGCCTCGGCCCACAGCTCGGGGGTGAGGTGGGAGACGCTCTCGACGGGGTTCACCGGACCTCGCCTCCCACCGCGGCCTCGAACTGCTCCCGGGTGCAGAAGCTGAGCAGCGCCCTCTTCTCGGGCTTGTCGATCTCACGCTCGGGCACGAAGCCGACGGCCTCGTTGAGCGCGTGCACGGCCTTGTTCGAGACGTCGGGCTCGACGACGACGCGCCGGGTCGCCGGGTCCGCGAACAGCTCCCGCATCACCGCCGTGATCACGGCACGGGTGAATCCGTGCACCGGGTTCTCGGTCGGAGCGACCAGGAAGTGCATGCCGACATCGCCGGGCTCGGGCTCGTACAGCCCGACCAGCTCGACGTACTTCGGGTCGTACCGCTCCATCAGGAACGCGGGCTCGCCGTCATGCAGGCCGATGAACGCGTCGTGGTGCTCGGCGGCCGCGATCGCCATGTACTCCCGCTCGACGTCGTGGAGTTTGGCGTCCTGCATCATCCAGAACGCGGCCTTGGGGTGGGTGACCCAGCCGTGCAGCAGCTCGGCGTCGGCCATCGGGTCGAGGGGACGGACGGAGAACGTCCCCAGGGCGGGGGCGGTGGTGCTCATACGGAGAACTCCTGGAACGCGATCGTCTTCTCTACGGGGTAGTACTCGCTGCCGAGCAGCTCACCGATGATGTACGCGTTGCGGTACGCGCCCATGCCCAGGTCGGGCGAGGTGATCGAGTGCGTGTGCACCCCGGCGTTCTGCAGGAAGATGCCGCGCCCGGTGGTGTCGACCGCGTAGTTGCGGGCGACGTCGAAGCGGCCCTGGCCGTCCCAGCGGATCCGGTCGCGCACCGGCTCCAGGAACTCAGGAGTGACGTACTTGTAGCCGGTGGCCAGGATCAGGCCCTCGGTGTCGAGCGCGAAGTCCTTCTCCTGCTCCTCCTGGCGCAGCCCCAGGGTGTACGTGCCGTCCTCGTACGAGGCCGAGTGGAGCGCGGTGTTGGTGAGCAGCCGCGTCGGGACCGGGCCGCCGAGGTTCTTCTGGTAGAGCAGGTCGAAGATCTCGTTGATGAGTTCGCCGTCGATGCCCTTGAAGAGGTTCTTCTGCTCCGACTCCAGCCGGTAGCGGGTGGTCTCCGGCAGCGCGTGGAAGTAGTCGATGTACTCGGGAGAGGTCATCTCCAGGGTCAGCTTGGTGTACTCCAGCGGGAAGAACCGCGGGGAGCGGGTGACCCAGTTGAGCCGGTAGCCGTGCACGTCGATCTCGGCGAGGAGGTCGTAGTAGATCTCGGCGGCGCTCTGGCCGCTGCCCACCAGCGTGATCGACTTCTTCTTCTGCAGCTCCTCCTTGGACTGGAGGTAGCGGGAGTTGTGGACGAAGTCGCCGCCGAGGCCCTGGCAGGCGTCCGGGACGAACGGCGGGGTGCCGGTGCCCAGGACGAGCCGGCGGGCGCGGAACGTCTCGCCGCCGGTGGTGTGCACGGCGTACAGCTCGCCCTCGGCCTCGTACTCGACCTTGGTCACCGTGGTGCTGAAGCGGATGCTGCTCAGCTTGGCGGCGGCCCAGCGGCAGTAGTCGTTGTACTCGGTGCGCAGCGGATAGAAGTTCTCGCGGATGTAGAACGAGTAGAGCCGCCCCTTCTCCTTCAGATAGTTGAGGAAGGAGTACGGGGAGGTCGGGTCGGCGAGGGTGACCAGGTCCGACATGAAGGGCGTCTGCAGATGCGCGCCGTCGAGGAACATGCCCGAGTGCCATTCGAAGTCCGGCTTGGACTCCAGGAAGACACCGTTCAGTTCGTCGATGGGCTCGGTGAGGCAGGCGAGGCCGAGGTTGAACGGACCGAGTCCGATACCGATGAAATCGTGGATGTCACGGTGCTCAGGAGGCGTGGACAAGGTTCTCTCCAAGGTACTGCTCGGCGTGGCCGGCTATCAGGTCGAGGACGGCGGCGATGTCGTGCACGGTCGTCTCGGGGTTCAGCAGGGTGAATTTGAGGTACTGGCGGCCGTCGACCTTGGTTCCGGCGACGACGGCCTCGCCGGAGGCGAACAGGGCCTTGCGGGCGTAGAGGTTGGCGCGGTCGATCTCGGCGGGCGAGGTGACCTGGGCCGGGATGTAGCGGAAGACCAGGGTGGACAGCTGGGGCTCCACCACGACGTCGTAGCGCGGGTCGCCCGCGAGCAGCTGCCAGCCCTCGGCGGCCAGGTCGCACACCTCGTCGAAGAGGCTGCCGACGCCGTCGGCGCCCATCACGCGCAGCGTCATCCACAGCTTCAGCGCGTCGAAGCGGCGGGTGGTCTGCAGGGACTTGTCGACCTGGTTGGGGATGCGCTCCTCGATGGTGCGCCGGGGGTTGAGGTAGTCCGCGTGGTACGTGGCGTGCCGCAGCGTGACCCCGTCCCGGACCAGCAGGGCCGAGGAACTCACCGGCTGGAAGAAGGACTTGTGGTAGTCGACGGTGACCGAGTCGGCGTGCTCGATGCCGTCCAGACGGTGGCGGCGGGTGGGGGAGGCGAGCAGGCCGCAGCCGTAGGCCGCGTCGACGTGCATCCAGGCCCCGTACTCCTCGCACAGCCCGGCGATCTCGGGCAGCGGGTCGATGGAGCCGAAGTCGGTGGTGCCGGCGGTGGCGACGACCGCCATCGGGACCAGCCCGGCGCGCTTGCACTTCTCCAGCTCGGCGGCGAGGGCCACGGTCTGCATGCGGCGGTCACGGTCGGCCGGGACGGAGACGACGGCGTCGCGGCCGAGGCCGAGGAGGGTCGCGGACTTCTGGACGCTGAAGTGGCTGCACTCGGAGGAGAAGATGCGCAGTTTCGACAGGTCGTCGGTCTTGGCCTCCTCACGGGCCAGCAGCATCGCCTGGAGGTTGGACTGGGTGCCACCGCTGGTGAACACGCCGTCGGCGGCGGGGCCGAGGCCGATCCGGCCGGTCGTCCAGTCGACGAGCCGGCGCTCGATCAGGGTGCCGCCGGCGCTCTGGTCCCAGGTGTCGAGCGAGGAGTTGACGGCGGAGAGAACGGCCTCGCCCAGGACGGCGGGGATGACGACCGGGCAGTTGAGGTGGCCGAGGTAGCGGGGGTGGTGGAAGTAGACCGCGTCGCGCAGATAGACCTCCTCCAGCTCGTCGAGCGCGGCGGTCGCGTTCCCGAGCGGCTGGTCGAGGTCGACGGCGGCGATCGTGGGGGCGAGTTCGTCGGGGGTCACTCCGGTGAACGGCCGCCGGGTCGTGGCGAGTTTGTTCGCCACCCGCTCGACTCCTTCGGTCACGGAGCGCCGATAGTGCTCCGCCGTTGTGTCGTTGAGCAGGTGCGAGCGCATGGCGAGGGTCCTCCCGGGTACGGGGACGGGGTCGCCCCCCGGGGACAGGTGAGGGGTGGGGGCGAGTTCGAACTTAGGTTAGCCTAACCTAATTTCAGACACCACTCGCCCCCTGCTTCCCAGGGGGCACAGCGAGGTGGATCACATTTCGGGGCACGGCGGGGCGGAGTGCGACTGCCGTGCGGGGCGGCGCAGTTGAGGGCCGGACCCCGCATGCCGATCCGGCCCGGTCGGCCGGGCTCGGCTCGGCGAGGCCCCGGCCCGGCAGAGGGACGCTATGCGTCGTCGGGAGTCTCGCGCAGGGCGTCCTCGCTGACGCCCTTGCGCCAGTAGCCGACGAACGTGACGCGCCGGCGGTCGAGTTCGCGCTCGTTCACGAGGTGCCGCCGCAGCGCCTTGACGGAGCCGGACTCGCCCGCGATCCAGGCGTACGGCGTCGAGCCGGTGAACTCGGCGGCGCGCACCGCCTCGACCGCCGACGGCGCTCCCTCGTCCCGCACGAGCCAGGTGAGGGTGGCGTCGGCGGCCGTCGCGGGCTCCAGCGGGTCGCCGGCCGTCGGGACCTCGAGCCAGACCTGTGCGCGCAGACCGGCGGGCAGCGACTCCAGGATCGCCGAAGCGGCGGGGAGCGCCGTCTCGTCCGCCCAGATCAGCACCGAGTCGGCGTCCTCGGGCAGCCGGAAGCGCACGGCGGTGTTGTCGGCGACCGCGGGGCCGAGAACGGTGACCCGGTCTCCGCAGGAAGCTTTCTGCGCCCACCGGCAGGCCGGGCCGCCGTCCTCGTGGACGGCGAAGTCGATGTCGACCTCGCCGTGTTCACCGGCATCGGGGCGCTGCTCGCGAACGGAGTACGAGCGCATCACGGCCCGTACGTCGTCGGGCAGCGCCCGCCAGGCGCCGAGCGTGGCGTACATGTCCCCGTCCTCGGCGACCGGCACGACCGGTTCGTCCTGGCCGGGGTGCGGCAGGAAGAGCGACAGGGACTGATCGCGCCCTCCGGATGCGAAGTCCTTCAGGGCTTCCCCTCCGAACGTGACGCGTACCAGCGACGGGCCGAGCCGCCGCGTCCGTACGACCTGAAGGGGGAAGAAACGGAACGGGGCGGCCACGGCTGTCGACATGGTCAGGCGACCTTCTTCGCGGTCTCGATGGCCTTCGCCAGGTCCTCGAGGATCGGCGTGCACTTCTCGTACGAGTAGATCGGCTCGGTGACGCGAGGGATGACCTGGCCGGCCTTGACGGCGGGCAGCTGGGCCCAGGTCGGCTTGGACTTCAGGGCGTCGGGCTGAAGGGCCGAGGCGCGGTTGTCCATCATGATGATGTCGGCCTTGTACTTGTCGACGTTCTCCCAGCTGAGGCCCTCGAACCAGCCGCCGGCGTCGAGCTTGGTGGGCGTCACGAAGTTGACGCCGAGCTCCTTGAAGTAGAGCGTGTCGGTCGGCCGGGCCGGGGTGGAGATGTAGAACAGGTCGGCGCTCGCGGAGCCGATGAGCACCTTGATCTCGGGCTTGGCCTTCGCGGCGGCGCGCAGCCGGGCGGCGGCCTTCTCGAAGGCGGCCTTGGCGTCGGTGACCTTCTTGGCCTTGACGTCGGCGCCGAGGGACTCGGCCAGGTCGACGTGGCGCTGCAGGACCTTCGGCATCGAGTAGTCCGAGGCCCACAGGGCGACGCTCGGGGCCAGCTTGAGGATCTTGTCCTTGGACTGGTCCGGCACGTACCAGAGGGCGTTCTTCTCCCACATGTCGGTGATCAGCACGTCCGGCGCGAGCGCCGCGTACTGCTCGACGTTGAACTCGCCCCACACGTTGCCGAGGACCTTGACCTTGTTGATGTCGAGGTCGCCCGCCTGGACGTCCGGCGTCTTGGTGCCCTTCGCCTTGTCCTCGACGTACGTCGGGCCGAAGACGCCCTTCACCTCGATGCCGAAGTCGTGGAGCGCGGCCGCCATGCCGGTGAAGGCGACGATGTTCTTGGGGGCGGCCTTCGTCTTGGCGACCTGCCCGCGGTCGTCCTTGAACTCCCAGGGGCCGCTCTTCTTCGCGTCGGAAGCCGAGTCGCTCTTGTTGTCGGAGCCGCAGGCGGTGAGTGCGGCGCCGAGGCCGATGGCGCCGCCCGCGGCGAGCAGGCCGCGGCGGGTGAGGTGGGAAGCACGGGCATTGGGCATGAGGGTTTCGCTTTCGGTGCGTGCCGTGTGGCGGCCTCTGGGCAAGTCGAAGGTAGGTTAGCCTAACCTCAGATCATGTCCATGGGCGGCCCCCCGTGACGCTGATCACCGCCCGGGGACGGTCGGGACCGTCCCCGGGCGATCGCCGCCGCGGCGTCCGGGTGCGGACTACCCGGTCAGGCCCAACTCCCTTGCGATCAGCATGCGCTGGACCTCGCTCGTGCCCTCGCCGATCTCCAGGATCTTGGAGTCCCGCCACATCCTGGCCACCGGGTACTCGTTCATGAAGCCGTACCCGCCGTGGATCTGGGTGGCCTCGCGCGCGTTGTCGACGGCGACCGTCGAGGAGTACAGCTTCGCCACCGCCGCCTCCTTCTTGAAGGGCTCACCGAGGACGAGCCGGGACGCCGCGTCCCGCCAGCCGATCCTCGCCATGTGCGCCCGCATCTCCATGTCGGCGATCTTGAACTGGATGGCCTGGTTGCCGGCGATCGGGCGGCCGAAGGCGTGGCGCTCCTTCGCGTACTTCACGGACTCGTCCACACAGCCCTGGGCCAGGCCCGTGGCGAGCGCGGCGATCGCGATCCGGCCCTCGTCGAGGATGCGCAGGAACTGGGCGTAGCCACGGCCCTCCTCGCCCAGCAGGTTCGCGAAGGGCACACGGACGTCGGAGAACGACAACTCCCGGGTGTCCGACGCGTTCCACCCGACCTTCGAGTACGGGGCGGCGACGGTGAAGCCGGGGGTGCCGGACGGGACGATGATCGAGGAGATGAGCGGCTTGCCCTCGGGGGTGCGGCCGGTGACCGCGGTGACCGTGACCAGGCCCGTGATGTCCGTACCGGAGTTGGTGATGAAGCACTTGGAGCCGTTGATCACCCACTCGCCGGTCTTCTCGTCGCGCACGGCCGTGGTCTTCGTGCCGCCCGCGTCGGAACCGGCGTCCGGCTCGGTCAGCCCGAAGGCGCCGAGCATCTCACCGGAGCACAGCCGGGGCAGCCACTCGCGCTTCTGCTCCTCGGTGCCGAAGAGGTGGAGGGGCATGGCGCCCAGCGACACCCCGGCCTCCAGGGTGATCGCGACCGAGGAGTCGACACGGGCCAGCTCCTCCAGGGCGATACCGAGGGCGAGGTAGTCGCCGCCCATGCCGCCGTACTCCTCGGGGAAGGGCAGGCCGAACAGGCCCATCCGGCCCATCTCGCGGACGATTTCGTACGGGAACTCGTGCCGCTCGTAGAAGTCGCCGATCTTCGGGGCGACCACGTCGTGGGCGAACTCCTCGACGGTGCGGCGGAGTTCCTCGTGCTCAGGGGTGAGGCGGTGGTCGAGCGACATGGCTAGGACTCCTTGTGGGAAGCCGTGCCCGCAAGGGCGCGAACGGTGCGGGAGGGGCTGGGACGGCCCAGCTGCTCGGCCATCCACACGCTGGTGGCGGTGAGCCGGCCGAGGTCGACCCCGGTTTCGATGCCGAGGCCGTGGAGCATCCACACGAGGTCTTCGGTGGCGAGGTTTCCGGTGGCGCTCTTCGCGTACGGGCAGCCGCCCAGGCCGCCCGCTGAGGCGTCGATGGTGGTGACGCCGTGCTCCAGTGCCGCGAAGGTGTTGGCCAGCGCCTGGCCGTAGGTGTCGTGGAAGTGCACCCCGATGGCGCTGGTGGGCACGCCCTCCTCGTTCAGCTCGGCGAGGAGAGAGAGGACGTGGCCCGGGGTGGCGACACCGATCGTGTCGCCGAGGCTCAGCTCGTCGCAGCCCAGGTCCATCAGCCGCCTGGCCACACGGACGACCTGGTGGACCGGGACCTTGCCCTCCCAGGGGTCGCCGAAGCACATCGACAGATAGCCGCGGACATGGATCTTGTCGTCCTTGGCGCGGGCAACGACCGGCTCGAACATCGCGAGCGACTCGTCGATCGTGCGATTGAGATTGCGGGCCGCGAAGGTCTCCGTCGCGGACCCGAACACCGCGATCCGGCGCGCACCGAGGGCGATGGCACGGTCCAGTCCGCGTTCGTTCGGCACGAGGACGGGCAGGGCGACGCCCTCGATGTCCGCGAGCCGGGGGAACAGCTCCTCGGCGTCGGCCAGCTGCGGCACCCACCGGGGGTGGACGAAGCTGGTCGCCTCCACGGTCGTCAGCCCGGCGCCGGCGAGCCGGTGGACGAACTCCGCCTTGACGTCCGTCGGGACGGTCTCCTTCTCGTTCTGCAGCCCGTCCCGGGGGCCGACCTCATGGATCCGCACCCGCGGCGGAAGGTCCGTGGCGGGCACCTCCATCGGCAACCCCAGTGCCAGTACCTCGCTCATCGCCCGCCCTCCTTCTCGCCGTCCTGGTGCGGGGTGACGACAGCGAGCAGCTGGTCCATGGCGACCGTGGCGCCCGGTGTGACGTCCAGCTCGGTGACGGTGCCGGCGTGCGGGGCGGAGATGACGTGCTCCATCTTCATCGCCTCGACCACGAGCAGACTCTGCCCGGCGGCGACCTCCTCGCCCACCGCCACCTTCACGACCGTGACGGTGCCGGGCATGGGCGCGGCGAGCGTGTCCGCGCCCGCGTGGGCGGCGCCGCCGAGATCCGCCGCGACCGGATCGTGGTCCTGGACGTGCCACGAGTCGCCGTCCCGGCCGAGCCAGCTCCCTCCGGGAGCCGTGGCGTGGCTGAAGGTGTGCCTGACACCGCCCAGTTCGACGGTGACGGTGCTCCCGTCCGGTGCGGCGCCCCGGGTGTTCCCGGGGGAGCGGACCTCGACGGGGTCGTGGCCCGGGACCCGGAAGTGGTGCACCGCCGCCGCCGGTTCGCCGCCGAGCCGCCAGCCGCTCGGGACCGAGAACGGGTCGACCCAGCCGTCCGGGCCGGCGGCAGGCGCCGGCCGTCTCAGCAGCGCCGCCGCCTCGTACACCTCCGTGGGCACGACGGTGTCGACCAGCCCGTCCACCTCGCGCTCCACGAGCCCCGTGTCCAGGTCGCCCGTGACCACCGAGGGATGGGCCAGCAGCCGGCGCAGGAAGCCCGCGTTCGTCGGAACGCCCAGGATGACCGTGTCCGCCAGGGCGGCGCGCAGCCTGCGCAGCGCGGTCGCGCGGTCGGGGCCGTACGCGATGACCTTCGACAGCATCGGGTCGTAGAGGCTGGACACCTCCACGCCCTCGGTCAGGCCCGAGTCGGTGCGGACACCGTCACCCTGGGGTTCGCGCAGGGACAGGACCGTGCCACCGGAGGGGAGGAATCCACGGGAAGGATCCTCGGCGCAGATACGGGCCTCGACGGCGTGGCCGGTGAGGCTGATGTCGTCCTGCGTGAAGGGGAGCTTCTCGCCCGCCGCGACCCGGAGCTGCCACTCCACCAGGTCCAGGCCGCCCCCCGCGATCGACACGACCAGCTCGGTCACCGGGTGCTCGACCTGGAGACGGGTGTTCATCTCCATGAAGTAGTACGACGACGGGTCGCCGCCCGGGACGATGAACTCGACCGTGCCCGCGCCCCGGTACCCGCAGGAGCGAGCCGCCTGGACCGCCGCCTCGCCCATCGCCGCGCGGGTCTTCTCGTCCAGGAGGACGGACGGCGCCTCCTCGATGATCTTCTGGTGGCGGCGCTGCAGCGAGCACTCGCGCTCGCCGAGATGCACCACGTTCCCGTGCCCGTCGGCGAGTACCTGGATCTCGATGTGCCGCGGACGCTCGACCCACCGCTCCACGAGCAGTGTGTCGTCGCCGAACGATGCCCGAGCCTCGCGCCGGGCGGCCGCGATCTCCTCCAGCAGCGCCGACTCGACGCGCGTGAGGCGCATGCCCTTGCCGCCGCCGCCCGCCGAGGGCTTCAGCAGCACCGGCATCCCGATCTCCCGGGCGGCCTCGGCCAGTTGGTCGTCCGTGAGACCTGAGCCCGAGGAGCCCGGCACGACGGGCACTCCGGCGGCCCGCACGGTCTCCTTGGCGCGGATCTTGTCGCCCATCAGGGAGATCGCCTCGGCCGGCGGCCCGATGAAGACCAGGCCGGCGTCCGCGCAGGCCTGCGCGAATCCCGCGTTCTCCGCGAGGAAGCCGTAACCGGGGTGGACCGCCTGGGCCCCGCTGCGGCGGGCCGCGTCCAGGAGCCGCTCGACCGAGAGATAGCTCTCCGCCGCCGGCGCCGGCCCCAGCCGCACAGCCGTGTCCGCCTCCCGGACGTGCCGGGCGTCGGCGTCCGCGTCGCTGAACACGGCGACCGAACGCACCCCCAGGGCCCGCAGCGTACGGATGACGCGGACCGCGATCTCGCCTCGGTTGGCGACCAGAACAGTGTCGAACATTGCCTGTCCTTCGAGTGTCACAGCAGTCCTCACATCCGGAAGACGCCGAAGCCGGGCTCACCCAGCGGGGCGTTGGCGCACGCGGTCAGAGCCAGACCCAGCACCTGCCGGGTCTCCAGCGGGTCGATGACCCCGTCGTCCCAGAGCCGGGCCGTCGCGTAATAGGCGTTGCCCTGCTGCTCGTACTGGGCGCGGATCGGGGCCTTGAAGGCCTCTTCCTCCTCGGCCGGCCACGCCTCGCCGCGGCCCTCGATCTGGTCGCGCTTGACGGTCGCGAGCACCGAGGCGGCCTGCTCGCCGCCCATGACCGAGATCTTGGCGTTGGGCCACATCCACAGGAAGCGCGGCGAATAGGCCCGTCCGCACATCGAGTAGTTCCCCGCGCCGTACGAGCCGCCGACGACGACCGTCAGCTTCGGCACGCGGGTGCAGGCGACGGCCGTCACCATCTTCGCGCCGTGCTTGGCGATGCCCCCGGCCTCGTAGTCCTTGCCGACCATGAATCCCGAGATGTTCTGCAGGAAGAGCAGGGGGATCCCGCGCTGGTCGCACAGCTCGATGAAGTGCGCGCCCTTCTGGGCGGATTCGGCGAACAGGATGCCGTTGTTGGCGACGATCCCGACCGGGTGGCCGTGGATCCGGGCGAAGCCGGTGATCAGGGTCGTGCCGAACTCGGACTTGAACTCGGCGAACCGCGAGCCGTCCACGATCCGGGCGATGACCTCACGCGCGTCGTACGGCGTGCGGGAATCCACCGGCACCGCACCGTACAGCCCGAACGGATCGACCTTGGGCTCCTCGGCCGGCTCCACCGACCAGGGGAGCGGGCCGCGCTCCGGCAGGGTCGCCACGATGTTCCGCACGATCCTCAGCGCGTGCGCGTCGTTCTCCGCGAGATGGTCCGTGACACCGGAGACGCGGGAGTGGACCTCGCCGCCGCCCAGCTCCTCGGCCGTGACGACCTCGCCCGTCGCGGCCTTCACCAGCGGCGGTCCGCCCAGGAAGATCGTCCCCTGGTTCCGCACGATCACGGCTTCGTCGCTCATCGCCGGGACGTAGGCGCCGCCGGCCGTGCAGGAGCCGAGCACCGCCGCGATCTGCGGGATCCGGGCACCGGAGAGCCGTGCCTGGTTGTAGAAGATGCGGCCGAAGTGCTCACGGTCGGGGAAGACCTCGTCCTGCATCGGCAGGAAGGCGCCGCCCGAGTCGACGAGATAGACGCACGGCAGCCGGTTCTCCAGCGCCACCTCCTGGGCGCGGAGATGCTTCTTGACCGTCATCGGGTAGTACGTGCCGCCCTTGACCGTGGCGTCATTGGCGACGACCACCACCTCGCGGCCGCTGACCCGGCCGATACCGGCGATCACCCCGGCGGCCGGGGCCTGCCCGTCGTACATGCCGTCGGCCGCGAGCGGGGCCAGCTCCAGGAACGGAGAGCCCGGATCCAGCAGCGTGTCCACGCGGTCCCGGGGCAGCAGCTTCCCGCGCGCGGTGTGCCGCGCCCGGGCTCTCTCCCCGCCGCCCAGCCGGGCCGCCGCCAGCTTCGCGCGCAGCGTGTCGGCCAGGGCGTGGTGTGCCGCCTCGTTGGCCTGCCAGGCATCGGAGGCGGGATCCGCCGCACTCGTCAGCACAGGTGCTTGCCGCATCGTGTCGAGCCCCCTGTCAGAGCATCGTTCTTGTTAATGAGCGTTAACCCATTTCCCACAGGTTAACGAGCGCTAACTGGCTTGTCTAGAATCAATGGCATGACCACCAGGACCGACGCGCCGACCCGCCGCGAACAGATCCTCAAGGAGGCCGCCCGGCTCTTCGCCGAGCGCGGCTTCCACGGCGTCGGCGTCGACGAGATAGGCGCCGCCGTGGGTATCAGCGGGCCCGGGCTGTACCGGCACTTCGCCGGCAAGGACGCGATGCTCGCCGAGCTGCTGGTCGGCATCTCCGGCCGGCTGCTGGACGGCGGCAGGCGCCGGGTCGCCGAGGCCGACGGCGTCCCGGAGCAGGTGCTCTCCTCGCTCATCGACGGGCACATCGACTTCGCCCTCGACGACCGTCCGCTGATCACCCTGCACGACCGCGAGCTGGACCGGCTGCGCGACAGCGACCGCAAGCTCGTGCGGCAGCTGCAGCGCCAGTACGTCGAGCTGTGGGTGGACGTGGTCCGCACCCTGCACCCCGACGCCACCGAGGGCCAGGTCCGGGCGGCCGTCCACGCCGTGTTCGGCCTGCTCAACTCCACTCCCCACCTCGGCTCGTACGGGAACGGCCTGCCGGGCCGTGCCGCCATGGAGGTGCTGCTGCGCAAGCTGGCCCACGGGGCGTTCGCGTCACTGTCGGCGTGAAACGGCCGCGACGGCCGTCCGGCCACCGGGACGCCAAGCACGCTCCGCACACCGGACGGCACAATGGGCACATGCCGATACCGAACCGTGCCGCTCTCGTCGACCACCTCGTCCGCACACGTATCGCCGGAGACGTCGCCACCCCACGCGACAACAACCTCTCCCACTACCGCAAGCTCGCCAACGGGGACCGCCACTACTGGCTCGGCCTGGAGCTCGGCGACCGCTGGAGCGACGAGCAGGACGTACTGGCCGTCATGGCCGAGCGCTGCGGGGTCAACGACGATCCGCAGTACCGGTTCGGGCAGGACACCATCGACCCGGAGCTGACCGTCGACGCGCTGGACCGGATGGCCGCACGGCTGAAGGAGGCCGCCGCGGGACAGGAGTCGGTGCTCTTCGCGACCGGTCACCCGGGCGGGCTGCTCGACGTGCACCGGCAGACGGCGGACGCGCTCAGATCCGCGGGCTGCGAGATCGTCCGGATCCCGTCCGGGCTCATGGCCGACGAGGGCATGGTCTTCCAGTTCGCCGATGTCGCGATGCTGGAGCGCGGCGCGACGCTCTGGCACACCCACTCCCCGGCGCCGATGGCCGCGATCCTCGACGGACTGGAGCGGGAGGGACGGCCCCGGCCGGACCTCGTGGTCGCCGACCACGGCTGGGCGGGCTGCGCGGGCCAGCGGGGCATCGACGCCGTCGGATACGCCGACTGCAACGACCCGGCGCTGTTCATCGCCGAGGCGGAGGGCACCCTCCAGGTCACCGTCCCGCTGGACGACCACGTCACGGACCCGCGCTTCTACGACCCGCTGACGGCCTACCTCCTGGAGGCCGCGGGCCTTCTCTGACCCCGGACGGTTCACCGGCCCCCGTCGGGCGGCCGTGCGTCGTGCACACCCGCGGGCCGTACCTGGTGCACCCCCGGTGTCGCGTCCAGATACACCCTGCGGATCGCCGGGAAGCGCTGGCGCAGCTGTTCCTCGGCGTCCTCGCAGGCCCACTCGACCTGCTCGGCCGAGGCGACGTCCCGGAAGTTCACCTTCGCGGCGATCAGGATCTCGGTGGGGCCCTGGATCAGCGTGGTCAGCTCCAGCACGTCGACGACGTGCGGCACGGTGAGCAGCTCCTCGTGCACCGCGTCGCGCATCGACGGCGGCAGCGGCCGCCCGATCAGCAGCTGGGCGTTGCTGCGGCCCAGCACCCAGGCGACGTACACCAGCAGCAGCCCGATGAGGATCGAGGCGATGCCGTCCCAGACGGAGGAGCCCGTGAGCTGCGCCCCGGCCAGACCGCCCGCCGCCAGCAGCAGACCGCTCAGCCCCGCGGCGTCCTCCATCACCACGGCCTTGACCGCGGTGTCCGGGGTGTAGCGCAGATAGCGCCGCGCGGGCGTGCCGAAGTGTGCCGCCTCCCCGCGGATCTGCCGTACACCGGTCCGCAGCGAGTAGCCCTCCAGCACGGCGGCGACGGCGAGCACGATGTACGAGGGCAGCGGATCGCC
This sequence comes from Streptomyces sp. NPDC091376, assembly GCF_044757085.1. Lineage (NCBI taxonomy): Bacteria > Bacillati > Actinomycetota > Actinomycetes > Kitasatosporales > Streptomycetaceae > Streptomyces > Streptomyces sp. NPDC091376. The sequence goes on along the minus strand of NZ_JBIVUF010000010.1, from coordinate 51,087 downwards.
CAGCTCCTCGCCCCGCGCGAGGGTGTGGACGCCGTCGTAGACGGAGAAGACCGCACCGCCGACGAACGTGGCGACGGACGCGAGCATCGCCCAGACATACCGCTCGGGCCCGTACCCGAGCGGATGCTCCTCGTCGGCCGGCTTCGCGCTCCGCTTGAGCGCGGTCAGCAGCAGCACCTCGGTGACGGTGTCCGCGACCGAGTGGGCGGCCTCGGAGAGCATCGCGCTCGAACCGCTGATCACTCCGGCGACGGCCTTCGCCACCGCGATGCCGAGATTCGCCAACGCCGCGACGATCACCGTGAAGGTGCTCTCCGGCACCTCCCCGGGCTCGATCCGCTCCGGCGGCGGTACGGGGGCGTCGGCCGGCTCACCGACGGGGCCGCCGGGCGGTCCGACGGGACCGCCCGGTCGCTCCGGGCCGCCGCCGGTGATCTTGTCGCTCGCCATGAAGGGAGCGTATGTCCGTTGTGTCCGGGCCGCGCGGGCGTCGTTCCTCCACGCCCGCGCCACCGGAGGCTCACGGCCGGATCTCGTACACCAGGTTGAACGCGGTCCGGGCGGCGCGACGGAACCGGGTGAAGCCGGCGTCGGCCATCACCTGGCGGATCGCGGCCTCGCCGGCCTGCGCGCCCAGTGCACGGCCGCCCGGCTGGGAGAGCCCGTTGGGCACGCACAGGAACGTGGAGCCGCTGTAGTACAGCCGACCGACCGGGTTGAAGTTCTCCTCGACCTCGTCGGAGGCGAACGGCTCCACCAGCAGCCATGTGCCGTCCGGGGCCAGCGCCTCCCGCACCCGCCGAGCGGCGCCGAGCGGATCGCCCATGTCGTGCAGGCAGTCGAACATCATGACCAGGTCGTAGTCCGTGCCCGAGAAGGTCTGCGCGCTCGCCACCTCGAAGGCGACCTGGCCGCCGCTCCCGGCTTCCGCGGCCTTCTTGCGCGCCCGCTCGATCGACTCGGCGTGGCAGTCCGAGCCGACGACGGAGGTACGGGGGTAGGCCTCGGCCAGGAGCAGCGACGAGGAGCCGAGGCCGCAGCCGAGGTCGGCCACGCGGGCCCCGGCGGTCAGCTTCTCGTCGACGCCGTCAAGCGCCGGGATCCAGTTCGGGATCAGCTCGGCCACGTAGCCGGGCCGGTAGAACGCGTCACACCCGACGAAGACGTCCTCGTCGTGTTCGTGCCAGGCGACACCCTCGCCGGTACGGAAGGCCTCGGTGATGCGCGGCTCGGCGCGCAGATACCCGAGCACGACGAGGAACGCCGCCGGCACGTCCGGGCCGTCCGGGTCGGCCAGGCAGAACGCCTGCTCCTCGGTCAGTGAGAACGCCTCCGTCGCCGGGTCGTAGCTCACGTACCCGCCCGCGGCCTGTCCGCGCAGCCACTCGGTCAGATACCGCACGTGGCAACCGGTCCGCTCGGCGAACTGCTCAGGCGTCGCCGCGCCCTGGGCGAGCGCGCGATAGAGGCCGAGCCGGTGACCGATCACCACCGATCCGGCGGCGCCGGCGGCGCCCAGGTCCGCCACGAACCGCCCGAGGAACTCCTGCACCTTGTCGTGGTCCATCACCGGGCTCCTTCCCTGCCGCCGGACCGGACCGTTCCGGTCACGGCAGAAAGCCTCGACGGGAGACCTCTCACGGCCCTCGCACGAGCTGTCACGGCCCTCGCACGAGCCGTCGCCGCGCTGACAGGCCGAGTCCGCCGCCGTCGCGGACCATGGTCACAGGACATGCGGGACACGAGGGAAGCCATGGCAGCCGGTCGTCAGCCACCGCCACCGCCGCCGTCGTCGGTCCGGGCGGAAGTGCTCGGGCCGCTGCGGCTGCTCGTCGACGGCGCTCCGGTGGACGTACCGGGTACCAAACGGCGGGCGGTGCTCGCCCTGCTCGCGCTCGCCGAGGGACGGATCGTGACCGTCGACCGCCTCCTCGACGCGCTGTGGCCGTCCCAGGTGCCGGAATCGGGGCGGCAGGCCCTGCACAACCACGTGTCCCGGCTGCGCGGGCACCTCGGCCCGGCGGCTGCCCGGCTCGAGACGTGCCACGACGGCTACCGGCTGGCGCTCGGCCACGACGAACTGGACGCGGCACAGGCTCGGACGCTGCTCGCCACGGCACGTACGACGGTCCGGCGGGAGCCCGCCGGTGCGCTCTGCCTGCTCCAGGAGGCGCACGGACTGTGGCGGGGCCCGGTTCTCGCGGATCTCACCGACGTCGCGCCCATCGCCGCCGCGGTCGAGGAGTACGCGCAGCTGCACCACGAGGTGACCGACGCGCTGGTCGCGAGCGCCGTCGACGCAGGACGGGCCGAGGAGGTCCTGGGCCTCGCAGCCGCGTCCTCGGCGGCCGACCCGCTGCGGGAGCCCGCGGTCCTCCTGGACATGCGGGCGCGGGCGGTGGCCGGGCAGGCGCCCGAGGCGCTGCGCATCGGACGGGACTACCGGCGCCGGCTGGCCGACGAGACCGGCCTCGACCCCTCACCCGCGCTGGACGAACTCGAACGCGACATCATCAGCGGAGGCGGCCGGACGCCCGCCCCGCCCGGGGAGAGCGCCCGGCCGGCCACCGCGCTGATCGGCCGCGACGCGCAGGTCGCCTCCCTGCACCGGCTGCTGGCGGCCGAGCGGCTCATCACGCTCGTCGGGCCGGGCGGCGTCGGCAAGACCCGCGTCGCCCAGGAGGTCGCGCGACACAGCGGCGCGGCGACCGTCCTGCTGCTCGCACCGGTCACCGATCCCGCCGCCATTCCCTACGCGCTGACGGCGGCCCTGAACCTCAAGACCGACCAGGGCGACGTGCTCGCCGCCTGTGTCGCCCTGCTGGGCGACACCCCCGGCCTGTTGCTCATCGACAACTGCGAGCACCTGCTCGACGGTGTCCGGGACACGGTGGACGTGCTGCTCGCCTCCTGCCCCCGGATCTCGGTGCTCGCCACCAGCCGCGAACCGCTCGGCCTGCCCGGGGAGTACGTCTGGCGGCTGGCGCCGCTCCCGCTGCCGCACCCCGGGCAGGACCCCTCGCAGGTGCCGTCCGCCGCCCTCTTCCTGGACCGGGCCCGCCGGGTCCGCCCCGGACCGCCCCCGACGTCCGCGGAGCTGCGTACGGTCGCCGAGATCGTGCACCGGCTCGACGGGATGCCGCTGGCCATCGAGCTCGCGGCCGGCCGGCTCTCCACGTTCTCCCTCACCGATCTGCGCGACCGCCTGGACCGCGCGCTCGACCTGCTCGGCGGCGGCAGCACCGGCGCGGACGCCAGGCACCGGACGCTGCGGGCGACCATCGACTGGTCGTACCGGCTCCTCACGGAGGACGAACGGCGGCTGTTCCGGCGGCTGTCGGTCTTCGCCGACGGCGTCGACCTCGACAGCGCCGAGCGGCTGGCCGCCGAACTGAGCCCGCAGAGCGACCCAGGAAGCACACTGGCCCGCCTCGTCGACGCCTCCGTGCTCGATGCCTCCTTCGAGGGAGCCACCCGGTACCGCATGCTCGACACGCTGCGGGCGTTCGGGCAGGACCGGCTGGCCGCCGCCGGCGAGGACGAGGCCGCCGCGGAGCGCATGCTGCGCTGGGCCGTCGAGCTGACCTCGTGGATCGCCACGGCCATGACCACCGAGCGGGAGCCCGAGGCCGATGCCGTCCTGCGCCGCGAGCTGGCGAACCTGCGGGCCGCGTGGCGCCTCGCGCGCGGCCGGAGTTCCCTGGAGGACGCCTCGGCGATGATCGTCGCGCTGTACGACGCGATCACCTACCGCGACCTCGTCGAGATCCGGGCCTGGGCGGAGGAACTCGCCGACGACCAGGCGCTCGCCGCACACCCGCGTGCGAGCGCCGTACTCGGAACCGCGGCGGAGGCCGCCTACCACCGCGGTGACTACCGCAAGGCGGACCGGCTCGCCCGCAGAGGACTGGAGACGACGACGGACAGCGTCGGGTCGGGGCGCTGTCTGATGGTGCTCTCGGTGGCCGACTTCGCCCGCGGCGCCTACGGCGACGTGGTCGAGCACGCCCTCGCCGCGGCCGCGCTCCTCGGCCCGCACCGGGAGTGCCTGGGCATCGCCGCCCTCGCGAAGGCCTACGCCGGCGATCTCGACGGGGCGCGGACCTTGAACGACCGGGGCCTGGCCGCCGCGGTGTCGCCCTCGATGCTCTCCTGGGGCGCGTACGTCGCCGGGGAGATCGACAGCCTCGCGGGCCACGGCGAGCAGGCCGAGCGGAACTACGTCCGTGCCATCGACCTGGCCCGCGGCTCGGGCGCCACCTTCCTCGTCGGCGTCGCCACCGTCGGGCTCCAGTCGGTGCGCGCGTCCACGGGCCGTGTCCACGAGGCGCTCGCCGGCTACCGCGACGTGATCGACTACTTCGCCCGCACCGGCAACTGGACGCATCTGTGGACCACCCTGCGCAACCTCGCCGAGCTGCTGCGCCGGCTCGGCGACGAGGAACCGGCCGCGCTCATCGACGCCGCGGCCGCACTGGCTCCCGACGCGCCCGTCGTGAACGGCCCGCGCGACGACGGGCCTTCCTCGCCGCACCCGGCGAGCGTGAGTGCGCCCGCGACCCGGGCCCCCAGCCGTGCCGCGGTCCTGGAGACCGCCCGCCGGGCGATCGAACGGCATCTGGCCCCGCCCTGAGCCCGGCCGGAGCGCGAGCTGCCAGGGCACTACCGCGGCGCTGTCACAGCACGAGCCGGTGCGCTGTGGCCAGTGCTGTGACCGGCACTAGTCGTGCGGGACGCGGACCACGCCCTCCTGGATCACCGAGATCGCCAGCTGCCCGTCCTGGGTGTAGATACGGGCCTGGCCGAGGCCCCGCCCGCCGTGCGCGCTGGGCGACTCCTGGTCGTACAGCAGCCATTCGTCGGCGCGGAACGGCCGGTGGAACCACATCGCGTGGTCCAGCGACGCCCCCACGACATCGCCCACCGACCAGCCGCCGCGCCCGTGGGCCAGCAGCACCGAGTCGAGCAGCGTCATGTCCGAGACGTAGGTCGCGAGGCAGACGTGCAGCAGGGGGTCGTCCGCGAGCTCGCCGTTCGTGCGGAACCAGACCTGCGAACGCGGCTCGCGCGGCTCACCGACGCTGGCGTACGGAGGAGCGTCCACGTACCGCAGGTCGACGGCCGCCCGGGCCTCCAGCATCCGGTCCACGACGCTGGGGTGGACGAACCTGTCCACATAGCGGGGCAGGGTCTGCTCCGCCGTCGGCAGGGTCTCCGGGTCCGGGGCGGCCGGCATCGGCGCCTGGTGGTCGAGCCCCTCCTCGTACGTCTGGAAGGACGCCGAGAGATGGAAGATCGGCTGGCCGTGCTGGACGGCGACGACCCGGCGGGTCGTGAAGGAGCGGCCGTCACGGATGCGGTCGACCGTGTAGACGATCGGGGCACCGGGGTCGCCCATGCGCAGGAAGTACGCGTGCAGGGAGTGGGCCGTGCGGTCGTCGGGGACGGTGCGGCCCGCGGCGACGAGCGCCTGGGCCGCGACCTGTCCGCCGAAGACCCGGGGCACGATCGCCGACCGCGAGCGGCCCCGGAAGTAGTCCTGCTCGATCTGCTCCAGGTCGAGCAGATCGAGCAGGTCGTCGAGCGCCTTCGTCACCTGGACTACAGGCCCATCGACTTGGCGATGATCGACTTCATGACCTCGCTGGTGCCGCCGTAGATGCGGTTGACACGGTTGTCGGCGTAGAGGCGGGCGATCGGGTACTCGTTCATGTAGCCGTAGCCGCCGTGCAACTGGAGGCAGCGGTCGATGACGCGGTGGGCGACCTCGGTGCAGAACAGCTTCGCGGAGGCGGCCTCGGCCGCGGTCAGCTCGCCGGCGTCCAGCGCCTCCAGGGCACGGTCGGCGACGGCCTCGGCGGCGTCCACCTCGGCCTGGCAGGCGGCCAGCTCGAACTTGGTGTTCTGGAAGCTGGCGACCGGCTTGCCGAAGACCGTGCGGTCCGTCACGTACTGCTGGGCGAACCGGATGGCGGCCTTGGCCTGGGCGTACGCGCCGAACGCGATGCCCCAGCGCTCGGAGGGCAGGTTCTGGCCGAGGTAGTAGAAGCCCTTGTTCTCCTCGCCGAGCAGGTCCTCGACCGGGACCTTGACGTCGACGAAGGCCAGCTCGGCGGTGTCGGAGGTGCGCAGGCCGAGCTTGTCCAGCTTGCGGCCCACGGAGTAGCCCGCGGACGTGGTGTCCACCGCGAAGAGGGAGATGCCGAAGCGGCGGTCGTCCTCGCGCGGGGCGGAGGTGCGGGCGCACACGATCACGCGGTCGGCGTGCACGCCGCCGGTGATGAACGTCTTGGCGCCGTTGAGGACGTAGTGGCTGCCGTCCTCCGAGAGCTTGGCGGTGGTCTTCATGCCGGCGACGTCGGAGCCGGTGCCCGGCTCGGTCATCGCCAGCGCCCACATCTCCTCGCCGGTGACGAACTTCGTCAGGTAACGCTTCTTCTGCTCGTCGGTGGCGAGCATCTTGAGGTACGGCAGGGCGAGCAGCACGTGCACACCGGAGCCGCCGAAGTTCACGCCCGCGCGCGAGGTCTCCTCGTAGAGCACGGCCTCGAACTTGTGCGTGTCCAGGCCCGCGCCGCCGAACTCCTCGGGGACGTTGATGCCGAAGACGCCCAGCTCGCCGAGCTTGTAGTAGAAATCGCGCGGCGCCTGGCCGGCGGCGAACCACTCGTCGTACACGGGGGCGACCTCGGCCTCGATGAAGGCGCGGATGGTCTCCCGGAACGCTTCGTGGTCCTCGTTGAATACGGTCCGGCGCACGGACGCCTCCTCGTAACTGCGTGGGTGCCGACTGTCTAAGCGCTTGCTCAGACAAAGTTACCCGGCGGTTCGCACGTCTGTCCAGAGTGAGGGTGGCCACCCTCCGGAGCGCGCAGGGTCGTGAACATGGCGTAATTGGGTTGTCCGGGAAGCGACCCGCTGACAGGGTGCCCGCGTGGTCTCGTCTGCCGCCGCGCCGTCCCGGCTCTGGACCCGGAACTTCAGCCTCTACTTCACCGCCCGGATCGTCTCGATGCTGGGCGACGCGATGGTCCCGGTCGCGCTGTCGGTCGCGATGCTCTCGCTCGGGTACGGGGTGAGCGGAGTCGGGTTCGCACTCGCCGCCTGGATGGGGGCCTTCGCGCTCTTCGTCGTGTTCGGCGGAGTGCTGGCGGACCGGTTCCACCCCCGGCCGCTGATGATCGGCTCCGACGCGGCCCGGTGTCTGATCCAGGGCGGGCTCGCGGCGTACCTCTGGTTCGGCCATCCGCCGTTGTGGTTCATCATCGTCGGCGCGGCGCTCCGCGGGATCGCGACCGCCATGTTCCAGCCCGGCGTCTCCGGTCTGGTGCCGCAGGTCGCCACCGACCCGCAGAAGGCCAACGCGGTGGTGCGTCTGAGCGAGGGGATCTCGGCGATGGCTGGGCCCGCGATCGCCGGAGTGCTCGTCGCCACCACCTCGGCGGCCTCGGCGTTCGCCCTCAACGCGGCCACCTACGCGGTCAGCGGGATCTGCCTGGTCGCGCTGCGGCTGCCCAGGTACGAGGTGGACCGGTCGGCGTCCACCCTGGAGAACCTGCGCACCGGCTGGGACGAGTTCCGCTCCCGGTCCTGGCTGTGGGGCGTCATCCTCATCTGGTGGGTGCTCGGCGTCCTCGTCTGGGGCCCGGTCACCCCGCTGGGCGCGGCCTCCGTCATCGCCGCGCACGGCAACGCCGCGTTCGGCTTCGCCGAGGGCGCGTTCGGTGCCGGCTGTGTCCTCGGGGCACTGGTCGCGTACCGGATCCGCCCGGCCCGCCCGCTCTTCGGCGGCGGGCTCGCGATGTTCCTGTTCCCGCTGATGCCGCTCGCGGCGGCCCTCGTCCCGAGCCTGCCGCTGATCATGCTCGGGTACGCGGCGAGCGGGGTGGGCTGGGCGTTCTGGAGCGTCCAGTGGGCCACCACCGTGCAGACCCAGATCCCCGAGGACCGCCTCAACCGGGTCGCCGCCTACGAGATCGGCGGCTCCATCCTCGCCGTCCCCTTCGGCTACGCGATCGCCGGGCCCGCCGGGACCTTCTTCGGCATTCACCGACTCCTGCTGGTCGCCGCCCTCGTCGGCCTGTGCTGTGCCGTCGCCCTCGTCGCGGCGCCTCCCATCCGCCGCCTCCGCCGCGCCCCGGCGGCGGCCGTGCGGTCGGCCCGCGTCGACGACGGCGAGGAACGGCGCCCGGCGGCAGGGCGGGACGAACGGTGTGCGGCCGTCCGGGACCTCGGCGCGGCGGATGGGGACGCTTGAGGGCTCAGCCGGGGGTGAGCGGTGGCGGGCCGGGCGGTGGCTCCGGCGGGGGCGCCTCGCCGTCGTAGGCCGCCAGCGCCGCCTGGCGGCGTGCGAGGAGTTCGGCGAGGTCCTCGGGCGTCAGGCGCTCCTGGGCCAGCTTCACCGTGGCCCGGCCCTCCACGTCGGCCCAGGCGTGCCGGGCGCGCTTGTTGGCCCGGCGGCGGGTGTCGCTGCGCAGGAAGCCCGCGCCGGCCGCGAAGCCGGCGGAGGCCAGCGCGATCAGCGCGGCGGGGACGCGCGCGTCCGCCGTGGCGAGACCGGCCGCGCCCGCCGTGCCGGCGAGCAGCGCCGCGGGGAAGCCGAGCGCGATGTCCAGCCGGGTCCAGAAGTCCGCCCGCTTGTGCGCCAGCGCCCGCTGCCGGGCCGCCTCCTCCCGCAGCCGCTCGACCTCGGCACGCAGGTGGCGCCCGGGGTCGCCCGGGGTCAGGGTCAGAGTTCCGTCGGTGGACAATGTCATGCGGGCATTCCAACACGCCTGTGGCGCAAGGGACTTGGCGTGATGCCCACAGCGTTCCGGCGCGGGAGTCGTGGACTCCCGACGGAACCGCGACGCCGCGGCCCCGTCACACGTACCGCAGCGCGAACCACAGCTCCATCCGTACGTCGGCGTCGTCCAGGTCGACGCCGAGGAGCGACGCGCAGCGTGCGATGCGTTGGCGGACGGTGTTGCGGTGGACGCCCAGGGCCACGGCCGTGCGGTCCCAGCTGCCGTGGAGGGAGAGCCAGACGCGCAGGGTCTCCGTGAGCGCGGGGGAGTCCGCGACCGGGGCGAGCAGGGTGCGGGCGTGGGCGGCGGCCTCGTCGGGGGCGATCAGCTCGCCGAGGCCCGCGTCGCGCTGGCGGGCGAGCGGGACCCGGGTCGCCTCGGCCCGGCGCAGGGCCCGTGCCGCGGCGGTGTCGGCGGCGGCGAGGTCCGCCGGTCCGGCCGGGGCACTCACGCCCAGGGTCCAGCCCGGCTGCGGCTCGATCCGCCGGTCGCCGGAGAGCAGGATCCGTACGGTCTCGCCGTCCCCGTCGACGAGGGCGCTGCCCAGCGCGGCGCCGAGCGCCGACGCCGCGATCCGGTCGGGCTGCCCCGGACGTGTCCCGTGCACCACGGTCCACGGCCCGTGACCCAGCGCCGGGGCCACCTCGGCGGGGGCGGCCCCCAGCAGCAGCCGTACCAGCGCGGCGGCCCGCCCGGTCGCGCCGGTCCCCTGGTGCGGTGCCGTCAGCAGCGACAGCAGGACGACGGCGACACCCGCGATCGTGTGGCCGCCGGTCTCGCGCCCCTCGGCGGCGACGCCGAGGACGAGGCCCTCGGCGCCCCCGAGGGCGTAGGCGGCGAGATGGGTGTCCCCGACGGAATCGGTCGCGGATGAGGGGGGCCGGCGCGCGGCTCCCGCGGCCGGGGCGCCGGGCTCCGTTCGCGCGTCGGCCGGGGACCATCCGTCGGGGCCGGAGCGTCCGTCTCCCGGGGGCCGGCCCTCCCCGGCGGACCCTCCCGCGGCGGGGGAGGGTCCGCCGGCCTCCGGGTGCCCGGCGCCCGCGCGGGACCCGGGGTCCCCCGCCCCCACCTCCTCGTCCTCCGCCTCAGGGCTCACCACCCGCGCCAGCCGCCCCAGTGCCTCGCGGGCCTCCCGTGAGGGCGCCCGACCGGCCGTCTGCAGCGCCGAACCGTCCGGGGCCAGCAGGACCGCCCAGCCGCCCAGGCGCGAGGCCAGCTGGTGCAGCACCGCCGGGACCGGGTCCGGCCTGGCCGCCGCGACGGCCAGGCCCTGCTGGGCCTCGCTCACCCGGCGCACCTCCCGGAGGCGGGCCTGTGCCATCAGCCGCCACACCGCGCGGGCGATCGCGGTGAAGGGGGTCTGCGGCGGCACCTCGATCAGCGGCAGCCGGAGCCGCTCGCACGCGGCGACGAGGGCGTCCGGGACCGTGTCGTACACCGGGGCGACACCGAAACCGATCGCCGCCCCGCCGGCCTCCACCACCCGGGCCGCGTACATCTCCGGGTCCTCCAGCAGGACGCCCGCCGTCAGCAGCAGCTCGCCGCCCAGCAGGTACGGGTACGGGTCGGCCATCTCCGACGTGTGGACCCACTGGATGTCGACGTCCTCTGGGCCGGCGACGAGCCGCAGCCCCAGGTCCTCATGGGCCAGCAGCGCGGCCAGCGGAACCGGTGGGGCCGGTGGGGCCGAAGGGACGGAGGGGGGCAAGGGGGCGGCGGAGTGAGCGGTGCGGTCCGGCATGGTGGACGTTCCATCCGTGATCGTCTTCGAGAATGGAGGAAACGTACACTTCATCGTCGCTTTTCGGCCACCTATCGTCGAGTCGTCCAGCGGCCGCGGGTACGGGCGGATGTCCCCGCGCAAGAGCCGCTGCGTCCCCCTCGTGTTTCTGCACGACGCGTTTCTGCACGACACGCCACCGAGGTAACGAAGGAGGGCCCCATGGCCGTCGACTACGCATTGATCGTCGTCTATCTGGCCGGCATGCTCGCGATGGGCTGGTGGGGCATGCGCCGCGCCAAGTCCAAGAGCGAGTTCCTGGTCGCCGGCCGCCGGCTCGGACCCTGGATGTACTCCGGGACCATGGCCGCGATCGTCCTCGGCGGCGCCTCCACGATCGGCGGCGTGGGCCTCGGCTACAAGTACGGGCTCTCCGGCGCCTGGATGGTCTTCACCATCGGCCTCGGCCTCCTCGCCCTCTCGGTCTTCTTCTCCGCGCGCATCGCCCGGCTGAAGGTCTACACCGTCTCCGAGATGCTCGACCTGCGCTACGGCGGCAGGGCCGGACTCATCACCGGCGTCGTCATGTGGGCGTACACCCTGATGCTCGCGGTGACCTCGACCATCGCCTACGCCACGATCTTCGACGTCCTCTTCGACATGAACCGGACGATCGCGATCATCCTCGGCGGCTCGATCGTCGTCGCCTACTCGGCGCTCGGCGGCATGTGGTCGATCACCCTCACCGACATGGTGCAGTTCGTCGTCAAGACGATCGGCGTGCTGATCCTGCTGCTGCCCATCGCCGTGATCAAGGCCGGCGGCTTCGCCGAGATGAAGGCCCAGCTGCCCACCGAGTACTTCGCCCCGCTCGGCATCGGCGGCGAGACGATCTTCACGTACGTGCTCATCTACACATTCGGCATGCTCATCGGCCAGGACATCTGGCAGCGCGTCTTCACCGCCCGCAACGACAAGGTCGCCAGCTGGGGCGGCACCGTCGCCGGTACGTACTGCCTGGTCTACGCCCTCGCCGGCGCCGTCATCGGCACGGCGGCGAAGGTGCTCTACCCGAACCTCGCCAACGCCGACGACGCCTTCGCCACCATCGTCAAGAACGAACTCCCCATCGGTGTGCGCGGCCTGGTGCTGGCCGCGGCGCTCGCCGCGGTGATGTCCACCTCCTCCGGCGCCCTGATCGCCTGCGCCACCGTCGCCAACAACGACATCTGGCAGCGGCTGCGCGGCGCCGTCACCCGTCACCGCGCCGACGGCGAAGCGCACGACGAGGTCAAGGGCAACCGGATGTTCATCCTGGTGATGGGCGTCGGCGTGATCGGCATCGCGATCGCCCTGAACAACGTGGTCGAGGCCCTGACGGTCGCCTACAACCTGCTCGTCGGCGGGCTGCTCGTCCCGATCCTCGGCGGACTGCTGTGGAAGCGCGGCACCGTGCACGGCGCGCTGTCCGCCGTGGTCGTCGGCGGACTGGCCGTCATCTCCCTGATGTGGAAGTTCGGCATCCTCGCCAACGAGCCCATCTACTACGGCCTGCTCGCCTCCCTCGTCACGTACGTCGTCGTCTCGCTGGCCACCAAGCCGACGGACGAGGCGATCCTGGCCAACTGGCGCGAGCGCCTCGCGGGCCGCGGCGGTCCCGAGTCCGCCGAGCAGCCGGCCGACCCGACGTCGGTCCCGGCCACCCCCTGAACCCCGTTACAGTCGAACGACTGCGAACAGTAGGAAAAGCGTAGGAAGAAGGCATAGGTCATGAGCAGCAACGAGACGCCGCGCGGCCCCATCGACTCGTCCCGCGTCCCGCGGTACGCCGGACCCGCGACGTTCGCCCGGCTGCCACGGCTCGACGAGGTCGGCACCACCGATGTCGCCGTCGTCGGTGTGCCTTTCGACGCCGGGGTCTCCTACCGGCCCGGCGCGCGCTTCGGCGGCAACGCCATCCGTGAGGCGTCGAGGCTCCTGCGCCCGTACAACCCGGCGCAGGACGCCTCGCCCTTCGCGCTCGCGCAGGTCGCGGACGCGGGTGACATCGCGGCCAACCCGTTCAACATCAACGAGGCCGTCGAGACCATCGAGGCCGCCGCGGACGACATCCTCGGCACCGGCGCCCGCATGATGACCCTCGGCGGCGACCACACCATCGCCCTGCCGCTGCTGCGCTCGGTCGCCAAGAAGCACGGACCGGTCGCGCTGCTCCACTTCGACGCCCACCTGGACACCTGGGACACGTACTTCGGCGCCGAATACACCCACGGCACTCCGTTCCGCCGGGCCGTCGAGGAGGGCATCCTCGACACCGAGGCGCTGTCGCACGTGGGTACGCGCGGCCCGCTCTACGGCAAGCAGGACCTGACCGACGACGAGAAGATGGGCTTCGGCATCGTCACCTCGGCCGACGTCTACCGGCGCGGCGCGGACGAGGTCGCGGACCAGCTCCGCCAGCGCATCGGCGACCGTCCGCTCTACATCTCGATCGACATCGACGTCCTCGACCCGGCGCACGCGCCCGGCACCGGCACCCCCGAGGCCGGCGGCATCACCTCCCGCGAGCTGCTGGAGATCCTGCGGGGGCTCGCCTCCTGCAACCTGGTGTCCGCCGATGTCGTCGAGGTCGCCCCCGCCTACGACCACGCCGAGATCACCTCGGTCGCGGCCTCGCACACCGCCTACGAGCTGACCACGATCATGTCCCGCCAGATCGCGGCGGGCCGGGCGACCGGCGCCGAGTAGTTCCGCGCGGTTCCGCGCGCGAGGGTCCGGAGCCGGGCCCTCGCCCGCGGAACACGGCGCGCCGGACGGCCGGTCCACCGGACCGGCCGGGCCCGGATCGGGACCGGGACGAGACCGGGACGGGTCCCGGACCATCGGCCGGAGCATCCGGCCGGGCGGGGATCGAGCCCGGGCCGGGCCGCCGCTCGGGCCCGATTCGAGCCGCGGCGGCGGCCGGCGGCCGGCCCCGGCCGGACCGGGCGACCGGACCCGGCCGACCGCCACCGTCGGCGAGAGAACCGGAAACAGACCCAAGAGCAGGACCCGGGCCCGGCGTCGGCGCAGGCACCGGGCGGCAGCCGGAGCCGGAGCCCGGGCCGGAACCGGGGCCGGTACCGAGCCCAGGGTGGTCACGGCCCGGCCGGCGCCCACGACCACGGCGGCCGGTGCGTTTCGGCGGACGGGCACCAAGAAAGGGACACCGCATGACCCACGACCACGACCTCGTACTGCGGCCGACGCCGCAGCAGACCGCTGCCGCGCTCAACCCGCCCGCCGGGCGCAATGGCGGTGACCTCGTCATCGAGACGCTGACCGGGCTCGGCGCGGACACCGTGTTCGGCCTGCCGGGACAGCACGCGCTCGGCATGTTCGACGCGCTGCGGCGCTCCGGCCTGACGTATGTCGGGCTGCGGGTCGAGAACAACGCGGGCTTCGCCGCCGACGCGTACGGCCGGATCACCGGCCAGGCCACCCCGCTGCTGCTCTCCACCGGACCCGGCGCGCTGACCTCGCTCGCCGCGCTCCAGGAGGCCGCCGCGGCCAGCGCCCCCGTGCTGGCGATCTCCAGCCAGATCCCGTCCGCGGGTCTCGGCGGCGGCCGCCACGGCTATCTGCACGAACTGCGCGACCAGAAGGCCTCGTTCCGCGACATCGTGAAGTCCGTGCACACCGTCCGCACCGCTTCGCAGATCCCGTCCGCGATCGCCGCCGCCTGGGAGTCCGCGCTGACCGCCCCGCACGGCCCCGTCTGGGTGGAGATCCCCCAGGACGTGCTGCTCGCCGAGACCACCCTGCCGGTCGTCACGGCCATGGACGCGACCCCGCACGACCTCGTGCCCCGCCCCGAACTCACCGCTGTCGCCGCGCATCTGCTGCGGAACGCCGAGCGCCCGGCGATCATCGCCGGCGGCGGTGTCGTACGCGCCGACGCGTCCGGCAAGCTGCGGGCGCTCGCCGAGAAGCTGGACGCGCCGGTCGTCACGACCTTCGGCGGCAAGGGCGCCTTCCCGTGGGAGCACCCGCTGTCGATGCAGTCCTGGCTGGAGGACCGGCACACCACGGACCTGCTGGAGGACGCCGACGTCCTGCTGGTCGTCGGCTCGGGGCTCGGCGAACTCTCGTCGAACTACCACACGTTCGCCCCGCGCGGCCGGGTCGTCCAGATCGAGGCCGACCTCGGCAAGCTGGAGTCCAACCACGCCTGCCTCGGCATCCACGCCGACGCCCGGATCGCGCTCGCCGCGCTCCTGGAGACGGTGGAGGCGGGGTCACCTCCGGTGCCCGAGGAACCACGGGGGAGCCGCGGCCCGTCGGGCGCCGAGCGGGTCGCGACCCTGCTGGCGAAGGTGCGGGAGCGGATCGCCGGCCAGGACCTGACCCTGGAGCAGGAGGTGCTCGCCGCGGTCCGTGAGGCACTTCCGGACGATTCCCCGAGCTTCTGGGACATGACGATCCTGGCCTACTGGGCCTGGTCCGCGTTCGACGCCCGGCACCCGAACACGATGCACTCCGCACAGGGCGCGGGCGGCCTCGGCTACGGTTTCCCCGCCGCCATCGGCGCCGCCGCCGCGGACCGTACGAAGCCGGTGCTCGCGGTGTCCGGTGACGGCGGCGCGATGTACTCGATCGCGGAGCTGGCGACGGCCAGGCAGTACAACCTGCCGGTGACGTGGCTGATCGTCGACGACGGCGGCTACGGCATCCTGCGCGAGTACATGACCGACGCCTTCGGCGAGGCCACCGCGACCGAGCTGTCCCGCCCGGACTTCGTGGCGCTCGCCGAGTCGTTCGGCGTGCCGGCGGTCCGTACGACGACGGAGTCGCTCCGCGAGGACCTGACGAAGGCCTTCGCACAGCCCGGTCCTTCGGTCGTCGTGCTGCCCGCGCTGCTGCGGATGTTCGCACCGACGCATCTCTGAGTCCACGCGGTCACACCGCCACGCGGTCACGCGGTCACACCGTCACGCGGCACATCGTCGCGCGGCTCCGCACCGGTCACTCCAGCCACGCCACGCACCGGTCACTCCAGCCACGCACCGGTCACTCCATGAGTGACCGGTGCGTGGTCTCGTAGTGGCTCAGTCCGGCGTGGAACCCCTTGCGGAAGTCGTCCTGCTCGGCCACGGTCCGGTTCTGGGGGAACGTGACGCCGCCCGGCAGGAGGTCCAGGGCCGTTCTGACGAGCGCGTCGGCCGCCTTCCCGTGCGCGGCGCCCCGCTTGCGGGCCGCGAGGAAATGCCCGCCGATCTTGTCCAGCTGCCGCGGGATGTGGATGTGCGGCTGCTTCTCCGCCTGACGGACCTCGTCCGGCGCCGCCAGTTTCCGCCTGTCCCTGCCGCCACCCAGGGAACGTAACGTGTGCAGGGCCGCCCACAACCGCCCGCACCGGTACGCCTCGCTCTCCTGCTCGTCCGCCATCGACCGACCTCCCCCGTTCCCGCCGCCCGGCCTGTCGGCCCCGTCCGACGCGTGCCGGTCATGACTACCCAGGCCCCGCGCCTCGGACGCGTCGTGCCACTTCGCACAACCAGCCGGTTCCCCTACAACCTTTCGTGCCCTGCGGAGTCATCTAGGCGTGAAGAGACACTCCATACCTCGCCGAAGACGCGGGGCTCTCTGTGCGGCCGCGGCCCTCGGCGTCCTCGTGCCGATCACCGTCAGCGCCACCCAGGACTCCGCCGGCGCCGCGACGCCCGCCGTGGCCTGCACCTCGCAGAAGGCCGGTCTCGCGGCCAAGCTGGTCACGGACATCACCGCGGCCCTCAAGGGCCGGGCCTCGACCACCGCCGTGCTGGTCAACGACAGGGTCACCAAGACCAGCTGCATACTCCGGCCGGACACGCAGTTCGACTCCGCCAGCGTGGTCAAGGTGACCGTTCTCGCGACCCTCCTCTGGGACGCGCAGAAGACGGGCCGCCAGCTGACCGCCACGGAGAAGTCGCGCGCCACGGCCATGATCACGAAGTCCGACAACGACGCCACCAGCGCGCTGTGGAAGCAGCTCGGTACGACCAAGGTCAAGGGCTTCCTCACCGCGGTCGGCATGACCAAGACCGTCCCGGGCGCCAACGGCTACTGGGGGCTCACCCAGATCACCGCCCGTGACCAGCAGAAACTGCTGGGGATGCTCACCGCGAAGAACACCGTCCTGACGGACGCCTCGCGCGGCTACGTCCTGCAGCTGATGAACTCCGTGGTGTCGTCGCAGCGCTGGGGCACCCCGGCCGGAGCGCCCTCCACGGCCAAGATCCACGTGAAGAACGGCTGGCTGTCGCGGTCCACGCACGGCTGGCGGGTCCACTCGATCGGCGCCTTCACCGGCCCGACGCACAACTACCAGATCACCGTGCTCACGCACGACAACAAGACCATGAACGACGGCATCAACACCATCCAGGCCGTCGCCCGTGCCGTCCACAAGGACCTCAACCCCACCGCCCCGGCGCGCCTCGGCTACGTACCGACGGCCACTCCGGAGGAAGCGATCCCGGCCGTCCCGGGACGCCCGGCGCGGGACGCGGTGCCTGCCAACCCGGCGCTCCGGTAGCCGACCCCGGCCTCGTCGTCCCGTCCGTTGCACGACGCATGAGTGCCGGTCGTACGACGTACGCGTACGGTCCCTGGTCCTAGGACCAGGGACCGTACTTCGTCCCGGCACGTCGCGGCGGGATGAAATCCGCTCCCGTCCGCGTTGCAGCCTTCCGGCAGAGCAGGACAACGGGAGGTATCGGTGACGTCGGCGGCAGAGCATACGTGGGCACGACGGCTGGCCGGATACGCCTGGCGCTACCGGCGGAACGTCGTGCTCGCACTCGGGTCGTCCCTCGCCGGAATGGCCGTGATGGCCGTCGTCCCCTTGATCACCAAGGTCGTCATCGACGACGTCATCGGCAACCACTCCCGGTCACTGGCCGTCTGGACCGGTCTGCTGGTCGCCGCCGCGGTCGTCGTCTACGCGCTCACCTACGTCCGCCGCTTCTACGGCGGACGTCTTGCTCTCGACGTCCAGCACGACCTGCGGACCGACATGTTCCGCACCATCAGCCGGCTCGACGGGCGCCGTCAGGACGAGCTGTCCACGGGCCAGGTCGTGGGCCGCGCCACCAGCGACCTCCAGCTCATCCAGGGCCTGCTCTTCATGCTCCCGATGACCATCGGGAACTTCCTGCTCTTCCTCATCTCCCTGGGCATCATGGCCTGGCTGTCGCTGCCCCTCACCCTGGTCGCGCTCGCCGTCGCACCGGCCCTCTGGTTCATCGCCAAGCACAGCCGGGTGACGCTCCACCCCGCCACCTGGTACGCACAGCAGCAGGCGGCCGCCGTCGCGGGAGTCGTCGACGGGGCCGTCTCCGGTGTCCGGGTCGTCAAGGGCTTCGGCCAGGAGGAGCAGGAGACCGGAAAGCTGAGGGACGTCGGCCGCAGGCTGTTCGCCGGCCGGCTGCGCACCGTGCGGCTGAACGCGAAGTACACCCCGGCCCTGCAAGCCGTGCCCGCGCTCGGGCAGGTGGCGATGCTGGCGCTCGGCGGCTGGCTGGCCACCCGCGGGCAGATCACCCTCGGAACGTTCGTCGCTTTCTCGACATATCTCGCCCAGCTCGTCGGGCCCGTGCGGATGCTGGCCATGGTGCTCACCGTCGGCCAGCAGGCGCAGGCCGGTGTGGAGCGGGTGCTGGAGCTGATCGACACCGAGCCGACCATGAAGGACGGCACCAAGGAACTCCCGGCCGACGCCCCGGCGACCGTCGAGTTCGACGACGTCGCCTTCTCCTACGGGGAGGGGGAGAGCGCACGCCCGGTCCTCGACGGCTTCTCGCTGGAGATCCGCCCCGGCGAGACCGTCGCCGTCGTCGGCTCCTCGGGCAGCGGCAAGTCCACCGTCTCGCTGCTGCTGCCGCGCTTCTACGACGTCACCCACGGCGCCGTCCTCGTCGGCGGACACGACGTCCGCGAGCTGACCCTGGACTCGCTGCGGGCCGCCATCGGGCTCGTACCGGAGGACAGCTTCCTCTTCTCCGACACCGTCCGCTCCAACATCGCGTACGGACAGCCGGACGCGACGGACGAGGAGATCGTCCAGGCCGCGCGAACGGCACAGGCGGACCGTTTCATCAGCGAACTGCCCGACGGCTACGACACCAAGGTCGGCGAGCACGGCCTCACCCTGTCCGGCGGCCAGCGCCAGCGCATCGCGCTCGCCCGCGCGATCCTCGCCGATCCCCGGCTGCTGCTCCTCGACGACGCCACCTCCGCCGTCGACGCACGCGTCGAGCACGAGATCCACGAGGCGCTGCGCGGTGTGATGGCCGGGCGCACGACCCTGCTGATCGCACACCGCCGCTCCACCCTCGGACTCGCCGACCGTATCGCCGTCCTCGACGACGGCCGGCTCGCCGACATCGGCACCCACGACGAACTGCAGGAACGCTCCGCCTTGTACCGGCGGCTGCTGACCGACCCCGACGAGCTGGGCGGAGTCTCCCCGGGCCACACCTTCCCCGTCGAGATCCCCGAGGACCGCACGCTGCGTGCCGAGATGGACGCCGAGTTCGACGCGGAGCGCGGCATCACGCCGCCGCTGTGGGTCCGCAAGGAGGAGGCGGAGGAGGACGAGGTGGCCGGTGCCACCCCCGAACTCCTCGCCCAGGTCGCGGCGCTGCCGCCGGCCGAGGACACCCCGCAGGTCGACGAGGCGCGGGCCGTGATGCGCGAGGAGTCGTACGGTCTGCGCCGGCTGCTGGGCGGCTTCGGGCTGCCGCTGCTGTTCAGTCTGCTGCTGGTCGCCATCGACGCGGGCATGGGCCTGCTGCTTCCGGTGCTGATCCGGCACGGCATCGACCAGGGCGTCGAGCGGGCCGTGATGGCCGCGGTGTGGGTGGCCTCCGCGCTGGCGCTGCTGACCGTCCTCATCCAGTGGGCCGGTCAGATCGGCGCCGCCCGGATGACGGGACGCACGGGCGAACGCATCCTCTACGCCCTGCGGCTGAAGATCTTCGCCCAGCTGCAGCGGCTCGGCCTCGACTACTACGAGCGCGAGCTGACCGGCCGCATCATGACCCGGATGACGACGGACGTGGACGCGCTGTCCACGTTCCTGCAGACCGGGCTGGTCACCGCCTTCGTCTCCGTCGTCACCTTCTTCGGGATCATGGTCGCGCTGGTCGTGCTCGATGTGCAGCTGGCGCTGGTGGTCTTCGCGACCCTGCCGGTGCTCGTCGTCGGGACGTTCTTCTTCCGCCGCCGGTCGGTGCAGGCGTACGAGCTGGCCCGCGAGCGGATCAGCGCCGTCAACGCCGACCTGCAGGAGTCCGTGAGCGGGCTGCGGATCGTGCAGGCGTTCCGCCGTGAGCGCTCGGGGAACCGGCGCTTCGTGGAGCGCAGCGAGAGCTACCGCGAGGCGCGGGTACGCGGCCAGTGGCTGATCTCCGTGTACTTCCCCTTCGTACAGCTGCTGTCCTCGGTGGCCGCGGCGGCCGTGCTGATCGTCGGCGCCGGCCGGATCGAGGCGGGCACGCTCACCACGGGCGCGCTCGTCGCCTACCTCCTCTACATCGATCTGTTCTTCGCCCCCGTGCAGCAGCTGTCCCAGGTCTTCGACGGCTATCAGCAGGCCACGGTGTCGCTGGGCCGGATCCGCGAGCTGCTGCGTGAGCCGACGTCGACGGCGCAGGCCCGCAAGCCCCTCGACGTGCTGTCGCTGCGCGGCGAGATCGCCTTCGAGAACGTCTCCTTCCGCTACGGCGGCGACACCGGCAAGGGGGAGGAAGCGGCGCTCGGCGGCATCGATCTGCGGATCCCGGCCGGACAGACCGTCGCGTTCGTCGGCGAGACCGGCGCGGGCAAGTCGACCCTGGTCAAACTCGTGGCGCGCTTCTACGACCCGACGAGCGGACGGGTCACGGCCGACGGCACCGATCTGCGCGACCTGGACCTCACGGCGTACCGGCACCGCCTCGGCGTCGTCCCGCAAGAGGCGTACCTCTTCGCCGGTACGGTCCGCGACGCGATCGCGTACGGGCGGCCCGGTGCGAGCGACGCGGAGGTCGAGGCGGCCGCCCGCGCGGTCGGGGCGCACGACATGATCGCCACGCTGGACGACGGCTATCTCCACGAGGTCTCCGAGCGCGGCCGCAACCTCTCCGCCGGCCAGCGCCAGCTCATCGCCCTGGCCCGGGCGGAACTTGTCGATCCGGACGTGCTGTTGCTCGACGAGGCGACCGCGGCGCTGGACCTCGCCTCCGAGGCGCAGGTCAACCAGGCCACCGACCGGCTCACCGGCCGACGTACGACGCTGGTCGTCGCCCACCGCCTCACCACCGCGGCCCGCGCGGACCGCGTGGTCGTCATGGACCACGGCCGCGTCGTCGAGGACGGCACGCACGACGAGCTGCTGGCACTGGAGGGGCGGTACGCCGAGCTGTGGCGGACGTTCATCGGGGAGCAGGCACCCACCCCGGCATGAGCAGGCGCGTGACCTGATGTGGCACGGCCGAGGGCCCGGACGGCAACCGTCCGGGCCCTCGTTGCGTCGTACGTCAGTACGGCTCGGTGAAGGAGGGGAGCAAGTGTGTTCGGAAGACTGCTGAGGCATGTACTCGCGGTGCTCGCGATGGTGGGGGCCGTGTCGTTGACGGGTCCGGGCGTGCAGTCGGCCGAGGCCATGTCCGCCTGCGCCGGCCGACCGGTGAAGACGGTGGGGTTCGCCACCGGGGAACTGCGCGTCTACAAGCAGCGGCAGTACGCGTGTGCCATGACCGTCGCCAAGAACCCCGGCACCCGGAGGGCGATGTCGGTGTCCCTCCAGCCGCGCGGCGGGCGTGCGGCCGTCGACAAGGGAGACTTCACCCGGCAGGCGGGCCCGGTCACCGTGCACGCCCTCAACCGCTGCGTCCGCGTCTCGGGCGCCGTCGCCGGGAAGAGCGCCTCGACCGGCTGGATCCTGTGCTGACTTCCGCGATCCCGTACAACTTGCCCTGGCGGTATGAGCATTGACACCGCTAGGTTCACCGCGACCGCTGTGAACCAAGGGGAGTGTGCGCATGCGCAGAACGCTGAGATGGCTGCTGTCGCTCGTGGTGCTCATAGGCATGGCAGGGACGACGGCGAGTGCGGCCACCGCCGCCGAGCCGGCCATCGGCTCACCGGGAACGCCCCGGAGCACCGCGCCCGGAGACACCACGTCCGGGGACACCACGTCCCAGGACGGTACGTCCGAGGACATCAAGGACCGGATCCTCGCGATCCCCGGGATGAGTCTCGTCGAGGAGAAGCCGTACCCCGGCTACCGCTACTTCGTCCTCGAGTACACCCAGCCGGTCGACCACCGGCGCCCGTCCAAGGGCACCTTCCAGCAGCGCATCACCGTGCTGCACAAGGACACCGCCCGACCGACCGTCTTCTACACCAGCGGTTACCACGTCGGAACGACCCCGCGCCGCCGTGAGCCCACCCAGATCGTCGACGGCAACCAGGTCGACATGGAGTACCGCTTCTTCACCCCCTCCCGCCCCGGTCCCGCCGACTGGAGCAAGCTGGACATCTGGCAGGCCGCGAGCGACCAGCACCGGGTCTTCGCCGCGCTGAAGAAGATCTACGGAAAGAAGTGGATCGCCACCGGCATCTCCAAGGGCGGGATGACGGCGACGTACTACGAGCGCTTCTACCCGCGGGACATGGACGGCATCGTCGCGTACGTCGCCCCCAACGACGTGAACGACAAGGAGGACTCGGCGTACGACCGGTTCTTCGAGAAGGTCGGCACCAAGGAGTGCCGCGACAGGCTGACGGCCGTGCAGCGCGAGGCGCTCGGCAAGCGGCGCGCCGCGCTCACCGCCATGTACCGGGAGTGGGCCACGGCCAACGCGGGCACCTTCCGCACCATGGGCTCGCTCGACAAGGCGTACGAGAGCCTCGTCTCGGACTACGCCTGGGCCTTCTGGCAGTACAGCCTGCTCGCCGACTGTGCCTCCGTGCCGGACGCGAGGACCGCGACCGACCAGGAGATCCACGACTCCCTCGACGCGATCTCGGGCTTCGCCTTCTACACCGACCAGGGCCTGGAGCCGTACACGCCGTACTACTACCAGGCGGGCACCCAGCTCGGCGCGCCCACGCTCGCCCACCCGCGGCTGAAGGACCTGCTGCGCTACCCGGGCCACTTCAGCCCGCGCTCGTACGTGCCGCGTGACATCCCGATGCCGAAGTTCGACCGGCGGGCGATGGCGGACGTCGACGGCTGGCTGCGGCACAACGCCCAGCGCATGATGTGGGTGTACGGCGAGAACGACCCGTGGGGCGCGGAGCGCTTCCGCACCGGCAAGGGCTCGCGCGACGCGTACGTCTTCACCGAGTACGGCGGCAACCACGGCGCCAGCGTCTCGGGCCTGCGGGACGCCGACCGCACGAAGGCGACCGCGCGCATCCTTCAGTGGGCGGGCGTCGCCCCGGCCGCCGTCCAGGAGAACCCCGGGCTCGCGAAGCGGCTGACGCGGTACGACGCGAAGCTCGACAAGCGGGACGTCGAGCGTGAGCCGTTCATGCTGCGCCCGTAGGTGCGTAGGTGCGTAGGTGCGTAGGTGCGTAGGTGCGTGGGTGCGTAGGCAGGTCGGCATGAAGGTGTTGTAGGAGTTGTGGGTCGCTGTGGGCTGTGCCTGACCGGGTGTGTCACACGCGGCGGGCACAGCCCACCGGCCGTTTCCCGGCCGGCAGCTGTACGAACAGATCGGTCGAAGGCGGGCAGGTGGACCGCTTGTCCACGGCCGCCGCCACCTCGAACTCGGGCCGCTGCCCGCCCGATTCGTCGCAGGCCGTCTCCTTCACCTGGCCCTTGCGAGAGCTGTAGAGACAGTCGCCGACCACCGTGTGCGGTCCGCCGCCGCCTCCTGGATCGCCGGGGTGCGGCGGCTCCAGATTGCGCATACAGGCGTATCCCTGGGACACCGAACCGTCGCCGTCCTCGTCGAGCCCCGGGCGGCGCTCCGAGAGGTGCAGCACGAAGTCGGTGACGGCCGGGCAGGCATGACCGTCCGTCCCCCTTCCCTCGTGGCGTGCGAGGACGCGAGCCGCCGCCTTCTCGCTCGTGCAGGGCACCTCGCGGACGCCGTTCCCGTCCCGGCCGCTGCAGTCGCCCCGGTCCAGGAACACCGCCCCGTACCCGGACCGGGCCGCGCTCTGCGTCTCCCGGAGCCCTCCGCCGCCGGACGCATGGCTTCCGTCGCTTCCCGGAATCCGTTGGCAGGCCATGGCGAGCACGCACACCACCCCCACCACCCAAAGACGCCGTACACGCATGGATCCCCCTGCTCGGTGGACCCAGCGTGACCCGCCGGTGCGGGCGCACGCCAGTGGAGCAGGGGGCTTTCCGTCGGGTGAGGGTGGTGCGCCGGTAGCGCGGCGTACACCGCGCTACGTCTTAGTACCTCAGGCCGTATCCGATCGGGTACAGCACCTGCGTCGGGTCGTCCGCTCGCTGCACGGGCACGGGAAGCCTGCCCTCCGGCTCCGACCGGCCCGCGATCGCCCTGACGGCCGCCCGCAGTTCGACGTCCGTCCAGCTGTACGCGGCGAGCGAGGCCGCGAAGCCGGTGCCCGTCAGCTGAGCGATGTCGTACGGATTGCGGATGGCGACGGTGACCACCGGCACACCGGTCGCGGCCAGCCGGGAGACCAGGGTGCGCTGCGGACTGGTCGCCGAGACGTTGTACGTGCCGACGATCACCACGTCCTTCCCGGCTGCCGCGGCCACCGCTTCGTCGATCTTCGCGGCGGTCGGGGTGATGCCGGTGGACAGGGCGGTCGCGGTGAATCCCAGTTCGGTGAAGGCGCTGGCGAGCGTGGTCGTCGGCGGGCCGGTGGTCCCGGACGGGGATGCCGGGTCCGCGCCGACGACCAGGACGTTGCGGTGCGTGCGGCGGGAGAGCGGCAGGATGCCGTTCTCGTTGGCGAGCAGGGTGGTGGTTTCCTCGGCGATCCGGTCGGCGGCGGCCAGATGGGACCGCTTGCCGACCGTGCGGTCCACGTCCCGGTGGGAGACGAACGGATCGCGGAACAGACCCAGTTTCGACTTCAGGAGCAGGATGCGCAGGATCGACTCCTCGATGCGCTCCTCCGTCAGCTCGCCGTTCCTCACGGCCTGGAGGACGGCGTTCCAGGCGATGCTCAGGCTGGGCGGGTTGAGCAACTGGTCGCAGCCGGCCTTCAGCGCGAGCACGGGAACACGGTCGTCGCCGTACTTCTCCCGCACGCCCGCCATGCCGAGCGAGTCCGTGACCACGACGCCGTCGTATCCCAGCTCCTCGCGCAGAATGCCGGTCAGGATGGGGCGCGACAGCGTCGCCGGGTCCTCGCTCGGGTCCAGCGCCGGGACCACGATGTGCGCGGTCATGATCGAGTCGATACCGGCCGCGATCGCGGCCCGGAACGGCGGAGCGTCCAACTCCAGCCACTGCTCGCGGGTGTGATGGATCGTGGGCAGCGCGAAGTGGCTGTCGTCCTTGGTGTCGCCGTGCCCCGGGAAGTGCTTGGACGTGGCGGCGATGCCCGCGCCCTGGTAGCCGCGGACCTGTGCGGCGACCAGTCCGGCCACGGCCTGCGGATCGGCGCCGAACGACCGTACGCCGATGACCGGGTTGGCCGGATTGACGTTCACGTCGGCGACCGGCGCGTAGTTCTGCACGATGCCCATCGCGGCGAGCTCGGCACCCGCGATCCGCGCGGCCTCGCGAGCGTCGGAGCGGGAACCGCCCGCGCCCAGGGCCATCGCGCCCGGTACGAGCGTGGCGGGCTTGCCGACCCGTGCGACGATGCCGTGCTCCTGGTCGGTGGAGACCAGTAGCGGTATGGGCGTGGGCTTCGCGAGGCCCGCCTGCTGGATGCCGTTGGAGAGATCGGCGATCTGGTGCGGGTCGCGGGTGTTGTGCGCCCAGGCGAAATAGATGATCCCGCCGACGTGGTAGCGCTCGATCAGCTCGGCCGCCGTACGGACGCCGATCTCGTTGAGGTTGGCGTCGATGTCGGCCTGGTCGGGGGACGTCGCCGAGTGTCCGTAGACCCGCATCACGAAGAGCTGGCCGACCTTCTCCTCGAGGCTCATCCGGGAGATGAGCCGCCGGAGACGGTCACGGGTGCCGGTGTGGGTGGCGGGGCTGGCGGCGTGTGCGGGTTGGGAGACGAGGGCGGCGGAGGCCGCGGCCGCGGTCGCGGCGAGGAGGGTACGTCTGGACGGGGTGCTCCGGGCGGGCACGAGTGCTCCTTCCGTGAAGGAAACTTCCAAGGGTCACGGATATCCGGAAAGTTACTGCCAGTCAAGGGATTCGGCTGGACGGGCGCGCGGGACGGGGTGGTTGGGGGCGGGAACGCCGACGAGGGGCCGCCACCGGAGCAGGGGAGGGGGCGCACCGGTGGCGGCGTGCCGCAGGCCGCAGACGGCTGGAGAGGGAGTCAGCGATCGCGCCGGCAACGAGGCCGACGCCGCTCTGCGGTGACTCACCGGCAGCACGGCACTTGGACGCCGAGGAGGCGTCACGGGTTCCCGTCTTGCGAAGGTTCTTGGGTTTCCTGACGAAGGTGTGGATGGTGCGGATGCGGCCCTTTCATTCCGCTGTGGCCCTGTGCACCCCGCTGTGTCCCTCCGGTCTCAGCGCCACTCCTGTACGTCGACGACCGTGCCCGTCGCCAGGTCCGGATGCCCCCAGAAGTCCCCGACCTGGGTCGCGATCACCAGCACCGGCCGCCCCTCGCTGTCCAGGTGCGCCGTGAAGAACCCGAACACCCACGACGGCTCGGCGACCAGGTCCCGCGGCGGCCTCAGCCGGACCAGCTCCGTCCCGTCGGCCTCGTACACGACCGCGTTGTCCGTGGGGGTGTACGGCGTGTCGTCCAGCGCCTCGACCACGAGGATCCGGCTGCCCCACGCCAGTGCGGCCTGCGTGGGGCCGGCGAACTCCTTCTCCACCGTCCGGTCCGCGTGCGACCAGCGGACGGCATGGTCGCCGTGGCTCCAGCCGATGACGGCGGGGTCCTGATGCTGCGGGTCCTCAGGGCGGTGGCTCACTGGCGTTCTCCACGGGTCGCCGATGGAGATCAGCCTACTGCGCCGGCTCCGCGGGTGATCTCTCCGATGTGCCCGCTCGGCGGTGCCCGGCAGGGGGTGCCGTGCCCACGGTGTCCCGCCGGAGCATGGCGCCGTCACCATGCTCGCCCCGGTGCGCAGGGCGTGGGCCGGTGTGCGTCAGGCGTGGGCCAGTGACTCCAGATGCTCCCGCCCCGCCGCCAGTATCCCCGGCAGGTCCTCCGCGTCCGGGTGCCAGCGCTTCTCGTACTCCCAGCAGACCCAGCCGTCGTCGCCGGTGAGCGCCAGGCACTCCGCGAGCGGCAGCACACCGGCTCCGAGCGGCAGCGGGGTCAGGTCTTCCGCCGAGGCGATGTCCTTGACCTGGAGATAGCCGAGATAGGGACTCAGCGCCGCATGGGTGGCTGCGGGCCGCTCATGCCCCAGCCAGGGATGCATGACGTCCCACAGCGCGCTCACCTGCCTGTGGCCGACCCGGCCGACGACGCGGGACACCGCCGCGCCCGTGCGGTGGGAGTCGTGGGTCTCCAGCGCGATCCGCACCCCCGCGTCGGCCGCGGTCTCCGCCGCGAGGGCGAGCCGGCGGGCTGCCGTCGCGTCCGCGGTCTCCGGATCCTGGTCGCCGCCGCCGGGGAAGACCCGCACGAAGGACGCTCCCAAGTCCCTGGCCAGCCAGACCAGTTCCGAAAGCTCTTCGGCCACGGCCTCCTCGTCGCCCGCGGCCGCCACCCGTGCGTAACCGGCGACCGTCAGGATCTCCACTCCGGCCCGGGCGAACTCCTCCCGCACCGCCGCCCGTTCACGCGCCCCTATCCGCAGGTGCACCGGCTCCTCCGGATGGGTGCGCAGCTCCACGCCGTGACAGCCGGTCGTGACGGCGAGGTCGGCCACCTCGGAGACGGGCATACCGGGGACACCGAGGGTCGAGAACGCGAACTTCACTTGGGTGATCCTTCCTGGAGGGGAAGCCGCCAGTCCTGGCCGACGAGATCGGCCCCGTACGAGCGGTGCGGTTCCTCCGCGACGAGAGTGAACCCGGCGCGCTGATAGATCCTGCGGGCGGAGGCCAGGACATCGTTGGTCCAGAGCACCAGCTCCCGGTATCCCACCTCACGGGCGAAATCCACGACGGCGCCCACCAGTCGTTCTCCGAGGCGGTGTCCGCGTGCCGAGGGCTCGACCAGGAGCAGCCTCAACCGTGCGGTGGCCGGCGCCTCGTCCCGCACACACATCACCGAGCCGACCGGGCGGCCGTCCAGCTCGGCTATCCACACGCGCTCCAGATGCGGGTCGTGGTCCTGGGCGAAGTCGGCGACTATTCGGGCGACCAGGCCTTCGAAGTCCGTGTTCCACCCGTACTCGGCGGCGTAGAGCGCGCCGTGGCGCTGGACGATCCAGCCCAGGTCGCCGGGTGCGGGATCACGCAGCACCGGACCCTCGCCGCGCGCTCCCTGGTCGGGCCTGGCCTCGGCCAGTATGTCCCGCACCGTGCGCATCGCCTCCGTCAGACGGGGCCGGTCGTCCGCGGGCACGGCGGCCACGAGCTTGCCCACGGCCTCCCGGGACCGCTCGTCCAGCAGCGCGGTCGCCTCGCGCCCGCGCGTCGTCAAGGTGATGCGCTGGCGACGCGAGTCCACCGCGGAAGGGGAGCGCTCGACCAGCCCGTCGCGCTCGAACTTGCCGAGCAGCCGGCTCAGGTAGCCCGCGTCCAGGGACAGCTCCAGCCTGAGGTCGGCGGCGTCGGTGCGCGGGGCATGGGCCAGCTCGTAGAGCACCCGCGACTCCGTGAGCGTGTACGGCGTGTAGAGGTGCTTGCTGTAGTCGAGTGCGCCGATGAGGTTCGTGTAGAAGCGGTTGAAGGCGCGGATCTCGTGAACGGCCATGACGTGCCCCGACCTTTCCTTTGACTGAGTCAAGGTTAGGTTCAGGCGTCAACCCCCGGCAAGGCCTGTGGAAAAGTCCGGCCTGCCCGCCCTGTCAGGGTGGAAACCGGCAGGTCAGAGCTTGCGCGGTGGCGCCGTCGACTCCCGCGCCATCAGCTCGGCACCGATCGTCGCGATACCGCCCGGCGGCGGGGCCTCCTTGCCCATGGCGAGCCGGCCCGCCCGCACCCCCGCCTCGTGCAACGGCAGCCGCACCGTCGTCAGTGCCGGCACCGCGTCCACCGAGAACGGCAGATCGTCGAAGCCGGCCACCGAGACGTCTTCCGGAATGCGCAGTCCCAGATCCCGCACGGCCGCGCAGGCACCCAGTGCCACGGTGTCGTTGGCCGCGACGATCGCGGTCAGGTCCGGATCCCGGCGCAGCAGTTCCAGCGTGGCGTCGTAACCCGAACGGCGGTCGTAGGGGCCGTGGATCGTGAGCCGATCCTGATCGTCGGGCACGGGCCCGGTCCCGGCGCCGCCGTCCGCACCGCCGGCGGCGCTCACCGCGGCCAGCGCCGCCCGGTGGCCCTCCAGCCGGTGCCGGGTCGTCGTCCGTTCCGCCGGGCCCGCGACGTACCCGATCCGCCGGTGGCCGAGCGTGATCAGGTGTTCGGCGAGCCGGCGCCCGCCGCCCCGGTTGTCGAAGGTGAGGGTCGCCGTGACGGCGCCGCCGGACATGGGCGGCCGGCCGCACAGCACCACCGTCGTGCCCGCGTCCGCGAGCCTCGCCAGCTTCGCCGACATCGCGGCGATGTGGGCCGGGTCCTCCAGCGCCCCTCCGGTGAGGACGACCGCCGCTGCCCGCTGCCGTTGCAGCAGCGTGAGATAGGTCAGTTCGCGCTCCGGCGAGCCGCCCGTGTTGCATACGACCGCGAGCTTCTCGCCGCCGGCCCGGCCCGACGCGCCCTCGCCGATCGCGGTCTGAGCCGCCCCGGCCATGATCCCGAAGAACGGGTCGGCGATGTCGTTCACGAGGATTCCGACCAGGTCGGACGTGGCGGCGGCGAGTGAACTGGCCGGTCCGTTGAGCACGTAGTCGAGTTCGTCCACCGCACGGAGCACCCGTTCCCGTGTCGACGCGGCGACCGGGTAGTTGCCGTTGAGAACCCTGGAGACGGTGGCCGGGGACACCCGGGCGCGGGCCGCCACATCAGCCAGCGTGACTGTCATCGCTTTCCTCCGAGGGAGATCTCGCCAGGCCCTTGTCCGGGCTGCTGTCCGCAGGCTAGCGTCATAGCGTATAGAAAGCGCTTGCTATAACCGTTTCGCTGCCGTATCGAGGAAACATGGAGGCAACTTCGTGACACGCAGGACAGTGCGGATCGCCATGAACGGCGTCACGGGGCGGATGGGATACCGGCAGCACCTGGTGCGCTCGCTCCTCGCGATCCGTGAGCAGGGCGGTCTCGACCTCGGTGACGGCGGGGTGCTGTGGCCCGAGCCGGTCCTCGTCGGCCGCCGCGAGCCGGCTCTGCGGGAGATCGCCGAGCGCCACGGGCTGACCGAGTGGTCCACGGACCTGGACGCGGTCCTCGCCGACGAGACGATCGACATCTACTTCGACGCGCAGGTCACCTCCGCCCGGGTCGGCGCCATCAGGAAGGCGATCGCCGCCGGCAAGCACATCTACACGGAGAAGCCCACCGCGACCGACGTGGAGGGCGCCCTCGAACTGGCCCGCCTCGCGCAGGCCGCCGGCATCAAGCACGGCGTCGTCCAGGACAAGATCTTCCTGCCGGGACTGCTGAAGCTGAAGCGCCTGGTGGAAGGGGGCTTCTTCGGCGAGATCCTCTCCGTGCGCGGAGAGTTCGGCTACTGGGTCTTCGAGGGCGACTGGCAGGAGGCCCAGCGTCCCTCCTGGAACTACCGCTCCGAGGACGGCGGCGGCATCGTCGTCGACATGTTCCCGCACTGGGAGTACGTACTCCACGAGCTCTTCGGCCGGGTGACGAGCGTTCAGGCGCACGTCGTGACACACGTCCCGCAGCGCTGGGACGAGCGCGGCAAGCCGTACGAGGCGACCGCCGACGACGCGGCGTACGCCGTCTTCCAGCTGGAGAGCGGGGCCGTCGCCCAGATCAACTCCTCGTGGACGGTCCGTGTGAACCGCGACGAACTCGTCGAGTTCCAGGTGGACGGTACGCACGGATCGGCCGTCGCGGGGCTGCGCCGCTGCCGTGTCCAGCACCGCAGTGCCACACCGAAGCCCGTGTGGAACCCGGACCTGCCCGCCACCGAGTCCTTCCGCGACCAGTGGCAGGAAGTGCCCGACAACACCGTCTTCGACAACGGCTTCAAGGCGCAGTGGGAGCTGTTCCTGAAGCACGTCGCCCTGGGGGAGCCCTACACCTGGGATCTGCTCGCGGGCGCGCGGGGCGTCCAGCTCGCCGAGCTGGGGCTGAAGTCGTCCGCGGAGGGGCGCCGTTTCGACGTGCCGGAGCTGACCCTGTGACGATCCGACTCCCCGGCGCGGACGGCACCTTCCGTACGTACGAGCCGCGCACCGAACGCACTGCCTACGGAGTAGGCAGTGCTCCGCTCGTCTCCCGTACGGTCTTCTCGGCGGCACACGTCGTCGCGGATCCGTACGCGGACACGACCCCGGACGGACCGGCCGCCGTCGACTGGGACGCCACGCTCGCCTTCCGGCGCCATCTGTGGGCGCACGGGCTCGGTGTCGCCGAGGTGATGGACACCGCACAGCGGGGAATGGGGCTGGACTGGGCGGGCGCGGCGGAGCTGATCCGGCGCTCGGCGTCGGAGGCGAAGGCGGTCGGCGGCCGGATCGCGTGCGGCGCCGGAACCGACCAGCTGGTCCCGGCCGACCGCCCCGCCGGCCTCGCCACCGTCCGCGCGGCGTACGAGGAGCAGCTCGCGCTCGTCGAGGACTGCGGCGCCCAGGCGGTCCTCATGGCGTCCAGGGCCCTGACCGCGGCCGCCCGCGGCCCCGAGGACTATCTCGCCGTCTACGGCCACCTCCTGAGGCAGGCGTCAGAGCCGGTCGTCCTCCACTGGCTCGGGCCGATGTTCGATCCCGCCCTCGACGGCTACTGGGGCAGCACCGACCTCGACGTGGCCACCGAGACCTTCCTCAAGGTGATCGCCGAACACCCCGACAAGGTCGACGGCGTCAAGATCTCCCTCCTGGACGCCCAGCGCGAGATCGACCTGCGGCGCCGGCTCCCCCAGGGGGTGCGCTGCTACACGGGCGACGACTTCCACTACCCCGAGCTGATCGCAGGTGACGACCAGGGCTTCAGCCACGCACTGCTCGGCATCTTCGACCCCCTGGGACCGCTGGCCGCCGAAGCGGTCCGCGTCCTGGACACGGGCGACGCCAAGGGTTTCCGCGAACTGCTCGACCCGACCGTCGAACTGTCCCGCCATCTCTTCGCGGCGCCGACCCGCTTCTACAAGACGGGAGTCGTCCTGCTGGCGTGGCTGGCGGGCCACCAGTCGCACTTCACCATGGTGGGTGGCCTCCAGTCCGCGCGGTCGCTGCCCCATCTCGCGCGGGCGTACGAACTGGCCGACCGGCTGGGCCTGTTCCCGGACCCGGAGCTGGCCGAAGTCCGGATGACATCCCTGCTCACGGTGTACGGAGCCACCCAGTGACCGACCGACCTCACCTTCGACCCCGCACCGCGGACGCCGGTTCCCCCGGCCGGCCCGGTACCTCCTGCGGACTCTCCCGGTTCAGCATCAACCAGATGACCGTCAAGCAGCTCACCCTGCCGGAGCTCACGGAGGCGTGCCTGGGGCTCGGCGTCCCCGGGATCGGCCTCTGGCGCGAACCCGTTCAGGCGTACGGCGTCGAGGCGGCGGCCAAGCTCGTGCGCGAGGCGGGGCTCACCGTCACCACGCTGTGCCGGGGCGGTTTCCTGACCGCGACGGACGCGGACGAGTGGAACCGGGCACTGGAGGACAACCGCGCGGCCGTCGTCGAAGCGGCGACGCTGGGCACGGACACACTCGTCCTGGTCTCGGGCGGGCTCCCGCCCGGCAGCCGGGATCTGCCCGGCGCGCGAGAGCGCATCGCGGACGCACTCGGCATCCTCGCTCCGTACGCACAGGAGCACGGCGTCCGCCTCGCGATCGAGCCGCTGCACCCGATGTTCGCGGCCGACCGCTGTGCGGTCTCCACGCTGACCCAGGCGCTCGACATCGCGGAGCGGTTCCCCGCGGAGCAGGTGGGTGTCGTCGTGGACACGTACCACATCTGGTGGGACGACCAGGCGCCCGCGGCAGTCGCACGAGCGGGCGCGGGCGGCCGGATCCACTCCTTCCAGCTCGCCGACTGGGTCACTCCGTTGCCGGCGGGGGTGCTCAACGGCCGCGGTCAGCTGGGCGACGGTGCGGTCGACCTGCGGGCGTGGCGCGAACAGGTCGACGCGGCGGGCTACACGGGCCCGATCGAGGTGGAACTCTTCAACGACGAGCTGTGGGCGCGGGACGGCGTCGAGGTCCTGTCGGAGACGGCGATGCGGTACGTGCGGCACGCGGTGTAGCCGGTGCTGCGGCACCACCCGCCGGCGTCCACGCCCCTGCCGGTGTGGCCCGCGGCGCCCTCACCCCTGCGGTCAGGGCTTGCGCGGGCCGCCCAGCAGATCGCCGAGCACATCGCCCACGCTGCCCGTCGAGGAGCCGGGCGCGCCGTGTGAACCGGGGGAACCGGGTGCGGCCCCCGCGGACCGGCGCCTCGCCGCGCGCTGAGCGAGGACGGTCACCACGACGGGGATCACCACCTCGAAGACCCGGCTGACCGTGGCCACGGGCATGCCGGTCCGCTTGGCGAGCGCGGCGGCGGCGGGCCTGGCCAGCTTGGCGAGGACTCCCGCCATCAGGCCGCCGCCCAGCCCGCCGCCCAGCGTCACGACGCCCTCCAGGGGCGGTTCGGAGATCTCGCCGACGGCCTCGCGCACCTCATCGGCCTGTGCCGGTTCGGCCGCGGCCTCCCGCAGACCGCCCGACAGGGCGGACACAGAGGTGCCGACGGCATCCTGCGCCCCGGTCGCGTCGGTACCGAGCGCGTCCGCGATCTCCTGAAGCCCGCCGTCCCCGAGCTCGTTCAGTACTTCGCGCTGAAACGAATCGTCGCTCATGGCGAAAACGCTAAGGGTGCCCCGTTGTGTCGGCATTTCGAGATTCCGGAAAAATTACTGCCCGCAGTCGTGCAACCCTTCCGGCGTGACGTGAGTCGTACGTGGTGTCAGGGTTCCCGGGGAGGGGTCTGGGGGGATCGGGGAGCTCTGAATGCGGGGGGTACGCGGGGCCCGGTCGATCGACCGGGCCCCTTGAAGTTGCCCCGGAGCTGCGCCAGATGCCGCCGGATGTCGTTGCCGACGCGGTCGCGCGAGGTTTTCCACAGGCCCGGCACGGTGTCCGACCCGGGCGGTAGCGTCGGCTCATGTCCAATCCCGCGGTGCTCGAAGCGGTGCTCGAGCGGATCACCTACGCCAACGAGGAGAACGGGTACACGGTCGCCCGCGTCGACACCGGTCGTGGCGGCGGTGAGCTCCTCACGGTCGTCGGCTCGCTCCTCGGCGCACAGCCGGGTGAATCACTGCGGATGGAGGGCCGCTGGGGCTCCCATCCCCAGTATGGCAAGCAGTTCACCGTCGAGAACTACACGACGGTCCTCCCCGCCACCGTTCAGGGCATCCGCCGCTATCTCGGCTCCGGCCTCATCAAGGGCATCGGCCCCAGAATCGCCGAGCGGATCGTCGACCACTTCGGCGCGGGCACCCTCGACGTCATCGAGCAGGAGCCCGAGAAGCTCATCGAGGTCCCCGGCCTCGGCCCCAAGCGCACGAAGATGATCGGCGCCGCGTGGGAGGAGCAGAAGGCCATCAAGGAAGTCATGGTCTTCCTCCAGGGAGTGGGCGTCTCCACCTCCATCGCCGTGCGGATCTACAAGAAGTACGACGACGCCTCGATCTCCGTGGTGAAGAACCAGCCGTAC
Organism: Streptomyces sp. NPDC091376; assembly: GCF_044757085.1. Classification (NCBI taxonomy): domain Bacteria; kingdom Bacillati; phylum Actinomycetota; class Actinomycetes; order Kitasatosporales; family Streptomycetaceae; genus Streptomyces; species Streptomyces sp. NPDC091376. Next base: position 16,619 of record NZ_JBIVUF010000010.1, on the reverse strand, counting down.
CGCCTGGCGGCGGACGTCTGGGGCATCGGGTTCCTCACCGCCGACCGGATCGCCCAGGCGGTAGGGATACCCCACGACAGCCCCGACCGGGTCAAGGCCGGTCTGCAGTACGCCCTGTCGCAGTCCACGGACCAGGGTCACTGCTACCTCCCGGAGGAGCAGCTCATCGCGGACTCCGTGAAGCTCCTCCAGGTCGACACGGGCCTGGTCATCGACTGCCTGGCCGAGCTCGCGGCCGACGCCGAAGGAGTCGTGCGCGAGCAGGTGCCGGGACCGGACGGCGGGGATCCGGTCACCGCGGTCTATCTGGTGCCGTTCCACCGCGCGGAGCTGTCCCTGTCCGCCCAGCTGCTCCGGCTCCTGCGCACCGACGAGGACCGTATGCCGGGCTTCCAGGACGTTGCCTGGGACAAGGCGCTGGCCTGGCTCTCGGAGCGCACGGGCGCGGAGCTGGCGCCCGAGCAGGAGCAGGCCGTGCGCCTCGCCCTCACCCGGAAGGTCGCGGTCCTGACCGGCGGCCCGGGCTGCGGCAAGTCCTTCACGGTGCGCTCGATCGTCGAGCTGGCCCGCGCCAAGAGGGCCAAGGTGGTGCTCGCCGCGCCGACGGGACGGGCGGCCAAGCGGCTTGCCGAGCTCACCGGAGCAGAGGCGTCCACCGTGCACCGGCTCCTGGAACTGAAGCCGGGCGGCGACGCGGCGTACGACAGGGACCGTCCGCTCGACGCCGACCTGGTCGTGGTCGACGAGGCCTCCATGCTGGATCTGCTGCTGGCCAACAAACTGGTGAAGGCCGTGGCCCCGGGCGCGCATCTGCTGCTGGTCGGGGATGTGGACCAACTGCCGAGCGTCGGCGCCGGCGAGGTGCTCAGTGACCTGCTCGCCGACGGCAGCCCGGTCCCGGCCGTCCGTCTGACCCGCATCTTCCGCCAGGCCCAGCAGTCCGGGGTCGTCACCAACGCCCACCGCATCAACTCCGGGTCGCACCCCCTCACCCAGGGCCTCGACGACTTCTTCCTCTTCGTCGAGGACGACACCGAGGAGGCGGGCAGGCTCACCGTGGACGTCGCGGCCCGGCGCCTCCCCGCCCGCTTCGGGCTGGACCCGCGGCGCGATGTGCAGGTGCTCGCCCCCATGCACCGCGGCCCCGCCGGGGCCGGCACCCTGAACGGGCTGCTGCAACAGGCGATCACTCCCGCCCGTCCCGATCTTCCGGAGAAGAGACTGGGCGGAAGGGTGTTCCGCGTCGGCGACAAGGTCACCCAGATTCGCAACAATTACGAGAAGGGCCAGAACGGAGTCTTCAACGGCACGGTCGGCGTGGTCACCTCGCTCAGTCCGGACGACCAGCGGCTGACGGTGCTGACGGACGAGGACGAGGAGGTGCCGTACGACTTCGACGAGCTGGACGAGCTCGCACACGCCTACGCCGTGACGATCCATCGCTCCCAGGGCAGCGAGTATCCGGCCGTGGTGATCCCGGTCACGACCGGGGCCTGGATGATGCTCCAGCGCAATCTGCTCTACACGGCCGTCACGCGCGCCAAGAGGCTCGTGGTGCTCGTCGGCTCCCGCAAGGCCATAGGGCAGGCGGTTCGCACGGTTTCGGCAGGGCGGCGTTTTACCGCACTCGACCATCGGCTGGCAGGTGGAGGCTTCGTGGGAAAGATCACCTAACACTTCCGGAACCGGGGCGAAGGGGGCAGGATGAGCAGGCTGGACGGCACTGAGTGCCGTCGAGCGGCCGAATGGTCGACCCCGAGTGCACTCTCCTCAGCCAAATGGGGGATGGTAGAGACAGTCAGGGCACCTCGAAGAAGAGGCACTACGTCGGTGAGGGATGACGTGAGCGACAACTCTGTAGTACTGCGGTACGCGGACGGTGAATACACCTACCCGGTGGTCGAGAGCACCGTTGGTGACAAGGGCTTCGACATCGGGAAGCTCCGGGCGCAGACCGGTCTGGTGACCCTGGACAGCGGGTACGGCAACACGGCCGCCTACAAGTCCGCGATCACCTACCTCGACGGCGAGCAGGGCATCCTGCGCTACCGCGGCTACCCGATCGAGCAGCTGGCCGAGCGCTCCTCCTTCCTCGAGGTGGCGTACCTGCTGATCAACGGTGAGCTGCCGACCGTCGACGAGCTGGCCGCCTTCCGGGGCGAGATCACCCAGCACACCCTCCTGCACGAGGACGTCAAGCGGTTCTTCGACGGCTTCCCGCGCGACGCCCACCCGATGGCCATGCTGTCCTCCGTGGTCAGCGCGCTGTCGACGTTCTACCAGGACAGCCACAACCCGTTCGACGAGAAGCAGCGTCACCTCTCCACGATCCGGCTGCTGGCCAAGCTGCCGACGATCGCGGCGTACGCCTACAAGAAGTCGATCGGTCACCCCTTCGTCTACCCGCGTAACGACCTCGGGTACGTGGAGAACTTCCTGCGGATGACCTTCTCGGTCCCGGCGCAGGAGTACGAGCTCGACCCGGTCGTGGTCGCGGCGCTCGACAAGCTGCTCATCCTGCACGCGGACCACGAGCAGAACTGCTCGACCTCCACCGTGCGCCTCGTGGGCTCCTCGCAGGCGAACATGTTCGCCTCGATCTCCGCCGGCATCTCCGCCCTGTGGGGCCCGCTGCACGGTGGCGCCAACCAGTCGGTGCTGGAGATGCTCGAGGGCATCTCGGCCAACGGTGGTGACGTCGACTCCTTCATCCGCAAGGTGAAGAACAAGGAGGACGGCGTTCGCCTGATGGGCTTCGGCCACCGCGTCTACAAGAGCTTCGATCCCCGCGCCAAGATCATCAAGGCGGCGGCGCACGACGTCCTCTCGGCGCTGGGCAAGTCCGACGAGCTGCTCGACATCGCCCTCAAGCTGGAGGAGCACGCGCTCTCCGACGAGTACTTCGTCTCGCGCAACCTCTACCCGAACGTGGACTTCTACACCGGCCTGATCTACCGGGCCATGGGCTTCCCCACCGAGATGTTCACGGTGCTGTTCGCCCTCGGCCGGCTGCCCGGCTGGATCGCCCAGTGGCACGAGATGATCAAGGAGCCGGGTTCCCGTATCGGCCGCCCGCGCCAGATCTACACGGGCGAGGTCCTGCGCGACTTCGTCCCGGTCGAGGCCCGCTGACCCGTCCAGGTACTCCGGGACCTGGAACGACGAGAAGCGCCCCGCTGCCGATCCCCCCACGGGTCGACGAGCGGGGCGCTTCCCATATCCCCGGTGCGGATTCCCCCCACGGGATCCGGCCGGGCGTCTGCTGGTAGTCCAGCAGAAGCTCTTCGCGCGGTCTGCCGGGGTACGTATCTACGGGAGGGCCGCTCAAAGCTCCCCTGTCGTACGTGCCCCGGCCAACGCTTGCCTGGGACGTCCCCCAAGACATCCCATGAACGTCCCCCAAGACGCTCTGGCATCGCCCACTTAGACTCGCGAAGAGCCCGAATGGTTACCCTCAAATATCTGTGATCTGGATCTCTTTGTGAAGGTCCTGTGTACCACGTGAAGGATCGCAGACGAAGCCTCTTGCTGACCACGAAAACGTACGAGAAAGCCGTGGAAATTCCCGTGATCATGGGATTCGGCAGGTCGGAGGGGGTCGGCGGCGGCGTCGCGAGGCCGCGGACGACGTCTCGAAAAGAGTCCCCCTTGATCGCCGTGAGGCCTGACGGTGACGATCGTGTGACCACCGGGGTGACGTTCGCGAGGGCCGGCGGCAACGGATCCGTCCGGGGTGGCGGCACGGAACGTCTCGCGCGCGGCCGGAGGGCGTTGTGCGCCGCTGTGGCGCGCGCGGCAGATGCTGCCGCTCATGCGGCCGCGCGGCCCGTCCTTCTCGCCCCTCTCGATGAGGGCGGCGAGAGGGCGGTGATGTCGGCGCCGCCACCGTGGGCGACGCCGGCGTCGGGCGCGGGCCGCCCCCACCGGGGGGCTCCCGCCGATGGGGGCGGCCCGGCCTGGCGGGAATCAGGCCCGGCCGACCAGCTCGTAGCCGGCCTCGTCGATCGCGGCGCGTACCGCGGACTCCTCCAGGGGTGCGGCGGAGACCACCGTGACCTGGCCGGACGCGGCGACCGCCTTGACGGACGTCACGCCGGGGATCCTGGAGATCTCCTCGGTCACGGCCCCCTCGCAGTGGCCGCACGTCATGCCCTTCACCTCGTACACCGCGGTGCTGCCGACCTGGATGTCGGCCGCGCCGCCGTGGCAGGAACCGGAGGGCGAGCAGCAGGAGCCGGTGGCGGCGGGGGTTGCGGTCGTCGTCTCGGCGGTCATGGCGTTCTCCTCTTCGAGGGTGTGTCGCTTCGCGATCACTTCGTGCAACGAAGTCATGGTGCCTCAGGGAAGTCCTGGGGAAGACGGGACTCCCCGGCTCTCGCCCAATGATACCCCTAGGGGGTATGAATCGGAGTCCGGCCCGGCCGTGACGTCTCGTCGAAGAGTGGCGAGAGGTAGCGGTACACCAGCGCTTTCAGCTCCGCCTTGTAGGCGTTCCTCTCGTCCCCCTCGTACGCGAGGATCAGCTCCAGTCCCGCCTTGACCACGCAGAACGTCATGTTCGCCGTGCGTTTGAGCTCGGCGGGGCCGGCGTCCGGAAGGAAGTCGCCGAGGATTCCCTCGACGCGCTCCAGCAGCGCGGAGTGGACGGCGTCGTGCTCCTCGGTGATCCGGCCCGGGATCTCGGAGCCGTGCATGAGGACGGCGAAGGCCGGGTTCTCGCAGTTGAACTCGATCAGCGGGTCCAGGACCGAGTTCAGCAGCTCGTCGAGCGGCAGGGCGGGGTCGAGCGCGTCGAATGCGGCGCCATGGGTCTCGCGCCAGCGCTGCATCAGCCGCCCGCCGAGTTCGACGGCGATGGCCTCCTTGTTCGGGAAGAACTGGTACAGCGTGCCGGGAGAGACGCCTGCCTCGCGGGCGATGGCGTTGGTGCTGGCGGCGGTGTACCCGCTGCGGCAGAACACCCCTGCCGCGGCCTCCAGGAGCTGGGCGATGCGGCGCTCGCCCCGGGCCTGGCGGCGGCGCGGCTGTGCGGGTTTGGCCTGCTCCCCGTCGTCGGGTGCCTCTGGCATGTGGACCACCAATCCCCGGCTTTCCAGGTTGGGTTGACAAACGCGAGTAGTCGCTCGCATTCTTGAGAAACGCGAGCGAAGACTCGTGTTTGTCAGTCTATGGCAACGGCCGATTCGTGCTGCCTACTGCGTAACACGGTCTCGGCGTAGGGGGGACACCGCACCATGTCCGATGTCAACAGTGGGCCGCGCCTCGGCGGCTGGACCCGGCTCGTCACGGCGCGACCACGGCTGTCGCTGCTGTTCGCCCTGGTCGTCACGGCGCTCGTCGTGTTCGCGGGCAGCGGGGTGGCCGACCGCATGGGCAGCGGGGGATGGGAAGACCCTGACGCGCAGTCGACGTATGCCACCGAGGTGCTCAACCGCGAGTTCCCGGCCGCGCGGCCCAATCTGCTGCTGCTCGTCGCGAGCGGGCCTGCGGGCGTGGACGATCCGGCCGTCGCCGCGGAGGCGGCCCGCCTGACCGAGCGGCTCGCGCGTGAGAAGGGCGTCACCGGCGTCGGCTCGTACTGGCAGACCAAGTCGCCCGCCCTGCGCGCCGAGGACGGCCGCGAAGCACTCATCGCCGCCCGCATAGAAGGCGACGAGAAGGCCGCCGGCGAGGTGCTGGAGCGCATCGCGCCCGAGTACCGGGGCACGCACGGCCCGGTGAAGGTCTCCGTCGGCGGCCCCGTCGCGGTCATGCACGACATGCAGACGATCATCCAGGAGGACTTGCTCCGGGCCGAGATGATCGCCCTCCCAGTGACCCTGGTGCTGCTCGTGATGGTCTTCGGCAGCGCGGTCGCGGCCCTGCTGCCCCTGGGCATCGGCATCGTGGCCATCCTGGGGACGAACGCGGTCCTGCGCGGACTCACCGAGTTCACCGATGTCTCGGTCTTCGCACAGAACCTGACCACGGCCCTCGGCCTCGGACTCGCCATCGACTACGCCCTGTTCATCGTGCGCAGATTCCGGGAGGAGCTGGCCGGCGGAGCCGACACCCGGGAGGCGATCGGGACCACCCTCCGCACCGCGGGCCGTACGGTGCTGTTCTCGGCGCTCACGGTGGCCGTGTCACTCGCCGCGATGCTGGTCTTCCCGCAGTACTTCCTGCGATCGTTCGCCTATGCCGGGATCGCGGTGGTGCTGCTGGCGGCCGCGGCCGCACTCGTGTTGCTTCCCGCCGCCCTGATGCTGCTGGGTGAGCGGGTGAACGCACTGGACCTGCGCCGCCTGCTGCGCCGCGGCAGCAAGGACCGGACGGACTCGTCGTCTCCGTCGCCCTCCGCCGCAGGCTCCGGTTCCACGGGCGACACCGACGGCGCGGGCTGGGGCAGACTCGTGGCCCTGGTGATGCGCCGGGCGCCGGTCTTCGCCGTGGCCACCTCCGCCGGGCTGGTGCTACTCGGACTGCCGTTCCTGGGAGTCAAGTTCGGGCCCGCGGACGACCGTCAGCTGCCGCCGACCGCCGAGTCGCATGTCGTGCAGCAGCACCTCAGGGACGGGTTCCCCGGTAGCCCAGGCGGCGGTCTCGACGTCCTCGCCGAGGGTGCGGCCACCTCCGCGCAGTACACCGAGTACCGCACTCGTGTCGAGGCCCTCCCCGGGGTGCTGCGGGTGGACGGACCGCTCGTCTCCGCTGGGCACGCGGTGTTCACGGTGCTGCCCGAGGAGGAGGCCGTGGGCGAGGAGTCCCAGCGTCTCGTCCGGGAACTGCGTGCGGAGCCGGCCCCGTTCGACACGTCCGTCTCCGGCGCGGCGGCGATGCTCGTGGATTCCAAGGACGCGATCGGCGACCGGTTGCCGTATGCGGCGGCCATCATCGTCGTCGTCACGCTGCTGCTGGTCTTCCTGCTCACCGGCAGCGTGCTGATCCCGCTCCAGGCCGTCGTGCTCAACGGACTCAGTCTCACGGCGATGTTCGGTGCCGTCGTCTGGGTCTTCCAGGAGGGGAACCTCTCCGGGCCGCTCTCCTTCACCTCCACCGGCGACATCGAGACGACGCTTCCGGTGCTGATGTTCTGTGTCGCCTTCGGACTCTCCATGGACTACGGGGTGTTCCTGCTCTCCCGTATCAAGGAGGAGTACGACCGGACGGGCGACCACGAGCACGCCGTGGCTCACGGACTGCGCCGCACCGGTGGGCTGATCACGGCCGCGGCCGTGATCCTCGCGGTGGTGATGGTCGCGATCGGCGCCTCGCGGGTGACCAACACCAAGATGCTCGGCCTCGGGATCGCCCTCGCCGTCGTCATGGACGCGATGGTGGTGCGCAGTCTCCTGGTGCCGTCGGTGATGAAGCTGACGGGACGGGCCACCTGGTGGGCACCTGCTCCGCTGCGGGCCTTCCACGCACGGTTCGGGCTCAGCGAGGGCGAGATACCCGGGCCGGCCCCGGCGGAGCGCCTCGCCGGGGGAGGCGTCGTCGAGGGCCGGGACGGTGACCGGGACCGGGACAACGTCCCGGTGGGCGGATAGGTTCGAGCCGAGCCGACGGGCGGAGCGAGGGAAGGGCCGGGCCGATGAGGGCTGTGGTGTTCGAGCAGTACGGGCAGGACGCCGAGGTGCGCGAGGTGCCTGACCCGGAGCCGTCGGAGCACGGTGTGGTCGTTCGCGTCGAGGCCACCGGCCTCTGCCGCAGTGACTGGCACGGCTGGATGGGCCACGACCCGGACATCACCCTTCCGCATGTCCCCGGCCATGAGCTGGCAGGAGTGATCGAGGCGGTCGGTCCGGGGGTCGTCAACTGGCGGCCAGGGGCCCGGGTCACCGTGCCCTTCGTCTGCGCCTGCGGCCGGTGTGCCGCCTGTGCGGTGGGGGACCAGCAGGTCTGTGAGCGCCAGACGCAGCCCGGATTCACCCACTGGGGATCCTTCGCCGAGTATGTGGCGCTGGAGCACGCGGACGTCAATCTGGTGGGCGTGCCCGAGGAACTGTCGTTCGCGACGGCGGCGGGACTCGGCTGCCGCTTCGCCACAGCCTTCCGTGCCGTGGTCGCCCAGGGCCGGGTGGCCGCGGGTGAATGGGTCGCGGTCCATGGCTGTGGCGGGGTCGGGCTGTCCGCGGTGATGATCGCGGCCGCCTGCGGGGCGCGGGTCGTCGCGGTGGACGTCTCGCCCCGGGCCCTGGAGCTGGCAAGGAAGTTCGGCGCCACGGAGTGCGTGGACGCCACGGCTCCCACCGGCGCGGGCGGTACGGCCGAGGCGGTGCGTGAGCTGACGGGCGGCGGCGCTCATCTCTCGCTCGACGCGCTGGGTTCTCAGGTCACCTGCGTGGCCTCGGTGCAGGGCCTGCGCCGGCGGGGACGGCATGTGCAGGTGGGTCTGCTGCCGTCGGCCGCGGGAGACCCCGTGGTGCCGATGGGCCGGGTCATCGGGGAGGAGCTGGAGATCCTCGGCAGCCATGGAATGGCCGCGCATGCCTACGGTCCCATGCTGGAGATGGTCCGTTCCGGGGCGTTGCGGCCGGACCTCCTGGTGACGTCGGTGATCTCTCTGGATGCCGCACCCGCCGCTCTGTCCGCCATGGGCAAGGCGCCGGGCGCGGGCGTGACGGTCATCGAGCCGGCCCGCGGCTGATCCATCACGCCCCGGCCCAGCGCCTGCGGGTAAGGCCCCGGGGAACTCACTCCCTTCGTCCCCTGTTGCCTGGGCGATTGGCCACCCAGATGCGGATGGTGTCGGCGTACCAGTAGGGCTTGCCCGCTTCCACATGGTCCGGAGGGGGCAGCAGGCCGTGCTTGCGGTACGAACGAACCGTGTCCGGCTGCACCTTGATGTGTGCGGCGATCTCCTTGTACGACCAGAGCTTTCTGTCCGTCATCCGGGGCACCTCCCTGCGCGCACCGCAGCGGCGGCAGGGAGCCGTCGGGGGAGCTGCGGCGCGGGCGTTGGCGATCACTGAGCCTGTGTCCGTTGAACGACGCAGAGTGATGACAGGGGAGGGGCTGTTGAGGGCCTGTGACGGAAGCCCCGCGTAACGGAGACATGTGTGACGAGGAGGCGACTGCTGTGACGTAAAGCGGATCAAGGGGTGACGGGGTCGGTTGGCCACGGCTCGGCAACGACCGCCCGGCCGACGCCGACCGTGTGGCAGGCCTGGCGGGGTGTCATGCGCCGCAGGAGCGGAGGAAGCGGCGGGTGCGTTCGGCGATGGGGAAGGGCTTGTCCGGAGGGCAGGGGTACATGTCCTGCTCGACGATGGCGAAGAGTTCGGCGTCGAGCCGCTGGGCCGCTGCCAGCACCGGCTCCAGGGCGGGTACGCCGGCCGGCGGTTCGCACATCACACCACGGGCCACGGCAGGGCCGAACGGCATCTCGTTCGCGGTCACTTCGGCGAGGACCTCCGGGTCCACCTGCTTGAGATGGAGGTAGCCGATCCGCTCGCCGTAGGTCTCGATGAGCTTGACGCTGTCACCGCCGCAGTAGGCGTAGTGCCCCGTGTCCAGGCAGAGCGAGACCAGATCCGGGTCGGTCGCGTCGAGGAAGCGGCTGACGTTGTCCTCGCTGTCGATATGGGTGTCCGCGTGCGGATGGACGACGATCCGCAGCCCGAACCGGTCGCCGACCTCCTGGCCGAGACGCTCGGTCTGAGTGGCGAGGTCGCGCCACTGTCCGGCCGTGAGGGTGCGGTCCTCCAGCACCTCGCCGGTCTTGTCGTCACGCCAGAAGGAGGGGATGACGACGAGATGGTCCGCCCCCATCGCGCGGGTGAGAGCGGCGATGTCGGCGACATGGGCCCAGGTCTTCTCCCAGACGGCCGGCCCGTGGTGCAGTCCGGTGAAGACGGTTCCGGCCGAGACCTTGAGCCCCCGGGCGGAGGTCTCCTCGGCGAGCCGGGCGGGGTCGGTGGGGAGGTAGCCGTAGGGGCCGAGTTCGATCCACTCGTAACCGGCCCGAGCGACTTCGTCGAGGAAGCGCTGCCAGGGGACCTGCTGCGGATCGTCGGGGAACCACACGCCCCAGGAGTCCGGGGCCGACCCGATCCGGATGCGGTTGAGCGAGGGTGCGGAGGAGGTCATGGCGGTCAGCTTTCCGGCCGCCGGAGAAAGGTGTCAAGCTTTCGTCCGAATGTAAGGACAAAATGTTGACAGTGCTCCGGGAGGCGGGCTAGACCAGGGAACAGCCGGGCGTGGAACCGAAGGGACACGTATGCCTCAGCCGTACGACGTGATCACGATGGGCCGGATCGGAGTGGACCTCTACCCCCTCCAGACCGGGGTTCCCCTGGCGCGGGTCGACACCTTCGGGAAGTTCCTCGGCGGTTCCGCCACCAACGTGGCGGTCGCGGCCGCCCGGCTCGGCCGGCGCACCGCGGTGATCACCCGCACCGGGCAGGACGCCTTCGGGGAGTATCTCCACGAGGCGCTGCGCGAGTTCGGGGTCGACGACCGCTGGGTGACGCCGGTGCCGGGGCTGCCGACGCCCGTCACCTTCTGCGAGATCTTCCCGCCGGACGACTTCCCGCTGTACTTCTATCGGCAGCCCAAAGCGCCCGATCTCGAACTGCACAAGGATGAGCTGGACTTGGCGGCGACCGGTTCGGCGCGGGTGTTCTGGATGACCGGCACGGGGCTGTGCGCCGAGCCGAGCAGGGCCGCGACCCTGGCTGCGCTGGAGCACCGGGCGAAGTCCGGGACGACCGTGTTCGACCTGGACTGGCGGCCCATGTTCTGGGAGGGCACGGCACGGACGGCCCCGGACGAGGCGCGCCCGTACTACGCCCGGGCGCTCGCCCATGCGACCGTCGCCGTCGGCAATCTCGACGAGTGCGAGATCGCGACCGGCGAGCGCGAGCCGTACGCCGCGGCCCGGGCGCTGCTCGGGGCGGGAGTCGAGCTGGCGGTGGTGAAGCAGGGGCCGAAGGGGGTGCTGGCCGTACGCCGGGACGGCACGACCGCCGAAGTTCCACCGGTGGAGGTCGATGTGGTCAACGGGCTCGGTGCGGGAGACGCGTTCGGCGGGGCCATGGTGCACGGACTGCTGGCCGGCTGGGAGTTGGAGCGGGTGATGCGGTTCGCGAACGCCGCGGGAGCGATCGTCGCCGCCCGGCTCGCCTGCTCCTCGGCGATGCCCTACGCCGCCGAGGTGGACGCCCTCCTCGACGGCCACGCACCCGGTCCCGTCCCGACCTCCGCTCCCGACCTCACTCCCGGTCCCGACCCGACCTCCGCTCCCCGGCCCGGGATGGCGACGGCATCCGGGCCGGCGACGACATCCGGAAAGGCTTCGGCGCCCGGAGCAGCGCCGGAATCCGGGAAGGCTTCGGAGTCCGGAGCGGCGTCGTGACCCGCGTCGATGTCGCCGACCTCGTCAGGATCAGGGCTCATCACCCCGAGGCCGTCGCCGAAGCGGCCGTCCGCCGGCGCAGGCGCCCGCTCGTCGGGAGCAGCGGCCGCCTGATGATCATCGCAGCCGATCATCCGGCCCGAGGCGCGCTCTCCGTCGGCGACCAGCGGCTCGCCATGGCCAACCGCCTCGGCCTCCTGGAGCGGATCTGCACCGCGCTGGAGCGTCCCGGCGTCGACGGCGTCCTCGCCACGGCCGACATCCTGGAGGACCTCCTCCTGCTCGGTGCCCTCGACGACAAGGTCGTCATGGGCTCGATGAACCGGGGCGGTCTCGCGGGCGCCGCCTTCGAACTGGACGACCGGTTCACCGGTCACCGCGCGGAGGACCTCGACCGGCTCGGCTTCGACGCGGGGAAGCTGCTCCTCCGTATCGACTACGACGACCCCGGTTCCCTCGCCACTCTCCACTCCACCGCCCGCGCCATCGACGAGATGGCGGCCCACCGGTTGCCGGTCTTCGTCGAGCCGTTCATCTGCCGCCGGGTGGACGGGGTCCTGCGCAACGATCTGTCCGCCGAGGCGGTCACCCGCTCCATCGCCATCGCGTCGGGCCTCGCCGGCACCTCGGCGTACACGTGGCTGAAGATTCCCGTCACCGACGACCCCGACGACATGGCACAGGTGATGGAGACCTCGACGCTGCCCGCGGTGCTCCTCGGCGGTGACGTGGGCGATTCCGCCGACGGCCAGGCGGCGGCGTACGAGAAGTGGCGGGGCGCGCTGCAACTTCCCACCGTCCAGGGTCTGGTGGTGGGCCGTTCGCTGCTCTATCCGGTCGACGGAGACGTCGCGGGAGCGGTCGATACGGCCGTAGGGCTGCTCTAGGGGGTACGGAGAACTCATGGACCACAGGGACACCGCACACGACAGGCACGTACGGGCGGGTACCGCGGCCGACGGGCCGTACGCGCTCGACATCGATCCCAAGACGGCGGGCTGGGGCTACTCCGCGCTGCGGATCCTGGAGCTTCCCCCGGGCGGCTCCCACCTCCTGGGCACAGGGGACAGCGAGTGGATCGTGCTGCCGCTGAGCGGCGGATGCACGGTGCAGACCGAAGGCATCACCATGGAACTGCTGGGCAGGGACAGCGTGTTCGCGGGAGTCACCGACTTCGCGTACGTTCCGCGCGACGCCCATGCGCAGATCGCCTCCGGCGCGGGAGGCCGCTTCGCTTTGGCAGGAGCGAAATGCGAGCGACGACTCCCCGCTCGCCACGGCCCCGCGCCGGAGGTCCCCGTCGAGGACCGGGGCTCGGGCAGCTGCGCCCGCCGGGTGAACAACTTCGCCGCCGCCGGCTCCTTCGACTGCGACCGTCTCATCGCCGTCGAGGTGCTGACCCCGGGCGGCAACTGGTCGTCGTACCCGCCGCACAAGCACGACGAGCAGCGGCCCGGCGAGGAGACGAAGCTGGAGGAGATCTACTACTTCGAGATCCGGGGCGAGCACGGATTCGGCTATCAGCGGGTGTCCCCGTCCCGCCCGGGCGGCACCGATCTGCTCGCCGAGGTCCGCAGCGGAGACGCCGTCCTCGTCCCCGACGGATGGCACGGCCCGTCCATCGCCGCTCCCGGGCACGACATGTACTACCTGAACGTCATGGCGGGCCCCGGGCCCGAGCGGGAATGGCGGATCTGCTTCCACCCCGACCACACGGAGGGCTACCGATGAGCGCACAGAGGCTGACCGTCGCCCAGGCGCTGGTGCGCTTCCTGGCCCGTCAGCACGCCGAGCGCGACGGTCACAGACAGCGGCTGATCGGCGCCACCTGGGGCATCTTCGGCCACGGCAATGTCGCGGGGATCGGCCAGGCCCTCCTCGAATCCGCCGAGGACATGCCCTACTTCCAGGGCCGCAACGAGCAGGCGATGGTGCACGCGGCCGTCGGCCACGCCCGCCAGTCGGGCAGGCTCTCCACCCACGCCGTCACCACCTCCATCGGGCCGGGCGCCACCAACCTGGTCACCGGCGCCGCCCTCGCCACCATCAACCGCCTGCCGGTCCTTCTCCTCCCCGGCGACGTCTTCGCGGCCCGCCCCGCCGACCCGGTCCTCCAGCAACTGGAGGTCCCGTACGCGGGCGACGTGTCCGTCAACGACTGCCTGCGCCCGGTGTCGGCGTACTTCGACCGGATCACCCGCCCCGAAGCGCTGATCCCTGCCGCACTCGCGGCGATGCGGGTGCTCACCGACCCGGCCGCCACCGGCGCGGTCACGCTCGCGCTTCCGCAGGACGTGCAGGCGGAGGCGTACGACTGGCCCGAGGAGTTCTTCGCCGAGCGCGTCTGGCACGTAGGCCGTCCGCAGCCCGACCCGGACCAACTGGCGGCGGCGGCAGCGGCGGTACGGTCGGCCCGGCGTCCCCTGATCGTCGCGGGCGGCGGCGTGCACCACAGCCGCGCGGAGATGGCCCTGAAGACGCTGGCCGAGGCCACCGGCATCCCCGTCGCCTCGACCCAGGCGGGCAAGGGCTCGCTCCGCCACGACCATCCGCAGGACGTCGGCGGCATCGGCCACACCGGCACCGCGACCGCCGACGAGCTGGCGCGCGCCGCGGACCTGGTCATCGGCGTCGGCACCCGCTACTCCGACTTCACCACCGCCTCCGCCACCCTCTTCACCCGTCCCGGAGTCCGCTTCCTCAACCTCAACATCACCGGCTTCGACGCCCACAAGCTCTCCGCGCTCGCGCTCGTCGCGGACGCCCGGGCGAGCCTCCACGGCCTCATGGCCTCCCTCCACGGCCACCATGTGGAGGACGGCTACGCGACGGAGTACACGGACGCCAAGGAGCGGTGGGAGCACCGCGTCGACGCCGCCTACGAGGCGGCGGACGAGGACATGCGCCCCACGCAGCCGCAGGTCCTCGGCGTGCTCGACGGCCTGGTCACCGAGGACGACATCGTGATCAACGCGGCCGGTTCGCTCCCCGGGGACCTCCACAAGCTGTGGCGCGCCCGCTCCCGCGACCAGTACCACGTCGAGTACGGCTACTCGTGCATGGGATACGAGATCCCGGCCGCGATCGGCGTCGCGATGGCCGCGCCCGGACGGCCGGTGTGGGCGCTCGTCGGTGACGGTACGTATCTGATGAATCCGACCGAGATCGTGACCGCGGTGCAGGAGAACATCCCGATCAAGGTGGTCGTCCTGCAGAACCACGGATACGCGTCGATCGGCGGACTGTCCGAGTCGGTCGGCTCCGAGCGGTTCGGCACGGCCTACCGCTACAGAGAGTCCGACGGGGCGTACACGGGAGCGCCGCTCCCGGTCGACCTCGCGGCCAACGCGGAGTCCCTCGGGATGCGGGTCATCCGCGCCAAGACCGTGCGTGACCTGCGCGAAGCCCTCGCTGAGGCGCGTGAGGCGGACCGCCCCACATGTGTCTACACCGAGACCGAAACGGCAGACACTGTGTCGGGCGCGCCCCCGGCGCAGGCGTGGTGGGATGTTCCTGTGGCCGAGACCGCGACCCGCCCGTCGGCGGTCAAGGCACGAGGTGAGTACGACCGGCAAGTCGCAGCCCGACGCCGCCATCTCTGAGGGACCCGAAGGAGCTTTCCGACATGACGAAGACCGTCAACCACTGGATCGGTGGCAAGACCGTCGAGGGCGCGTCCGGCAACTGGGGCCCGGTCACCGACCCGGCGACCGGGGCCGTGACCACGCAGGTCGCCCTGGCCTCCGTCGACGAGGTCGACGCGGCGGTCGCCGCGGCGAAGGCCGCGTACGAGACCTGGGGCACGTCCTCCCTGGCCCAGCGCACCACCATCCTCTTCCGCTTCCGCGCGCTGCTCGACGCGAACCGTGACGCGATCGCCGAGCTGATCACCGCGGAGCACGGCAAGGTCCATTCGGACGCGCTCGGTGAGGTGGCCCGCGGTCTGGAGATCGTGGACCTGGCCTGTGGGATCACCACGCAGCTCAAGGGCGAGCTGTCCACCCAGGTGTCGAACCGGGTGGACGTGGCGTCCATCCGCCAGCCCGTCGGTGTCGTCGCCGGCATCACCCCGTTCAACTTCCCGGCGATGGTGCCGATGTGGATGTTCCCGCTCGCCATCGCCTGCGGCAACACCTTCGTCCTCAAGCCGAGCGAGAAGGACCCGTCGCCGTCGCTGAAGATCGCCGAGCTGCTCGCCGAGGCGGGCCTGCCGGACGGTGTCTTCAACGTGCTCCACGGCGACAAGGTCGCGGTGGACCGTCTCCTGGAGCACCCTGACGTCTCGGCGATCTCCTTCGTCGGCTCGACGCCGATCGCCCGGCACATCCACACCACCGCCTCCGCCAACGGCAAGCGCGTCCAGGCGCTCGGCGGCGCCAAGAACCACATGCTCGTCCTCCCGGACGCGGACCTGGACGCGGCCGCGGACGCCGCCGTCTCCGCCGCGTACGGTTCCGCGGGCGAGCGCTGCATGGCGATCTCCGCGGTCGTCGCGGTCGGCGCGATCGGCGACGAGCTCGTCGACAAGATCCGCGAGCGGGCGGAGAAGATCAAGATCGGCCCGGGCAACGACCCGACGTCCGAGATGGGCCCGCTCATCACCAAGGCCCACCGCGACAAGGTCGCCTCGTACGTCCACGGCGCGGCGGACCAGGGCGCCGATGTCGTGCTCGACGGCACGGGCTACACGGTGGACGGTTTCGAGGACGGCCACTGGATCGGCCTGTCCCTCCTCGACAAGGTCGCCACGGACTCCGACGCCTACCGGGACGAGATCTTCGGCCCCGTGCTGTGCGTGCTGCGCGCCGAGACGTACGAGGAGGGCCTCGCGGTCATCAACTCCTCGCCGTTCGGCAACGGCACCGCGATCTTCACCCGCGACGGCGGCGCCGCACGCCGCTTCCAGCTGGAGGTCGAGGCCGGAATGGTCGGCGTCAACGTGCCGATCCCGGTCCCGGTGGGCTACCACTCCTTCGGCGGCTGGAAGGACTCGCTCTTCGGCGACCTGCACATCTACGGCAACGACGGCGTGCAGTTCTACACCCGCGGCAAGGTCGTCACCACCCGCTGGCCCGACCCCTCCGAGGGCCACATCGGCGTCGACCTGGGCTTCCCCCGCAACCACTGACGCCGACTCGTCGGACGAAGAGCGCCGCGGGGGGGCGCCGGGGCCCCCCCCCCCCCCCCCGCCCCCCCCCCCCCCCCCGGCGGCCCCCCGTCACCCCGGCCGCCAGCGCGCGGGTGGGCCCGGGCGCCGGGGGCCCCCGCCGCCGGGCACGAG